>NZ_CP124576.1:1878750-2502500 GCF_000281715.2 Sphingobium sp. AP49 | reverse complement strand
GGTGCTCTCGCTGGAGGATGATGCCCCGGCGCAGGGCGAGCGCGCGCATTTCCTGACCGATATCCTCCAGCCCTGCTGGCTCTATGCCGACGCTCCGGTCGGCGGCGCGTCCAGGATCGCGATCGATGTCGGCCAGCTGCCCTTCAATTTCCAGATCGGCAAGGATCGCGACGCCATTCATTTCCGCGCCCCGGCGACCCCGGCTGGCGAAGTGGAAGTGCGGGCCGGCAGCTGCGAGGGTGAACGCATCGCCGTGCTGCCGCTGGGGCCGGCGGTCGGAAACCCGGAAGTGACCCGTCTGGTCGCGCCGATCGCGCCACGCGGCGGCAAGCAGAATTTGTGCATCACCTATACGGCGAAGGATGTTGAGCCTCTATGGGCGATCAAGCAGGTGGAACTGATCCCATGAGCGGGATGATGGCCAGCGTGACGTTGCGCGCGCCCCTGGCGGGCTGGCTGGCGCCGATCGAAAGCGTGCCCGATCCGGTCTTTGCCGAACGGATGATGGGCGAGGGCTTTGCCATCGACCCGATCGTGGGCGAAGTCCGCGCGCCGGCCGATGCGACCGTGCTGACGGTGGCGCCGACCGGCCATTCGGTCTCGCTGCGCCTGGCCAATGGCGCGGAACTGCTGATCCATGTCGGGCTGGAGACGGTGACGCTGGGCGGCAAGGGCTTCACGCCGCAAGTGAAGCCGGGCGATGCCGTGGCGACCGGAGACCTGCTGATCGGTTTCGACCTCGATGCCGTGGCGGAAGGGGCCAAGGCGCTGATCACGCCGGTGGTGCTGGCCGGCGAGGGCTATGCCCTGTCGCTGGAGCCGCTTGATCGACTGGTCGGCTGGAATGATGGCGTCGCGCGGATCACGGCGCTGGCGCCGGTGGCGGCCAAGGGTGACAGCGAAGGCGACAGTCATGAGCGCGCGGTGCGGGTCGATGCGCCCCATGGCATCCATGCCCGCCCGGCGGCGCGGATCGCGGCGCTGCTGCGGACCTTCGTCGCGCCGGTGGCGATCGTGCGGGACGGCAAGAGCGTCAATGCGCGCAGCACGGTCGGGCTGCTTGGTCTGGGCGTGCGTTGCGGCGATGAGATCATCATTCGGGGCGAGGGTAGCGATGCCCGCGCAGCGGTCGAGGCGCTGGTGGCGCTGATCGAAGCGGGCCTGGGCGAGGAGGCGAAGGCCGATCATCCTGCGCCGGCACCGGTCGTGTCGCTACATGGGCCGGTGACGGCCGCGCCGGGCCTGGCGATCGGCCAGGTAGTGCAGCTCCGCGTTGCTGATGTCGATGTCCCAAGCGACGGGCAGGGCGGTGCGGCCGAACATGCCGCGCTCGCCCGCGCGATGGCGGCGGTCGATGCCGAACTGTCGGCGGGTCATGGCCTGGTCGCCGAAATCGCGGCGGCGCATCGCGCGTTGCTGGCGGACCCGGAACTGGCCGAGGCTGCCGGGCATCAGATCGATGCCGGGCGCAGCGCGGCCTTCGCCTGGCGCCATGCGACCGCGCAGGCGGCGGAGGCGATCCGCGCGACCGGCGATGCGCTGCTGATGGAGCGTATCGCCGATCTTATCGACATCGAGCGGCAGTTGATCGCCGCCCTGCTCGGTACCCAGGCCAGCGCGGTGCCGACGCTGCCCCCACAAAGCATATTGATCGCCGAGGATCTGCTCCCCTCGCAGTTCCTGGCGCTCGATAGGGACCGTCTGGCCGGAATCTGCACGGCGGCCGGCGGTCCCACCTCTCATGTCGCGATCCTCGCGGCGTCGGCCGGCATCCCGATGCTGGTCGCCGCCGGGCGGGATGTGCTGGCCATCGCCGAAGGGCGGACGGTCATTCTCGACGCGGACGGGGCGCGGATCGATGCCGATCCGGGCGTGAATACGCTGGCCGAGGTCAGCGAGCGGATTGCCGCGGCGCGCGAGCAGCGCAGCCGCGACCGGGCGCAGGCCCATGCCGATTGCCGCATGGCGGACGGCACCCGGATCGAGATTTTCGCCAATCTGGGATCGCAGGCCGATGCCGCCGCCGCCGTGACGGCCGGGGCCGAGGGCTGCGGCCTGTTGCGCACCGAATTCCTGTTCCTGGAGCGGGAGGAGGCGCCGGACGAGGCCGAGCAAAGGGAAATTTATTCCGGTATCGCAACGACATTGGGCGATCGACCGCTGATCGTGCGGACGCTCGACATTGGCGGCGACAAGCCGGTGCCCTATCTGCCGATGGCGGCGGAGGAAAATCCGGCGCTGGGCCTGCGCGGCGTGCGCCTCAGCCTCGCCCGGCCGGACCTGATGCAGGTCCAATTGCGCGCGATCCTGCGCGCCGTGCCGGCGGACCAGTGCCGCATCATGCTGCCGATGATCGTCGACCTGTCCGACTATCGCGCGATCAGGGCGATGCTGGACGCGGAAAAGGCAGCGCTGGGTATCGATGCGCCGGTGCCGCTGGGCGTGATGATCGAGACGCCGGCGGCGGCGATGCTGGCCGACATGCTGGCGGCCGAGGCCGATTTCCTGTCGATCGGCACCAATGACCTGACCCAATATGTGCTGGCCGTCGATCGCGGTAACGCGGCGGTGTCGCACCGGATCGATGCGCTGCATCCCGCGGTGCTGCGCCTGATCCGTGAAGTCGGGCGCGGGGCGCAGCGCCATGGCCGCTGGGCCGGCGTCTGTGGCGGCCTTGCCTCCGACCCGCTCGCCGCGCCGATCCTGATTGGCCTTGGCATCACCGAATTGTCGGCCACCCCGGCCGCCATCGCCCGATTGAAGGCGGTGGTACGCACGCTCGACATGGATCGCTGCATCGACCTGGCGGAGCGCGCCTGCGCCGCCGAAAGCCCTACCGCCGTGCGCGCGATGGCCCAAGGAGTCCTGGCATGAGCTTCCGTCCCGCCACCCTGCTGGCCCGGCTGCAACCGCTCGGCCGGGCGCTGATGCTACCGATCGCGGTGTTGCCGATCGCGGCGCTGCTGCTGCGCCTTGGTCAGCCCGACATGCTCGCCATTCCCTTCGTCGCGGCGGCGGGCGACGCGATCTTCTCCAATCTCGGCCTGCTCTTCGCGGCCGGTGTCGCCGTGGGCCTCGCCCGCGAAAATCATGGCGCGGCGAGCCTAGCCGGCGTGATCGCCTATCTGGTGACGACCGAAGGCGCGAAGGTGCTGCTGGTCCTGCCGCCCGACGTGGCGGAGGCAGCGCAGGCCGCCTGGCGCGCCAAGGAAATCGCCAAGGTCTCGGTACCCGCCGGCATCCTGTCGGGCATCGTCGCGGGGCTGCTCTACAACCGCTTTTCGGACATCAAGCTGCCCGATTATCTGGCCTTCTTCGCCGGGCGGCGGTTCGTGCCGATCGTCGCGGGGCTGGCCGGCCTGTTCGGCGCGCTGATGTTCGGCCTGGGCTTCCCCTGGATCGAAGCGGGGATCGATCGCCTGAGCCAATGGGTGGTGGCGGCCGGGCCGCTCGGCCTGTTCGTCTTTGGCCTGCTGAACCGGCTGCTGCTGATTACCGGGCTGCACCATATCATCAACAATGTCGCCTGGTTCCTGCTCGGCGATTTCCATGGCGCGACCGGCGATATCAAGCGCTTCTTCGCTGGTGATCCGACCGCCGGCGGCTTCATGTCGGGCTTCTTCCCGGTGATGATGTTCGGTCTTCCCGCCGCCTGCCTCGCCATGTATCGCACCGCCTTGCCCGATCGGCGCAAGCGGGTCGGTGGCCTGCTGCTCAGCCTCGCGCTCACCTCCTTCCTCACCGGCGTGACCGAGCCGATCGAGTTCAGCTTCATCTTCCTGGCGCCGATCCTCTATGTCGTCCATGCGGTGCTGACCGGCCTGTCGATGGTCGTCATGGACGCGCTGGGCGTGAAGCTGGGCTTCGGCTTTTCCGCCGGCCTGTTCGACTATCTGATGAACTATGGCCTTGCGACCCGGCCGCTGATGCTGATCCCGGTGGGGGCGGTCTATTTCGCTGTCTATTATGTGACCTTTAGCTGGTGCATCCGCCGCTTCAACCTGAAGACGCCGGGGCGCGAGGATGAACCCGCCGCTGCGGCGGGCATGCCAAGCGTGGCCGGCGCGCGCGGGCCGGCGATGGTCGCGGCGTTGGGCGGGAAAGCCAATGTCCGGTCGGTCGATGCCTGCACCACCCGGCTGCGTCTGGTGCTGGGCGACAGCGCGATCGTTGACGAGGCGCGGTTGCGGGCGCTGGGTGCGCGCGGCATCGTTCGTCTGCGCGACGGCGGCTTCCAGGTGGTGCTGGGGCCGGTGGCGGACCAGGTCGCGGCGGAAATACGCAATGCGCTGGCCGGCGCTGAGGCTTTCGCATCGGAGCATTCGGGGGCTGCCGCCCTGATCGCGCTACTGCGTGGCGCTGGCGTGCGCGATGTCGAGCAGCGGGGCGCGCGGGTCCTGGTGCGGCTGGACCGCGTCGACGCGATCGATGCTGTCCGGCTGGGCGAAGCCGGGGTGAAGGCATGGGTGATCCCGGACCGCGCCAACGGATGGTTACACCTGATCGTCGGCGATGATGCAGGCGCGCTGACGACAGCCCTCGCCGTGCGCTGAAGAGGGCGCGGGGCTTTATGTCCCGCAACCATAATTTTGTCCCGATCGCCCAGTCGGGCGGCATTGTCCTTCCCGTCCTGGATTGCGATCCTGTGCCGGAGCAGGGCGTCGATGTGGCGGCGTGCGGGAGGATGCGAGGATGGACCATATGTCACGGCTCATCGACCAGGCTCGTCAGGCGACGGGTCTGGCCGATTTCGGCGCGGATGGTTTTCGCGAGGGGCTTGATATCCTCATCGCGTCGGCGGATGCGGAAGCAGGCTTCAACGACCTTGGACGCGCGGCGTTCGATGCCCAGATCGTCGCGTTCCTTTCCAGCCGGCTGGAAGTGGAACATTGGTATCGCCAGCATCCGGAAATTGACGAGGAGCAGATCGTCGCGCCGCTGATCGGCCTCGGACTGCCGCGCACCGGATCGACGCCCTTGTCCTGCATGTTGGCGCAGGATCCCGCGGTCCGCGTGATCCGCAACTGGGAAGGGCGCAAACCCTGTCCGCCGCCAGAGAGCGCTACCCAATATGATGATCGCCGCATCGCAGAGGCGGAGGCGGCGATGGCACAGCGCAACCGCCTCTTTCCGCGCATGCGCCAGATGGTACCCAGTACGGCGACCTCGCCGACCGAATGCCAGACCTTCATGGGGTTCGACTTCAAGTCGCAGCTATTTCAGGCAACCGCCCATATTCCCGCCTATATCGACTGGTTCAACCACCGGGCCGATCTGGTGCCGACCTACAGCTATGTGAAGCGGGTGCTCAAGCTGTTGCAATGGCATTGTCCGCCGCGCCGCTGGCGGTTGAAGAACCCCACCCATATCCTGTTCATCGACGCGCTCGACCAGGTGTTTCCCGACGCGCGCTTCTGGATGACGCATCGTAATGTGGCGGATGTGATCCCGTCGGTCAGCGATCTCTATGCCGAACTCAGCGCGCCCTTCACCGACCGGCTCGACAAGGCGTGGATCGGTGCGGTGACGGCCGATTTCTGCGAAACCGGCATGCGGCGGATGATCGCCTTCCGCGATAGCGGGCAGGATCATCGTTTCTTCGACATCGATTTCGCGGCGGTCCAGCGCGATCCCTATCCGGTGCTGGCGGCGCTCTATGCCTTCATGGGCGAAGAACTGACCGACGAGACGCGGACCCGGATCGCAGCCTGGCGGGCGTCGAGCCCGCGCGACAAACATGGTGTGCATCGCGTCGATCCCGCCGAGTTCGGGTTGGACCGGCAGGGGCTGCGGGACCGGTTCGATTTCTACGCCCGGCGCTTCGATCTGGATGTCGCGACGGCCTGAAGGGGAGATGAGAATGACCGCGAAAGACTGGACCGGCGGGCTGCGCCCGGAGCAGGATCTGATGTTCCCGTCCCGGCCGGACGATCCGGAAATGCGGGAAAGCGCATCGATCTGGCTGTTCGCCGAGGATGGCAGTTTCGGCTTTCCCCGCATTGGTATCGAGGCGGAGGCCAGCAATTGGGTGCAACGCCGTTTCCAGGCCAATTTCGCCTTTCCCGACGGGCGTGTTCTCAATGCCGCCGATATCGGGGCCGCGCCATCGGCCATCGGCCCGGATGGGCAGCCGAGCATCCTGGGCGCGGGACCGCTGGTTTTTCGCTGTATCGAGCCATTCCGTCGCTGGTCGGTCGGTTTCGACGGCGTGGCGGTCGACAGCGATGTCGCGGCACAGATTGGCCAGGCGGTCGATCCGTCCCGCCGCAGTCCCATCCGGTTCGAGGCGGAACTCAGCATGGCTGCCCCGGCCTGGGTACAGGACAATGCGCCCGAACGGGTTGCGAAGATGTCGGCGGAGGCGGCGATCGAGGCGGCGAATATGGGCGTGGGCTATCGGATCGAACAGATGTTCCGGGCCAAGGGCTGGCTGGAGATCGACGGGCAGACCCGGGATTTCCGTGCCGTGGGCTCGCGCATCCATCGCCAGAGCATAAGGCCGCTGGCCGGCTTTCGGGGGCATTGCTGGCAATCGGCGCTGTTCCCCGACGGCCGCGCCTTCGGCTATATCGCCTATCCGCCGCGCGAGGACGGATCGGACGGCTATAATGAGGGCTATGTCTATCAGGATGGCCGCATGTACCCGGCGCGGGCGGTGCGATCACCCTGGCTGACGCGGGCAATCGGGCAGGGCGACGACGCCTCGCTGGAACTGGAGACAGAATTGGGCATCGCCCGGATCGAGGGCGCGACCGCATTGTCGACCTTTCGCATCGGCAATCCTGACATGGGTGGGTTCAACCTGCAGCAGACCGGCGCGCGCTATCGCTGGGATGGGCAGAGTGCCTATGGCATGCTGGAACGCTCCACGCCGGAAGCGATCGCGATCGGCTAGCGTTCGGCGGCAATCCGCTGCCGGTATTGGCGGGGTGTTTCCCCGGTGGCACGGGTGAAGGCGGCGGTGAAATTGGCCGGCGCAGCGAAGCCGAGCGCATGTGCGACCTGCTTTACCGGCATGGATTCTGCGAGCAGGGTCCGGGCGCGGGCAATCTGTTGGCGGGCGATGTCGTCGCCGATCGAACGGGTGCGGCTGACGCGGTAGCCCCGCGTCATCTGTCGCACCGACAGGCCGCACAGCCGGGCCAGTTCATCCAGGCTGGGCGGGCCGGACCCATCGGCCAGGCGGGTGTCGATGCGGCGCAGGCGCCAAGGGGCCAGGCCACCGGCCGGAATGCTGTCGTCCGCGCGACAATGGCGGGCAAGGTCCAGTGCCACCTGCATCGCCAGCAATTCGCACAGCGCATCGCTGGCGAAGCCTGGATTGCGGATCTCGTCATGGATGCGACGGAGCGAAGCCTTGATCGCCGGGCTGGCGATATCCAGATGGCGGCCCAGATCCGCGCTGGAGGCCGGCGGGCAGGGTACGCCCCGATGCGCCAGCGCCTCCGGCTCGAACTCGCAGATGATCGCGAGCTGGTCGATCGCTTCACCCCGTGCACGTATGGCCTCGCCCGGGGGCACCAGGAACATCTCGCCGATCGGCTCGAACCGGGTCGCGCCCCAACGGTCGGGAAAGCCGGCCTGGCCGCTTTGGGGCCGTGGCAGCAGGCCAAGTTCAAGCCGGTAACCGCTTGGCGCGCCGATGATGTCAACCGGCCCGGATTGCCGATAGCGGATCATGCGCACCCGCGCGGCCGGGAAATCCAGATCCGCCTCGATCCGGGCAAAGGCGCTTTCCTGCGATGCGCGAGCCATCAGCCTCTCCATCCTGTCCGCTGCCATAGTGCCATGGTCGCGGAGACCCGCATCAGGAAAATTGCGGGCGTGCGATTGATCGGTCCCCCGATCCGGACGCTTGATTGGGGGGCAGGAGGGTGATCCGCCGGGTAATGCCGATCGCATCGAGGAAGCGTTCATCATGGCTGACCACCAGCAAGGCCCCGTCATAACCGCGCAGACCGGCTTCCACCGCTTCGATCGCGTCGAGATCGAGATGGTTGGTCGGTTCGTCCAGGATCAACAGCGGCGGCGGTGCGCTGCCCAGCACGCAGGCCAGGCCGGCACGCAGCATCTGGCCGCCGCTGAGGGCACCGACCCGCTGCAGCGCCGCGTCGCCCCGGAAACGGAAGGCGGCGAGCAGGGCACGGCAGGCATTGTCATCCAGTTCGGGATGTAGCCGGGCGCAATTGTCGGCGATCGAGTGATCCGGATCGAGCAGCGCGACGGTCTGGTCCAGCATCGCATGGGGGACCGGTCGCAGGACATGGCCGGCGAGCGGTGGCAGGGTTCCGGCAATGGTGTCGAGGAGGCTGGTCTTGCCCGACCCGTTGGGGCCGGCAATCGCGATCCGCTCCGGCCCTTCGACCAGCAGACTGAAATCGCACAGCAATGGCCGTTCGGGATCATGGCCGACGGTCACATGGTCAAGGCGAAGGATGGTACGGCCCGGTGCCAGCCTGGTCGAGGGCAGGTCGAGGCGGATCGGTTCCACTATCTCGACCCGGTCGCGCGCGGCGCGGGCTTGCTCCTCGGCGGCGTCACGCAGCCGTTCGGCGATCTGGCGGCTGGCTGCGGAGGAGGCTTCGGCCTGGTTCTTGCGGGCACCGATCAGGATACGGGGCATGTCGCCGCGTGCGCCCTTGCGCGCGCCGGCCGCGTCGCGGCGCTGCTGCCGTTCGGTTGCCACCTGGGCCTTGCGCGCGGCCTGCTTCACCTGTCGCTCGCTGCTGTCCAGTTCCTGGGCGGCAGCGGCGAGTTCCACCGCCTTGCGCGCGCGATAATCGGTCCAGTTGCCGCCATAGCGCTGGGCGCCAAGGCCGGACAGTTCGACGATCGCATCGACCTGTTCCAGCAGTTCACGATCATGGCTGACCAGGATCAGGCCGGCATGCCATCCTGAAACCAGATCGGCGACGGCGGCACGTCCAGCACGGTCGAGATTGTTGGTCGGCTCGTCCAGCAGCAGGAAATCGGGTGTGTCGAGGATCGCGCCGGCCAATGCGGCGCGGGTCCGCTGTCCCCCCGATAATGACCGCAAAAGCGTGTCCGGTCCGGCGTCGAGGCCGACCCGATCCAATGCTGCGGCCATGCGCGTTTCCAGTGTCCAGTCCGCTTTGGCGAGCTGATCTGCTGTGGCGTCGCCGATTTCGGCCTGACGGAGCAGGTCGATGGCGTCGGCCACTTCCCAAAGGTCGGCGATGCGCTGATCGGCGCCGAACTGTACCGCCTGACGCAACCGTGCGACGGTGCCATTGACGGTGACGCTGCCGCTGGTTGGGGCCTGATCGCCGGCGATCAGCCGCAACAGGGTCGTCTTGCCGACGCCATTGCGGCCGACCAGGGCCGCGCGTTCATTGTGGAAACGGAGGTCTAGACCGGAAAGGACGGCCTGGCCGTCAGGCGTGGACCAGGTGAGATTGGAACAGAGGATCGAGGGCATGAACATGGATTTCCCTGGCAATGGTGCGGAATGGCATTGCGGTCAGGTTGAAATCCACGGGCGGGGCCTCTTGTTTGCGAACTGGACCTCCATCTAGGCCGAATGGACGAGCGGTTCAAGGCCGCGCGCCGTCACGGCAAACATCGGTATCGCGATCAAGGACATGAAAGCCACGCTTTTCTGCGGAAAATGCTGGGCCAAGGGCGCCGGCACAAGCCCGCCGACCGCGGTGTCGCACTTGTGCGGCCGGTCGCGCGTCCGCCATGGCAGGCCAGACGCATATATCGCCGGAGGGGACCAGATCCGTGAGCACCATGATTTTCGACTGTTCGGATATCGACCAGTATCTCGGCAAGCCGATGCAGCCGGCACGGATGCGCGAGCCGATCCACAACAACGATATTCGCCGCTGGGCGCAGGCGATGCACTATCCCAACCTGCTGCATTATGACGCCGATTATGCGGCGGACGGGCGTTGGGGCAAGCTGGTCGCGCCCCAGAGCTTTGCCGTCACGATGGACGATGGCCATGGTGCTGGCCCGGCCTGTGTCGGCGCCATTCCCAATTCGCACCTGCTGTTTGGTGGCGACGAATGGTGGTTTTACGGCCCGCGCATCCACGGCGGCGACCTGGTCCATAACGAGCGCATTCCGTTCGATTATACGGTCAAGGATACCAAGTTCGCCGGCCCGACCTGTTTCCAGCGCGGCGACAATAATTATTATAACCAGAATGGCGAATTGATCGCCAAGCAGCGGTCGACCGCGATCCGCTATCTGGCCGAGGCCGGGCGCGAAAAGACCACGGACGATCTGGTGGAGGGGACGGAGGACCCGGTCTGGACCGACAAGGAACTGGCCGAGATCCAGGATCGCAAGTTCAACTGGGTGCAGATGTTGCACGATCTGGGGCATGGCAAGCGCTACTGGGATGATGTGGCGATCGGCGATGCGCTGCCCGAACGGGTGATCGGTCCGCACAGCATCGCGAGTTTCACCACCGAATGGCGCGCCTATCTGTTCACGATCTGGGGCGGCACCCATCGTCGTACCGACCTGGACCTCGCCGCCCTGGGCTTCGTCGATGAAATGGCCGGGCATGAAAATGATCCGGTGATGGAGCGGATCAATCCCGAACTGACCGATGGCGCCTATTTCGGTCCGTCGCGCGGGCATTTGTTCCCGCGCTGGGCGCGCTTCATCGGCATGCCGCGTGCTTATGGCTATGGCGCATCGATGGGCGCGTGGATCGTCGACTATCTGTCCGGCTGGGCCGGCGAGTGGGGCATGGTCACCCACTCCGTCGCGTCCTATCGCGGCCCTGCCTTTACCGGTGACATCACGATCATGACGGGGACGGTCGTAGACAAGTTCACCGACGATGAAGGTCGGGAGGTGGTGCAGATTGATTGCCGCATGATCAACCAAAGCGGCACCACACTCGCCACCGCCAAGGCGGAAGTTGCGCTGCCGCGCAAATAGGGCAGAGGGCAAAATCATCCCATCCCCGTGCGATCAACGGGCAACTTCTTGATCGCACGGGGCTATTTTTTGCAACGACGAACGGTGCGTCGCGTCCATCACTCGATGTGGCGCAACTTTTTGCCGATCGTGAAGATTTTATTTACCATTATCTCCTATGGTTTTCCGGTATTGTCAGGGAGACCAAGGCCATGCGTGCAGATGCTGCAAGCCTTCTGGCCCGGCTGGGGCGCCGGGATTTTCGCTATCGCGAGTTCAGCGATTCCTTTGCCGACATGGAATTATGGCCGATTTTCGAGGCCGTTCTGACGGATCCGCGCGTGGTCGGAAAGCCGCTCACGGCGCTTGAAGCGCGGGAGGCTGAGGCTCTGTCCACCCGCCGCGCCGAACCCCATCCATCCCCGTCAGAGCCCGGTGCGCCCGTTGGCATGTTCGATGCCTATGGTGCCGGCGAGCCGGCCGCCCCGGTTTCCGCGAAGGGCAGTCTTCGGGATTTCCTGGGCCATTTGTCGCAATCCGCACCGAAGCGAGATTATTGATGCCCCTGATCCTTTGCCATTCACCAAAAGGCGGGGTGGGCACCAGCTTCATCGCCGCGCAGGTCGCCATCCATCTGGCCCAGCGCGGGCACGATGTGAGCGCGCTCGACTTCACCTATCAGGAAGCGCTCAAGCTGTTCTTCGGCCTGACGCCGGCGCAATCCCTGCCCGAGCTGAACGATGGCAGCGCCGATCCCATCGCGGTGTCGGGCGTCGCCCTTTATTCCGCGCAGAGCCTGTGCCGGGATCCGCATTTTATCGACCTGATCGGGCGCAAAGACCATTCGCCGTTTGAAACCCGAAAAATCTATGTGGCCGACGTGGCCGCCGGCGACCGCGAGACCAAGGACATGCTGCTGCCCTATGCGGCGCTGCATATCTGCACGTTGCAGCCCCGGCCGGGATCGCTTGCGGCGCTGCCCAAGGTGGAACCGGGGACACCGACGATCGACCTGCCCAAGACCGGCTTTGTGCTGAACCATCTTGACGACACCCACAGGCTATCGCGTCATACCCATATCTTCCTGCGGGAATTATTCGGTAGCAAGCTGTTGGGTACGGTCCGTCGCGACGAGGCGGTGAACGAGGCGTCGGCGATGTTCGAGCCGATCGCCCGGTTCGCGCCGGCCAGTGTCGTCTTGAGCGACCTACGCAAACTGGCAATTTCGGTCGAGCAGCAGTGCGGACTGGCCGATCCGGCCGTGGCGGCCGCGCAATGAGCCGCCATCATCCGGTCTGGGGTTGGGTGCTGATGGCATTTGCGATCCTGTTCGCATTGCTGGCCGTCACCGTGCCGCTCGATCTGGAAGCGCAATGGATATTCGCGGCCGTTACGATCATCGGCGCCATGATTCTCGTGCGCTTGCGGTCGCGGCGCACCCTATTGGTGCTGGCGATCCTCTCCATGCTCGTTTCGACCCGCTACATGTTCTGGCGTACGACCCAGACGCTGGAGTTCGGGACCTTTGCGGAATTTCTCCTTGGCTCCGGCCTGTATCTGGCCGAAGCCTATGCCTGGTTGATCCTGGTCCTCGGGTTTCTGCAGACCGGCTGGCCGCTCGACCGGGAAGCGGTCGAAATTCAGGGTGAGCCCGACCAGTGGCCGTGCGTCGATGTCTATGTCCCGACCTATAATGAAAGCCTGGCGATCGTCCGCAACACGGTGTTTGCGGCGATGGACATGGATTATCCCGCCGATCGGTTCCGTGTCTTCATCCTGGATGACGGGCGCCGGCCGGAGTTCCAGGCCTTTGCCCGCCAGGCGGGTTGCGGCTATCTGACCCGCGCCGACAATCTGCACGCCAAGGCGGGCAATCTGAACGCCGCGATGAAGAAGACGAAGGGTGAACTGATCGCGATCTTCGATTGCGACCATGTGCCTACCCGCGCCTTCCTGCAGATGACGGTCGGCTGGTTCCAGCGCGATCCCAAGCTGGCGCTGATGCAGACGCCGCACCATTTCTATTCCCCCGATCCGGCCCAGCGCAATCTGGGCACGGTGCGCGACCTGCCGGGCGAAGGCGACCTTTTCTATGGCGCCGTCCAGTCCGGTAACGATCTGTGGAACGCGACCTTCTTCTGCGGTTCCTGCGCCGTCATCCGGCGCGACGCGCTGGCCCAGACCAACGGCTTTGCCGGCGAGACCGTGACCGAGGATGCGCATACCGCGCTCAAGCTGCAGCGCATGGGCTGGAATACCGCCTATATCGGCGCGCGCCTGTCCGCAGGCCTGGCGACCGAGCGTCTGGTGCTGCACATCGGCCAGCGCATCCGCTGGGCGCGCGGCATGACCCAGATCCTGCGGATCGACAATCCGCTGTTGGGGCGCGGCCTCAATTGGCAGCAGCGCCTGTGTTACCTGAACGCGATGCTGCATTTCCAGTTTCCGCTGCCCAGGATCGTGTTCCTGACCAGCCCGCTGGCCTATCTGATCTTTGGCCAGAACATCATTCACGCATCGGCATCGATGATCTTCGCCTATGCGCTGCCGCATCTGGTCTGTTCGATGAGCTCGTCTGCGCTGACCCAGGGGGGCGACCGCCGCCCGTTCTGGGGTGAAATCTACGAAACGATCCTGGCCTTCCATCTGGTCAAGCCCACGGTGCTGACCATGTTCCAGCCGCGCAAGGGCAAGTTCAACGTGACCGACAAGGGCAGCCTGCTCGATCGCACCTATTTCGATCTTTCGACCGTGCGGCCGCATATGATCTGCATTGGCCTGATCCTGTTCGGGGTGCTGCTGGGCGTGGTGAAGCGGGTGTTCTTCCCCCATCTGTTCAACATCCAGACCGATACGCTGGTGCTCAATGTCGTCTGGGCCGTGTTCAGCCTGATCATCTTGATCGCGGCCGTGTCGGTCGCGCGCGAGACGCGGCAGGCCCGCGAGCATATCCGGATCGATACCCAGTTGCCGGTCACGCTCTACATGGCCGATGGCCATGTGATCGATGCGACCACGCTGGATATCTCGATGGGCGGTGTCGCGATTGCCGTGCCGGCCGATTTTCCGCTGCGCGATCGCCATGTCTCCCATGTCTCATTGCCGATGGGCGATGAAAAGCTGACCATTCCGGTCGACACGGTCCGTTACGAACGGGGCGAGGTCAATCTGCGATTCCAGGAACTGGATATGGTCCTGACCCGTCATCTGGTGCGGGCCGTTCTCGGCCGGGCCGACGCTTGGGAGCCGGTCGCGCCGCGCAAGCCGGTGTCCGCTCTGCATTCCCTGTGGGATATTATCGTGGTGGATTTCAT
Source organism: Sphingobium sp. AP49 (assembly GCF_000281715.2). Classification (NCBI taxonomy): domain Bacteria; kingdom Pseudomonadati; phylum Pseudomonadota; class Alphaproteobacteria; order Sphingomonadales; family Sphingobiaceae; genus Sphingobium; species Sphingobium sp. AP49. The sequence continues at coordinate 2,488,287 of NZ_CP124576.1, read as the reverse complement.
GACACTGAAACGACTGTTCCGCCTGAACCGCAGCGAGCGGCGCCAGCAGAAGAAGCAGGCCCGACTGGAAGCCACGGCGGTGGCCAAGCGCGCGGCGATGCTCACCTTGGCGCTATTGCCCGCATTGGCACTGTCGCTGATGATGCCGGGCCGGGGCCAGGCCCAGGGTGCGCCTGCGGCCGCGCCCGCCGCAGCCACGGCCGGCGTACAGCAGCAGCGCCTGAGCTTTCGCGATCTCCAGCTCAAGACGCCCATCCGCCTGGCGGGTACACGCGGCGAAATCGGCATCCCCTTTGGCCTGCGCCGCAATCAGGTGGTGACCCAGAGCAGCCTGACGCTGAATTTCGCCTGGTCGCCCGCGATGCTGGGGGACCTCAGCCAGTTGGTCGTGCTGCTGAACGGCGAAGTGGTGCGCACGATCCCGCTGCGATCGAGCGAAGCGGGTGGTCAGAACCTGACCATTCCCGTCAATCCCGCGCTGTTCCTGCCCGGTGACAACCAGCTGAACCTGCGCCTGATCGGCCATTATGCCCGGGATTGTGAAGACCCGTTTCATAGCTCGCTATGGGCCAATATCTCGAATGTGCGTTCCTGGTTCGACCTGACCGTCCAGACCCTGCCGATCGCGCCGGATCTGAGCCGCTTGCCCGGGCCGTTCTTTGACCGTCACGACAATTTGCCGCTGCGCCTGCCGTTCGTCTTTGCCGGCAACCCGCGCGCCGGCGATCTGGAAGCCGCCGCCAGCCTCGCTTCATGGCTGGGCGCACAGGCCAGCTATCGCGGCTTTTCGTTCAAGCCGCTCTACAACCAGATCCCGCAGGGCAATGCGATCCTGTTCCTGACGGCCGATCGGGCGATCCCGGGCCTGACCCTGCCGGTCACCGGGCCGAGCGCGACCGTTATCCGCAATCCGCGCGATCCCTTCGGCGAATTGCTGGTGGTGATGGGCCGCAATGAGCAGGAACTGAAACTGGCCGCGGCCGCGATCGCGACCGGCCGGGGGGTGTTCGGCGGCGCGAAGATGAGCTTCGACGGCGTCCGTATCCCGACCTATGCCCGCTACGCCGCGCCCCGCTGGCTGCGCACCGACCGCCCCGTGCAGTTAGGCGAGATCATGGACGCCAATGCGCTGCAGGGCATGGGCCTGCCGCCTGGACCATTGTCGGCGCGCTTCCGCGTGGCGCCCGATCTGTTCTTCTGGCCGCGCCAGGGAGGACGGCTGGACCTGCGCTATCGCTATCCGGCAGCGCCCTGGCTGGACCGGCGGGCCTCGCGCCTCGACGTGTCGATCAATAACCAGTATCTGCGCACCCTGCCGCTGGCTGGTGCCGGCTGGTGGGACAGCCTGTTCGGGGCGCAGGGGGCCAGTTCCCGGGATTCCAGTGCGTCGCTGATCCTGCCGCGCTATAATCTGTTCGGCCAGAATGAGCTGATCTTCGACTATAATCTGATCATTGCCGACAAGAAGAAGTGCGAAGGCACGCTGCCCGAAAATGTCCGTGTCAGCGTACGGCCGAGCAGCAGTATCGACCTGAGCCGCGCCTATCATGCGCTGCACATGCCTGACCTGGCGACCTTCGCGGGGGCTGGCTATCCCTTCACGATCCGTCCGGACCTGGGCGAGACGACGGTGCTCATGGGCGCGCAACCTTCGCAGGGGGCGGTCGAAGCTTTCCTGACGCTGATGGGCCGGATGGGCGATTCCACCGGCGCGGCAACCACCGCCGTCACGGTGGCGAACGCGGTCGATGCCGATCGCCTGTCGGGCCGGGACATCATCGTGATCGGGGCGAGCAGCGTGGCCGGATCGGAGCAGCTCTTCGGTGCTGCGCCGGTGCGCTATATGGATGGCCGTCTGCGCGTGACCGAAACGACGCCGGTGCAGCGTATCTTCGCCTTCTTCTCGCCTTTCGATCGTGCCGATCATGACGAGGTCGTGAACTTTGTGGCCGGAGCGGAGGGTTTTAGCGGGATCGTCGGCTTTGAATCCCCGTTCGAGGGCGGGCGCAGCGTGATCGCGCTGCTCGCAGACGATCCGCGTGCGCTGCCGCAACTGGTCGACGGCATGGCCGATGCCAAGATCAATGCCCAGATCCAGGGCGACCTGGCGGTCACCAATGGCGATGGCATGAGCAGCTTTGCGGTCGGACCGGGCTATTGGGTCGGCTATCTGCCCTTCTGGATGAAGGCGGCCTTCTGGCTGAGCGGACGCCCGCTGCTGATGGCGGCTTGTGGCTTGCTGGCAGCGTTGATCCTTGCCGGCCCGCTCTATCTGTATCTGAGCCGCCAGCAACGGCGCCGGCTGGAAGGGGGGGCAGAGGAATGACCCGGTCGACCCGCCTGCTTGCTGCGTGCGCGCTGCTTGCCCTGACCGGCGTGGTGCCGCTGGCCCATGCCGAAGTGCCCGGTGTTTCTGCGCTGATCCAGCAGGGGCGCTACTGGCAGGGCAAGGGACGCCAGGATCTGGCTGCCCAGGCGTTTCGCCGCGCCTTGGCGCTCGATCCCGACAATGCCCAGGCGCGCCAGGGGTTGGCCGGGCCGGCGCCTCGCGCGCCTGCCATGCCCACGCCGGCGCCCAAGGCGCAGCCGCGTCGCGAGGAGCCGGCGCCCGCGACCGCGCCGTCTGCGTCTGCGTCTGCCACGCCGGCTGTCCGCAGCACCCCCCAGCGGGCAAACACGACCGGTGGCGCATCGCGCGCGGCCGGGTTCAAGGCGCTGGAGGCCAATGATCTCGACGGTGCGGAACGCGCGTTTGAGCGTGCGGTCCAGTCAAACCGCCGCGATGCCGATGCGTTGGGTGGCCTGGGGTTGGTACGCTTGCGGCAGGCCCGTTTCGGTGAGGCGCGCGACCTGCTGGACGAGGCCTCGCGTAGCGGAAGCCCGTCGCAATGGGCCGAGGCATTGGCATCGGCGCGCTTCTTCGCTGGCCTGGCCGATGCACGCGCCGCGCTGGCGCAGGGACGGCTGGGCGAGGCGCAGGCTCAGGTTGAGGGGCTGATCCGCTCGGGTTATCCGCAACGCGGGCCGGCACTGGAAGTGCTGGCAGACATTTATGAGCGTCAGGGACGCTATGCCGATGCGGCTGACCTCTATCGCCAGGCCAATGAGGGCGCAAAACAGTCCGACGGACGGCTTGCCAGTCGTGCGGCGCGGGATCGGGCGCTCGCCGCTGCTGCACGGGGCGATGATGTCACGGCGGAACAGGAATTTCATTCCGGCCTGCTGCTGGATCAGCGCGATCCGTGGATCCGCTACGAATTTGCCCGCTATCTGACCGCGCGGCGACGCCTGCCGGAAGCGGAATCGTTGATGAATTCCCTCGGGTCTTCCAACGATCCCGACTGGCTGTACGCCGCCGCCCTGCTGAATGCCGATATGGGGCGGGCGAGCGCTGCCGATGCACTGATGGCGCGTGTTCCGGAGATGCAGCGTACGGCGCAGATGCGCCATTTTGCCGTCGGGTTGAAGGTGGATGGTGCGATCGAGCGGGCCAAGGCGCTGGCGGCACAGGGCCGGCAAGGGGAAGCGCTGGGCGCGCTTCGCCAACTCGCTGCCACGCCCGGCATCAGCGCCGACAAGCAGGCCGCGATTGCCGACGCCCTGTACGAACTGGGCGATACGGCGGGCGCCGCGCAACTGGCGCAGCAGGCACTGTCGGGGGACATCAGCGATCCGCAAGGCTATGAGCCGATCGTCCGGGTGCTGGCCAAGACCGGCCATGATGCCTTTGCCACCAACGCGATCCAGCGGGCCGCGCAACTGGCCGGCAATTCCACCGATGGTCAGCGGGTCATCGCGCGGATGAACGGGATCATGGCGGCCGCGCAGGCGGACCGGTTGCGGACGGCTGGCCAATATGCCGCTGCGTTCGACCTGCTGCAGGGGGCCTGGAACGCAGCACCGGGGAACCAGGATGTGCTGGCGGCGCTCGCCCGGCTCTATCAGTCCGGCGGCATGCCGGCGCAGGCGGCGCAGACCTATCAGATGTTGCTGGCCCAGTCGCCCGATGACCGGGGCGCGCTGATGGGTCTTATCGAAACCGCTGGCGCCGCCGGCGACCGCGAACTGGCCCGGCGTACGATCGATCGGGCGCTGCAGGTCGCGCCGGATGATTATGAAATCTATCTCGCCGCTGCCCGCATGGAGCAGGCGCGCGGTGATGAAAGCGCGGCATTGCGCTATCTCAAGCGGGCGAAGGAGGTCTATGCAGCCAAGAGTGGCGCGGCGACGTTGAGCGCCAGCAATCCCTTCGCCGCGACGATGCAGGGCAATAATCCGTTTCGTAACCAGGCGGCCGCACCGGTCCAGCCACCCGCCAACCCGTTCGCGCTGGGTTCAGGCGCTCGTTTGGCCGGAGCGGCGCCCGTGCCCGCCGGCGCCGCCTTCGCGCCTTTCCAGTCGGTAACCGACACCGGCGGCTTTGCGCCAGCGGTCGTGGCCCAGTCGGCGCCTGTGGGGGGCGGCTTTGGTAGCCCAGCCTTGCCGGCGTCCGTCGCCGCACCGGCGCCAAGCGCGCCCGGCGTGGTTTCGGGCGATCCGGTGATGGCGCGCATCCAGTCCGAAATCCAGACGCTTACGCGCGAGAGCGGGCCGCGTGCCGAGTTGCGCACGGGCTATCGCGAGCGGTCGGGGGAAACCGGCCTGAGCGGATTGAAGGAATTGACTGGAACGGCCGAGATATCGACCGGCCTGGGGGGCGGACGGATCAAGGCGAAGGCCGAGGCCGTGGTCTTGGATTCCGGCCGTCCGACCGGGTCGGCATTGGCGCGCTTTGGCCGCAATGCAACGCCGGAAGCCCAGGGAATCGTCGCCGAGCAGCCGTCGCAACTGGTCAACGCCCAGACTCAGCATGCGTCCGGCGTGGCCTTGTCGGCCGCCTATGAAACGCCGCTGTTGCAGCTGGAATTGGGCACGACGCCGCTTGGCTTTGAAGATAATGAAGTCACCTGGCGTGCCGCCATCAGTCCGCGCCTGTCGCCCTATGCGACCGCGCGCGTCTGGGCCGAGCGCAAGCCGGTGACCGACAGCGTCCTGTCCTATGCGGGGACGCGCGATCCGGTCACCGGGGCATTCTGGGGCCAGGTCATGCGGACCGGCGGCGGCGTGTCCTTCTCCTATGACCAGGATGGCGCGGGCATCTATGGTGACCTGTCCTATTATCGCTATGCCGGCACCGACGTGCGCAAGAACCACGGCTTGCAGGCGAATGTCGGTGGCTATCTGCCCTTCTATCGCGGCGACCGCTCGTCGATCGTGGGGGGCATCAATGTCAACTATCAGGATTTTGACAATAATCAGAACTACTTCACCTATGGCCATGGCGGCTATTTCAGCCCCCAGAGCTTCTTCAGCATCAGCTTGCCCGTCCGGTACAGCTATGCGTCCGACCTGCTGGAGGTGAAGGCCGGCGTGGCACCGGGCTATCAATCCTATAATCAGGACCAGGTATCGATCTACCCGACCGACCCGGCCGCGCAGGCGGTACTCGATGGGCTGAAAGCGCAGAATAGCGATGTCCGCTCTTATTATGACAGTCTGAGCAAGACCGGCTTTGCCCTTTCGGCGGACGGCTCAATATATTATCGTGTCAGTCCCAGCACGCGTGTCGGCGGTGAAATTGGCATCAATACCTTCGGCAGCTATGACGAGTTCAAATCGCTGGTTGGCATCAAGCAATCGTTGGGAGGCAGTCGGTGATCCGCGAAGCCCTAGACTATCAGCCCGCCGAGACGGACAACTGGACCGACGATGGTCTTGCGCTGCTCACGGCGATGATCGGCAGCGAGATATTCGCGACGGCAAGTCGCGTTCAGGCAGATGCTTTCTTCGCAGCCGTTGGACGCCGGATCGCCGCTTTGCTTCAGGTGGGCGATATTTCGGACGAAGCGGCGATCATGTCACGGATCAACCGGCTGTGGCAGACGTTGGGTTGGGGTGAAACGCGACTGGAAATGACGGAGAACGCCATCATGATCCATCACCAGGGCCTGCCCGAAACGCTGCAAGGCGATATCGACGGCCGCTGGGCCGACATGGCGCCAGCCTTGTTGTGCGGTGCTTATGATGCGTGGCTTCACGCCCTGGGTTCTGCCCCCCATATTCATACGTCCGTGGTCCGCTGGCGCGGCGGCGTCATGGACCTGCGTCATGGCGGTTGACCGGCGTGGCTTGCTGGTGGGCGCGGGATTGGTCCTTACCGCCGCCTGTGCCCGGGCAGGGCAGGGCAAGAGCAAGGATGTGACCAGCGGCGTCGATTGGCAGACGTTCAAGGCGCGTTTCCTCGATCCGTCGGGGCGCATCGTCGACAATGGCAACGGCGGTGTCAGCCACAGCGAGGGGCAGAGCTATGGCCTCGCGCTGGCCTTTTGGAATGATGATCGGGCGGCGTTCGACACGATTTTGGGCTGGACCGACAGGACGCTCGCGAGGCCCGACATGGCCCTTTATGCGTGGCGGTACGACCCTCGTCAGCCGAACCCGGTTGCCGATCCCAACAATGCGACCGATGCGGATCTTGTCATCGCCTGGATCTTGGCGGAAGCGGCCAGGACCTGGCGGAACGAGGCCTATGCCGCCCGATCGAAGGCCATTCGCAGCGCGATCCGGCATAATCTGGTGCTTGAACGGCATGGGCGGCATTTGCTGCTGCCCGGGATACAGGGGTTCGTCACGGCCGAGGCGGTCACGCTCAACCCGTCCTATTATGTCTGGCCGGCGCTGGACGCGTTTCGCCGGCTGGATGGCGATGCCGCCTGGGGCCGCGTGATCGGGGATGGCGAGGCGATGCTGGGAGCCGCGCGCTTTGGTCCGCTGGCACTGCCGACCGACTGGATCGACGTGACAGGTCACGATGCCGTGTCCCCTGCGGCCGGTAAGCCAGCCCGGTTCGGTTTCGATGCCGTCCGTGTGCCACTTTATGCCAAGGCGGGCCGGCGCGAGGCGTTGCTGGCCCCCATTCGTGATTTCTGGCGTGGCTATGTTGCGCAACGCCAGCCTATTCCTGCCTGGGTCGATGTGCAGTCCGGTGAAGTCGCGCCTTACGCATTGTCTGCTGGTGGCATGGCGATCGCGGGTGGGGTGCTCGGCTTGCCTGCACCCACCAGCCTTTCTGCGGACTATTTTGCTGCTTCCTTGCAAATGCTGGCTGGAAGATTAGTGTAAGACATGGAAAACAAGGCAAAAATGCCATAGAATTCGCGACCCGCTATCGGGTTTGGTCGCAAGGAGAAGAGGCATGACGATCGCGCGGGAAGTTCGCGATGCCGTGCGCCGGCTTGGCATCCGGCGCGGCTGGCGCCGGCCGACGTCCTTGTCAGAGCCGGTCTATCGGGATCTCGTCGCGACGCTTTTCACCATGGCCTTCCCTATCTTGGGGCTGGGTGTCATCCTGGTGGCGCTCGGCCTGCTGCTCTTCTTCCAGTGGCGGGATTCCATGGTCGGTATGATGACTGTGCTCGCGGCGGTCATTACCCTGGGCAGGCTGGCGATCATTGCCGGTTACAAACGGAGCGATCCGGCCACCATGGCGATGCGGACATTGCAGCGGTGGGAACGCCGCTATGCGTGGGGAACCTATGCCTTCGCGCTCGTGCTCGCCCTGTTCAACATACGGGTATTGGCCACCCATTCGCCCCTGTCCCATCTGGTAGCGGTCAGCCTGGTCTTCACGTTCGGCGCGGGTGTCGTCTCGCGCATCGCCGGGCGCCCGGTCATCTGCATCACTGCGCTCCTGCTTGCCACGGTGCCAACCATTGCCGGACTGGCGCTCCATGCCTTCAGCGATGCGAGGATCGACCTCCATGCCCAGCTATTCCTGATCGAGAGCGTGCTGGTGGCGACCGTCACCGGGATGAGCCTCCAGACCGTGTGGCATCTTTATGCGTCGTCGATCGAGCATCTGACGACGAAGCATGAATTGTCGCATCTGGCGCGCAAGGATGCCCTGACCGGACTGCCGAACCGTTTGCATTTGCGCGAACATTTTGAGGAAAAGATGCGGCCTGTCATGCTGGGGCGGCATGCGATGGCGCTGCATTTCCTGGACCTGGACGGGTTCAAGGGGATTAACGACCGCTTCGGTCATCCGGTCGGCGACGCGCTGCTGCGCCAGGTCGCCGATCGATTGAACGGGCTGGTGCGGACCGAGGATATGGTAGGCCGCCTGGGCGGAGACGAATTTGTCGTGATCCAGTGCCCCGTGCGGCATCCGGGCGAAGCCGAAATGCTGGCACGGCGCATTATCCGGCAGTTGAGCGCCACATACGAGGTCAACCAGGCCGCCATGGACATATCGGTCAGCGTCGGAATCGCGTTGGCGCCCGACAATGGCGACAATTGGGAAGAGCTGTCGGCGCATGCCGATGCCGCGCTCTATTGCTCGAAAAGAGCGGGCAAGGCGCAATTCGCTTTCTATCAGGTTGGACAACCTGCCGTTCAGGCGCATGTGGCGGGCAGCATCGGCTGACGCGCCGTTCAGCCTGTTATGCCCGGCAGGTCGAGGCCATTTTCCCTGGCGCAGGCGAGCGCCACGTCATAGCCCGCATCGGCATGGCGCATCACGCCGGTCGCCGGATCGTTCCACAGCACGCGGGCCAGCCGCCGCGCAGCATCCTCGGTGCCGTCTGCGACTATGACCATACCCGAATGCTGGGAATAGCCCATGCCAACCCCGCCGCCATGGTGCAGCGAAACCCAGGTCGCGCCGCTCGCGGTGTTGAGGAGGGCGTTCAGCAATGGCCAGTCGCTCACCGCGTCGCTGCCGTCGCGCATGGCTTCCGTTTCGCGATTGGGCGAGGCGACGGAGCCGCTGTCGAGATGATCGCGGCCGATGACCACGGGCGCCTTGAGTTCTCCGTTCGCCACCATCTCGTTGAAGGCCAGGCCGAGGCGGTGGCGGTCTCCCAGACCGACCCAGCAGATGCGCGCGGGCAGGCCCTGGAAGCGGATCTTCTCCCGTGCCATGTCGAGCCAATTGTGCAGATGCGTATCGTCGGGGAGCAATTCCTTCACCTTGGCATCGGTCTTGTAGATGTCCTCGGGATCGCCAGAGAGCGCCGCCCAGCGGAACGGTCCAACGCCACGACAGAAAAGCGGTCGGATATAGGCGGGCACGAACCCGGGGAAATCGAAAGCGTTCTCGACCCCTTCGTCTTTCGCCATCTGGCGGATATTATTGCCATAGTCCGTCGTCGGGACGCCGGCGGCCTGGAAATCGAGCATCGCTTGGACATGCACGGCCATGCTCGCCTTGGCCGCCTTCGCCACCGCTTCGGGCTCGCGCTCGCGTCGGTCGATCCATTCGGCCACGCTCCAGCCGGCGGGGAGATAGCCATTGACCGGGTCATGGGCGCTGGTCTGGTCGGTCAGCAGGTCGGGGCGGATCCCGCGCGCAAACATCTCCGGCAGGATTTCCGCCGCATTGCCGAGCAGCCCGACCGACACCGGTTTCTTGTCCGCGCAGCTTTTCTCGATGATCGCCATGGCCTCTTCGATCGTCGCGGCGGCAACGTCCAGATAGCCGGTGCGCAGGCGCATCTCGATCCGGCTCGCCTGGCATTCGATCGCAAGGCAGGATGCGCCAGCCATGACGGCTGCGAGCGGCTGTGCCCCGCCCATGCCGCCCAGACCCGCCGTCAGCAGCCATTTTCCGCTGAGGTCGCCGCCATGATGCTGGCGGCCCATTTCGACGAATGTCTCATAGGTGCCCTGCACGATGCCCTGGGTGCCGATATAGATCCAGGACCCGGCCGTCATCTGGCCGTACATGGCCAGGCCGCGCCTATCCAGTTCGTTGAAATGCTCCCATGTGGCCCAATGCGGCACCAGATTGGAATTGGCGATCAGGACGCGGGGTGCGTCGGCATGGGTCCGGAACACCCCGACTGGCTTGCCCGACTGGATCAGCAGCGTCTCGTCCGCCTCCAGCCGCTGCAGCGTTTCGACGATATTGTCGTAGCTGGCCCAGTCCCGCGCTGCGCGACCGATACCGCCATACACCACCAGTTCCTCCGGACGTTCGGCGACATCGGGATGCAGGTTGTTCATCAGCATGCGCAGGGGCGCTTCGGTGAGCCAACTCCTGGCGGAGAGATGGGTGCCCGTCGCCGGACGGATGATGCGGCTATTGTCCAGTCGGGCATCGCGCGAGCGGGTCATGATTGGTCTCCCTGGCAAATCAGGCTTGAGCGAAGGCACGACAGGCCTTCAGGATATCGGTCAGGACGGCAATAACAGGCTGGGCATGGCCAAGGTCGATCGCGGGCGGCCAGTTGCCTTCGTCGCGATGGGCCGGCTCGTGGAGATAGCCGCGCATTGCGAGTTCCATCTGGATGGCATGAACGCCCGTTTCCGGGGCGCCATAATGACGGGTGGTCCAGCCACCACGGAAACGCCCGTCCACGACATGGCCGAGCCCGCTTGCGGCACAAAGCCGTGCGACCTCGTCCGACAATTCCGGCGCGCAGGTGGTGCCGAAATTCGTGCCGATGTTGAACTGGGGCAAAATCCCGTCGAACAGGCGGGGCACAAGACTGCGGATCGAGTGCGCATCGTAGAGCACGACGCGCGCATGTTGCGCGCGCAATCTGTCGATCTCGCTCGTCAGCGCGGCATGATAGGGATCAAACCAGCATGTGCGGCGCCGGCCTATCTCCGCCGCATCGGGCAAGGGCGCGCGATAGAGGGGCGCGCCGTCAAAGCTGGTGGTCGGGCAAAGTTCGGTCGTCGCTTGCCCCGGATAAAGCGAAGCGCCGGACGGATCGCGATTGACGTCGATGACGCTGCGCGAAATGGCTGTACGGATCGTGGTCGCGCCCAGGTCGCGGGCAAAGCCATAGAGGGTATCGATCCACCAGTCCGCATCGGCACGTGCCGCCCAGGGGGAAACGAAACTGTCGCCGACATCGGCCAGATCGGTGCCAGCGTGGGGGAAGGCGACAATCAGCGGGGCGTCGCCCTGGTCGACGTCCAGCCAGGTCATGCCAACCCCGGCAGGTTATGAGCCGTAGCCGCCACCAGAGCGCCGGACCGGACGAGATGATTGGCCGCTTCCATATCCGGATGGAAATGGCGGTCGTCGCCAAGTTGGGGCACGACCGCGCGCAGGCAGGCCCGGGCCGCTTCAAGCGGCGTGCTGGATGCCAAGGGTGCATGGAAATCAATCCCCTGCACGGCGGCGAGCAATTCTATGCCGACCACCGCACTGGCATTGCGGGTCATGGCCAGCAGGCGCCGCGCCCCATGGGCCGCCATCGACACATGATCTTCCTGATTGGCGGAGGTGGGGATCGAGTCCACGCTGGCCGGATAGGCGCGCTGCTTGTTTTCGGAAACCAGCGCGGCCGCCGTCACCTGCGGGATCATGAAACCGGAATTGAGGCCGGGTGTCGGCGTCAGGAAGGCGGGCAGGCCCGACAGGGCGGGGTCCACCAGCATGGCGATGCGCCGTTCGGCGATCGACCCGATCTCACAGATGGCAAGCGCGATCATGTCGGCCGCAAACGCAACCGGTTCGGCATGGAAATTCCCGCCCGAGAGCGCTTCGTCGCTCTCCGGGAAGATCAGCGGATTGTCGGAGACGCCGTTGGCCTCGACCGCAAGGGTGAAGGCGGCCTGACGCAGAAGATCCAGGACAGCGCCCATCACCTGGGGCTGGCAACGCAGGCAATAGGGGTCCTGAACCCGGACGTCGTCACGCAGATGACTGGCACGGATCGCTGATCCCGCCATCAGGTCGCGCAGGGCCGCTGCCGTCTCGATCTGGCCTTCATGGCGGCGCAAGGCATGGATGCGGGGATCGAAAGGCGTGTCGGAGCCCTTGGCGGCCTCGGTCGAGAGGGCACCAGTCACCAGTGCCGCCTGGAACAGCCCTTCCGCCTCGAACAGGCCCGCCAGCGCGTTGGCCGTCGAAAATTGCGTGCCGTTGAGCAGGGCAAGCCCTTCCTTTGGCCCCAGTTCGATCGGGGCAAGCCCCGCCCTGGCAAGGGCTGCAGTTGCGGGAAGGTGCTCGCCGTCGATGATGATGTCCCCGACGCCGATCATCGCTGCCGCCATGTGGGACAGGGGGGCGAGATCGCCGCTGGCGCCGACAGACCCCTGGCAGGGCACCACCGGCGTCAGTCCGCCAACCAGCATCGCCTCCAGCAGGGCGATCGTCTGGGGACGGATGCCGGATGCTCCCTGCCCAAGGCTGGCGAGCTTGAGCGCCATCATCAAGCGGATGACCGGTACCGGCGAGGGCGCGCCCGTGCCGGCGGCATGGCTGAGCACGATGTTGCGCTGGAGGGTCGCGAGATCTTCGTCGCCGATGCGCACGCTGGCAAGTTTGCCGAAGCCGGTATTGATGCCATAGATCGGCTCGCCCTTGGCAAGAATACGCGCGACGGCGGCGGCGCTTTCGGCGATCGCCGGTGCCGCAGCCGCATCGAGCCGCGTGGACGCGCCGCGATAGATCGCGCGCCAGTCGCCAAGCGTCGCGGCGCCGGGGATGAGTATGACCTCGTTCATTGACCACTCCAGATGCGGGCATGGAGCGGGTTGAACCCCATGCGGTAAACCAGTTCGGCGGGGCGCTCTATGTCCCATATCGCCAGATCGCAGCATTTGCCCGGTTCCAATGTGCCGATCCGATGCGCCAGGCCCAAGGCCCGCGCCGCATTGCGGGTTACGCCGGTCAGGCATTCTTCCACGGTCAGGCGGAACAGGGTCGCGCCCATGTTCATCGCCAGCAGCAGCGATGTGAGCGGCGCCGTACCGGGATTGCAATCGGTTGCGATCGCAATGGGAACACCGGCTTGTCGCAACGCGGCGATCGGCGGCAACCGGGTTTCGCGCATGAAATAATAGGCGCCCGGCAGTAGTGTGGCGATCGTGCCGGCCCGCGCCATGGCGGCAATGCCGTCGTCGTCGAGATGTTCAAGATGATCGGCCGACAATGCGCCATGTTCGGCCGCGAGTTGTGCCCCATGCTGATTGGACAATTGTTCGGCGTGGAGTTTGACGGGCAGGCCGTGCCGTCGCGCAGCCAGGAAGAGGCGATGGGTCTGTTCGCGGGAAAAACCGATGCCTTCGCAAAAGGCGTCGACGGCATCGGCCAGGCCCGCCGCGGCGACATCGGGCAGCAAGACATCACACAGCATCGCGATATAGGCGTCGGCATCGCCGGCATATTCCGGTGGCAGCGCATGGGCACCCAGAAAGCTGGTGACGATATGAACCGGGCGTTCCTGTCCCAGCCGCCGGGCCGCCTGCAGCATCCGCAGTTCGGAATCCCGTTCAAGGCCGTAGCCCGACTTGACTTCGACCGTGGTCACGCCTTCGGCGATCAGGGCGTCGAGCCGGGGCAGGGCACTGGCAACAAGGTCCGCCTCGCTGGCGCTGCGGGTCGCCCGCATGGTCGAAACGATCCCCCCGCCGGCTTGCGCGATCTGTGCATAGGATGCGCCGGCCAAACGCATCTCGAACTCTGCCGCACGGTCGGCGCCATGGACCAGGTGGGTATGGCAATCGATCAGTCCCGGCGTGATCCAGCGATCAGCACAATCGATGATCTCGACCGCATCGAGGCGTGGCATCTGGTCGATCGGTCCGGCATATTGGATCAGGCCATCCCGGCAGGCGATCGCGCCCCTGTCAACGATGCCAAGGCCTTCGCCCGCAAAGGTGGCGAGGCGGGCATTGGTCCATAGCTTGTCGCATTGCATATCACCCTCCCGCTCCTGCATCTGGGGACAGATTGCATGATTTCCGATTTAATGTATAGACATTATATTCGGTGGGAAGGATAGGATGGCCGCTTTGGTGACGCTCCATTTTAATCACGCCCTGCTGCCCCAGGGCTGGGCCGCTGACGTGCGCCTGTCTATCCAGGACGGCCGGTTCGTGGCGATTACGCCGGGCGTGGCCCGCCAGCCGGGCGACCATCACGCGGCATGTGCCCTGCCGGGCATGCCCAATCTGCACAGCCACGCATTCCAGCGCGCCATGGCGGGTCTGGCCGAGATACGCGGGCCAAAGGGGGACAGTTTCTGGACCTGGCGCGAGACGATGTATCGGTTTGTCGAACGGATGACGCCGGACGACATCGCTGCCGTTGCGGCCCAGGCCTATGTCGAAATGCTGGAAAGCGGCTTCACCCGGGTCGGGGAGTTTCATTATCTCCACCATGACCGGAATGGGGCACGATATGCCGAACCGGCGGCCACCAGCCTCGCGATCATCGAGGCGGCGGCCCAAAGCGGCATCGGCCTCACGCTGTTGCCGGTCTTCTATGCCTGGTCGGGCTTTGGGCAGCAGCCCCCCAGCACGGCCCAACGCCGTTTCCTGTCGGATATCGATAGTTTTGCGGGCCTGTTCGACATGGCGGCCACCGGCGCGCGGATATTACCGGACGCTCTGGTCGGCATCGCGCCGCACAGCCTGCGTGCGGTTGCGCCGACGGAGCTATCGGCGCTGCAGCAAATGGCGGGCGACCGGCCAATCCATATCCATATTGCCGAACAGGCGCGGGAGGTAAGCGATTGCCTCGCCTGGAGCGGGCAACGCCCGGTCGAATGGCTGCTGGACCACGCCGATGTCGACCGGCGCTGGTGTCTGGTTCATGCCACGCACATGACGGAGGCCGAAACGAGCGATGTCGCGCGCCGCGGAGCCGTTGCCGGCATCTGCCCCATTACCGAAGCCAATCTGGGTGACGGATTGTTCCCGGCTGAACCCTTTCTTCGGGCGGGCGGTCGCTATGGCATCGGCAGCGATTCCAACGTGCGCATCGATGCGATCGAGGAACTACGGATGCTGGAATATGGCCAGCGGCTGATCCGGCAGGAGCGGAACATCCTGGCATTGGCCCCGGGGCGGTCCACCGGCGATGCCTTGTACCGGATGGCGGTGGATGGCGGAGGGCAGGCGCTGGGGGATGATGCTGGTCTGCAGGTGGGGGCATCGGCAGATATCGTCACGCTGGACCTCGCCCATGCGTCCCTGGTCCATCGTCCGGTCGAACGACTGCTGGATGCGCTGTTGTTCGGGGCCGGCAGGGATGCGATCGATTCGGTCTGGCGGCGCGGCGTGCAATTGGTCAGCGGGGGCCGCCACCAGGCTCGCGATCCGATCCTGGCGCGCTACCGCAAGACATTGGAGCGATTGACGGCGTGAAACAGTCGCTGCACGAAAAAATCCGGGCGGATTTCGAGGCGCGTATCCTGGCCGGCGTACTGGCGCCGGGGGATCGTCTGCCGACCGAGCAGGAGCTGATGCAGACCCATGGCTGTTCGCGGATGACCGTGAACAAGGCGCTATCGGCTCTGCAATCGGCCGGGTTGATCGATCGACGCAAGAAGGCGGGCAGCTTCGTTGCTCGGCCGCGTGTTCATTCGATGGTACTCGATATTCCCGATTTGGCGGAACAGATCGCCGGACGGGGGCAGGCGCATAGCTATAGGCTGCTGCGGCGTGAGGTGCGTGGTCCCGCGGCGAGCTTGGAGCAGGAGGTGATCCTGGCCAATGGCGCAATGCTGCTGGAACTGGATGGCATCCATTATGCGGACGGTCATCCGCTGGCGGTGGAGCATCGCCTGATCGCCATCCGAGCCGTGCCGGCAATCGTGGATGTCGATCTTGACGCGATCTCGCCCGGCGCCTGGTTGTTGCGCCATGTCCCCTGGACGGAAGCGGAAAATCGTATTTCGGCCGTGGGCGCTTCGCGAGAGGAAGCGACGCGGCTGGCGATCGCGCCGGGGGCTCCGTGTCTGTGCGTCGAGCGCCATACCTGGCGGGGCGGCGACCCGATTACCTATGTGCGGCAAGTTTTCCTGGCCGATTCCTACGACATGGTGGCACGCTTCGGCCCGTCCGGCAGCGCGGCCAGCGCGGTCGTCGCTTCCGATGATGGAACATCCTGACCCTCCCGAATGTTTCTACAAGCGACTGAAACAGGAAGAGGAAATGTGATGGGCAAGGGTATTTTGCTGTGGCTGATCGGTGTGCCGATTCCGGTTATTCTGCTTTTGTGGCTGTTCTTTCATTGATGGTCGATTGACGGGAGGCACGTGACACCGCTAAGGCGCCCTGCGTCGGGGAGTAGCGCAGTCTGGTAGCGCGCCTGCTTTGGGAGCAGGATGTCGCAGGTTCGAATCCTGTCTCCCCGACCAAAAATCAGTGACTTGGCGAATGCCCTCCGGGGCGGTTTACATCGCAGCGCTTCGCGGGGCGTCCCGTGATTGCCGCCGGCCCCGCCAATATGGAAGGCGCTGGTCGCCACCATGCACCAAGCCTTTGGCGTGATCGACATCATGGTGTGCAATGCGGCATCAAGCCCCTATCATGGGCCGATGCACGGCATCACAGACGATCAGTTCGAGACACTCCTGCGCAACAATATCCTGTCGAACCAAGGGCTGATGCAATGGACCGCGCCCGGCATGCACGCCCGGCGCGGCGGCGCGACGATCACGCTGGCTGGCATATGAGCGAGGCAGCACCTCTTTATGCCGCGCGCTTGCTAGGCCTGTTGAACGCACAGCCACAGCGTTCCGTCGATCGCGCCGACCATCCAGCCCTGGCCTGGCGCCGGGCAGGGTTGATGACGATTACGGGGCGGCCGGATGGACCGGCTCTGGTCTGCCCTGCGCCGCTGGCATCGGCGGCGGACGGCGCCATGCTGGCTTTGCGCGCGTTGGCGCCGGACGCCGATGCGTTGCCCGTAAACGGCGCGTTGCTGCTGGGGGAGCGCGCGCGCCTCATGGGTTTCGGGCGGCAGGGGTGCATCTCGGCCAACGGCTCCTGTCGGCTGATCGACACGGCCGATGGCCGGATCGCACTCAACCTTGCCCGGGACGAGGATTGGGATCTCATGCCGATCCTGTTGGACGCGGAGACAGTCGATGGATGGGACGGAATCGCCCGAGCGGCTTCGCGATGCGCGGTCGCCCACATCCTCGCTCTGGGGATCGAACTGAGCCTGCCGATCGCGCAGGACGGGCCGGTTTCCATACCGGTTTCCCCCTTTGCGATCACTCCTACTGGCTCGGCAGGGCTGCCGGCGCGGGCGCCGGTCGTGCTGGACTTTGCCGCGCTCTGGGCCGGTCCGCTCGCGGGGTCGTTGCTGGCCATGCTGGGCGCCGATGTCATCAAGGTGGAGAGCCTGTCCCGGCCCGATGGCGCGCGCCGCGGCCATGCCGGCTTCTATGACCTGCTGAACGAAGCGAAGCGCAGCGTGGCGATCGACTTTGGCGATCCCGCGCAAATGCGGCAGTTGCAGGCCCTGGTCGATCGGGCGGACATCGTCATCGAAGGATCGCGTCCGCGCGCGCTCAAACGGCTGGGTATCGATCGGGAACGGGTGGTCGCGCGCGGCGGGATCTGGATATCGATCACCGGCCATGATGATCCCGATCGGGTCGGCTTTGGCGATGATGCCGCGATCGGGGGCGGCCTTGCGACCCATATGGCCCGGGGGTGGGGCGAGGCGCTGTTTGCGGGGGACGCCATTGCCGATCCGCTCACCGGCTTGCACGCGGCGCTCGCTGGCTGGGCCTTGTGGCGGCAGGGGCGCGGGGCGCTCGTCCATCTCTCGTTGACGCGCACCGTGGCCTTCGCCTGCGCGGCGGGCGTGGCGCAGGGGAAGGAACTGCAGCGCTGGCAGGCGATGGCGGAGCAGGACGGCACGGCGCTATATCCCCTGCGCACGGGCCAGGGGACGGCGCGCGCCAGTGGCGCGGACAATGCGATCCTGACCTAGTCCTCGATCGCGTCGATCAGCCCCCAGGTGAGCGCTTCGGGCGCGCGGACCCGTCGACCCGACAGCATCATGGCCACCGCCCGATGCCGCCCGATCCGACGCGTGACGCTGACCGTGCCACCCGCGCCGGGGATCAGGCCATAATCCAGTTCGGGAAGCTGGAACCAGGCGTCCGACGTGGCGACCACATGTCGGGCAAAGGCGGCGATCTCGATCCCCGCGCCAATGGCCGCGCCCGTGATCCTTGCCTCCAGCCGATCGGCGATCAGCGCGGCGCGCGCTGCCGGCAAGCGGAGCGAGCGAACCCAATGCGCCGTGGCCGGATCACGCGCTTCGCCAAATTCGCGAATGTCGCCACCCACGGAAAAGCACCGGCCCGCGCCCGTCAATCGCACCAGGCCGATGGTCGGGTCGGCGAGGGCCAGGTCCATCGCCGCGCACAGCGCATCGCGCATCTCGACATCGATCGCGTTGCGCGTGCCGGGGCGGTTCATGTCCAGCGCCAGCAGCCCGCCGTCCCGAGTGACCAGCAATGGCGGGCCGTCGGTGGCGATGGCGGGCATGGCGGGGCGTCGTCCCTGCCAGCGGCGAAATTCCGGTCCCATTTGCACCGTGGCATAAGCCATGCTTTCGGCGACCAGTGCCTGGGTTACGGGCAGGCCCTCGCTTGCACGCAGATGCTGGACCAATATCATCGCAGCGACCGGCGCACGCAGGATCCGTTCGATCAGCAAGGCGGCGGCGACCTCATCCGATACGATCGTATCGCATGCTTCGGCCAGGCGGCCGTGACCGATGCCGATGACGGGGCAGGGCAGCATGCCCAGCATCGCGGCGTCGGCGCTGTCCGCACCGGCAAGATGAAAGGCGATCGCGGGAAAGCTGCTGTCAGGTCCGAACATCTCGCGTGGCGGATGCGCGGACAGCAGATCGACCAGGGCCGGGCCGGAGAGAATGGGCACGGTGGGTGGGGATGCCGCCCATCCCGCCCGAGGCTTCGTCAATGGTGCGATCCTGATGGCTCGATGACGTCGTCCATCATCTGGCTGCGCGTCATCGACACATCGGACATATGGGCTCCTGCGGCGGGTTGCCATGCTTCCTGCACGAAATCCCGACCCGTCGAGCGATGGTCGGATCGGACGACCTGTCGCCATGGTCGCGCCAGTGAAGGAAACAACTCACTTGCGGGCATATCCCATCTCCTCGCCTGCCCATTCCCTGGCTGGTACGCCGCCGGGTTTCCGCCTCTTTCCGCCGAGCCTCAACGCACGAATGCTGGTTCATGCTTTGCATAACACGCATAAAAATATTAGCGCAGGAGTCAAACAAGGAGGCTGCCGCCTGCGCCAAGCATGGCGCGCCTGCCCTAGAAGGAACCCGATGACGGGCGAGATGGAACTGAAGGAGACTGCCGCCATCCTGCTGCGTGGCGCAGAGCTGGATGGCGCGCGCCGCGACATCTCCCTCGCCGGCGGGCTGGTCCGGGCGATCGCGCCCGCTATCGATCCGACGGGCCACAGCCTTGTCATCGAAGCGGACGGGGGAGCGCTGCTGCCCGGATTGCACGATCATCATATCCACATCAATGCCACCGCTGCCGCCTTCAATTCGGCCTTGTGCGGGCCGCCGGCGGTGCACGACGCCGCCAGCCTGATCGCCGCGCTGCACGATGCGCCGGGGGAGGGCTGGCTGCGCGGCATCGGCTATCATGATTCGGTCGCGGGCGCGATCGACCGGGACTGGTTGGACCGCAACGCTCCCTCCCGGCCGATCCGCATCCAGCATCGCTCGGGCAGGCTCTGGATGATGAACGGGCTGGCCTTGGCCGCCATCGGTGCGGACCCCAGGGCCGACGGGCGCTTCCTTGACAGCGACGCCTGGCTCAAGGACCGATTGCCGATCGTCGCGCCCGATTTGCTGCCCGTCGGCCGCGCCCTTGCCGCCTTTGGCGTGACGGGCCTCACCGAAGTGACGCCGCGCAATGACCTGGAGGACTATCGCCGTTACGCGCTTGCCGGCTTGCCGCAACGCCTGCTGGTCATGGGACGTCGCGATCTGGACGATGCCGCTCCGATCGCCTTGACGCGGCGCGGCGCGGTCAAGCTCCATTATCATGATCATGACTTGCCCGGGCTCGATGCCTTGGCCCAGGAAGTGGCCGGCGCCCATGCGGCGGGCCGCCCCGTAGCATCCCACTGCGTCACGCCGGCCGAGTTGATGCTGACGCTGGCCGCGATCGAGATGGCCGGCCCCTATCGGGGCGACCGCATCGAACATGGCGCGATCATCGGGCCTGAAACCTGTGACTGGATTGCCAGGCTTGGCCTCACGGTCGTGTCACAACCCCATTTCCTGGCCGAACGCGCGGGCGCTTACCGCACCGATGTCGACGCGGTCGACCGTCCGTTCCTCTATCGGCTGGCAGGCTTGAAACGCGCTGGTATCCCGATCGCGGCGGGCAGTGACGCCCCCTTTGGCGGTCTTGATCCCTGGGTGTCGATGGCCGCGGCGGTGGAGCGCCCTGCCGGTTTCGGCGCGGACGAGGCCTTGACGCCGGAGGCGGCACTGGCCCTTTATACCGGTCCTGCCGAAATGCCGGGCGGTCCACCGCGCCAGGTTCGCGAGGGCGAACCGGCGGATGTCTGCCTGCTCGACCGACCATGGGCCTCAGCCCGCCGCGACCTCGCCGCCGTTCGCGTTCGCCTGACCCTGGTCGATGGCCGCATCGTTCATCGCGCTGATTGACGCCAGAGCCCCGGCCCGCGAAGCGGACTTCATCGCCTTCGCAGGATATAGATATCCATGATCCAGCCGTGCCGCGCCCGGCTGTCGGCACGCACGGCCTTGATCGTCTGGCCGACCTTGGATAGCGGCCCTTCGACCAGGACTTGTTGCGCCATGCCGAGATAGGCCCCCCACCAGATGTGGATGCCATCGGGGGGGATCGCTTCGAACGCACAGCCTTCGTCCAGCATGACCACCAATGTATCGGCATGATCCGGCCAGCCATGGGTACGCAACAGGCGACCTGTCGTGATGGTGATCGGTGCGCCCAGCTGGTTGAGCGACAGGGCATGGGCAGCGGTCAGCGCCTGAATGCTGGTGATGCCGGGAACGACCCGGACTTTTGTCGTCATGCCGATGCTGCTCAACCGTTCAACGATGCGCAGGCTGCTATCGTAGAGAGAGGGGTCGCCCCATATGAGGAGGGCGAGTCGCCCGCCTGTGGGGAGGTGCCGCCTGATCTGCTCGGCCCAGATGTGGGCGATCGCGTCATGCCATGCCGCGACGGCATTCAGATAATCAGGGGTACCGCTGGCGCGCACGGGCAGGTCGAATTCCACGACATGCACAGACGGCGACAGCATCGCCGCACAGATGTCGCGGCGCAGGTCGATAAGGTCCGATTTGGCGTCGCCCTTGCGCGGCAGCAGAATGAGGTTGGCGGCGTTCATCGCCTTCACGGCCTCGGCCGTCAGATGGTCCGGATTGCCCGTGCCGATGCCGATCAGGCTTATGTCTATCACCCGTCCCTCGCGATCATGTGGAAGAAACTGCCGCTGACCCGGTTACGCCATGATCCTGTTTCGGCGACGACCATGCCGTCCGGATCCGTCACGCGCGCAAGCGGCGGATCCCGCTGCTCTACGATGCTGGAATAATGGAACTCGTGCCCACGCAGTCGCGTGCCTGCGGTGAGGCCGGATATTGCAACCATCAGTTCGGCCCTGCGATAGCCAAGATGCAGCCTGGGTTGCGCCTGACTGGTCACCATGCCGAGCAGGCCGGCCATGCGGTGCGCTGTTCCTTGCCGATCGATCAGTGCCTCTCCCAACACCATATAGCCGCCGCATTCGCCATGAACGGGACGGCTTTGGGCATGCAAACATAAGCCGGCGAGGAAATGGTCCGCGTCGGCGATGCGGCCTGCGTGAAGTTCGGGATAGCCGCCGGGCAGCCAGACCAGGTCGGCCGCAGCGGCTGGGGCTTCGTTCGCGAGTGGGGAGAAAGGCAGTATTTCCGCGCCGGCACGGCGCCACCCGTCGAGCAGATGGGGATAGAGGAAGGAGAAGGCGATATCCTGGGCGACCGCGATGCGCTGGGCTGGCGGGGCGATCACGCCGGCGGCCGTACGGGGGGCCGGATCGGCATGGGCCTTCGCTGCTTGGCGGATGGCGTCGATGTCCACCCTATCGCGCAACAGCGCCGCATAGCCATCGATCACATGATCAAGCGCCTGCTGTTCGGCCGCCTGGACGAGGCCCAGATGGCGTTCCGGCAGCGAGAGATGGCTCTGCCTGGGGATTGCGCCCAGCACGGGAATGCCGGTGGCAGCCAACCCGATCCGTACCATCCTTTCGTGTCGGGGACTGGCAACGCGATTGAGAATTATGCCGGCGATGGAGAGGCTGGGATCCAACCGACAAAAGCCCAGGGCCGTGGCAGCGGCAGATTGCGCCTGCCCCGAAACGTCCAGTACGAGCAGGATCGGCCACCCCATGCGACGGGCAATATCGGCGCTGGAACCATTGCCCGCCGCCCCTTGGGCGGTCGCGCCGTCGAACAGGCCCATGGCCCCCTCGACCAGGGCGATATCCGCCCCTTCGGCCTGGGCTGCGATGGTCGCGATCAGGCCCGCGTCCATTGCCCAACTGTCGAGGTTGAAGGACGCGCGTCCCGCGGCTGCCCGGTGAAAGCCCGGGTCGATATAATCCGGCCCGCTCTTGAACGGCTGCGCCACCAGATCGGCCTCGCGAAAGGCCCGCAGCAGCCCCAGCATGACCGTCGTCTTGCCCATGCCGGACGCGGCTGCTGATATCACCAGCCCGGGCGTGATCATTCCGACAACCCGGCAAAGCGCGACGCAGCCCCCTGCGGGCGGAAGCGTCGATCATAATCCGGCGCATACAGGCTGCTTTCGGCGAAATCCTGGGCCGCCAGCGTGCGGCCCACCAGGATGATGGCGGTCCGCTCCGCGCAGCCCCTCGCGGCCGTCTCGACCGTCGCCAGCGTTGCGCGCAAGATGCGCTGGTCCGGCCAACTCGCACGCCAGACAATGGCGACCGGACAATCCCCGCCATAATCGGGGAGAAGGTCCGCAACCACCTGCGCAAGATTGTGGATGGACAGATGGATCGCCAATGTGGCGCCCGTCACGGCGAAATTGGACAGGCTCTCGGTCGCGGGCATGGTGCTGGCACGGCCGGGCGTCCGGGTAAGTATCAGGGACTGGCCCAGCGCGGGTAGCGTCAATTCCGTTTCCAGCGCGGCGGCAGCGGCGGCGAAGGCGGGCACGCCGGGCGTGATGGTAAAGGGAATCGCCATGGCGCGCAGCCGGCGCAACTGTTCGCCCATGGCCGACCAGACCGACAGATCGCCTGAATGCAGCCGGGCCACATCCTGTCCTGCGGCGTTTGCGGCGGCGATTTCGGCCATGATCGCGTCAAGGTCCATGACGGCGGTATTCACGATGCGGGTGCCCGGTGCGCAATGATCCAGCACGGCGTCGGGGATCAGCGAACCGGCGTAGAGGCAGACGGGACTGGCCGCGATCAGGTCACGCCCCCGCAAGGTGAGCAGATCCGGGGCACCTGGCCCCGCGCCGATGAAATGAACGGTCATGTCGATACTCCTTCGGCGATCGCGCAGCTTGCCAGGCGATCCGATGAAATGACGCGCGGGGCGATCAGCCGGGCGCTGGCTCCCCCGGCGGCGGTAAGGGCACATGCCTCTGCAACGCTGCCGGTACCGCGCGCGGTGTGCGCTGCGGTGGAATGGGAGAGAAGGGGCAGCGCTGTGCGCCATTGCGGGGCTATCGGGATGAGCGGCAGCGAAAGCAGTCGGGCCAGTTCGGCAGCGGGCTCTATCTTGTCCTCCAGCGTCGCCAGGCCGGCAAGGACGCCATCGCCGTCCCACGCCTGTTCCAGCGCGGCGCGCAGCGAGGCCATGGTGGCGCTGCGGCGAAAGCCAAAACCGGCAAAGATCATAGCGTCACGCTCCACTGCACCACCGGATAGCGGGATCGCCAGCCATGGCGGCTGCCCAGCGGCGCGGCATCCGCCAGTTCGATGCGCAACAGCGTACCGCCATGGCGACCATGCCAGGCGATCAGAAGAGCCTCGGATTCCAGCGTTACGGCATTGGCCACCAGGCGCGTTCCGCAGGGCAGGTCGTCGCGCAATCGCCCGAGCAGCATCGGCGACAGGCCACCACCGATGAAGACGGCATCGGGAGGCTGGCTTGCCGGCAAGGCATCGGGGGCATGGCCCGATATCACCGTCAGCCTGTCCATGCCGAGCGCCAGCGCGTTGGCGCGTGCCCGGTCTGCGCGGACGGGATCGGCCTCGATCGCGATGGCGCGATTGGCGGCGTGGGCAAGCAACCATTCGATGGCAATCGATCCCGAACCCGCGCCGATATCCCAGAGCAGTTCGCCCGGGCGCGGTGCCAGGGCTGACAGCGTGAGCGCCCGGACCGGGCTCTTGGTAATCTGCCCATCATGATGGAACATCCCATCGGGCAGGCCGCTGGTGCCGGGCAGGGCAGGGCCGTCTCCCGCCACCGCGACGCCGACCATTACAGGGTGCACGATGTCCATCGGCATCATTGCTGCCGCTGTCACGCAACGTACACGCTCATGTGGGCCGCCCAGGCGTTCCATGATGTGCAGGCGGGATTGGGCGAAGCCCTTATGGGTCAGGTAATCGGCCAGTTCGGTCATCGCGTCGCCGTCGCGCAACAGGATGAACAAGCGCTGCCTTGGCGACAGGTGCGGCCGCACCCGTTCCAGCGGCGCCGCGTGAAGGCCAAGGCAGGCAACGTCCTGAAGCGCCCAGCCTAGGCGGGCGGCCGCCAGGCTGAAGGTCGATGGCGCGGGATGGGCGATCCATTCGCACGGGGAGAGATGCCGCGTCACGCTGTTTCCCGCGCCGAACCAGAAGGGATCACCTGATGCCAGCATCACCACCCTGCGCCCGCGCTTCTCCAGTAACTGCGCGATGCCGTCCGCGAAGGGGACTGGCCATTCGATCAGCGGACAGCTAAGCGCGGGCAGCAGCGACAGGTGGCGACGCGCACCCATGACGAATTCCGCTTGCGCCAATGCCGCGCGGCAAGTGGAGGATAGGCCATCGGCGCCGCTTTCACCGATGCCGATGATCGTCAACCATGGGGGCATCGCCATTTCGACAATCTCCTCATCCACCCCGAACATCCTCCTGCTGGGCGGCACGACGGAGGCCACTGCGCTCGCCATGTTGCTGGCCGAGGCACGGATGACCGCAACGCTGAGCTATGCCGGACGCACAGCGAACCCCAGGCCCCAACCGATCCCGGTGCGGGTCGGCGGTTTTGGCGGCGTCGATGGGCTGGTCGATTATGTGCGCAGCCATCGGATCACGCATGTGGTGGACGCGACCCATCCCTTTGCCGCAACGATGAGCGCCCATGCGGTCGAGGCCGCAGCCCGCACCAACGTCGCCCTTGCTGCGCTTACCCGCCCGGCCTGGACGCCGGGCACCGGGGATCGCTGGACGCAGGTTGCCGACATCGCGGCCGCGGTTGCTGCGCTCGACGGTCCAGGACGCAGGATCATGCTGGCGCTCGGTCGCCAGCATGTGGCGTCCTTTTCGGCACAACCGCACCATCATTATATATTGCGCTTCGTCGATGCGCCCGACCATCCGCCGCCTCTGCCGCTGCACAGTCTGATCGTGGATCGCGGGCCTTTCACGGTGGATGGCGACAGCACCCTGATGCAGGCGCATCGCGTGGACCTTGTCCTGTGCAAGAATGCGGGCGGACCGGGCGCGGCCGCAAAACTCGCCGCCGCACGCCAGCTCGGCCTGCCGGTCCTGATGATTGATCGGCCATGGCTGCCCGACCGCCTGCTGTTCGAGGCGAGCGAGGATGTGCTGCGCTGGATCGGTCATGCCGGGATCGACCGAGGCGTGTAGAGGATGGGGCCGATCGGGCGCTCGATAATCCGCGTCTGGCTCGACCCGACAATCACCATTGTGCGCATGTCGGCCATATCCGCCCGTGCCGTGCCAAGGGTCGTGACATGCAATTGCTCCTCGGGCGTCGTGACCGCGCGGGCGAACAGAATGGGGCGCTCTGGACCGCAGCTTTCGCGCAGGATCGCCAGCGTCCTGGCAAAACCGTCCGGCCTGGATCGGGAGCGCGGATTATAGAAGGCCATGGCGAAGTCGGCCGCCGCGGCCAGCCGCAGTCGCCGCTCGATCACCGACCAGGGTTTGAGATTGTCGGAAAGGTTGATGGCACAGAAATCATGGCCAAGCGGGGCGCCCGCACGGGCAGACGCGGCGAGCATTGCGGTAATACCCGGCAAAATCTGGATATCCAGGGTGCGCCAGGAAGCCGGCCCTGCCTCCAGTGCCTCGAATAGCGCCGCAGCCATGGCAAAGACGCCGGGATCGCCCGACGAGACGATTGCCACGCGCCGCCCACGCGCAGCCAGATCGAGCGCCAGCGCCGCCCGATCCAGTTCCACCCGATTGTCCGACGAATGCCGCACAAGGTCCTCGCGTGGGTCCACTCGTGCGACATAGGGCGCATAACCGACAAGGTCGCTGGCGCGCGCGAGTGCGGCGCTGACTTCGGGCGTTATCAATGTCGCGCTTCCTGGCCCCAGGCCGGCAACGGCGATCCAGCCGCTCACGGCCTGCGCCCCTGGCCATGGATCAGCAGGATCGAGAAATAGGGCGTCACCGTCTGTGCGTCGACCAGTCGGGTTGCGCGCTGCTCCGGCATCGCCGCATGTTCGACCAGCCATGCCTGTTCCTCCCGACCAGCCGCCCGGATCGCGCGGCGCAGCTTGGGGAGATTGCGGCCGATCTTCATCACCACCAGAGCATCGGTCTGCCGGATATGCCGGACCAAATCCTCCTCCGGCAGGGTCGCCATGACGACAGTGAGCACGTCGTCGCCCCAGCATATGGGCAGGCTGGTCGCGTTCCAGGCACCGGCCATGCCGGTGATGCCCGGTACGACGGATACGGGGACGCGCCCGGACAGTCGACTGTGCAGATGCATGAAGGACCCATAGAAGAACGGATCGCCCTCGCACAAAACCACGACATCCTCGCCGCTGCCGGCGGCAACCATCAGTCGCTCGGTACACTCGGTGTAGAAGCTCGAAAGCATGGCATTATAGCGCGGGTCGGAAACGGGAATCTCCGTTGTCACCGGATATTCCATTGCAATCTCGACGGCGTCCGCCCGCAACATTCCCGCCGCGATGCGGCGTGCCTGACCGGGGCGTCCCTTCTTGCGAAAAAAGGCGATATGCCGAGCGCCCCTGACCAGCCGGTCGGCCCGTACGCTCAACAGGTCCGGCGCCCCGGGGCCAAGGCCGACGCCGTGGATCGTGCCCAATCGCTCCATATCGCTCATTCGACGCGGCTCGCCAGCGCATTGATGGCCGCCACGGTGATGGCACTGCCACCGAGCCGCCCTTCCACGATACAACAGGGGGCCGGCATGGCCTGCCAGAGCGCCGCCTTGGATTCCGCTGCGCCGACGAACCCCACCGGACAGCCGATGATGGCGGCGGGGCGTGGGCAATCCGGTTCTTCCAGCATGGTGAGCAGGTGGAACAACGCGGTCGGCGCATTGCCGATGGCGACCAGCGCCCCGCCGAGATGGGAACGCCACTGCTCCAGCGCGGCGGCGGAGCGCGTGTTGCCCATATGCCGGGCAAGGTCGGGCACCGCGTCATCATGCAGCGTGCAGATGACCGGATTGTCCGCCGGCAGGCGTGCACGGGTAATGCCTTCCGACACCATGCGCGCGTCGCACAGGATAGGGGCACCGGCCGTCAGCGCCGTGCGGGCAGCGATTGCAAAGCCGGGTGAGAAGCGGATATGCGGCGCCAGTCCGACCATGCCGCTGGCATGGATCATGCGCACCGCGACAGGTTCTTCTTCGGGGCTGAAACCGGCCAGATCGGCTTCGGCGCGGATGATGGCGAAGGACCGTTGGTAAATGGCGGGGCCATCCTTTTCATAATCATATGGCATCAGCAGGCTCCAAAATGGCTGAGCAACCGATTGCGATCGAGGCCGGTGTGCAGCGGGGCCGTGCCTGTCGTGGCATTGAGCGCGAGGTCATAGGCTCCGTTGCGCCCGGTCAGCATCACATCGGCCCGCGCCGAGCGGGCACAGCCCTTCGGACAGCCCGATACATGCAGGCTTCCGGCCACCTTCGCCGCTAGGCGCATTGCTATCTGGCGGGTTTCCACGCTTGCCTGCCCGCAGGCGGGCATTCCGGGACAGGCATCGACACGCCGTAATGGCGCGGCCGGATCGGTCGTCAGGTCGGCATGGCGGAGGATCTGGCTGTCGCCCTCAACCACCAGGGTCCGCCACGGCGTTACACGGACTGCGCTCGTCCCCTGCATATCTGCAAGCTGGAGCAAGGTGGCCGCCTTCATGCGGCCGAAGGCGACGCCATAGGCGACGCCCATGTCGAGCGGGCCGGGCAACAGCATCGGCAGTGCCGGGGCAGGGTGGTCCGTTCCGCTGGCCCATTGGGGCAGTGGGGCTGGATGGCGTGCCATGCGCCCACTGCGCGCGCCGCCGCTCTCCACGAACCAGCGCGCGATCGCGATCAGCCCATCCGCCGCCGTCTCTCGTTCGACCCGGATGCCGGTGGCATGCCCGTCCGCACGCAGGATGAGATGCCCATCGCGGCTTCGCTCGACGCGAAAATCCCCCGGTTCCTCTGCAAGCAACCGTCCGGCACCGGCATCGATCACGAACCCGACCTTGCCGGGTAGACCGGGAAGGTCATTCAACCGGCCCATGATGTCGGTGGCGATCCGATGGCTGTCGTCGTCTGTCCGCCAGCAGGGGGTTACCAGGATATTGCGTTGCCCTTCCCGCACGGGACATGCGTCCACCAGGTCATGCGCAAGGAGGTCGTCGAGCAGGACACGCCAATGCTGGGCCGCGACCCCTCGTATCTGCACATTGGCGCGCCGGGTGAGGTCGATCAAACCATTGCCATAGGTCATCGCGACCTTGCCCAGCACAGCCATGGCCTCCGGCGTCAGGCGAGCGTGACGCGGCTTTACC
Organism: Sphingobium sp. AP49; assembly: GCF_000281715.2. Lineage (NCBI taxonomy): Bacteria > Pseudomonadati > Pseudomonadota > Alphaproteobacteria > Sphingomonadales > Sphingobiaceae > Sphingobium > Sphingobium sp. AP49. The sequence goes on along the minus strand of NZ_CP124576.1, from coordinate 2,459,454 downwards.
CGCATCAGCAAGCCATCGCCCGCCATCATCGGACGCCAGGCGTCGGGGCACCAGCCCCTGGCCATGCCGGCATTTCTGTTCGGGTCGTCCGGACCCATGAGGCAATCCCCCGCGCGCTGCGGCAACGATGGCGGGGCTTGCCGGGCATAGCCGGTCGACGCGGGCGCGGCGGGCCTGCGCGTCAGAAGCCCGTCACTACGCGAACGTGCAGCCCCAGCCACACGGTTTCGTCGCCCAGACGGAGATTACCGTGCCAAGACCATTCCCTGGGTCAGGGCAAGAGCGAACAGCGCACCGGCCGGTCTCCTGGCTCACGGGTCGTCGCTTGATGCACGCCTTCCCGGATCGGCAATCGGCCTGTCCAGTGGCTGCCCTGGATGACAGGGCCTGCGCATCGCACTATCCGCTTACAGTTGCAGGGACAGCTGCGGATTTGGGAAGATATTCCCGCACCGCATTCCCGATTATGCTTCTTGCGAAGCACCGGTACGATCATGATGCACCGCGGATCGCCCCGCGGCACGCCGCCTCTCTATGCCACGCGCTGACATAAGCCAAGGCCGGATCGTTTGCCGATCATCCAGAAGCGGCCAGCCGACGGGGCAGGCGTCGCGATATTGCGGCGGCGATGCGCGTTACGACATGTGCGCCATCGATACGGGGGGGGGCATCGGTACCGGGGCCGCATCCAAGGGAGATGATGATGGCCGATCAACTATGCCGCCAACCGCATTTGGGCGCGATCCTGGAAGGGGCGGGCGGCGGCGATTGGTCGCAATCCCGGCCATATCCAGGCCCTCGCCGGACTGAGGCCGGCCATCGCGGACACGGACGCCACAGCGCCACCCTCATCCAGCCGACCGCCGTCGCCGCCGAATGAGCGACGCCGCGTCGATCAAGGCAGCAGAGCCGGCTGCTGGTCGGGGGCCTCGATCATATCTGGACCCGTCCGGAACAACCCGCCCAGGTGGAGATCGCGGCATGGACGGTCCAATATTGGCCCCAGAATTTGGCGTCGAACAGGGCTTGGCTGGTGTCGATGTCACCGTCCCGGAAAGCACCCGTGCGGTATCATGTCGCGATCGCTCTCCCCAAATGTGACACCCTGTGGGAAATGCGTGCGCGTAACGATGGAACGCCCAACCGGTAGAGCATATGAGCGATGCGATGATGGAGAACGGCGGTCAGCGCGCCAATCGCGTTCGATTCGCCAGACTGCGCCGCCAATCCATGTCAGCAGCCCGAACGATCGCGCTGTCCCGCTCTTCTTGGGACAAATAAAAAGGGCGAGCCGTCAGGCCCGCCCTTTCGAAATCTCGCCGAGGCGAAGATTACTTCGCGTTCGCAGCGTTCTCGGCAACGTTCGCGGCGTTAGCAGCTTCGTTGGCGGCGTTAGCAGCGTTGTCAGCGGCGTTAGCAGCGTTCTCGACAACGTTTTCGACGACGGCGTTCGAAGCGTTCGCGGTCTCGTTGGCCGGCTTCTCACCGCAAGCGGCGAGGGCCATCAGACTGGCCGAAGCGAAAACAACAGCGATCTTCTTCATTGTGTACGGCTCCCATAGCATTATGCCGCGTCTGGCACGTTACAAATGTGACCCTACGCGAGCGACCCGCATTAACGTGTGCGTTGCACAAATCAATGCTTTTCTAACGTCGGTGAAGCGGCAGAATCACGCGACGGGGCGTTGTCTACTATAAAAGTTCAGTTAATGCCCAATGTTTCTGCCGCATTTGCAGCAATGTTCAGCGTGACAGCCCAGGCCGCCACATTCTGTCGCAACTGGGTCAGATCCACCTTGTCCAGCGTGTCGTCCGGCGTGTGATGGATGTCGAAATAGCGGGCGCCGTCCTGTTGCAGGTCGATCACCGGCACGCCGGCATCCACCAGCGGTTCGATGTCCGATCCCCCATGCGCTTTGTCCCGGCTCGGCACGATGCCCAGCGGCGCCAGGCCCTGCGCGATCCGGCCCGACAGGGCCTCATGGCCAGCAGGCAGGGTGAAGTCGACCTTCCACACCTTGTCGGCGCCGAAGTCGGATTCCAGTACCAGTGCATGCGGTTCCTTGCCGTGCGCGGCGAAATAGGCGCGGCCGCCATTGCCGCCCACTTCCTCGGCGCCGGCGAACAGCACGCGGATCGTGCGGCGCGGCGTGCCCGTGTTGGCAACCTGCAGCGCGGCGGCGGCGACGATGCCGCAGCCCGAGGCATCGTCGATCGCGCCGGTGCCCTGGTCCCAGCTGTCGAGATGGCAGGCGACGACGATCACGCCGGCCTTGGGATCGCTACCGGGGATTTCGGCGATGACATTGCCCGACGGTTGCTCCTTGGCGGTCTTGGATACGGCGGTCAGGTGGACCCGCACCGGCTTGCCCCGTGCAACAACGCGGGCCATCTGCTCGGCATCGGGCACGCTGACGGCAACGGCGGGGATCGGCGTCACGCCGTCAGCCCACATCTGCACACCGGTATGGGCGATGCGATGATGATCGGTGCCGATCGACTTGACCAGGATCGCGATCGCGCCCTTCTTGGCGGCGATGCTCGGCCCCTGGCGCCGCGCCGCGCCATAATAGCCATAGCCCGACCCATCCTGGGCGGCGACCATGTCATGGCTGACGAAGACGATCTTGCCCTTCACCGCACTGTCCGGCGCGGCCTGCAGGTCGGCGATGGTCGGGAAATAAGCGATCTCGCCGTCAATGCCCTGTGCCGGGGTGGACCCGCTATTGCCGAGCGCGGCAACCACCAGCTTCTGCGGGAAGGGAGCGATGATCGCCGCCTCGTCATGGACCCGTTCCCACAACGGCATCGTATAGGGTTCGGCGCGGACGTTGGCGAAGCCCAGCGCCTTGAGCTTGGCAACGGCCCAGTCGCGCCCGCGCGCTTCCAGCGGCGTGGCCGCCGGGCGCGGGCCGACTTCGGTCGTCAATCCCTCGGTGATGGACCAGGCGACATCGTCTTTCAGCGCGGCTTCGCGAATCGTCGCGTCGCTGGCCGGGGCGGCCTGGGCGAGGGCGGGGGTGAGGATGCTGCCAAGGAGCAGGGCGGCGAGCTGGCCCGATCGGATTTTCTGCATGGCTGAAGGCTTACTCAGACATACCCCATTTGCCAATGGCTTCCGCCTCCGCTAATTCGGCGCAAATTTTCCTGTTCATACCCTTGGAGCTGCGCGAACCCATGTCCGCCTCATCGCAATATGCCTATGTCATGAAGAGCATGACGAAAACCTTCCCCGGCGCGGCGAAGCCGGTGCTCAACCAGATCAACCTGCAATTTTACCGCGGGTCGAAGATTGGCATCGTCGGTCCGAACGGTGCGGGCAAGTCGACCCTGATGAAGATCATGGCCGGTATCGACACCGATTTCTCGGGTGAAGCCTGGCCGGGCGAGAATATCACCGTGGGTTACCTGCCGCAGGAGCCGCAGCTCGATCCCAACAAGACCGTGCTGGAAAACGTCAAGGACGGCGCGCGCGAGATCGCGGACAAGATGGACCGCTTCAACGAGATCAGCATGATCATGGCCGATCCGCCGGAGGACGTCGATTTCGACGCGCTGATGGAGGAAATGGGCACGCTGCAGGAACAGATCGACGCGGTCGATGGCTGGACCCTCGACAATCAGCTCGAAATCGCGATGGAAGCGCTGCGCTGCCCGCCGTCGGACTGGTCGGTGGAAAGCCTGTCGGGCGGTGAAAAGCGCCGTATCGCGCTGACCCGCCTGCTGATCCAGAAGCCGGACATCCTGCTGCTCGACGAACCGACCAACCATCTGGATGCCGAAAGCGTCACCTGGCTGGAAAACCACCTGAAGGAATATGCCGGGTCGGTGCTGATGATCACCCACGACCGCTATTTCCTCGACAATGTCGTGGGCTGGATCCTGGAGCTCGATCGCGGGAAATATTTCCCCTATGAAGGCAACTACTCCACCTATCTGGAGAAGAAGGCCAAGCGCCTGGAGCAGGAAGACCGCGAGGCGACCGGCCGCCAGAAGGCGATCAACGACGAGCTGGAATGGATCCGTCAGGGCGTCAAGGGCCGCCAGACCAAGTCCAAGGCGCGCATCAAGAAATTCGAGGAACTGGTCGCCAACCAGAATAACCGTACCCCGGGCAAGGCGCAGATCGTCATCCAGGTACCCGAGCGCCTGGGCGGCAAGGTGATCGAGTTCAAGGGCATTTCAAAGGCCTATGGCGACAAGCTGCTGTTCGAGGACCTGTCCTTCCTGCTGCCGCCGGGCGGCATCGTCGGCGTGATCGGCCCGAACGGCGCAGGCAAGTCCACCCTGTTCCGTATCATCACCGGCCAGGAAACGCCCGACACCGGCGAAGTCGATATCGGCTCGACCGTGCGCCTGGGCTATGTCGACCAGAGCCGCGACCATCTCGATCCGACGAAGAATGTCTGGGAAGAAGTGTCGGACGGCCTCGATTATGTAAAGGTCAATGGCCATGACATGTCGACCCGCGCCTATGTCGGTGCCTTCAACTTCAAGGGGCAGGACCAGCAGAAGAATGTCGGCAAGCTGTCGGGTGGTGAGCGCAATCGCGTCCACATCGCCAAGATGCTGAAAAAGGGCGGCAACGTGCTGCTGCTCGACGAACCGACCAACGATCTTGACGTCGAAACGCTGGGCGCGCTCGAAGAAGCGATCGAGAATTTCGCCGGCTGCGCCGTGGTCATCAGCCATGACCGCTTCTTCCTCGATCGCCTCGCCACCCACATCCTCGCATTCGAGGGCAACAGCCATGTCGAATGGTTCGAGGGTAATTTTGAAGCCTATGAGGAAGACAAGCGTCGCCGCCTGGGCGATGCCGCCGATCGCCCGACCGCGCTGGCCTATAAGAAGCTGACGCGCTGATAGACTTGGGAGGCTGGCACAGGCCTCCCATAAAATTCTGTCAGAACAAGGATTTGCAACGCCCGGTATCCATCTGGATGCCGGGCGTTTTGCTGCGCCATCGCTCCAGCGGTAACGAAGTTGCAATATCTGCAACAGGGGTTCCGCCCTTCGCAATTGCGAAAGAATGCGCTGCACTGCACATAGGACCTGCCTTTCAGGCATCCTCTCCTAAAACTTATCAAGGCCGGCCTTTCGGGGCTGGCCCTTTTTTTGTCCATCGAACGTGCGGTCTCAGACGGGCAGGCTCAGGTGGGGATGGGGCAGGTCGCGGGCGGCCGGGCCAGCGCGGCATTGTTCAGGAAATCATGGTCCGTCAGCGCGTCGAGAAAGGCGAGCAGGGCGGGCATGTCGACATCGGCCAGCATCGGCGCGGCATGGCGGCGGATCGCCGATTCGATCGTCGGCGACTGGCCGTCATGCAGCCAGGGTCCAGTGACGGCGACATTGCGCAGCGATGGCGTGCGGAACTGCTCGGGCGGCGGCTCGACGCCCGGGGGCAGGGGCTTGCCGCCATAGGCCGCGCTGTCCGCCTCGCGCGGGGCGCTGGTGCCGACATAATGGGTCTTGCTGTCGGTAAGGTCCGTGCCGGAATGGCAATCGGCGCAGCCTGCCGCCTTGAACTGCGCCGCCCCGCGCGCGGCCAGCGGCGACAGCGCGCCGCGATCATGAGCGCTGCCGAACGAGATCATCGTCCGCTGGAAAACGGCAAGGGCGGCCGTCACTTCGGCAAAGCCGACCCCGCCCTGAGCGCCGGGGAAGGCGGCGGCGAACATCCGGCGATAGCAGGGATCGGCGCCGATCCGCCGGGCCAGCCCGGCATCGTCCTGCGCCAGCCCCATCTCGACCGGCTTGGTCCCGGTCATCGGTACCATCGCCTGCTGCTCCAGCGTGCTAAGCCCTGCCTCGGTCCAGGTCAGGCCGCTGCGCCAGGCGACATTGGCAAGGCCCGGCACATTGCGCACCCCCATGTCGCCCATCACACCGCGATGGGTGGACAGGCCGTCGGCAAAGCCCTTCTCCTGCTGATGGCAATCGGCGCAGGCCATGCTGCCATCGGCCGACAGGGCGCGATCATAGAAAAGCCGGCGCCCGAGCGCGACCTTCGCCGCGCTCATGCCATTGTCCGCCGGGATGCTGGGCGCTGCGACGCCAGCGGGCAGGGCCGGCCAGCGCCAGGTCGGACGCACGGCGCCCAGCCCTGTCGCCAGCAATGCCGCCGCCCCGATGATAGCCGCTCCACCCAACCGCATCCGCCGTCCCCTTCGCCGCGCATGACGAACAAAGGCTGACCGATCCGCAGGCCGGGGTAAAGGGGGAGGGGGCGAGCCTGCTCGATCGAGATGGAGGATAGCGACCGCCGCCAAATGCCATTGCTTCGAGCGAAGTCGGGATACTCTCTGCCGGCCGAACGGCTGCTGAAGGGGGCGGGATGGTAGATGGCTCTCTACACCGTCACCCCCGCGCAGGCGGGAATCGATGCCCCCAGCCTGGTGCTTGACGCAAGGTCCGGAGATGTCGAAGAAAGGCGCGGGCCTCTCTCGACCCGCTTTCGCGGGAATGAAGAAAACGGTGGGGAGCGGACGTACCGCTCTTGTCTGATTGCCCCGCTCGCATGTCTTCATCATTTTTCGTTCGTAAGCGGCTTCAACGTCGCTTTCGTGCTTGGCTCCTTGCCTTCAACCGCTTTGGTAGGCTGCCGCTTTGCGGCGGGTTCCGGATTCTCATACAGTGGACGGCCGCGTGGTTTTGGCACTCGGAACACGACCTTACAGTCCTCAGAGATCAACACGCGAGAACCATCCGGCAAAATCGCCAGATACTTGCTAGATATCTGTCTTAGGACAACCGACTTTGAACATGTCGTATGCGTAGTCAGCGCGTCTGCGTACGGTAAGAACCGGTCAGACTGCCCCTTTGTGGCGCCGATACAAAATAGCGATAAAACAAAGCCACCTAACAGCGCTCCGGATTCGAATGTCCAGTTACCAAATTCTCGCTTTTCGCAAAGCACCATCCACGCTATCAGGACGGGCACTTGAAAGGCCACCCAAATAGTCGGATATGGAAACTGTTCATCTGAGAGATACTCGTAGAGCGCTCTTCCTCCAAAAATAAGAAAGATAGCAATAGCGATCCAGTTGAGGAACTTCCTCATTTTCCGATTGGTAGCGTGCGCGCCTGCTTGCTGATCTAGCGGAAGAGCGTTCGCCATATCGACGGCGTAGGGTGTTGCGGACGTAAGACGGGTCAGAGTTATAACCAAGGGAAACAGCAGCGAGAGGACATAGACCCGAACCATGTCACTAATTGAAACTGAAAACAGATCAGACGCGGAAGCGTAAACGACGATATTCGCGCCAAACCCCAGACAGTAGCTCCAAAGAAATAGGGCAGAGCCAAGGATGTGTGCGACCGGTATGGCAACGAGGGTATGTCCAAGGCGCTCGCTTGTTGTCATTACAATGCGATATCAGCGCACTTAGGCGCGCGCCACCCCTTCCTCAATCAGTACAGAAGCGGTCCCCACGCTCCTTCAGAAAACCGCAGGCTTCAGCCTTTTTTGGTACCAATTGCAAAATCCTCTTCTCGGCACGATGCATGTCGTAGGTTGGTCGGTAGCTGCCATCAATCCGTCAGCCGTTCGAGGCGGGCCTGTCCTATTTGGCGCAATCCTGATCTACTCGGACCATGGAAAGTCGCCCCGATCTCAGCCGCTCTACCGACGCTGTCGCTTTGGTGTCGCTTCGCTGTCGCCTGACTGTCGCGTCGGCGACGCGCGGCGGTGACCTTGGCTTTGGCCTCATCGTGGCGTCGCAGGCGCGTGGGTGTCGCGTCATGGGGGCGTGGCAGGCGCAAAAGGCCTGAAATGGCCCGACGACACTGTGAACTTCGAGCCAAAATAAACTGTCGCGTCGATTGCAGGCGTGCCGGTCCCCCATTCCCGCTGTCCTACAGGCCATCCGCCGGCCTAAATTCGATCCGCTCTTTGACCTGTCGGAAAATGTCTGTGCGTCAGGCGGTCGGCTTCTTCTCGAAGCTGCTCAGCGCCTCGACCGGCGCATCCGTCGCCTCGATCCGGGCGACCTGTGCCGCCGGTGGCCCGTCCTGCGCCAGCGCAATGAAGCGATCGACCGCATCCGCATCGCCCTGCACCAGCGCCTCGACGCTGCCGTCCATCCGGTTGCGCACCCAGCCGGCGAGACCCAGGCCGCGCGCGGTCTCGACCGTCCAGTTGCGGTAGAAGACGCCCTGCACCCGCCCATGGATCATCAGGTGGCGGGCAATGGGCGGCATCAGCGGATCCGCTTGATCCAGGTCTGGCCGCCCTCGCGCACTTCGCTGGTGAAATTGGGGATGGCGGCGACCAGATCGGACAGCCGCTTGAAGCCATAATTGCGCACATCGAAGCTGGAGCGGTTGCCGACCCGCTGGCCGACCGGCCCCAGTGCCACGAAGCCGCGTTCGTCCCGCTTCGCCTCGTCATAAGCGTCGATCAGCAGGCGCACGACCTCCGGATCGACGGCCGCGCCGGTGCCGGACGGTGCCGGCGTTGCAGCGGGGGTAGAAGAGGGCGTTGTCGCAGCCGGCTTGGCTGCAGCGCCCTTGGCCGGCGCTTTCTTCTTGGGCGTGGAAACCGGCTTCGCCACCGGCACTTCGGCGGGCCGCAGCGCTGCGACGTCAATGAAGCGGGTGCAGGCGCGACGGAACCCCTCCGGCGTGTTGGCGGTACCGAAGCCATAGACGGGAATGCCGTCCTGGCGCAGGCGCGTCACCAGCGGGGTAAAGTCGCTGTCGCTCGACATCAGGCCGAAACCCTCGACGCGCCCGCTGGACAGCAGGTCCATCGCGTCGATCGTCATCTTCATGTCGGTGGCATTCTTGCCCTTGGTCAGGTCGAACTGCTGCTGCGGTTCGATCGCCTGCGCGACCGATAGCGCCGCCCAGGTCTTAAGCGTCGTCTTGCTCCAATTGCCATAGGCCCGGCGGATATTGACCGTACCCAGTTCCGCCAGCACGGTCATGACCGCGTCGAAATGGGCGGCCGATGCGTTGTCGGCATCGATCAGCAGTGCGATATTGCCGCGCCCTTCCTGCCGCATGGGCATGATACGCCTCCTGTCAGGCTGCGGCGAAAACGCCGGTCTGTTCGTCCAATATATGGAGCTGGCCGTCGGAAATGGCGAAGAAGCTGCCGACCAGCTTCAACTCGCCCGACTTTTCCTTGGCGCGCACGCAGGGGAAGCTGCGCAGGTTGGTAAGGCTGGTCTTGACGCCCTCCTGCTCCATGGCGCGCTCGACCTCGCGGTCGCGCTGGTCGCCATAGCGGCCGACCACCACCTCGCGGGCATGGTCGAGCAGTTCGATCCAGTTATGGATGAAGCCGCCTTCGCCCGGAGGGGCATCCTTGAGGTCGTGGCTGAGCGCCGCCTTGCAGCCGCCGCACTTGCCGTGGCCCATGACGACGATCTCGCCGACCTTGAGCACCTGCACCGCGAACTCCAGCGCGGCCGACACGCCGTGCCAGCCCGGATTGGTCTCGAATGGCGGCACCAGCGCCGCGACATTGCGCACGACGAATATCTCGCCCGGACTGGTGTCGAAGATCTGGGCAGGATCGACTCGGCTGTCGGAACAGGCGATCACCATCACCCTGGGGCTCTGCCCTTCGTTGAGTTCGTCCCAGCGCTCGCGCTGTTGGGACCATCCGGTACCCCGGAAGCGGCGATAGCCCTCGAGCATGTCTGCAAAGTCGGTCATGCGCGTTGATGTGCCGCACAAAGAGAGGGCTGGCAAGAGCGGTCCTGCATCGCTATCTGGGGCCGATGAACGACATTGCCCCGATCCCCGTCCCCGGTCAGCCTGCCAAGCCGGAGCGTGCCCGCAAGCCTGACTGGATTCGCGTGAAGGCGCCGACCAGCCCGGGCTATCATGAAACCCGCAAGCTGATGCGGGAAAAGGGCCTGGCCACCGTGTGCGAGGAAGCGGCCTGCCCGAATATCGGCGAATGCTGGACCAAGAAGCACGCCACGGTGATGATCCTGGGTGATGTCTGCACCCGCGCCTGCGCCTTCTGCAACGTCAAGACCGGCATGCCGCGCAAGGTCGACGTCAACGAACCGCAGAACCTGGCCGATGCCGCCGCCGAGATGGGGCTGGAACATATCGTCATCACTTCGGTTGATCGCGACGACCTGCCCGACGGCGGCGCCAGCCAGTTCGTCAAGGTGATCGAGGCGCTGCGCCGCACGACGCCGGGCACCACGATCGAGATCCTGACCCCGGACTTCCGCAACAAGCATGAGCGCGCGGTCGCGATGATCGTAGAGGCGCGCCCAGACGTCTATAACCATAATCTGGAGACCGTGCCCCGGCTCTACCCGACCATCCGCCCGGGCGCGCGTTACTATGCGTCGCTGCGCCTGCTCGAGAGCGTCAAGAAGCTCGATCCGTCGATCTTCACCAAGTCGGGCATCATGCTGGGCCTGGGCGAAGAGCGTCTGGAGGTTCATCAGGTGATGGACGACATGCGCTCGGCCGACATCGACTTCCTGACCATGGGCCAATATCTGCAACCCACGCCCAAGCATGCCAAGGTGATGGAGTTCGTCACCCCGGCCGCGTTCAATGCCTATGCGGCGATCGCCCGGGCAAAGGGCTTCCTGCAGGTCGCATCGAGCCCGCTCACGCGCTCCAGCTATCATGCCGGCAAGGATTTCGCCGAGATGCGCGCCGCGCGCGAGGCGAAGCTGGCCAAGGCGGCCGCCGCGAAGGCCTGATCGGCGAATGCCCAAGCATGAAGAGACCCGCCAGCTGCCCTATAGTCCGGAACAGATGTTCGACTTGGTGTCGAACATCTCGGCCTATCCGCAATTCCTGCCCTGGGTCAGCGCCATTCGTATCCGATCGGACAGCGAGAGCGAGATGATCGCGGACATGATCGTCGGCTTCAAGGGGGTCAGCGAGAGCTTCACCTCGCGCGTCCACAAGCATCGCCCGGACCATGTCCGGGTCGATTATCTCAACGGCCCGCTCAAGCATCTCCATAATGAATGGCGCTTCCGCGACGACGGGCAGGGTGGCGTGCTGGTGGATTTCGAGGTCGAGTTCGAATTCAAGAACCGCATCTTCGAGATGCTGGCCGGCCAATTCTTCGACAAGGCGCTGCGCAAGATGATCGGCGCGTTCGAGACGCGCGCCGCTGCACTTTATGGCGACGGCGGATCCGGCAGCAATAGTTCGAGCGCGCACACCGCCGCCTGAAGGCGGACGCCACCGCGGCCATTATCCGCGAAATGGTGCATGTCGGCGACCACCTTGTCCGGGCTGGCGCCACGCTCGGCGCGGGCGAAGACGACGGTACCGACCGGCTTTTGCTCGCTGCCGCCGCCCGGCCCGGCGATGCCGGTGATCGCAACGGCGACATGGGCGTGGCTCTTCTTCAGTGCGCCCTGTGCCATGGCCCAGGCGGTGGCGATCGACACGGCGCCAAATGTTTCCAGCACATCATGCGAAACCTTCAGAAGTTCCGCCTTCATGTCATTGGAATATGTTATGAAACCGGCTTCAAATACATCGGACGATCCGGCAATTTCGGTAAGCGCGGCGGAGACGAGCCCGCCAGTGCAGCTCTCTGCGACGGCAATGGTGCGCCCGGCACGCCGGTTGGCAATGATGACCCGTTCGGCAAGTTCGACGAGTTGAGCTGGGAGGACGGTATCGGGCATGATGATCTCAGGATAGCGCGGGGAGGGAGAGGGTGGCAACCGCTTGTGCGGCAATGCCTTCGCGCCGCCCCGCAAAGCCCAGCCGTTCGGTGGTGGTCGCTTTGACGCTGACGCGGTCGACCGGAATGGCCAATATTTCCGCGATCCGCGCCCGCATGGCATCGCGATATGGGCCGATCTTGGGGGCTTCGCAGATAATTGTGAGATCGACATGATCGATCCGGCCGTCCCGCTTCAGGACAAGGTCGCGGGCATGGGCAAGGAAGCGATCCGACGATGCACCGCGCCATTGAGGGTCGGAGGGAGGGAAATGGCTGCCGATATCGCCGTCGGCGAGCGTACCAAGAATGGCATCGACGATTGCGTGGAGCGCGACATCCGCGTCGCTATGGCCAGCAAGGCCCCGGTCGTGAGGGACCTGCACGCCGGCAAGCCATAATTGCTCGTCTGGCGCCAGGCGATGCACATCATATCCCATGCCGACGCGGATGGTGCGAGCGCTGCCCAGACGTGTTTCGGCACGGGCGAAGTCCTCGGGATACGTCAATTTCTCAAGCCTTTCATCGCCTTGCACCAATGTGACGTCATGACCCCAGGCGCGAACTATCTGGGCATCATCGGTCGCCTCGCGTTTCTCGTCCCAGCCACGATGGGCCGCCAGGATGGTCTCGAAACGAAAAGCCTGGGGCGTTTGGACCCGGTGGAGGCCGGCACGATCGACGCCATCAGCCATCAATGCGCCATCGCCCCGAACGAGCGTGTCAACAATGGGCAGGGTGGGGATGGCACCGTCTTGGCTTTCCAAAGCCGCCAGCAGCCGATCGATCACTGCGGCGGGGAGAAAGGGGCGGGCGGCATCATGGATCAGCACGATATCCGCACCGCCGGCCGCCGCGATCGATTCCAGCCCTGCCCTGACGGAACCGCGCCGGCTGTTCGCGCCAGTGACGAAATGGGCGATGCGATTCCCCAATGCGGCCCGGGCACGCTCTTCCTCATCTGGGCCAAGAACGACATGAATATGTACCACGCCATCATGCGCCGTCAGGGCATCATGGGCGTGGGCCAGTACGGACCTGTCGCCGACCTGCCGATATTGTTTGGGAATGTCACCGCCGGCCCGGCTTCCCTGCCCGGCAGCGACGATCAACGCAACGATCCTGCTGTTCGATGTCATGCAGCGCCGCATAGACGCTGTTCCCCATGCTCGCAAACCTCTAAAGCGACGGGCTGCGCCGGCCCGGGTGCCTTGTCGTGATGGTCATTTTCGGCTATGGGCTGCCTGTTTTTTAGGCAGTAGTGAAGATGACGCGCAGGCTTTCTCCCATTTCCGTTGGACCGGTGACGGTCGATATGCCGGTGATCCTGGCGCCGATGACCGGCGTTACCGACATGCCCTTCCGCACGCTGGTCCGCCGGTTCGGATCCGGCCTCAACGTCACCGAGATGATCGCCACCGCTGCGATGATCCGCGAAACGCGGCAATCGCTGCAGAAGGCCGCATGGCATCCGCTTGAGGAGCCGGTGTCGATGCAGTTGGCCGGCTGTTCGCCGAGCGAAATGGCCGAAGCCGCCAAACTCAACGCCGATCGCGGTGCTGCGATTATCGACATCAATATGGGCTGCCCGGTCAAAAAAGTCGTCAATGGCGACGCCGGCAGCGCGCTGATGCGTGACCTGCCGCTGGCCGCAGCGCTTATCGAAGCGACGGTGAAAGCCGTCGACGTGCCCGTAACCGTGAAGATGCGCATGGGCTGGGACCATGGCAGCCTCAATGCGCCGGAACTGGCGCACATTGCCGAGGACCTGGGCGCGAAGCTCATCACCGTGCATGGTCGCACCCGCTGCCAGATGTACAAGGGCAGTGCTGACTGGGGCTTTGTCCGCTCGGTGAAGGAGGCGGTGAAGCTGCCGGTGATCGTCAATGGCGACATCTGTTCGATCGAGGATGCGGAAACCGCGCTTGACCAGAGCGGCGCCGATGGCGTGATGATTGGTCGCGGCGCTTATGGTCGGCCCTGGCTGTTGGGCCAGGTGATGCACTGGTTCGCGACGGGTGAGCGCCGCGATGATCCCAGCCTTGCGGAACAATATGACCTTATTACAGATCATTATCGCATGATGCTCGATCATTATGACAATCTGACCGGGGTCAATATGGCGCGTAAGCATATCGGCTGGTACACAAAGGGCCTGACCGGATCGGCTGAGTTCCGCAACGCGGTGAACCAGGAGGCGGATGCGCAGCGGGTGCTGGACATGCTGGCTGCTTTCTATGAGCCGTTGATTGCGGCTGGGGAGCCGGCCCCCGCTCGCAAGGCTGCGTAAACGTGTCTTTGACGTCCATTCCTTCGCTTCAGTTGCAGCAGGATGGCCCTTCACTGTCGGAAATGATGACCGCTCTACCGGTGGCGACGATGGTGGTGCGACCCAATAACAGCATTGCCGATGCCAATGTCCGGGCGGAGACATTGCTCAACATGGCGCGGTCAGCGATCATTGGCAGCGATGTCGCACGCACGATCAGGATTGCCGAAGCCGGCGCGCGGTTTGACATCTGGCACAGCAACAAGCCGATCGCGGCCTATGACATCAAGGTCCATGCCGGTCGTACCGCCGAGATGGAAGTGGATCTGATGATCGCGCCGATCGTCGATCATGACGGATGGCGGATCGTGTCGATCCACGCCCAGGGCCAGGCCCGCAAGATCGGCCATCGCGGCACTGCGGGCGGCGCCCGTTCTGCCATGGGCGCGGCAGCGATCCTGGCGCATGAAATCAAAAATCCTCTCTCTGGTATTCGCGGTGCCGCACAATTGTTGGAATCCGGCAATGCCGGGCGCGATGTCGCGTTGACCCAGCTCATCTGCAACGAGGTCGACCGAATCGCTGCGCTAATTGACCGGATGCAGGACTTCACCACCGATCGCACACTCGAATGCGGCCCGGGCAATATCTATCCGCTGATCGACCGCGCAGCACATATCGCCGCCGCTGGATTTGCAAAAAATGCTAAAATTATAAAAAGATATGATCCATCTTTGCCATTTGCGATTATTAACGATGATGCGTTGGTGCAGGTCATGATCAATTTGCTGAAAAATGCGGCGGAGGCGCTGGAGCATGTCGAAAAGCCGCGCATTCGAGTCGAGACCGCCTTTCGCCATGGCATGTCGGTTCTGATGGGTGATCGGAAGGGCAGTGCGGTGTTGCCGATCGAAATATTGGTTGTGGACAATGGCCCGGGGGTTCCCGAGCATATTCTCGATCATCTGTTCAATCCGTTCATCACGGGCAAGCGTGACGGGCAGGGGCTGGGGCTGGCCCTGGTCGACAAGTTGGTTCGGGACATGAGCGGTTTCGTGCAATATTCCAGGGATCGGGAGGCGGGAGAATCCACCTTTCGCATCCTTTTGCCGATGGGGATGGGCTGATGGTTGCGACCGGCGCCGTTCTGGTTGTCGATGACGACCCGGCGATCTGCGTGGTGGTCGGCGAAGCCCTGCGCCGACAGGGGCATAAGGTAAAGATCGCCGGATCGATCCGCGAACGAAGCTTGCTGATGGATAGCTTTGCGCCGGATGTGTTGATCACGGACGTCATGCTGCCGGATGGGGATGGACTTGAGGGCGTGGCCGACATTCTCGAGCGCAAGCCCGATCTGAATGTCATCATCCTGTCTGCGCAGAACACGTTGAATACGGCCATTCGGGCAACCGAAAAAGGGGCCTTTGAATATCTGCCAAAGCCCTTTGACCTTAACGAACTGACGCGAGCCGTGTCGGACGCGATCGGCACAAGGGCGGATAACGGGAATGAAGCAGTCGACAGCGGCCTACCGCATGACGGCCTGCCGTTGGTGGGACGGTCGCCCGCGATGCAGGAAGTGTATCGGACCATCGCTCGCGTTCTTTCCAACGATCTGAGCATTCTGGTTCTGGGCGAATCCGGTACGGGCAAGGAACTGGTGGCGGAGGCCATCCATAGCCTGGGGCAACGGCGTAGCCACCCCTTCGTTGCCATCAATATGGCGGCGATTCCGCGCGAATTGATCGAGGCCGAACTGTTCGGGTATGAGAAGGGCGCTTTTACCGGCGCACATGCCCGTACTGCCGGCAAATTTGAGCAGGCGCAGGGCGGTACGCTGTTCCTGGATGAAATCGGCGACATGCCGATGGAGGCGCAGACGCGCCTGCTGCGCGTGTTGCAGTCGGGCGAAGTTACGACGGTGGGCGGGTCGAAGCCGGTGCGGGTCGATGTCCGCATCATTGCCGCGACGAACAAGGATTTGTCCGCCTTGATCGAGGAGAACCGGTTCCGGCAGGATCTCTATTATCGCCTGAATGTCGTGCCGGTATCGCTGCCGCCGCTGCGCGAACGGCGCGAGGATGTGATCCTGCTCGCTCGCCATTTCCTGGAGCGTGCGGCGTTGGAAGGGTTGCCGCGCAAGTCTCTTGCCGATGATGCCGCCCAACTGCTGATGGCCTATCACTGGCCCGGCAATGTGCGTGAACTGCAAAATCTGATGCAGCGCTTGTCTGTCCTCAGCCGAGAAAATGTGATTGCGGCTGATATCTTGCGCCACGCACTCCCGCTTGAGGCGGTCCCATCGGATCATGGCGCGCCTGCCGGACAGCTTGCGCAGGCGGTTCGTGAATGGACAAAAAGACAGCTGGGAGTGGGGTTGGGCCAGTCCAATCCGAATCTTCATACCGGTCTGCTCGCGGTGATCGAGCCGGTTCTCCTGCAGGAAACGCTTGCGAGCGTGGATGGGAACCAGATTCGCGCGGCTGGTCTGTTGGGCATCAATCGCAACACGTTGCGCAAGAAACTGACCGATTATGGCCTGGATCCCTTGCAACTAAGGCTGAACGACTGATCACCGACAGGATGAACCGACGGGTGATGTCGACCAGCGACATGATTGGACGCAAATACTGTGTTTGATCGGGCACGGGGTTGTTGTAACAAAGCCACTATGGTTAGCGCAGTGACACTCCCCCGGCGGGGGCCGGCTTGGGCAAGATTTGTTCGGCCATATCTGCGCAAGGGACGACTTGCGGCCCTGATCGAAGCGGTGACGCTGGTGCTGTTCGTCGGCATTGCCGGCCTTACCTATTATCTTCTGTCGGGGCAGGGGCAGTCCTATACGCTGTTGACCCCGCCGATCGTCGCCTTGTTGCTGGTCGCGAATCTGGTGCCGGCCATCGCGCTTCTGGTTCTGCTGGGGCGGCGCGTGGCCAAGCGCCGCGCCGCGCTGTCTGCGATCGGCAGCGACGGGCAACTGCATGTCCGCCTGGTTGCCATCTTCTCGATCGTTGCCAGCGTGCCGATGCTGCTGGTGGTGATATTTGCTTCGCTCCTGTTCCAATATGGCGTGCAATTCTGGTTTTCCGACAGCGCCAGAGGCATGCTGCAGAATGCCAGCGATCTGGCGCGCGGCTATTATGAACAGAATCTGCGCGAGGTGGGGGACGAAACCGTCACCATGGCCAGCGATCTGCGCGACTATCTGAACCAGTCGAAGGTTTCCAGCCCGCGCTTTGCCGAAGGCTATATCTACCAGGTCGTCACCCGCAAACTGAACCGGTCGGCCATCATCGAAGTTGGCAAGGACGGCGTCGCGCGGACGGCCGCTACGGTCGATCCGGACAGCAGACCAGCGGCCCAGATGCTGTCGGCCCGCGTGATCGAACGCCTAGCGGCCGGCGAAAATGTGGTGGTGGAGGCAAAGCCGAACCAGATCGAGGCGGTAACGCTGCTCTACCCCGGCGCGAAAATCTATCTCTATGCCACCCGCGATTCGGGTTCGTCAGCGTTCAGTAATGTCGAACGGGCGCAGAAGGTTCTGGCGGACTATGATCTGTTCGCCGCCCAATCCCGCGCACTCCAGCTGCGCTTTAACGTCGCCCTGTTCGTCGGCTCGCTGCTGCTTGTGGGCATTGCCGTCTATATCGCGCTGGCCGTGGCCGACTGGATGGTGCGGCCCGTCAACGAATTGGTGACGGCCGCGCGCAGGATCACCGCAGGGGATTTGTCCGCGCGTGTGACCAGTCCTGCGAGCCGGGATGAAATCGGTACGCTGGCATCGGCCTTCAATCGCATGACCCAGCGACTGGAGGCCCAAACGGGCGCGCTGGTTGCGGCTAACAGCCAGCTCGACGAGCGACGGGCCTTCATCGAGGCGATCCTGTCGGGCGTCAGCGCCGGCGTGCTGTCGGTCGACCGCAATGGCGTCATCCAACTGCTCAACAGCTCGGCGGCGGCCATTCTGGTCAGCGAGGGCGATGATCCCGTGGGGCATCCGCTATCGAGCATTTCGGCCGAGCTGGCAGACCTGGTCACCTCTGCGGACGATGCCGGCATCGTTCAGGTCCGCGCGCAGGGCGACCTGCGCACACTGGCGGTCAAAGTATCGGAAGACGCGTCCGGTCACATCCTGACCTTTGATGACATCACACAGCAACTGTCGGATCAGCGCCGGGCCGCCTGGTCCGACGTCGCGCGCCGCATCGCGCACGAGATCAAAAATCCGCTGACGCCGATCCAGTTGGCGGCGGAGCGCCTGCAGCGCCGCTATGGCGAGGAGATTACGAGCGACAAGCCGACATTCGCGCGCCTGACCGGAACAATCGTGCGGCAGGTCGGGGATTTGCGCCGGATTGTCGACGAGTTTTCGTCTTTTGCACGCATGCCCAAGCCCGTCTTCCGGCGCGAGGCGTTGGGCGATATTGCACGGCATGCCCTGTTCCTGCACGAAGTCGCGCATCCCGATATTCGTTTTGAATTTGTTTCGGATGCCGACGATATGGAATTGATCTGCGATCGGCGGCAATTGGGCCAGGCTCTGACGAACATCGTCAAGAATGCGGTCGAGGCGATCGAGCCCAAGCCTGTGCCGGATGACAATGGTCCGCGTGGCCATGTCCGGATGCGGTTGACCCATGACCAGACCACGCTGGTGATCGAGGTACGCGATGACGGTATCGGGTTGCCGCCCGAGCGCGAGCGCATTCTTGAACCCTATATGACCACACGGTCCAAAGGGACGGGTTTGGGCTTGGCCATCGTCAAGAAGATCGTGGAAGAACATATGGGTGAAATCCGCTTCGATGATGCGGAAGGCGGCGGCGCGCGGGTGACTTTGCGGTTCCCGATCGCGGCTCTTGAAAAATTGGAAGAGGGTCAGGTGATTGCCTTGCCCAAGGGAAAAGTGACGGCCAATGGCGCTTGATATTCTGATTGTCGACGATGAAGAGGACATTCGCGATCTGGTCGCGGGCGTGCTGGAAGATGAAGGTTTTTCGACCCGTACTGCGGCGAACAGCGACAGCGCGATCGAAGCGCTCGATTCGCGGCGCCCCTCCCTGGTCCTGCTCGATGTCTGGCTTCAGGGGTCAAAGCTGGACGGCCTGGAACTGCTAGAGGAAATCAAGCGCCGCGATGCGACCATCCCGGTGCTGATGATATCGGGGCATGGCAATATCGACACGGCGGTCGCGGCCATTCGCAAGGGGGCGGCCGACTTTATCGAAAAGCCGTTCGAGGCTGATCGCCTTCTCCATCTGGTGGCGCGGGCGACCGAGACCGAGCGGTTGCGGCGCGAAAACCAGACGTTGCGGGCGCGGTTCGGGCAGGATGACGAACTGACGGGTACCTCAGCCGCCATTAACGGTGTGCGTGCCACCATCAAGAAGGTGGCGAGCACGGGAAGCCGCGTGTTGATTTCCGGTCCTGCGGGCGTCGGCAAGGAAGTCGCTGCGCGTATGTTGCACAGTTGGAGTGGGCGGGCCGATGCCCCGTTCATCATCGTGGCCGCAGCCCGGATGGATCCCGACCGGGTCGAGGAAGAATTGTTCGGCGTGGAAGACACGAGCGGACTGGTGCGCCCGGGCTATCTTGAGCAGGCGCATGGCGGCACGCTCTATCTGGACGAGATTGCCGACATGCCGGTCACTACGCAGGGGAAGATCCTGCGCGTTCTCACCGATCAAAGCTTCACCCGCGTCGGCGGTCAACGGCAGGTGAAGGTGGATGTGCGGGTGATCTCCTCAACCGCGCTCAACCTCTCTGCGGAAATCGAGGAACGCCGGTTTCGCGAAGATCTGTTCTACCGTCTCAACGTCGTGCCGTTGGCCATTCCACCGTTGTCGGAACGACGCGACGATATTCCGCCGCTGGTGGAGCATTATCTCGCCAGGTTCGCTGCCGACCGCCGGGTCGGGCCGCCCGAGATGGCCAGTGACGCCATGGCGGCGTTGCAGGCGAATGAATGGCCGGGCAACGTCCGCCAGCTGCGGAACGTGATCGAACGGACGATGATCCTGGCGCCCGGCGACCGGATCGGGCGGATCGAACTGGATATGCTGCCGGCGGAACTGACCAGCGGCGGCGGCGGTGACGGCATGGGCCAGTCGGCGATCATGGGCGCGCCGCTGCGCGAAGCCCGCGAAAGCTTCGAGCGCGAATATCTGCGTATCCAGATTCGTCGATTTTCCGGCAATATTTCGCGTACGGCCACCTTTATCGGAATGGAGCGATCTGCCCTGCACCGGAAGCTGAAACTGCTCGGCATCACCGATGGAAAGGATGGATAAGCCTAGGGAAAGTACCGATATCCACGTCAGGCATGGACGCCTCTTCGCAATTGCGGTAGGTTCGCAACGCTTCCGACAAGCGGGAGCAGGCAAGACACCTCCGCCCAGAGGTGCGAGAGCGGGTAACGTCCCGCCAATAAAGGAATGGCGAAGACCATGGCCGACAAAGTGAACAACCTTCAGGATATTTTCCTCAACAGCCTGCGCAAGTCCAAGACCCCGGTGACCATGTTCCTGGTGAAGGGTGTAAAGCTGCAGGGCATCATCACCTGGTTCGACAATTTTTCCGTGCTGCTGCGTCGCGATGGCCAGTCGCAACTCGTATACAAGCATGCCATTTCAACGGTCATGCCTGCCCAGCCGATGGATTTGACGGACCTGCGCAAGGCCAGTGATGGCAATGGCAAGGCGCGTCTTCTTCAGGAAATTTTTCTGAGTGCTGTGCGAAAGTCCGGCAGTCCGGTGACCATGTTCCTGGTGAACGGTGTCATGTTGCAGGGCGAAATTGCGGCCTTCGACCTTTTCTGCATGCTGCTCGAACGCGATGGCATGGTTCAACTGGTCTACAAGCACGCCATCTCGACGGTCCAGCCGCTTCATGCGCTCGACCTGACCGGTGAAAACGAACAGGACGATTGATCGTCCACGCTGCATCCGGTCCATCCCGCCCGCGGGTTCGGGTGGACCGGAGCGCGGCTAGATGCTCTAAGCCCCCATGGCCATATTCAACCGCGACTCTGATGACGAAGTGGCGCGCGGCGCGCGCGCCGTCGTCGTTCATGCCGAAACCCATAATGCCGACCGCCGTGACAGTGATGCGCGGTTGGAGGAGGCGCGCGGTCTTGCGCTTGCGATCGGCATAGACGTCCGCTCGGCGCAGAGTTTTCGGGTGCGCGATCGCAAACCGGCGACCCTGTTCGGTAGTGGCCAGGTCGATCAGATTGCGACGCTGGTAACCCAGGAAGAAGCGGAACTGGTCATCGTCGACAATGCGTTGACCCCGGTGCAGCAGAGCAATCTGGAAAAGGGCACGGGTGCCAAGGTCATCGATCGTACCGGCCTGATTCTGGAAATTTTCGGCGAGCGTGCGGCGACCAATGAGGGGCGGCTTCAGGTCGAACTCGCCCATCTCGACTATCAGGCCGGCCGCCTGGTGCGCAGTTGGACCCATCTTGAGCGGCAACGCGGCGGCTTCGGCTTTCTGGGTGGCCCGGGGGAAACCCAGATTGAGGCGGATCGGCGGATGATCCGCGACCGCATGGCCAAGATCCGGCGCGAACTGGACCAGGTTACCAAGACTCGCGGGCTGCATCGTGCCCGACGCCAGCGCGCACCATGGCCGGTGATTGCGCTGGTCGGCTATACCAATGCCGGAAAATCGACTTTGTTCAACCGCCTGACGGGCGCGGAGGTGATGGCGGAGGATCTTCTCTTTGCCACGCTCGACCCGACCATGCGGCAGATCGTACTGCCCGGACTGGACAAGGCGATCCTGTCGGACACGGTCGGTTTCGTATCGGATCTCCCCACCCAATTGATCGCCGCATTCCGTGCGACACTGGAAGAGGTGCTGTCGGCCGACATCATCGTGCATGTCCGTGACATCGCCCATCCCGATACCGATGCACAGCGCGACGATGTGCTCGACGTGCTGAGTGAATTGGGCGTGGCGGGGGAGGGTGCGCTGGAACGCGCCGATACCGATTCTGACCCGCCACCGATCATCGAAGCCTGGAACAAGCTCGATCTGCTCGATCAGGAGGCGGTTGCTCTCGCACGGGAAGCGGCGTCGCGCCGTGATGACGTCGTGATCATCTCCGCTCTGACCGGGGATGGTGTCGACGGATTGCAACGCGCGATCAGCGAGCGTCTTACGCAAGGTGCGACGGTTCACAATTTGCGTCTGCCAATCGCCGATGGCGCGGGGCTCGCATGGCTCCATGAACATGGCGAAGTGCTGGCCAGTCACCCTGGCGATGCAGAAATGCGGGTCGAGGTGCGCTTGTCCGACTCGGCGCTTGCCCGCTTCCTCAAGCGCGACCGTATCTGATCCATCCTTAATCGGGCAGGCGGCTGACGAAATCCCGGACGACCCGGGCCGAATTGGCGGATGCGAGCGTCATGAAGATGGTCATTTGATTATTTTCGGCATCACCGCCGGCGAGGTCCGACAGGCTGCGAAAGGCGATAAACGGAACGCGGTTCGCATAGGCCACCTGAGCCACGGCGGCGCTCTCCATGTCGAGAACCCGTGCCTGGAATGTCGTGAACAGATATTGGCGATACGCGGCATTGTCCATGAAGGCCGGTCCGCTGATCCCGCGTCCTCCGACATGGAGCGCCGGCTGATGCGGCAGGCATTTGACGGCCGTCACATCGACACAACGGGCCAGGCTTTCAGTCAGGGAAAGATCGCGCGCAATGGCCAGTAGCGCGGTATCGGCAGTAAAGGCGCGATGCCAGCTTTTCGCTTCCGCCCTATTGCCAACTTCGACATCGCGCGGGAAAATCATGCCAAAATTTGGCAGGTCGTTGCCAGGCGTCCGGAATATCGGCACATAGCCCTTGTCGGTCTCCCGCGCCATGGTGGTTTCCAGATACTGGCTCCAGTCCGCCGCGACCACGACATCGCCGATATGCAGCGTCGGATCGATCCCGCCCGCAATGCCGGAAAAAAGGATGCGCTTCACGTTGAAGCGATCGACCAACCACTGCGTTGTCATGGCCGCATTCACCATGCTGACGCCGCTTTCCACGAGCAGAACGGGTTTGCCGGCCATTGTCCCCAACATCACCGGTACGCCATTGACGCGAACCGTACGGACCCGTTCGACATGCCCCGCAAGAGCGGCATGCTCCGGCGGAAACGCGGTCATGATCGCGGTTCGAGGCCGGCCGTCGATCCGCTGAGCCAGAACTGGCGCGGCCGAAAACAGGCAAAGCAGGGCAAGGAATAATCTCATGCGGCGGCGACCCAGGCAAAGCGGATGACGATCAGGATTGCGAGCAGGAACAACAGCCAGTCTGCCCGGTTCATCTTGCCGCGCAGCAGCTTGAGCACCGCATGGGCAACAATGCCGAAAGCGATGCCGTTGGCGATCGAAAAGGTGAGGGGGATGAGCGCAAGGGTGAGGAAGGCCGGTACGGCCTCGAACGGCTCGTCCCAACGGACCTCGACCAGCGGTGCCATCATCAGGCTGCCGACCAGGATCAACGCCGGTGCGGTGGCATAAAGCGGCACCAGTCCGGCATAGGGGGCCGCAAAGATCGTGGCCAGGAACAGGATACCGGTGACGATCGCGGTCAAGCCGGTCCGTCCACCAGCCGCGACCCCGGCGGCACTCTCGATATAGCTTGTGACGGTGCTGGTGCCTGCGGCAGCGCCCACCATCGTGGCGGCTGCATCCGCTACCAGAATGCGATTGAGTTTGGGGATCGATCCATCGGGAGCGGCCAGTCCCGCCCGCTTGGTGACGGCCATCAGCGTACCGAGATTGTCGAACAGGTCCACGAACAGGAAGACGAAGATGATTTCCAGGATGCCGATGCCATGGCTGCCGGCGAAGACCGCGCCCAGATCGAGATGAAACGCCGTGCCGCCCAGTACGGTGACGTCATAGGGCGCCGGCGTGAACTTGAGTGCGCCGACGAGCCATCCAAGTAGAATGGTGGCGACAATGCCGATCAGGATCGCGCCGCGTATCTTGCGAATGCTGAGCGCGGCGATGACCGTCAGGCCGAACAGGGTCAGCAGAACGGAAGGCGCGCGCACGTCGCCCAAGGCGACAGAGGTGGCACTGTTGCTGACGACGATGCCAGCGTTGCGCAGGCCGATAAATGCAATGAAAAGACCAATTCCTCCTGCCACGGCAGCCAGCAGATGCGGCGGGACAGCGGCCAGGATCATCTGCCTTATGCCTGCCAGTGTCAGGAGTAGAAAGGCCACGCCCGACAGGAAGACGCAGCCTAGCGCCACGGGCCAGGGAATGCCCAGGCCCAGCACCACCGAATAGGTGAAATAGGCGTTGAGGCCCATGCCCGGCGCGAGCGCCAGCGGCACATTGGCCATCAGTCCCATCAATATGCTGGCAAAGGCGGCCGCAAAACAGGTCGCAGCAGCGACCCCGACCAGAGGCATGCCCGCTTCGCCCAGGATCGCCGGATTGACGAGCACGATATAGGCCATGGTGAGAAAGGTGGTGATGCCAGCGACGATTTCGGTACGAATATCCGATCCGCGGGCGCGTATCTCGAACCGGCGTTCGATCCAGGGGAGCGAGGAGGGGAGTGGATCAATCATGGGCTGGGTCCGAACGATGTGAAACAAGAACCATCACTTCCGGCAATGAAACTGGCACTTCAAGAGCCCAGTTCATCTGTCCGTCCTTCATCGCGCTTCGCGCGCTGCCAGAGCGCTTCCTTGTCGTCGAGAGGCAGCAATGCGAAGCGATCCCCGGCCATGGTCTCCATCGCGCGAAAGCGACCATCGAACTTGGCATTCCCGGCACGTAGTGCAGCTTCAGGGTCAACCTTGAGATGACGGGCGAGGTTGACGACGGCAAATAGGAGGTCGCCAATTTCCTCTTCCCGCTCGGTTTGGTTCGTTGCGGCGATGACCTCGTCCAGTTCTTCCCTGACCTTGGCGATCGCGCCGCTCGCGTCAGGCCAGTCGAACCCGGTACGCGCGGCGCGCTTTTGTATCTTTTCGGCGCGCAACAGGGCGGGCAGGGCTAACGCCACGCCTGCCAATGCGCTTGGATCGGTGTCTTTGTCGGCCCGCTCGGCGGCCTTGATGCTCTCCCATTGGGCATGACCGTCCTCGCGGCGCGCGCTTTCACCAAAAACATGGGGATGGCGGCGGATCATCTTGGCCGTAATGCTGTCGATAACGTCCTGAAGGCTGAAATAGCCGGTTTGCTCGGCCATATGACTGTGGAAGACGACTTGAAGCAACAAATCGCCCAGCTCGTCGCGCAGATCGGCCATATCGTGGCGCGCGATCGCATCGGCCACTTCATAGGCTTCCTCGATCGTGTAAGGCGCGATGCTGCCGAAATCCTGCTCAATGTCCCAGGGGCAACCGGACACGGGATCGCGCAGTCGCGCCATCACATTGGCGATCGGCATGATATCGGCGGGGCTTGCTTTGGCATTGTCGGACATGGGGAACCCGTATGAGAGAAGGATGAGTGGCTGTAGCAAAGAAGGCGAGCCGGAACATCAGCACGGCTCCACATCCATTTGTTAGCCCAAGTTTGAAAAGAGACTATTTGCGCAAGTTCGAAACCGGACTCCAGCCCCTCAACCTCGATACAGCAGGGACAGCGCGGAGCCATCCTCCCAGCGCAGCGATGTCCCTGCTGATACACAGACTTTGAGATGGAGAGCCCCGGACCCACAGCGTAAGCTGTGGGCTCGGTCAATCGGACGTCAATCTGATCAAACATGGTTGGATCATAAATGGCCAGACACATCTTGGGCAACGACCTTTCATGCGCGGCTCATGGGACATTTTGCTCGGTCCGGTTATGAGCGCCCGGGCAGCGAAAGCCGCCGCTCCAGACGCAGTCGATCGACGGCTTTTAGGGCAAGGTCGAGGACTTTGCGGACGAAACGCGGAAACAGGAAAGCGCGCTGCTTCAAACAGGAGTTGGAGGGTCCTGAACCGGCGTCCTGAGCATTCAGCTACTCAGCAGAATTCGCGCAGATTGATCGGGATCTGCCACTACATGGCTGGCCACATTGAAAATCATCGTCTGGCGTTGTGAAGTGTCGTGGGCTGGCCAGCCGAGCCCTGCTTGCGAGGGATCGCCGCTGTGGGCGAAGTTGACCCAGGCTTGCGACATGGCCGCCGCCACCTTCGTCGGTTCCGGGCCGCTTCCATTCATCAGCGGGCGCGTGTCAGGGTTGTCGAATGCGAGCGGCGTATCGAGCCCGTGCGGGCTCTTGAGCGCTCCGCCCTCGAACGGGGCCTCCCAGTCGAGCCGGAACATGTAGACCGGAGCCGCCTTCTGATCGAGCTTGCGCTCGGCGAGGCGGATCGAATTCATCCAGGTGCCTTGCGCGGTTATCAGGGAGGTCAGCCAGTAGAACGGTGCGTCATTCGGCCGTAGCGCCTTGAATGTGTTGATCGCGGCGTCGCCCTTGGGGCCGGCTATCTTCCGCGCACGCTCTCGCACCTGCTCTTCGCTGAGCTTGCCAAACATGGGATCGGCGGAAAGGAATAGCGTCGCCTCGTCCTTGGTTGACCCGATCATGATCGGCACGTCGCGCGACACGTCCGGCGCGTCTGGCTGGAACGGATGGCGCGGCAGGGCACGCCCGTCGACCAATGGCGCCAAAACGCGGCCACCCCCTGCCTGTGAGGCTGAAGCAGCGGCGATCAGCGCTGTCCGGTCAATCGTCTGGAGCTTGTGCACGTCGGCAGGAGCCACGCCCAGCTTGGCCAAGGTCGCCTCGGCGTGCTCCTCCGCCGCGGGCTTTTCGACCATCGTGAGGCCGGGGCCGCTCTGGATGATGGCTTTGTGGAACAGGCCTTTGGCCGCGGGCATGGCCAGCATGACGCTGACCTTGAAACCGCCGCCACTCTCGCCGAAGATCGTGACGTTGCCCGGATCACCGCCAAACTGGGCGATGTTGTCGCGGACCCACTGCAGTGCCAGCACGATATCGAGCTGGCCGAGATTTCCCGAATCCGCAAAATCGGGATGGAGCGCGCCAAGATAGAGATAGCCCAGTGCGTTCAGGCGGTGATTGAGCCCGACGACCACAACGTCGCCGCGCCGGCACAGCGCCGAGCCGTCATATTGCGGATCGCCCGCCGATCCGATGGCGAAGCCACCGCCGTGCAGCCAGACCATGACCGGTCGCCTTTTCGCGGAAGAAGCGTCAGGCGTATAAACGTTGAGGACGAGGCAATCCTCGCCCTCGTTGCCCACTTCCATGCCCTGCTTGCCCGCCGCCATGACCTTCTGGACGAACGGCGTCGAAAGATTGACGCCTGGGGCGGTGGTGGCCGAGAGATCCATCTGCGAGGCCTGATGGCCAAGCGTGACGCAGTCGCGTACGCCAGTCCACGGCTGCGGCGGCACGGAGGGCAAGAAGCGGCGCTTGGAAGTATCGTCGCCGTAAGGGATGCCAAGGAAACTGGAGACGCCGCCGGCCCGCTTGCCGCGTACTTTCCCGGTCATTGTCTCGACGGGCGAGGTCGATAAGGGCGACCCAGCCAGAAGCCTGCCCGGCACGCCCAGCAGCAAGGTGCTACCCAATCCAGCCGTGAGAGTGCCTCGGCGTGTCAGGGTAAGCTTCATGGTCATATCCCTCCCTGTCCTATCATGCGGCTTGTGGTCGCTTCACACCGGGCGCAGCGGCAGCGCAGATTTCCTCCTCGGGTGCCGCAGTTCGCCCGGGATCGCGGCCTTGGCAGATGACATGGCTGCGATGCACCGCCAGCAGCTTGGCTCCGGCTTTCTCCACGCCTGAACTGGCCCCGGTGATCGCCGCACATTGACACAAACCATCAGCCATTCGTTGTCTCGCTCACGATTTTTCGCCTGGCAGCAATAAAGCCGATCCAGCTAACCAGCATAGCGACACCGCCCATATACGTTGCTCCAACGGCAAGTGACGCAATCATGATGCCAATGGACTGTTCAACATGTAAATCAGGGATCGTGCTTACTATCAGGAATAGCATCATCGCGTTGTTGAAGATCAGTTTCAGATGGCCGCGCATGAAGCAGAACAGGACAGCCGCGAGAATCACCCCAGCTGCCACTTTTCCGCCAGGGGCGCCGACAGCTGGAAGCGCTAGAAGCACCCAGCCCAAAGCCAGTCCGCCGACACCGCCTATCACCGAGGGAAGAAACTGGGCCGGCTGCTGATGCAGGATTCCTGCCCAGTACAGGAGGAAGAAGAAGCCGACATATTGCATGCCAACCCCGAGCACGGCGTAGAGGGCAAGTAGGCCCGCCATGAACGGGACGACGCCGACCACTAGAAGCCCGGCCATCAGTACGCTTGGCCGCTGCCCTGAAGTTTCCGCTACGGACTGGTCATTACCCTCTGCCATGAATGATCTCCGACGCCAGCCAGCCGAGAGCGATTACAGGCGCCTGAGTGTTGCCAGCGGGGATAACCGGGAAGACCGAGGCGTCGATTACCCTAAGCCCTTCAACGCCGCGAACCCGCAGGTCGGGATCGACCACCGACGTCTCGTCCGTACCCATCCGGCAACTGCCGACAGTGTGCAGCCCGGCGACACCCAGTTGGTCGATCGATTCGAGCAGTTCCGCATCGGTTTGCGCGGCAGGCCCGGGTGTGGTTTCGCTTGCGATCAGCTCTGCCAATGGCTGCTGTGCCGCCCATTCACGCATCTGGCGCGCGCAACTGAGGATGACTTCACGGTCGTAGTCGGTCGCATAGTAGTTGGCCACAATCGCGGGCTGTTCGCCCGGATCGCGTGAGGTGATGTGGATCGAGCCCCGCGACGAGGGCACCATCCCGTAGGCAATAGTGCTGAAACCGTGCTGCCGCTCAAGCTCGCTGCTGGGCTTCGTCAAATCCCAACTATAGAGGCCAAGCTGAACCTGGATGTCCGCCGTTTCAATATCTTGACGGCTCTTGAACGCGGTGCGCATTTCCATCGATGAACCGGACATTGGCCCATCGCGCAGCAGATAATATCGCAGCACCGAGGCGATCAGCGGCAAGCCGCGATACTTGAGATTGAACGACACCGGCTTACTCAACCGCCACTGCATACGCATGCAACGATGCTCGCTCGTTCCCTCGCCGACTGCTGGCTGGGCATGGACGAGCGGAATGTCGAGGCTGGCAAGCAGCGCCGGATCGCCTACCCCCGAGCGCTCAAGGATTGCCGGGCTGGCAACCGCTCCGGCGCAGATCAGGACTTCCTGCTTTGCGTCAACCTGCTGGCGCGCCCCATCCTTCAGAAATTCAACGCCAACCGCCCGCTTGCCTTCGAACAGGACCCGATCGGTCGTGGCGCCGGTGATAACGGTAAGGTTGGGGCGCTTCATCGCCGGGCGCAGGAACGCCACTGCGGCGCTTTGGCGCCTGCCCTTCCAGATCGAGCGTGGCATATAGCCTATGCCGACACCATCGTCGGGTTCGTTGACATCTTCTTTGAAGCGCCAGCCCATCTTGGCGCCGGCAGCATTCATAGCTTTTGTCAGAGCGTTACGCTCTGGCGAGATCGAGATACGCAGAGGACCCTTGCCGCCTCGACCGGGCGCGGCGCCAAGTTCGTGGCCTTCGATTGCTTCATAGGCGCGCGCGAAACTTGACCAGCCCCACTGCGTCCCCGCCTGCGCTGCCAGTGCTTCGAAATCGGCTGGCTGCCCCTTCACCCAGACCATGCCGTTAACGGAAGTAGAACCGCCCAGCATCTTGCCGCGCACCCAGTAATCCTGGCGCATGGCCGTGCGAGGTTCCGGGTTTGTCTTGAAGAAATAGACGAAGGACGGCATCCGCATGATCTTTGCGACACCGCGCGGCATGGTGACATAGGGGTGACGGTCGGAGCCGCCCGCCTCGATCAGGCAGACGCTGACTTTGGGGTCCTCGCTCAGCCGGTTGGCCAGCACGCATCCTGCAGCACCGGCGCCGACAATAACGTAGTCGTAGACCGG
This sequence comes from Sphingobium sp. AP49, assembly GCF_000281715.2. Taxonomy (NCBI): domain Bacteria; kingdom Pseudomonadati; phylum Pseudomonadota; class Alphaproteobacteria; order Sphingomonadales; family Sphingobiaceae; genus Sphingobium; species Sphingobium sp. AP49. Next base: position 2,429,574 of record NZ_CP124576.1, on the reverse strand, counting down.
CCGCATCAGTCGATTCCGAGTGCCGAGCGGATGGCGTTGCCAACCAGGCTGGCACCGTCAAAGGCGCTCATCCGGTTGTGGCAATAGGCGACGGACAGACCCGTGCGGGGATCGGCCCAGCCCAGTGAGCCACCGGCACCGGGATTGCCGATCGCGGTCTTTGACCCGAAAGCCAGTGTCAGCGGCGACTGTCCGTCGTACATCCAGTAGCCTCCTTCGCCGAGCGGCATCGGCATGCCGAAGAATACCGGATCAGGCAGCGTGCCGCCGGGACGAAGGTGGCAGCACATTTCGACCCGGTCAGCCGAAAGCAGGCGCTTGCCGTCCAGTTCGCCGCCGTTTGCGAGAATGCCGTAAAAGCGGGCGAGGCTGCGCGCGGTAAAGATGCCGCCGACCCCGGCGATCGTCGCACGGCGGACCTGCGGCAGTTCGAAGACGTCGGGCGCCAGACGCACTTCGAAGGGCATCGCCTTCTCAAGCGCCGTGCCGGGCGGGGGCGCTTTCTGGCCAAGGTCATCGGTCAGCTTGGCGATGCGTGGTTCGACCTCGCCCGGGATGCCGATCCAAAGATCGTGGATACCGTAGGGTTCACTGATTTCCTGCTGGACGAAATCGCGGAAGCTGCGGCCGTTCGGATCAGTACGCCGCACGATTTCGCCGATCACCCAGCCGAACGAGACCGCCTGGTAGGCGGGCTCGCCCACGGGGAAGATTGGTTCCAACGCGGCAAGGCCAGCGCATGTCGCGTCCCAGTCGCAAATCGAATCCGGCGTCGCGCCCGCCGGCATCTGCGGTGTTCCGGTGCGATGCGACAAGGCGTCGCGCACGGTGACGGCCGCTTTGCCGTGGGTGCCATATTCGGGCCAATAGCGCGCCACGGGGCTGTCGTAGTCGACGAGGCCTCGCTCCGCCTGGACATGCAGCGCCATTGCGGCGACGCCCTTGGTGACGGAGTAAACGTTGAATAGCGTGTCGCCGTCGACTGCGCGTTGGGTCGCTGGATCAGCAAGACCTGCCCACGCATCGACAATCTGCTCGCCATGCAGGTATGCGGCCACTTGCACGCCGATTTCATCACCAGCGGCGACCATCCGTTGAAGGACTTCGCTGACGGCATGGTTGGCATCTTTCTGCAGGCTCATGGCTTCCTCTAATTGCTGCGATGGCTGTACACTCTGCCGGTAACGCCAGTGGGTCGACGCGCCACGGCAAACTCATTCGCAAGCGCGCCAAACATTCGCGAACACGCCGCATTCACCGGTAGCGTGATGGCAAATCGGAACAGCGACTGAACGGAGGCAACGATGGCAGGCCATCGTCGACGCCATAATCCGCAACCGCGTTGTCGTCGTCGCTCGCCTTGACAAGGTCATCAGCTGGGATCACCTCAAACTGGCAACAGGTTGGTCATGCTGTGAGGCGCCTGGCGCAACGTCGGAGACCGAGTCCGCGAGCTCGCGGAAAATGGCAGAATATATGTGGGTGAGATCGGCAAATCCTGAAGGCAAAAGCTACAGCCTGCTGCACTTGCAGGCCGGCCAAAGCGCCGAACTGGAAGCCGTTCGCGTCTGCTCTTCGACGATTTCCGCCAGCCTTGTGGCCCAAGAACGTGACGAACAGGTCGCGGGGCAATGGTATTCGGGCGATTCCTATTTCTTCAACCTCAGCCTGACGGGCAGACCGCTGAGCGCGCGTGGCCGCTTCGAAGGCATGGAGGGCGGCTATCATCCGGTGGGTGAGCTCTTTTTCATTCCAGCAGGGCAGCGCTATCTCGCCCAAGGCGGGCCCGGTAGCCAGCGCACACTCTTCGTTGAATTGGCGGTTGATCAGCAACTCCGGGACGAGCTGAAGATTGGCACAGATGCTGCGCCCGTCTGGCGGACCTGCATGAATATGCCGTTCGATCGTGTGCGGGATATCCTGCACCGGATGGCGCGCGAAGTCCGAGAACCGGGCTTTGCATCAGAACTGATGGTCGAAGGCCTGGGTGTTACCCTGCTCGCAGAGACGCTAAGAATCCTCCGCCAAATGGAAGCCAACGCCGCGCGAAAAGGCGGCCTCTCGCCGTGGCGACTGCGGACGATCGAAGCCAGGATACAAGATGGTGCCACTCTGCCGACTCTCGGAGAACTCGCCGAGCTATGCGGCCTAAGCCGCCGCCAGCTGATGCGGGCGTTCCGGGAGGAAACTGGCCGGACGGTCGGTGCCTTCGTTCAGGACCTGACGTTGGATCGAGCAAAGGCGCTGTTGCAACACACCGACCTTCCGATCGGCGAAGTCGCGGCGCAGGTGGGTTTTACCACGGCAACGGCCTTTTCCACTGCATTTCGCCGCTCGATCGGGGAAAGCCCGCGAAGCTTCCGGGCAACCCGTAGCAAAACATAGCTGCGGCAGAGCAATCGGCTCCGTTTCCCTAAATGCAAGTTCCATGGCGTCCTGACGCTAGTTCGTCGCAATCGAGCAAGTGTCCGCCATTGCCTCAATCTATCCCCTGCGCGACGGACCTCGGCGAGCAGATACACCGGAGACAGGTACGATGACCCGAGTGATGGAAGGCATACGCATTCTTGAAGTGGCACAGCACACGTTCGTGCCGGCGGCGGGCGCGATCCTTGCCGACTGGGGCGCGGACGTCTTCAAGATCGAGCATCCGACGCGCGGCGATGCCATGCGCGGCTTCATCAACATGGGCGGCATGAAGCTCGATCCGCTTCGCAACACGATGATGGAGCACCCCAACCGGGGCAAGCGCAGCGTCGGCGTCGACATCTCCACGGCCGAGGGCCAGGAGGTGATCTACCAACTGGCCAAGACCGCCGATGTGTTTCTGACCAACTATCTGCCGGGCCTGCGTCAAAAGCTGAAGATCGACATCGAGCACATTCGCGCGATCAATCCGAACATCATCTACGCACGCGGCAGTGCCTACGGCGACAAAGGGCCAGAACGCGACGTTGGCGGCTTTGACGGTACTGCCTTCTGGACCCGCAGCGGCGTGGGCTGGACGCTGAGCCCCGGCGAACTCGAGGGACCGCTGACCCAGGGCATCCCCGCATTCGGCGATTCCACCGGCGGCATGAACATTGCCGGCGGCATCTCCGCCGCGCTGTTCCACCGCGAACGCACCGGCAAGGCGGTGGAGCTCGACGTCTCGTTGTTGAGCACCGCCTGGTGGTCGGCCGGCAGCGCGCTCGACATCCAGCTTGAAGCCGGAATGGCGATGCGCGTGGGCATGCCGCGCTCGGGGGCCAACCCCGGCAATCCCTTCATGGGCAATTTCCGCACATCGGACGGCGGCACGATCAACCTGTGCACGCTGATCCCCGGACCTCACATTCGCAGCCTGTTCACAGTGATCGGCGTGCCCGAGGCGGCTGAGGATCCCCGCTTCTCAACGGCCGAGAAGTTGCTCGAAAATTGGCAGGCTGCGGGCGAAGTGATCAACCGCCAGTTCAATGCCCAGACCTTTGCTTACTGGCGAGAACAGCTGAAGGCCTTCTCCGGCCAGTGGGCTCCGTTCCAAAGCCTGCTTGATCTCGCCCATGACGAGCAAGCCCTCGCCAACGACATGCTTTTCGAAGTCGAGGCGATAGACGGCGGCGCGCCGATCAAACTGGTGCGTGGGCCTGTCCAGTTCGATCATTCGCCGGTCGAAACCACGCGCGCGCCGCAGGCGTCTGAACATACCGAGTTGGTGCTGATGGAAGCTGGCTTCGAATGGGAAAGCATCGAAGCGCTCAAGGCCAGCGGTGCAATCGCCTGACGTCGCAGCGCACTTACATAAATGGAGAGTAGGATGAGCAATCGCGAAGTTGTGGACTGGGATCTCGGCACGAAGAATCTCAGGATCGAGCGCGAAGGCCCGATTGCCTGGTGCATCATAGATCGGCCCAAGGCTCGTAACGCTTTCACGCCCTCGATGTATTTCGGGATCAAGCAGGCCGTGCGGCGGGTGAACCGCGATAAGGACTATCGCGCGCTGATCATCACTGGCACTGGTGACGCGTTCGCACCGGGCGGCGACCTAGGCGGTCGTTATGAGGAAGGAGACCGGCCAGCTCCTGAAGGCCTTACCTACGAGACGCTTCCGTTCATCGCCATACGCGAGAGCGTGGCGCCGGTGATATCGGCGGTGAACGGCATTTGCCAGGCGGGCGGACTGTTGGTCGCCATGATGTCTGACATTGCTGTTGTTTCCGAACAGGCGACCTTTCGCGTACCGGAACTGCTGCGGGGCATCGTCGATGCAAGCTACGCGGCCATGCTGCCCGCTCACGTCGGCATGGCCCAGGCACGCGACCTCTTGCTGTCTGCGCGCAAGATCGACGCTGCGGAAGCGCACCGGATCGGTCTCATTTCGCGCATCTGCAAACATGAAGATCTTGAAGCCGAAGCGCGCAAGGCCGCCATCGAGATTCTCCAGACGGCCCCCGAATGCCGCGCACACGTCAAACGCATGCTAAATCAGCAATACCCACCAATCGACTACGAAACGATGTTCGTCTCGCTGATGAGCCCGAACAGTGAAGCGCGCGAGGGCATGAATTCGTTCATGGAAAAGCGCCAACCGAACTGGATTCCGGAAGGATTGCCGGGCTAGGCATGCATTACGGGGCTTGGGCTCAGCCGTTGAAGGCGAGCCTGAGCCCCGGCTCCTCCCACCGCATGCGCACCAGTTTTCCGCTGCCAGACAGCGTAATGTAGGCGTCCCGCATGTCCTCGCCCCCGAAGGCGATGTTGGTGACATAGTATTCTTCGGGAATGGGCAACACCGATACTTGGCCGTCGGGCGTCACAGTGGTGATGCCGCCACCGAACACATTGGCGATGCAGATATTGCCGCCATGTGTCACCGCGAGCGAGTCAAAGCCGGAAGGTCCGATGCCAGTGGCGATGTAGTGCGGCTGCTGCGCTTCAACGCAATTGTCATAGCGGTAGAGACGCGCCTGCGAGGTGTCGGCCACATAGACATGCGATTGGTCGGGCGAGAGACCGATGCCGTTGTAAGAAATCGCGCGCCGATTGATGGCAGTGATCTGTGATCCATCCGCCCGGGCCGCAAACAGGCCGCCGATCATTCTGTGATGTTCGTGATCACTGCCATTATCGGTGAACCACAGTTGGCCCGCATCATCGAAGACGAGATCGTTTGGGCCGCATAGGTGAACCCCGTCGCAGCTATCATAGACGCGCTCGAAGCGGCCCGTGGCAAGATCGATCCGCTCGATTCGGCCGGGGCCGCGTTCGGTGCCCGGCAACAACCCGCCGTTGTTGCAAATCCAAAGCGCGCCGTCAGGTCCGATGGCCGCACCATTAGGGCCGCCACCAGTCTCGCAAACGGTTTCGGTCCTCCCGTTCCAACAGCGCGTGACGCGCCCGCCCAGCAATTCGACCACAATGACCGAGCCGTCCGCCATCACAACCGGCCCTTCCGGAAAGGCCAGATCCTCCGCCAAGCATTCCATGATGCTCTCCCACATTTATGCGTTGTGAAGTGAAGTGTTTAGCGCCGGGGCATCCGAGAATGGCAGTAGGTTTGTGTCTAGGCCGACCTATTCGGCGCTATCGCGAAACTTATGTCCCTTCAGGCGGCGTGTGCACTGGGGCTCGATCGGGTCGAACATCTCGTGGTGAGCCGCTTCCCGGTCGCCTCGGAGAATCCGCGGATTATTCCCTACAGCCGTATCGGCGACGTCCGCAGGATCGCGTCGGCAATCACAAAATCTCGTTAGGGGAAGCATGTGTGGCCCAAGCCCGTGATTTCGCTACCGGCCAATTCAGAAATGCGGCGACGATTATCGCTTGCGCGACATCGGCCGAACTGCTGGCCGCGCGAGGCTGACGCGGTCAGCAAATTGGAAAAAAGTAGCAGTCCCAGCGAAACCAAGCCCCGCGCGGAAAGTGCCATTTTGATGGTGAGCGGTTTATAGCCCCTTAAGAATCAGCGTGCGCAGCAATGCACCTGTTTAATATCGAGAAGCTCAAAAGGAACATTCTGAGTGCCTATACTGAACTTGGCGAAGTTGAAACCCGGCGACATCCTTCTCGAATCCGGGATGCCAAAGATCGCGTCAAACACCGGAACGGAAAATCAGCGATTCGGCCATGCGAGCCTTGTGCTGAACCAACTCATCTTCATTCACTCTCCGGGGCCAGGAGAGCGGGTCTCTCTTGGCGCGTTTCACGTCAGCACCTGGAGTGACGCGACCGGTCAACGCATTCTCGGACATAAGATAGCCGATCCAGCCAAACTTCTAAGGCCGTTTGACACGCCAGATACGTCGCTGTTGATCGGTCGGGTAGCTTGGGAACTGGGCTTCCCTTACGCCAACATCGAAAAGCTGAAAGCACTTATCGATCTCAGCAGTGAGGGTCGAGAGCTACTCGATAGCAAAGTGGTTGCAGATTTTTTCGAGCGCACCAGGCGGAAGGTTGAAGTTGCATCGGACGGCCGGAGCTGCGGAGAGTTGGTCGCAAGAATCCTCTTTCCAGAGGGCCCCGCCGAAATTTCACCAAACACCCTTGGTGAGTTAGATGGCCTCACACCTGTGGTCGATGCAATCACCGACGAATTCGGATTTTCGGAAAGGGAAGCAGACCCAGTGGAGGAAAAAGTCAATGACCTCCTTGCCAGATATGACCAGATGCTAACCAGAAATTTATGGACACGCGTCAAGACTTTTATTGGCAAGGAAATGGCCGATGAAGATATTAGAGCACTAGCAGCAGACATCGAACAAGCATTGATCGCTTCGCAGACAAATAACTCCAAAATCATTCTTGATATCGATCGAATAGCGAAGAGCCTTTTCTGCTAAGGTTCGGAGGAAAAGCTAAAACGCAACAACGTCATGATAGCGTTGGCAGCCTCTAATCGATCTTCATGATCTCACCGCTTGCCAGTCTTCTGAGCGGGAACTCAGGGAGCGCCGGCTCGGAGATTTCCATGACGCCGGCCGCGCCCATGATCGAACTGAGCTCATCGTGAAACCCAAACATCTCGAGGTTGCTCTTCCCCTCGAATACCGATGCTGAGAAAGGCTGCTCGATGCCGTACCAAGACTCAAGCCAGGAAATCAGCGGTGTGAGCGGTTGATCGAGGTGTCTCAGAAGGATGACATCCTTGTCGAGCTTTCCAAAGCTTCGATCCAGATGGTCAATTAGCTCGAAAAAATAAATCGTTTGGTCTGCAAGTTTTTCCGGCCTCGATTCTGGCGAGGCGCGACGCCAGTGGATCAAACGATAATAGTCCAGATGGGGATTGAAAGAGATACTAAGGACGTCCGTATAAGGGCCGAAGCGCCCACCCACATCGCTCTCCTCGAAGCTCGCATACACCTCAATCTGGGTGTGCGGGACAAGAGTGAGCGTGAAGAAGCGATTGTCATGGGCATCTTCGCGGCCATTGCTGCGCAGGTACTTCACGAAGCGTCGCCCGTTGAGCGTGAGCGGCGCGAGGAATGTCGGAAATTCGAGTTTCGCATACAGCGAATGGTTGATGTCCGCTCCATCAATCAGTGCGAGATGATGACGCATAAGCACATCGATATATCGTGTGAAGAACGGATAGAGGGCGCCTCTTGAAAAGCTGTAGCGCACGACAACATCTTCCCGAGCTACATTTACCGCCTTTCTGAAAAGGTCAGAAAGCAAGCTCGAATGAAACTGCAATTTGCTGCATAATCCCCAAAGCCCACCGGTGAAAAGATCAAGACCCGTTACGGTGACACGTCCACTACCGACGCCGTCAGTATGCGAAATTGCTTCGAGCTCGGCACGGACAGCCGCGAATTTTGCGTCGCCGTAGCTTGTCAGGTCGAAAAGGCTCGTGAGATAATGGTAGAAATCCTCGTTGATCCGATTGGATTTTGAAAAAGCGATATAGGGCGGGCCGAGGGGATCGGTAGTCCGCTCCTGAATATGCTTCGTTACATCTACCCAATAGATACTGCGATCCGCAGGGTTGTGGACAAACAGAAATAGCGGAATCGATAGCTGGCCCCAATAAGCCAAATCATCCGCGTCGGGATAAAATCGGAACCCAGAAGCAGATTCAGATCGGATGTAACTGCTTCCGGATTTGACCTGAGCGCCGACCAACTTGCCGGAAGGGAACTCTCCGATGCAAACTTCTATGGTTCCATCAACACCAACGTCTTCTTGAAACAGATCACGCCAAATCAAGTCAAGCGCAGTGCATGCGTCATCGACAGCATTAATCCCGGCACGCTCTGTCCTTGCATTTTTGGATCGTTTGCGCGTCACTATTTATACCTCTATTTCGTCCTTGCGCAATATCAGCGTATCGCCGAACATGCCTGCTTTATTGATGCTGGTGAATGAGCATCCACAATGTAGGTCCATGGCACATTGCAGTTGCCCGTCTCCTAACGGCGAAGCCGTTCATTCGGGCAGCGACCCAAGGATGGCCGAATCTGGTCACCAGTCGCTTCTATTCCCCGTCCGAAAGAATGGCAGCTATGCCACGTCGGCTTCCCGAAACCCGCCTTCCCACAATCGGCCAGGCCCTGCCAATCTCGGGCATCCAGAATGGCATAGCGGCCGAAGGAAGCGGCTCTTTGCCTCGAAGATCCAATCGGCCCACTCGCGGAGGGGGGCAGATCAACCCTGTCGTATGGCGCTCAAAGCTCACGCGAGAATTTGATCGAGCGCGCGTTTGATCAACGCCCATGGGCCGTCACGCCGAGTATGCGCTTTGATTATCGTGCGTGCGTCGATCGGCCTAACCTCCAACTGCTCAGCGGCCGTTTGGCGCAGTCGAACTGCGTAATCGCTGACATCCGCGAGATTGCTTAGATTTGCGATTTCCAGGCGCCCGATTTCGAGTGCGTAATCCTCGCTACCGCCCGGCCAGATTTCAACTTTCACGACCATCATGCCTGACATCATCCTCAATCTGGCGCGGTCCAAAAGCCGCTATTAGGCTATCGGCGCAGCTTTACGGTTCGCTACCTCACGGAGCATGATGTTGCTTTCGATGCGCGATATATGGGGGAGGGCGGACAATTCTTTGCGATAGATAGCGTCATAATCTTCGATTGATCGAACGTTAACCGCGACCAAGTAGGTATCTCCGGATACAAGAGCGCAGAAACTGACCGAAGGACATTGTAATATTGCGCCCTCGAATTCACCCATCATGGTATCCGCATGCGATTGCAATTCTATTGATATGAAAATTTTTACGCCAAACCCGAGCGCCTTCATGTCCAAATTTGCAGAGTAGTCCTTGATAATACCGGAATCTTCCAAATTTCTCCGGCGGCGACAGATCGCAGTGCTGGAGAGGTGAATTTGCTCGCCGAGGCTTACGTCGGACGCCCTACCATCCAGCGCCAGAATGTTAATTATGCGGCGATCGGTATCGTCTAATTCAGGCATTATGACCGCTACCCCGATGCACGTGCACTATCTCATCAATAAGACTTCAAAGTATTCAAATTTCAAACCATTTTGTCGAGTTTACGCAAAATTCCTGACGGTCCGGAGAGGATGGTTGGACGAGCGCTCAAACCAGGAACTGAAAAATCAACCAGAAAGAGCATGGGCTTCCGCCCTCGGGGTGATTCGGCTCTCCTGCTGATCGTGGCACGCTGATGGTCGTGTTTCCGCACTCCTTTGGAGATAACGTTCACTGCTCGGAATTTTGTTGATGTCTATTTTTAACCGTCATCGCGACGCCTATCGACTTTCTTTGTGGCAACGGTTGGCGTCTCAAAAGCTAGACATCTTAATTGCCCAAATATTTTGCTACCTCAGGCCATTCATTGGAGGCCCAATACCCAGCAAAGCGTCCGCATAAGACCTAAAGGCAACTATCCTAATCGTTGATCGAGAAGAGGGGCGATATCTAACCGAGGGGAGCCCAACCAGATATAGCATTACGGCCCCTTGCCGTCGGCTTATCAATCTGCGACGGCTCTATCCGTCATCGATCACAGTCCGGTGACGGGGCGTGGAAACCCCAATTTCGCTAGAACTCGGTCTTTCATTGAGGCCGGGTGGCATGCGCGCATGTCCAACCGGCTTGCCGGTAAAGGCGCATGCGCCTGCTCTAGCGATCAGGTTTCCAACACCCGGCTTGGCCGGTCCGCCCCTGAGATTTGAGGAGGACCGCCATGCTTTTTGATTTCAACGGAATGATACGTCCCGAGCACCTTGATCGCGTGATGCGTCCACTCTTTCATTTGCTCATGAATGAACGAATTGAACACGTGAGCAGCCTATCTGTGTCCTTTCTAGGTTGGAGGCGGGACGGGCGGTGCCAGATCGTTGACAGCGAAGGTTTCATCACATCGCTTCGTATTGATCCCGAAGCAACCGCAGCGCGATCGAATGAATGCATGTACGTCCTGCCTGACGGTATCACTATTCGCAATAGGCCTGACGACCTCGAGTGGAGCCTCTTCAACGTTAGCACCCGGCGCGACGATTAGCCCACAAAAGACCGCGGCTGTTCATGTCAAACGTCGACAGCGTAGTACCGTAGCTCTCCATCAGGCCCGAAAATACGCATCTTATTTTCGAGCGTGAACTCGACATGAATTTTTTTGCCGGAAAGGCCGATATTGCGCTTATTCGCCTCTACAACGAATTTTGCGTTATTGATGCTGAATTCGGGCTGCCGTCCCAGCTTGCGCTTACACTTGGAAGAGAATGTACGATCTAAATCGATATGTTCCGGCACCTCACGGTGAACATCCTCTGCCGATCTGGCTTCTTTGCTAAACTGGTCATTGTAGGCTGCGACGAATGCTGGAAGATATGCGTTAGCGGCGTCGATCGACGATATGCCTTCCCTGCGAAACGCTTTGACCAGACGGTCTTGAAGCGTTCGATGAGTTCGCTCGACCCTACCTTTGGATTGTGGCGAATTCGCAGGCGAGTGAGAGATGGTCAACTCGGTCAATGCTTTACCCCAGATAGTAGGCCCATCCTGCGAAAATACTGCGGCGTGTTTATCAGTCTGCATTCTGATGGGCCGGCCATACCGACAAATGTATTCCAAAGAGGTCTCTAGGTACGCATGTTGATCTTCGTTCCTGTACATCCGAAGAATTTGAATCCTACTTGTAGCATCGTCGATATATACCATAGCCGTGCATCGTTCGGCACGATCTTCGAACCAGTCGTGATCAGATCCATCAATCTGGATTAAAGCGCCATAGCTTAGCATCCTGTTGCGTAGCCGATAGATTTTGCGCCTATCGGCGCCGCTGGGAACCCAGATCCCGGCTTGGATCATCCATTGTCGGGCGGTCTCTCGGGAAATTCTTATGTCGTGAGAATCGCGCAGCATCTCTGTCACAAGTGTTGGACCATAGTCGGGATATTCGTCTCGGATCAGGTCTATGGCCCGCGCCCTCAGACTATCTGGCAGCGCGTTGCTCGGGCGGGCAGGCACTCGGTCGAAGAAAGTAGCCTGCGACCCGTTCCGTGATGCAGATGCTCTCAAAGCATAGATTTGGCTTCTGCCCAATCCGAGAAGCGCTTGAGCCTCGTCAGCAGTGATTACGCCGTTGGTCAGTAACAAGATCGTTTCTGCACGAACGAGCTTCTTGCTGAATGCATTCCGAGCACGTTCACTGCCGTCCAGCAATCCAGCATGAGCGGGAGAGGGGGGAAACGCCGTAGGATGGACATGTGCTTGTGACATTATGATACCTCTTCCGTGTTTCAGCTAGGATGAGGCGCGCGGGACTGCGGAGCCGCAGATGCGCTGCAGCTTGACAAGATCACAGGTTCTGGCAGAAGAGGCGGTAGGGAAACCTGATCTTCGAAAGGGCCGCGCCTTGCCGGGCGGGGCCTTTTCTTTTTGCCGGAAAGCGCGCCGTTTTTAGGCGGATGCCTTAAGTCATTTTGGCTCTCCCTTGTTTGCGCCATCGGCATAACGATCTGGCCAGATGTCTTTCGGCGACGCTTCTAGCGCCTTCGCGATCGCAGCTTCGATCCGCCGACTTCGCCGAAACCCCCGGCTCACGATAGATACCGTCCCAGGTGAGACCCCTAAGTCGCGGGCGATACTCGACAGAGAAGTCCCCCGGAGCATCAGCGCGCTCTTAATCCGAGCATGCCGCTTATCGTCGATCATACGCCCAACAACTCCAATCGTTCTGATACCGCTGATCAGAATTTGAGACTTATTGTCATCGGCAAACGTCTGCGGTCAACACACGACAAAGGCAACGATAAGGGGGAGGAAAATTGAATATTAAACCTTCACCGCTTAGAATTACGCTGCGAGTTTAATTTTGCCTCCAGTGTGTCCGATTGAAGGACTTTTCTGGAATTCGCGATCGGACTTACGCACTCATTCCGCGATATTTTCCCAGTCGGCTGAGGCTGGCGAAGAATAGTGCTATTTGGGCAGCAGCAGGCACTGACGAGGCAACCCCTATGGCGTTCGACAACTCTCTCTGGCGCGATCACATTCCAGAAGGCTGGCGGCAGCTATTCGACGGCTTGATTAACGCGATCAGTGAGGTCGCCCCAAGAACCAAAGTTAGAGACGCCAAACAAAAATTCGGCACGCTGAGGGTCTATGTTGATCAAGCTACGCCTGAGGTTCTTGCTCTGATCGATGATGCTTCGCGGCAATCAGCCAGGTCCTGCGAGCGATGTGGCGAGGCGGGACGCCTAACGGTCAATAGCCACTATTACGAGACGCTCTGCGAGCGGCACCGTGGCGATGGCTCAATTGTCGACCGAAGTCCCACCGTCACCTTAAGAATGCTGCCAGACGGCACGCTAGGGAAGGTAGATCGATCCTAGGACAACGTGGATAATGTCAGTTGCGCCCTACGATAACAATCGGATGTTGCCGGAGCGGGCCACGTGCTCGGCCACCGTGATGCTTCCTGATCTTAGGCGGCGCTTCCTGTAGGGACACGCTTGTCGGGTCTGTGGGGTTCTGAAAATGTTTCCTGAAGCCGGCTAGCATGTGGTTATTACGCTTAAAGTGGTGCGGTTCGACGTCCGCGATGCCTGCAGCGAGCTCAAGCGCGGCGTTCAGGCGCTTGTGATCGACAATATCGGGCCCTTGCGGCACTCGCCTAATTTTGTCGAACACAGTGTAGGAGAGGGGGATTTCCTGAAACAGGATGTCAATGTCACCTTCTAAGCTCACAGCGACCGTTACCCGGTTCCCGATGGCGCGACGGCTTGCGTCACTATCCTCAAGAATGAAGCGCATTTTGTTGAAGGACACAGACAGGTCTTTGAAGACCTTACGCTGATCGGTATATGTAAGAAGAGAGTCGATACTCTCGTTAGGCAAGGGCTTATGCGCATTTTCCTCACTTTCCGGAACGCGAGAAAATAGCTTATTATGATCGGCCATGTATTCTGGTAAATAGGCGTTTCCCTCTGTCATCGTGGATATCTTGCGTAGTCGCATTTCCTTGATCAGTCGGTCCTGCAAGGTGCGATTTGCTCGCTCGACGCGTCCTTTTGCCTGCGGAGTCTTCGCACAAATTACTTTGATGCCGATACGCTTACATGCCCGGGAGAACTGGGTGTCGTTTACGTCGCCATCTTTTGTAGCGTTTGCGACGCGAAATACGCTGTGGCGATCAGAGAAGAGGGCTTCGGGGCATCCGAACCGATTGAGATAGCGCCTCAAGCAGTTCATGTAGTTGTAGGAACTCTCGTGATCGACAAACTCAAGGTGCATGAGTTCACTCGTGGCGTCATCGATGAAGACAATAAGGCAGCATTCAGGACCACGCTTTTCAAACCAGCGATGATAAGAGCCGTCGACCTGTACGAGTTCGCCACGGCGGGGGCGGGGCTTTCTCGATTGATGGATCCTGGGCTTCCGACCGGCACGATCTGTCCAAAGGCCATCCGCCTTCATCCATTTACGGAGCGTCTCGACTGAAAGCCTTTCGCCATGATCTTCGACCAGCTTTTCGTGTGCTAGGGTCGGACCGAAGTCCGCGTATTGCGAACGAACAATTCCGAGAATGCGCTCTTTCTCGCCGTCGGGTCGCGCTCGGTTCCTATTGCCGTATTTTTTCGAGATCAGTGCTTCCTGACCAGACTCCCGGAACCGCTTGATGAGTGCGAACATGTGCGATCGTGACACACCCAGCGATGCCATCAAATCGGACGCTTTGAGTTCCTTGCGGAGATAAGCGCGGATCGCACTGCTTTCGTATGTTTCCTCATCATTTAGAGGCTCGCATTGGTCGTCGTTCGACATTCTCAAACCTCCTCAAGCCCGGTTGGATGTCCGGGGCGGTGGGAAGCCAGAGTCCAGTTTCGAAGTTGCGCAGGAGTCCGGTTTCGAACTAGCTCCTACATCCATTTAAGTTCGATAATATATATTATGTTAAATTCAAATGGAACGGGATTGCCGGGGGCAATCTCAATCCTCCCTGATCCGGCTATGCGTTCGGGTATCCCGCATGCGGATATAGACCACCAACGAGATGGCGATCATCACGCTCACATAGACGTAGAAAGCAGACTCGATCCCGGCCTGCTTGAACCAGAGCGCGACAAATTCCGCCGTGCCGCCGAACAAGGTATTGGCCAAGGCATAAGGCAGCGCCACGCCCAGCGCGCGGATATGGGCTGGAAACAATTCCGCCTTCACCACCGCATTGATCGAGGTATAGCCAGTGACGATGACCAGCCCGGCCATGACCAGCAACCCGGCCACCAGCGGATTGCGGGTTACAGCCAGGGTTGCAAAGATCGGATATGTGCAGAGCAGGCCCAATATGCCGAAGCTGACCATCAGCGGCTTGCGCCCGATCCTGTCGGACAAGGCCCCGGCCATCGGTTGCAGCAGCATGAAAATAAACAGGGTTATGCCGTTGATTTCCGAGGCCGTTCCTCGTGAAAATCCGGCCGTATTGACGAGGAATTTCTGCATATAGATGGAATAGGCATAGAAGGCGATGGTCCCGCCCGCGGTCAGGAGCATCACCGTCAACGTCTCGCGCGGATGGTTGGTAACCAGTTCGATGAAACCCGATTTGGGCGCGCCCTCGGCCTTGGCAACTTCATAGCTCTGTGTTTCGGCCAATCCCCGACGCAGCCAGAACACGACCACGGCAAGCGCGCCGCCAATGGCAAAGGGAATACGCCAGCCCCAGGCGTCGAGCTGGGCTTCGGTGAGGACCGACTGCAGCAGCAGCAAGACGCAGATCGCGACCAACTGTCCGGCGATAAGCGTCACATATTGAAAGCTGGAATAGAAGCCGCGCCGATCCTTACCGGCCATTTCGGTGAGGTAGGTCGCGCTGGCGCCATATTCGCCGCCGATGGACAGGCCCTGCATCAGTCGGGCAAGGACGAGGAGCAATGGTGCTCCGACGCCGATCACCTCATAGCCTGGCGTCACCGCGATCAGCAGCGATCCTGCACACATCAGCGAGACGGACAAGGTGAGCCCGCTCTTGCGGCCATGGCGATCGGCATAAACGCCCATCAGCCAGGCGCCGATCGGTCGCATCAGGAAGCCCACGGCAAAGATCCCTGCGGCGCTCAACAACTGCGCGGTGCGATCCTCGCTCGGAAAGAAATGTGGCGCGAAATAGAGGGTGAAGGCGGCATAGGCATACCAGTCATACCATTCCACCAGATTGCCGGTGGAGCCGCCAATGATCGCCTTGAGCCGCGCCTTCTGGTCGGGCGCCCCCGCATTCAGCCTCTTATGTGACGTCATGGTGTCAGCACCATTTCACCATTTTCAACGCTCCAGCTCTTGAGTCGGGATAGGATGTTCATGCCGATGACATTGACGTCGCCCAGGGCTGGCGAGACCACGACCTCAACATCGCTGGCCCGCAGCGGGCCAACTGCGAGGGTCGCGATGCTGGCACGGTGTGCCTCGATCTTGCCATTGGCGGTGTTGAGGGAAATGGGCGGCATGTTCATGTCAATATTCAGCCCGGTCGCGCGTGCCGTATTTTCCGACAAGGCCGTGATGGTCGCGCCACTGTCGATCAGGAAGCGGACGGGCATGCCGTTGATCGTGCCATCCACCCAATAATGACCGTCGGATGCCACCGGAATGCGCACCAATTGTCCGTCGGACTGGATGGGCTTTGGCGGCTGTGGCGGTTGCGGCAAGGATTGCACACTGGTTTCGGGCTGGATCAGCCTATCGCCTTCCGCCGCGAATTTCTGGGGAAGCAATCCACTCTTCTGAGCGACCGTGAAGAGGCCCAGCAACGCGCCGAAGATCAGCACCCAGAGCAGCGCCATACGGACGAAGCTGCCCAACGCAATCCGGCGTCCGATGAGCGCGGATCCGACCAGGACCAGGGCGAGCAGGTACCAGAGGCTGGACATCGCCTGATCCGTGCCGTTCATCCGCGCGTCTCTCCTCTCTTCAGATCGATAACCAGTCCATCATAACCCGGCTCCACGCCTTTTGGCAGAGTCGCGCACAGGGTCGCATAATCCATGCTCTGGTCCATATGGGTCAGGATTGCGCGCGCAGGTCTCGTCGCCCTGATGCCGTCCAATGTCATTTCCAGATGGGCATGGGTGGGATGCGGCCGCTCCCGCAGCGCATCGACCACCCAGATATCGAGACTGTCGAATAGGGCCAGCATATCGGGCGTTATCGAATGAAAATCCGTGGCATATCCAACATGGCTGTTGTCATGACTGAAGCGAAAGCCGGTCGAGTAGATATCGCCATGCGGCATGTCGGTACAGGCCACGTCGATGTCGCCGATCCGCAGCCCATCGGGCAGGTCATGCCCGGTGATGATCGGCGGATAGCCCCCCTTCCCTGCAAAGGCATAGCCAAAGCGATCTTTCAGCAGCCGCATGGTCTGGGCGCGGGCATAGCCCGGGATCGGGGCGCCACGATGATGGAATAGTTGGCGAACATCGTCGATGCCGTGGCTGTGGTCGGCATGGTCGTGGGTCCACAGGATCGCGTGAATGTCGATCACGCCAGCCGCCAGCAACTGCGCCCGCATGTCCGGCGATGTGTCGACCAGGATACGTGTCGTTGCGCTCTCCACCAGGATCGAGACGCGTGTACGCCGGTTCTTTGGTTCTTGCGGGTCGCAGGCGCCCCAATCATTGCCGATCCGGGGGACCCCGGAGGATGTGCCGCTGCCAAGGATGGTCAGCTTGAGGCTCATGCCTGCAGTTGGCCCTCAATCTTGGAAAAGAGGCGGAGGAAATTGCTTGAGGTTGCCGCCGCCAGTTCCTCGACGCGCTCGCCACGCAGGTTCGCGAGGAAACGGGCCGTGTCGGCCACGAAGGCCGGTTCACATGCTTTGCCACGATGGGGTACGGGGGCGAGGAAAGGCGAATCCGTTTCCACCAGCAGCCGATCGAGCGGTAGGCGAGCAGCGGTTTCCTGCAAATCCTTCGCGCTTTTGAAGGTCACGATACCCGAAATGCTGATATAAAAGCCCAGTTCCAGCGCGGCATCGGCAAAGGCGCCGCTGGCGGTGAAACAGTGGATAACGCCGCCATAAGGCCCCTTCCCCATCTCGTCGCGCAGGATCGCCAGCGTATCCTCTTCCGCGTCGCGGGTATGAACGATCAGCGGCAGGCCGGTCTCGCGGCAAGCCGCAATGTGGCTGCGGAAGCTCTTCTGCTGCCGCTCGCGGTCGCTATGATCATAATAATAATCAAGGCCGGTCTCGCCGATGCCGACGACGCGCGGATGGGCCGCACGCTCGACCAGCTTGGCCGTGTCGACATGGGAGTGCTCATCCGCTTCATGCGGATGGATGCCGACCGTCGCCCAGACATCCGCCTCGCGCACGGCGGTGCCGAGCACATCATCCCATTCGCTCTCTCGGGTGGCGATGTTGAGCATCAGGTCAACACCGGTGCTGCGGGCACGTTCCAGCACATTCTGCTGATCCTCGATCAACCCCTTGTAATTGAGGTGGCAGTGACTGTCGATCAGCATGATGTCAGGCGTCCGCTTCGGTCAATTCCAGGCGCGGGAAGAGCGGCTTGGGCGCAGCCAGCACGAAATCGCTTTCGGCCAGGCTGCTGTACCAATGATCGCCGATCGCGTCATAGCTGCGCTTGTCCGCCGGTACGCCCATATGGTCGAGCAAGGCCGTGGCGCTGGCCGGGATCACCGGCTGGATCGCGACCGCCAGTTGGGCGATCGAAATGTAGAGCGTAGCCAGCACCGTCTCCATCCGCTGCGGGTCGGTCTTGCGCAGCGACCAGGGCGCCTGTGCATCGATATATTGGTTGCAGGCGAAGGCGGCGCGCAGCCAGGCGTCGATCGCGACCGACGGCGCAAGGTCGCCCATGGCGGCTGGCATGTCCCCGCGCACGACCTTGTCGATCAGTGCAAACAGTTCCGCATCAGCCGCGTCATGGCCGTTGATTGCCGGCAGGTGGCCTTCCAGATTTTTCGCGATGAAACTCAGCGTACGCTGGGCCAGATTGCCAAAGGCATTGCCCAGGTCGCTGTTGGAACGTTGAACGATGGCTTCCGCGCTGTAGCTGCCGTCATTGCCGAAAGTCACTTCGGACAGCAGGAAATAGCGCAACTGGTCGACCCCGAAGCGCTCCGCCAGTTCCAGCGGATCGGCAACATTGCCGACCGACTTGGACATCTTCTCGCCACGGTTCAGCAGGAAGCCGTGACCAAAGACCTGCTTGGGGAGCGGCAACTTCGCGCTCATCAGGAAAGCCGGCCAATAAACCGTATGAAACCGCACGATATCCTTGCCGATGATATGGGTGATATCGCCGCCTTCGGCCCAGTAGCGCGCCATCCGTTCGGCATCGTCGGGATAACCGCAGCCGGTGATATAGTTGGTCAGCGCATCGACCCAGACATACATCACATGGCCATCGGCACCGGGCACCTTCACCCCCCAGTCGAAGCTGGTGCGTGAAATGCTGAGATCGGAAAGGCCACCCTCGACGAAACGGAGAATTTCGTTGCGGCGGCTTTCCGGGCGGATGAAGTCCGGCTGGCTGTTATAGAGTTCCAGCAGCTTGTCCTGATAATGGGACAGGCGGAAGAACCAGCTTTCCTCGACCGTCCATTCGACCGGCGTGCCCTGGGGCGACAGCTTTGCGCCGCCTTCACCCTCGGTGATTTCCTTCTCGTCATAAAAGGCTTCGTCGCGAACCGAATACCAGCCTTCATAGCGGCCCAGATACAGGTCGCCATTGGCTTCCATCGCCTGCCAGATCGCCTGGCTGGCACGATGATGGTCTGGCTCGCTGGTGCGGATGAAGCGATCATAGCTAATATTCAGATTGTCATTCATTTCCTTGAAATAAGATGACATTTCATCAGCCAGTTCGCGTGGCTCGATACCCCGGCCGCGCGCCGTCTGGGCCATTTTCAAGCCATGTTCATCCGTACCGGTCTGAAAGAAGACATCGCGGCCCATCATGCGCTGAAAGCGGGCGATCGCATCGGTCGCGATCACCTCATAGGCGTGGCCGATATGCGGGCGGCCATTGGGGTAGGAGATGGCGGTGGTGATGGTATAGGGCTTCGACATGCAGCTTCCCTAGCCGCTGTTGCCTCGCGCGAAAAGCGGCTTTTCAGCCCTCGCTTGGCGCGAGCGCCGCGACATGCCCCGCAAGCTCGAAGACGACCGATCCGGGGTCGAGAGACAGGATGATCGCGCCCCCCGCCAACTGTCTGGCCGCTTCCCAATGATCGAGGGCATGGCCCAAGGGGGAGCCCTGCCGCGTTCGGGCCGCCTGGGCGATGAACGCGGGTGCACGCTCCAGAAACGCCTCATAGCGCGGGCGCGCAGCCTTCGTTCCCAGCGCTTTGGCAAGTTGCAGGCGTTGTCTGTTACCCGGATCGCCGTCTTGCGCGATCATCGACAGAGATTTTTCTATCGCCGCAAGATCCAGCCCGGCATAGCGCATCGCCCGCCCCGGCGACCCCTCGCCCGCCCGCACCAGCGCCTCCAGTTCATGCGCGTCCAGCGCCCCATTCTCCCGGCGCAGGATCGTCATCATGGCGTCGTCGGTAAGCGGATCAAAGCGCATCGTGCGGCACCGCGACCGGATCGTGGGCAAGAGCCGTCCCGGCGCATGGCTAACCAGCAGGAAGATCATGTCGGCCGGCGGCTCTTCGAGATTTTTGAGCAAGGCATTGGCTGCACCGCGCTCCAGATCGTCAGCGCTGTCGATCACGACGATACGGCGCGACGACAGCGACGGGGCCGACTGGATCAGCCGCTGCAGGCCACGTATCTGATCCACGCTGATGTTGCGCGCGGTCACGCCATCTTTTTCCAGCGGTGCCAGCTCGACATAATCGGGATGCGCGCCAGCATCGATCAGGCGACGGACCGGATGATCCTCCGGCACATATATTCCATCGCTGGCCACCCCCGGACCCGTCGCATCGGCCAGCAGTCGCAACGCGATAGCGCGAGCGAAACTCCCCTTGCCGATGCCCCTGGGACCGCTCAATATCCAGCCATGATGTATGCGGCCGCTTGCCGCCGCCGCCATCATGATCCGGGCCTGCGCGTCATGGCCGATCAATGACGTCATGGCAGCAGATCAGCCAGTGCAGCCAGCAGGCGTCCTGTCACATCAGCAGCATCGCCGGAGGCGTCGATGGTACGAATGCGCTCTGGCTCCGTGGTCGCAAAACGAACGAAGGCTGCGGCAACTGCCCGGTGGAAATCGCGATCGCGTCCCCCGATGCGATCGGATGCGGTTCCGTCCCGAATCAGTGCCCGTGCTTCGGCCTGCTCGGCCGGCAGCTGCAGAAATAATGTCCGGTCCGGCAGGAAGCCCGCGCTGCCTAGGGCGTGCAGGGTCAATATGTCGGCGTCGTCCAGATCGCCCTGCCCCTGATAGGCGCGACTACTATCGAGAAAACGGTCGGACAAGACCCAGGCACCGCGCGCCAATGCCGGCCGGATCGTCTTCTCGATATGGTCGGCGCGGGCCGCGGCAAACATCAGCGCCTCCGCGCGCGGGCTCCAGCGATCATCCCCGCCCGTCAACAGCATGGCGCGAATGGCCTCTGCGCCTTCGCTGCCGCCCGGCTCACGGGTCTCGACGACCTCCAGGCCACCCGCGCGCAGCGCCGCCGCCAGCGCGCGCAACTGGGTCGATTTGCCGGCGCCCTCGCCGCCCTCCAAGGTGATGAAACGGCCAGGGTTCACGCGAACAAACTCAACCGAACAGCGATTTCAGGCCGTTCCAAAGGCGACCGAACATCCCCGCCTCGGCGACATCCTCGCCCGCGACAAGCGGCATCACCTGTGGCGGGGTATCGGGTGTCGATACGATCAGTTCGGCAATCTTCTGCCCCTTGGCGATCGGCGCCTTGATCGGGCCGGTATAGACGACCTTTACATTGACGTTCGCCGATGCCGTGCGTGGCAAGGTTACGGCCAGGTTCTGCGGCGCGACCAGCGCGACGCTGGTGGCACTGCCAAGCTGAACCTCGGCCGTCTCGACCGTCTGCCCTTTCTTGAACAGCGGCTGTGCCTTCCATGCCTTGAAGCCCCAGTCCATAAAACGGACTGACTCGGTGATCCGGCCGTTGAAGGTCGGCAAGCCGGCAACCACCATCACCAGCCGGCGGCCATCCTGCTCGGCCGATCCGGTGAAGCCGAAACCCGCCTCTTCGGTGTGCCCGGTCTTGAGGCCGTCCGCACCGGGGATCTTGCCCAGGATGGGATTGCGATTGGCCTGATTAATGTCCGACCCGCCCATCGTCTTGCCCCAGGTGAAGGACCGGGTGGCGTAGAACCGCTTGTAGAGGTCAGGCGTCTCCTCGATCGTCCCCTGCGCCAGCTTGGCGAGATCCTCGGCGGTCACATAGGTGACGCCTTCATCCGGCCAGCCGTTGCTGGTGCCAAAATGGCTGTTGCGAAGGCCCATGCGCCTGGCCTCCTCGTTCATCAGCGCGACAAAGGCCTGTTCGGTCCCGGCGATCCCCTCGGCCAGCACCACGCAGGCGTCGTTGCCCGAGAGCGTCACGATGCCGTGCAGCAGGTTTTCGACCGAAACCTGCTCGCCGGCCGACAGGAACATCGTCGAACCGGCCTGCGGGCCGTGCCACTTCTGCCAGGTTTCGGGGCGGACAGTGAATTTCGTGTCGAGCTTGAGTTCGCCCTTCTGGATCAGGCGGAAAGCGACATGCGCCGTCATCATCTTGGCGAGCGATGCCGGCGGCATCCTGGTTTCGCCGCCCTTGTCATAGAGCACCGCGCCCGACGACAAATCCTTCATGTAAGCGATCGGCGCCTCGCTGGTGTAGGGCGGCGCGGCGGCGACCAGCGGCTGGGCCAGCAGGCCGACGAACAAGGTGGCGGCAATGGATTTCTTCATGAACTCAAGCCTTCGACTGAATGGATTCGCTGGGCGGATCGCGATGCCTATCGCGCGTCATTAGCCATGATCCGGGCATTCTCAAAGCCCTTCGCGGCAGCAGCCTTCATGCCGGCCTGCGCTGCCGCCTGGGTTGGGTAAGGACCATAGCGGATGCGCCACATGCCGGCGCCCTCCGCCACCTGCGCGCCGATCTGCCGCGCCAGCGCGTCGGCCCGGCTGCGCGAGGAAAGAGCAGCCACCTGAACTACATAGCCGCCGCCGCTGGCGGCTGGCGCTGGCGGCTTCGAGGCTACAGGCGCGGGCGTCGCGCTCGATCTGGCTGGGACAGAAGCCGGCGCGGCTGGCATGGGTGCGGGCTTGGCGATGCCGTCATAGGAAACCCCTGGCCGTGCCGGGAGCGGGCTGGCCGCCCGCAGAACCGCTGTTTTGTCAGGCGCCGTTGCCGATGCCGCCGTCACCGGGCGGGCGACCGGCGCAACCGGTGATTGCGGCAGGCGAAGGCGCAACGCCTTGATCAGGGCCGGCGGCGCGGCAATTCGCTCGGGTGCGCGGCCATGGGACCGCAACAGGATTTTTTCCTGCTCCGGCGGATTGACCCGACGCACCCGGACAGCGGCCGTGCTGCCGCTCACGATACCCAATTGTTCGGCAGCGCCGTGCGACAAGGCGATAATCTTATCATTGGCCAATGGCCCGCGATCGTTGATCCGCACCAGGATGGTGCGCCCGCTATCCAGCGCGGTCACCTCGACATAGCTCGGCATCGGCAACGTCTTGTGGGCGCCGGTGACGGCGTCGGGCAGAAATGCCTCACCATTGGCCGTAACCTTGCCGGACGCATCGTCGCCATACCAGCCGACATAGCCAACCTCGTCATAATTGGCGGTATCGGCCGGCGTGTAGGTGACACCGCCGACCTGATAGGATGGCCCTGTCGTGGCCGGACCGTCGACGGCAGCGGCCTGCGCCGATGGTGGCGGAGCTGCCTGTCCACTGCTGGTCACAAAAGTCAGCGCACCGCAGCCAGCCAGTATCCAGAACCTATTGTTTGACCGCATCCGCCAGCAACCCCACAGACAAAGCATAGAAATTGGAACAATTATAATCCAGGATCGCGCGATAGTTGCTGGTCAGCAGATAGGCGGTCTTACCCGGCCCGTCCGGCTCCAGCAGCGTTGCCAACACCGTATCCGCCGGCCAGATCCCGCTGCTGGGATACAGACCCAGTTTGCGCCATTCTGCCATGCTGAGCCAGCGGCTGTGCCGGTTGAATACGCGCGGGCAGCGCGGCGCCGTGGTCCGGGCCGCGACCGTCCCGCGATCGAAACCGGCAGGAACGCTGACCGCCACGCCCCAGGGCTGACCGCGACGCCAGCCCGCCGCCACGAAATAATTGGCGATCGACGCCAGCGCATCCGCCTCGCTGGTCCATATGTCCGCCTTGCCGTCGCCATCGCCGTCCTTTGCCAGGCGCAGATAGACGGACGGTAGGAATTGGGGATAGCCGGTGGCTCCGGCCCAACTCCCGACCAGTCGACTACGCGGGACGCCATTATCCAGCATCTTGAGCGTCGCCAGCAGTTCCGGCTCGAACAATGTGCGCCGACGCCCTTCATGGGCCAGGGTCGCCAGCGATCGGATCAGGTCGAAATCGCCGGTATAGGCGCCGTAATTCGTCTCATGGCCATAGATCGCGACCATGATCTCCTCGGGCACGCCGGTTTCCGCTTCGATCCGCTGCAGGCGGGCGCGATTGGCCGCATAGACGCTGCGGCCACGGCTGATCCGGGCAGCATCGACATGCTGACGCCGATAGGGTTCAAAATTCGGGATCGGTGAATAAGCCCCGCCCCCCGGCTGACTTTGGTCCAAAGCGACGACGCGGGGATTGATCGTCAGCGTCGGGAAAACCGCATCCAGCGTTGAATCGCGGATACCCATCGCCCGCGCCTTGGGACGCAGCGATTCCAGATAGGTGCGAAAGTCACCATCATCCTGCGCCATCGCGATGGATGGCGTGCAGACGCCGGCTACCATGGTCGCCACACCCAGCATCAGGGCAATGGCCAGCGAGCTAATCCGAGAATCTGCCATCCGCCTTTTGTGGCACAGGGATGGCGGCGGGCGAAACCCCTTAACCGCATCCGCCGGCCATCGGAGCGCAAAGCTGATGAATGTCCCGCCAGTGTGACTGATATGCCGTTCCGCGCCCGAATGGCGCTATCCGCAGTGATTGAAGCAGGAAAATACCAGGACTTTCGGTATCATACCCCAATAGTGGTATGACGAACCGCAGCAGCTTTCATAGGTGCCAACGGGTTCTGGTGCCCGACAGTTGCCGGAAACGCTCCCCGCTTGCCCCTTGCGGCGGGGAGCGCATCGGCCTTTCTCATCGCATTATCGCCATATGCCATTTTAGGCTTGGCTTGGCGGCCGGGTTCGCTAGGAAGCGTCGCAACGGAAGTGTGGCCGAGTGGTTTAAGGCAGCGGTCTTGAAAACCGCCGTGGGTGCAAGCTCACCGTGGGTTCGAATCCCACCGCTTCCGCCATCGCTGGGAAATGTGGAGCACCGAGCGAATGGAGTTTATATTCGAGATCGTTCTCCAGTTTCTCGGCGAGATATTGCTCCAAATGGTTGTCGAACTGCTCGTTGAACTGGGCTTTCACAGTCTCGCAGACACTGCGAAGAAACCGAAAAATCCGGTGCTGTCGACCATCGGCTTTGTTCTTTGGGGATCAATGGCTGGCGGTTTGAGCCTATGGATATTTCCCCACTCGTCCATTTCGAACCCACGCCTCCGGGCGCTAAACCTAGTCATCGCGCCGATCGTCGCTGGCATTCTTATGACGTTGATCGGACGATTTAGAGACAGACGAGGGCAGGATTTGGTCAGCTTGGACCGATTTGGATATGCCTTTGTTTTTGCGCTTTCTATGTCATTGGTACGCTTCCTCTGGGCGAGTTAGGCCCGGCCAAGCACCTGGGCAAACCGCAGCAGCACCCCGCGCTCAGAGGCGCAGGGTGCTGGCAGCGTCAAGGCGGAAGGAATGTAGCATCTGCCTGTGCCAATCGCGGTGCCCGGCCCGTGCCTCAAAATGCCGCCGATCGCGATTCCAGCGATGACACGGGTTCGTCGATCGGAGCGACGACACTGATGGCGGCTATGGCCGCCGCCGACATGCTCGGCCCGTGCCCCGCTAGCCCGATGGCCGATCCATGATGAATGAAGTTGTCCTGATAGTGAAAAGGGGCGCGGTTCAGTCGAACCACGCCCCCTTCACTATTCTGCGATGAGCAGCCAATCAGTTCAGCGCACCATGGCAATGCTTGTACTTCTGGCCCGATCCGCAAGGGCATAGCGCATTGCGGCTGATATCGAGATTGGCGAACTCGCCCGGTGCCACATTATCTACCGGGGGACGCGGAATCGTGGTCGTGATCCCGGCGATCTGACCGCCGTCGATGTCGGCACTGTTATCTTCGCCCGAGAAGGGGTCGATATGCGTGGTGATGAAGTCGGGCAGCACCGGCAGATCGAACTGCGGCGGCGGCAGCGCGTCGGCGCTGTCCATGCGGAATTGCACACGGGCGATCGAGCCGGTCACATCCTCACGGATATTTTCCAGCATCCGCTCGAACAGGGCAAAGGCTTCCTGCTTATATTCATTGATCGGGGTTTTCTGCGCATAGGCGCGCAGATGCACGACCTGCCGCAGGGCATCGAGCGTGGAAAGATGCTCCTTCCAATGATGGTCGAGGCTCTGGAGCAGGATGCTCTTTTCGATCATGTGCCAATCTGCGGCGTCAATGTCCTGGATCTTGTCCGCAACAGTGGCGTCGGCCAATGCCGACAGGCGCTGCTCGATCATCTCCGGGTCGACCGCATCTTCGGCGAGCCAGGCGTCGAAATCGGGTTCCAGGCCAAGGATAGCGGCCGTCCGCGCCTTGAGCGTCTCCATATCCCACTGTTCGGGATAGCTGCCCGGAGGACAGGATGCGCCGACCAGATCGTTGACCGTTTCGTGCCGCATGTCGATGACGACATCGTCCACGGTCTGGGAATCCATGATGTCCGCCCGCTGCTCATAGATGACCTTGCGCTGGTCATTCATCACGTCATCATATTCGACGACCTGCTTGCGGATGTCGTAATTGCGGGCTTCAACCTTGCGCTGGGCGGTTTCGATCGCCTTGCTTAGCCACTTGGACGGCGGCAATGCCTCGCCATCCTCCAGATTCGACCGGATCATCTTGGCGAACATCGTGTCCGGTCCGAAGATGCGCATCAGATCGTCGTCGAGGCTGAGATAGAAGCGCGACAGGCCGGGATCGCCCTGGCGCCCCGAACGGCCGCGCAACTGATTGTCGATACGCCGGCTCTCATGACGCTCCGTCGCCAGCACGAACAGGCCACCGGCGGCCAGAACCTCTGCCTTCTCAGCGACGATCTCGGCCTTGATCTTCTCGATCGCGGCGTCCCGTTCGGCGCCCTCGGGCATGCCGGCCAGTTCATCCTCGACCCGCATCTCCAGATTGCCGCCGAGCTGAATGTCGGTGCCGCGACCCGCCATATTGGTGGCGATCGTCACCGCGCCCTTGCGCCCGGCCTGGGCCACGATATGCGCTTCGCGTTCATGGAAGCGGGCGTTCAGCACCGCATGCTTGACGCCTTCCTGGTTCAGGAATTCGGACAGCATTTCCGACTTTTCGATGGACACCGTGCCAACCAGCACTGGCTGGCCGATCTCGGCATGGACCTTGATGGTCTTGGCAATGCCCCGGAACTTGTCTTCCAGATTCTTGTAGAAGCTGTCTTCCTCGTCGATCCGCTGCACCGGCTTGTTGGTGGGGATGGTGACGACGTTCATCTTGTAGATTTCGTAGAATTCGGTCGCTTCGGTCGAGGCGGTACCGGTCATGCCCGAAATCTTGGGGTACATGCGGAAATAATTCTGGAAGGTCACCGACGCCAGCGTCTGGTTCTCCGGCTCGATATTGACGCCTTCCTTGGCTTCCACCGCCTGATGCAGGCCGTCCGACCAGCGACGGCCATCCATCATGCGACCCGTGAATTCGTCGATGATGACGACTTTGCCGTCCTTGACGATATAGTCGATGTCACGGCGGAACATCACGACCGCGCGCAGCGCCTGGTTGACGTGATGGACGACCTGGGTGTTCTCGAAATCGTAGAGATTATTGCCCTGCAGAAGGCCCGCAGTCTCCAGCAGGCGTTCGATCTTCTCGGTGCCGTCCTCGGTCAGCGTGACGGTGCGCTGCTTCTCATCCTTCTCATAGTCGGCATCGTTCATCTGCTTCACGATCGCATCGACCGCGACATAGAGTTCCGACTTGTCGTCGGTCGGACCGGAAATGATGAGCGGCGTGCGGGCTTCGTCGATCAGGATCGAATCGACTTCGTCAACGATCGCGTGGTTGAACGGCCGCTGGACCATCGAGGCACGGTCATATTTCATATTATCGCGCAGATAATCGAAACCCAGCTCGTTGTTGGTCGCATAGGTGATGTCGGCATTATAGGCCTCGCGGCGCTGGTCTTCCGACAGGTTGGGGACGATCACGCCGGTGGTGAGCCCCAGGAAACGATAGATCTGGCCCATCCACTCACAGTCGCGGCTGGCCAGATAGTCG
This sequence comes from Sphingobium sp. AP49, assembly GCF_000281715.2. Taxonomy (NCBI): domain Bacteria; kingdom Pseudomonadati; phylum Pseudomonadota; class Alphaproteobacteria; order Sphingomonadales; family Sphingobiaceae; genus Sphingobium; species Sphingobium sp. AP49. Next base: position 2,401,613 of record NZ_CP124576.1, on the reverse strand, counting down.
TTCACCGTGACGACATGAACGCCCTTGCCCTCCAGTGCGTTGAGATAGGTTGCCAGCGTCGCCACCAGCGTCTTGCCCTCGCCCGTGCGCATCTCGGCAATCTCGCCGCGATGGAGCACGATGCCCCCGATCATCTGGACATCGAAATGACGCATGCCCAGCACGCGCACGCCAGCCTCGCGCACAGTGGCGAAGGCTTCGGGCAGCAAGTCGTCAAGCGTCTCGCCGCCGGTCAGCCGCTCACGGAACCGGACGGTCTGGTTCGCCAGTTCCTCGTCACTCATTGCCTGGACTGCAGGTTCAAAGGACGCGATCTGGTCGATGACCTTGCCCAGCGATTTCACATAACGTTCGTTGGACGATCCGAAAATGGACTTGGCGAGTGCGCCGAACATGCAAATTCCTGACAAAATGGGGACGCGCCCGCCCGAGGGGGCGTACACGCAGACATGCGCCGCGATTTAGGCACGGTACGGCGGTTAGTCAATCAAGCGCCGTGCGTCCTATTGTCGTCACATGCCTGTCCCATGGGCGGCTTTTGCGGTGCCATGCCGTCCTGCCGTCGCGGGGACAGCCTGGATAACCGAAAATATTTTGCGCAATGGCATCCTGTTCTCCAAGGATGCGGCGACAACAAGGGGCGAAAGCAAGGTGTATCGTTTCATTTCGACGGCGCGGGCGGATCGTCCCGGCCTGCCGGTCGCAGGCCTGATTGTCGCGATCCTGGCCTTATGGTTCCTTGCTGCCGCCATCGCGGCCCCGTTCGATCATGATGAAAGCCAGTATGTCGCCGGCGCCTATTTCAGCGCCCGACTGACGATCTTCCGGGACTTTGCCTATCTTCAGCCGCCTTTGCATGCCTGGACATTGGCACCGCTCAGCCTGTGGGCGCCTGGGCACATGGTCCTGGCGATGCGCCTTGCGACGGCGCTCATGGCGCTGGCGTCGCTCGGCCTGATCGCGGTGGCGCAACGCATCGCCGGCATTTCACGGTTCAGCGCCACCCTTGCTACATTGCTGGTCGCTGCAACGGCCGCCTTTCAGTTCACCGCCAGCGTCGTCCGCAACGACATGCTCGCGACACTGCTCGCATCGGCAGCCATGCTCATTACCCTGCAGGCCCTGCGCCGCTGCAATGGCCGGCATTGGATCGCTGCGGGTATTTTCTATGGCCTGGCGATCGCCACCAAGCTGAACTTTGCCCCGCTCGGCCTTGCCGTCGGTCTGTTCGTGATCACGGCGGGCGGGCGGGGCGGCATGCGCGCCGCGATGCTGCTGGCATTCGGATCGATACTAGGCATGGGGCCACTCCTGCTTGGCTGGATCGCCGGTCCGGAGGGCTTCGTCTATGGCGTGCTGACTTATGGTATGACCGCGCCCCATGCCTGGTACGCCGCCAATGGGGCGGCCCATGAACTGGGAGGGCTTGAGAAGGCAACCGATCTCCTCAAATATCTGTGGAAAGGGCCTGCGCTGGCGGCGCTTCTGCTGCAGGCTGCAAACCGGTTCGCGATGCGGGGACGTGTCCGCTCGCCTGGTCGCCGCCTCGCTATCTGGATGGCCGCCGGCGCCTTGATCGGGGCGGCGCTGCCCACGCCGACACAAATCCAGTATCTGATGCCGCTCTTGCCGCCGCTGGCACTGGCGCTTGGCTATATGTTGGATGACGCCCGCCACTGGCCGCAGCGCCTGCGCGTAGGGGCGATCACCCTGATGTGCGTTGCTACCATTCCCGGGATGCTACCCGCTATACGCGACTTCGCCGCCGTGCGCCACGGAGCACCGCTGTTGCAGGCGGAGGCCAACGCCCATTGGCTGGGTCGGCTGGTCCGCGCCTCCGGTGGCCATGCCGTCCTGACCCTGTCGCCGCATCTTGCTGTCGATAGCGGACTGGCCATCGACGCGCGCACTGCGACAGGCCCCTTTGTCTATCGAACCGGCTGGACGATCGACCCGGCCAAGGCACGACGCCTCCATATGCTGGCTCCGGCCACGCTGCCCGATCTCGATCGCGCGCCGCCCGCTGCAATCCTGACCGGCTATGAGAATGGCACCCGGAAATTGCCGTTGCGCCCCGACGAAAGCCTGATCCGCTATGCCCTGCGGCGCGGCTATCATATGGTTCCGATGCCGGACGGCGTCGGGCGCCTCTATCTGCGGGATTAGCGCCCGAACCGGGCATTGACGGAGGGGGGATTTCGCTCATGCCGCGCCCCATGACAGACCGCTCGCCCCTCGCCCCCGCTGCCTTCCCTGCCCTGCCCGCCGTTGCCGGCGTAACCTTGCGGGTTGCCCGGGCGCGATACAAGAATTGGGACCGCTGCGACCTTACCTATGTCGAGCTGGACGCGGGCACGGCGGTCGCCGGCGTGACGACGCAGAGCAAATGCCCCTCGCCCGAGGTCGAATGGTGCCGTGACGCCATTCCGCTGGGCCAGGCCCGCGCCGTCGTCGTCAATGCCGGCAACGCCAACGCCTTTACCGGTCATCGCGGCCGCGCGGCGGTGGAAGCGATCGCCGCCAAGGTCGCCAATCACCTGTCCTGCCAGCCGTCCGACATCTTCGTCTCCTCGACCGGCGTGATCGGCGTGCCGCTGCCGATCGACAAGGCCGAGGCCGGCCTGGAAGCGGCCTTCATCGCCGCGCCCTGCGGCTGGGAGGATGCGGCGAACACGATCGGCACCACCGACACCTATGCCAAGGGCGCCCATGTCTCGGCGATGATCGGCGACACCCGTGTCGATCTGGTCGGCATCATCAAGGGGTCGGGCATGATCGCGCCCGACATGGCGACGATGCTCGGCTATATCTTCACCGATGCCGCGATCGAGCCGGCGCTGTTGCAACAGATGCTCTCGGCCGCCAACAAGCGGACCTTTTCCTGCATCACGGTCGACAGCGACACCTCGACCAGCGACACGGTGCTGGCCTTTGCCACCGGCAAGGCGACTAATACGCCGCTGGTGTCAATGGATGACGCCGGCGCGGACGCTTTCGCCGCCGCTTTGTCCGACCTGTGCCGCCAACTCGCCCATCTGGTCGTCCGCGACGGCGAAGGCGCCAGCAAGTTTATCGAAATCACGGTCGAGGGCGCCGAAAGCGATGCCAGCGCCCATCGCATTGCCCTCTCCATAGCCAATTCGCCGCTGGTGAAGACCGCGATCGCAGGCGAGGACGCCAATTGGGGTCGCGTGGTCATGGCCGTCGGCAAGGCCGGCGAACCGGCCGAGCGCGACAAGCTCGCCATCCGCTTCGGCGCGACCCAGGTCGCCGCCGGCGGCCTGGCGCTGGACGGCTATGACGAGGCGCCGGTGGCCGCCCATCTCAAGGGGCAGGATATCGTCATCGGCGTCGACATCGGTCTGGGCGACGGTCGCGCCACGGTGTGGACCTGCGACCTGACCCATGGCTATATCTCGATCAACGCGGACTATCGCAGCTAAGGGGACCGGCGCATGATGGTCGAACTGCATGATCCCGTCGTCGCGCTGATGCGCCAGGTCGGGCGCGACATCGTCATGCCCCGCTACCAGAATCTGGCGGCGGAAGAGATTAGCGAAAAAGCGGCGAACGACTTCGTCACCATCGCCGACAAGGAAAGCGAGATCCGGCTGGCCGAAGGGCTAGCCTCGATCCTGCCCGAAGCCGGGGTCATCGGCGAGGAGGCTTGCGCGGCCGACCCGTCGATCCTCGACCGTGCCGGCGACGGGCTCAACTGGATCATCGATCCGATCGACGGCACCGGCAATTTCGCGTCAGGCAAGCCGCCCTTCGGCATCATGATCGCGCTTGCCGACAATGGCGCCACTTTGGCCGGCTGGATCCTCGATCCGCTGACCGGGCGGCTGTGCCATGCGACCCTGGGCGGCGGCAGCCATGTCGATGGCGAACGGATCATGGCGAAGGAAAGTGAAGGCGACCTGCCGATCGCGGCCATTTCTACCATCTTCATGGAAGCCGAGGAACGGGCCGAGATGGAGCGCAAGTCGCAGGCTATTTTCACCATGGTGGACATTCCCCGTTGCGCCGCCGAGCAATATCCCCGGCTGGTGCTGGGGCAGAATGACGTGTCGATCTTCGCGCGCGTGCTGCCTTGGGACCATGCGGCCGGCACCCTGTTCGTCAATGAAGCGGGGGGCTGCTGCCAGCGGCTCGACGGCAGCGCCTATCGGGTCGGTGAACAGCGTCGGGGCCTGATGGGCGCGTCTTCGCCGCGCCTGTGGGATCTGGCGGCCAAGACCTATTACGCCTGACCAAAGGAATACCGACTATGCTGACGATCTGGGGCCGCCTCAATTCGCATAATGTGAAGAAGGTCGCCTGGTTCGCGCAGGAAATCGGCCTGCCCTTCGTCCGCCATGATGTCGGCATGGAACATGGCATGTCCGACGCCTATCTGGCGATGAACCCCAATCGCCTGATCCCGACGATCGAGGACGGCGATGTCATGCTGTGGGAATCCAACGCGATCCTGCGCTATCTCGCCCACCGCTACGCCCCGGAGGAGATGTATCCTGCCGACGCGGCTTTGCGGGCGCAGGGCGACAAATGGATGGATTGGCAGTTCAGCTTTGCCGATGCCCAGCGCGACGCCTTCATCCAGCTGGTGCGACGCCAAAGTGGACAGCGAAACTTACAGGTGATCGAGACATCGGCGCAGGCCTCGGCTGCGGCGATGGCGATCCTCGACCGGGCGCTGGCGGACCGGGAATGGCTTTCGGGTGTCAACTTCGGTGTCGCGGATGTACCGATGGGCGTCTACGCTCACACCTATTTCACGCTCGACATGAGGCGGCCTGACCTGCCGCATCTGCGCGCCTGGTATGAGCGGCTGCGCGAGAAGCCGGCCTATGTCGAAACGGTGATGATACCGCTCAGCTAACAAAAAAAGGGACGGCAGCTTGGCTACCGTCCCTTTTTTAAATTCATCAGAGGCTTAGAGGACGCTTTCGATCCAGCCCTTGAGCGCGCTCTTGGGCGCGGCGCCGACCTTGGTCGCGGCCGCTTCGCCATTCTTGAACAGGATCATCGTCGGGATGCCGCGCACGCCATACTGGCTCGGCGCATCGGGATTTTCATCGATGTTGATCTTGGCGATGGTGACCTTGTCGGCCAGTTCCTCGGAAATCTCTTCCAGAGCCGGGCCGATCATCTTGCACGGGCCGCACCATTCCGCCCAGAAGTCGACAAGCACGGGCTTGTCGGCATCGATCACGTCCTGCTTGAAGCTGACATCGGTAACTGCCTTGGTGGCCATAACTGCAAACTCCTTAAGTTGGTTGATATCTAGGATGGCTGCACGCCCTGCTCAACGGGTCAGAGCGGCAAATATTGCTGCGTGGGCGAATAGCCCGGCTTGTACGGTGCCAATTGATCGATGGACAGCGGCAGGAGGCGTGCCGCGCTGGTATAAAGCAAGGCAGCCTCCACGCGGCGACCGGGGAAGATCACCTCCAGCGCGGCGACATAGGCCGCCATCTGTCGGACATGGGCGATCGGGACTTCGTCGGCGCTGCGTGGCGTTACCCGGCCCGTCTTGAAATCGACCAATTGGACCCGGTCCGGCTCCACCCGCAGTCGATCGACGGTACCCGCGATCACCGTCTCGCCCACCACCGCCGCAATCGGCGCCTCGGCAAGCGCTTCAGGCGCGAACAGGTCGGCGAAATGCGGATCCTCGATCACTCGCAGCGCATGGTCGATCACGTCGCGGCGCAGCGCGGCGTCCCCTGCCCCCTGCTGCTCCAGCCAGCGATCGGCCCCCTCGCGTCGTCGCTCGATGGGCAGGTCCGACAAGCGCTGGAACAGGGCATGAAGCCAGCGACCGCGCTCGGCCGCTTGGCGCATCGCGGCGGTCGGCGGCGGGTTGGGCACATCATCCTCGACCGGTGCCGAAGGCGCCAGCGGCCGGGGCGGACGCTGTTCGGCCGGCGCCGGCGCCCGCAACCAGTCGGGTTCGACCACGACCGGTTTATCCTCTGCGCTTGCGGGCTGTGCTGCCTTGGGCGCCAGCACCTCGGTTCCGCGCCAGCGGCGACGGGCGCCCCACAGCGGATCGGCCTCCCAGTCGCAGCCCATATCGACCATCGCGGCATCGACCGCGCCGTACCAGCTTTGCGGCTTGACCTCACCCTTGGCCCTTGGCCCGAGCGATCCGGCGACGACCAGCTTCTCCTCGGCACGGGTCAGCGCGACATAGAGGAGGCGCCAATGCTCCTCGCGCTCGATCGCGGCGGCATCGGCCGCGACGTCGCCGATCGGCCCCAGCCGCTCGCCCTTGCGCGGCGCCAGGATCGGCAGCCCGTTCCATTCGAGCAAGTCCATGCGATTGCCCGCATCAGGATCGAGACAGGCGTCGGCGAGAATGACGATCGGCGCCTGCAAGCCCTTGGCGCCATGGACGGTCAGCAGCCGAAGCGCGTCGCCCTGCGCCGCGGCGTCGCGGACGATCTCCACCTCGCCCCGGTCGAACCAGTCGATGAAGCGCTGCAATGAGGGATGATCGTCCGCCTCGAAGCCGAGAGCCGCGTTCAGCAATTCCTCGATCGGGTCGGCCGCTTCCGCACCCAGCCGCTCGATCAGCCGGCGCCTGCCGTCCATCGGGCCGGACAGGATCGCCTCCAGATAGCGATAGGGGGTGGTGAAGTCGGCCTGCCCCAGCAATTGGCGCAGCGGCAGCAGCTCCGCATCGTCCAGGCGCTGGAGCAAATGGCGCCAGAGGCCGCCCTTGCGACCGATCGCCCGTTCCATCAGTTCGTCCTGGGTCCAGCCGATCAACGGCGACACCAGTAGCGCGGCAAGGTTGAGGTCATCTTCTGGCTGCACGGCGAAACGCAGCGCAGCCAGCAGGTCGCGGACCGCCAGCGGGGCGTTGAGGCGCAAACGGTCGATTCCCGCGACCGCAACCTTTTCCTCATAGAGACGCGCGACGATCAATCGCGCCAATTCGCTGCGGCGGCGGACCAGGATCATGATGTCTCCGGGCCGGACCGGGCGCCCACGCGCCTCCAGCATCATTTTCTCGTCGATCCATTGGCGGATCTGGCGCGCGATTTTGCTCGCCAACTCCCGTTCCTGGTCGGCGACCCAGTCTTCCTCGCCCTCGACCTCTTCGACCAGACCCGCGATCGTCGGCTTCCACAGCAACACCTCACCGGGATGGCGATTGGCGCTTATGTGGCGGACCTCGCCGTCGGCCAGCCCCAGCGCCTGCGCTCGCAAGGTCGCGATCGTCCGGTCGACCAGATCGAGTACCGGCGGGGTCGAACGGAAGCTGTGATCGAGCGACAGGTCGTGGAAGGGGTGACCGGCCCGGTCGGCATAATGGCCGAACACCAGTTGGGCGTCGGAGAACGCCTTGGGACTGGTGCCCTGGAAACCGAAGATCGCCTGCTTGAAGTCGCCGACCGTAAAGAGCGTCCTGACCTTGGCGCCTGGCTCCCATTCATCCGTAAAAAATTCTTCGGTCAGCGCTTGCACGATCCGCCACTGACGAATGTTGGTGTCCTGCGCCTCATCGACGAGAATATGGTCGATCCGCTGATCCAGCTTGAAACGAATCCATTCAGCGATCCCATCCTGCTGGAGCAGGGCAGCGCAACGTTCGATCAAATCATCGAAATCGACCGCGCCGGCGAGCCGCTTGGCCTCATCATAGGCACGGGCATAGGCGCGCCCGGCATGGAGGGCGCGGGCCAGCAGCGCGGCATAATCGGCCTGCAACTTGACCCCGATCAGTTCGGCGCAGCGGGCATGGAGCTGCGCCGTCGCCTCGCCATAGCCGTCGATCGGCGGCACCCATCCCTTGGCAGAGATCAAGCCCCCGTCCGCCTTGGCCCAGGCGCCGTGCAGCTCGCTCAATGTTGCGCCACGCCCCGCAGGATCGCGTCCGCGCCAGGCGGCGATCCGGTCGCAGCGTTCCAGTGCCCGGCCGGTGCCCCAGTCGGCATTGGCCTGCGCTACCCAGGCAAGGCTGCGCATGTCGAACGTCGCATCGCTGCATTGTTCCGCCAGCCAGGCGTCGATATCACCTTCGGGCAGGTCCAGCTCGCGCATCAGCCAGGGGCCGATATCGCCCGGCAGGGCCGCCAGTGCCGACAAACGCGCGGCACAGCGCAACAGGAAAGTCTCGGCTGCGCCCTCGCCCAGGCGCAGGCTGAGCGCCTGCAAGGCGTCGATCAGCGCACTATCGCCCAGTTCCTCGGCCCGGATGACCATGTCGGCCAGCGTCTGGCGGGCCAGCACGCCCTGTTCGCGCGCATCAAGCGGCCGGAAGCCGGGCGCGAGGTCCGCCTCCAGCGGGAAGGAGGCCAGCAATTGCTGGCAGAAGCCATGAATGGTCTGGATGCGCAGGCCGCCACCGGTCGATTCCAGCACTTCGGCGAACAGGCGCCGAGCCTTGTCCTGCATCTCCGGGCCATGATCCTCGCCCAGGGCCATGAGGTCTTTTGCCAACTCAACGCCATCAAGTTGAACCCAGGTGGCGAGGCGGTCATGGATGCGGTCGGCCATTTCCGCCGCGCCCGCCTTGGTGAAGGTCAGGCACAATATATTTTCCGGTCGTACCCCCTGCAGCAGCAAGCGGAATACGCGCGCGGTCAGCACATGGGTCTTGCCGGTGCCGGCCGAGGCCGACAGCCAGACATGGGCATCAGGTGCGGCGGCCAGCGCCTGCGCGCCGGCCAGCGGCTGCAGCGGACTGGAGCTTCTAGCCATCGTCGCGCCCATACCATTCCTCCAGCCGCATCAGCTGGTCATAATCGCCATAATTGGCCACTTCCGGATTGACCTGCGCGGCGAAGGGCGCGGCGCCCGTCAGCCAGGTTTCGGCCGCCTCGCGGAACTGGTCATAGACGAAGGCGGTGAAATCGGCGGTGACGATCTTGTCGCGCTTGCCGATCGGATCGACCGGGCTCTCGCGATAACCAAAGGCATCGCCCTTCTTGGCCAGCGACCAATATTCAAAACTGCCCGCCACCCGTGCGCCCGCAACCCCCGGGAAAGCGCCATCGGCGGATTCCGCGATCAGGCCAAGCAGGCCGAGTTGCAGCGCATAGCCGCCGCGCACCTGTCGCGCGCTGGGCGGCTTGCCGGTCTTGTAGTCGACGATGCCGATGCTTCCGTCGGGCATGCGGTCGATCCGGTCGGCCTTGCCGGTCAGCAGCACGCCGGCAATCTCTGCCTTGCCCTCGGTCTCTACCGCCAGGATGTCACGGCCCGCCGCCTGATCCTTCGTCACTTCGGCCGCGATCCAGCGGATCGCCTCCATCAGGCGCGGTTGCCACAGGGCGCGCAGCAGCGGATGGACATCGGGCCGGGCGAACATGGCGCGAGCGCGGGCCTCCAGATCGGCCGGATCGCGGCTGCCATCCTGCGCCCAATGCTCCAATATCTCATGCACGACCGTGCCACGCCAGGCCGGCCCGGCATCGGCATCGACCGGGTCGAGGCGATTGAGTTTCAGGATGCGCCGGGCATAGAAGGCGAAGGGATCGGCCTTCAGCCGGTCGACATCGGTGACGGGAATCCGGGTCGGCCGGGCGGCGAGCGGCGGCACCGGCGCGGGGCGCGCGGCCGGCCGGTGGCTGGGCGGCAGGTCCAGCGCAGCGGCTAGCAGGCGATAACGATCGGCGGTCTTCCATTGCGGCCCCGCCATCGCCTTCAGCCGCAGCCAGAAGCGCGAGGCTATCGCCGGACCAGCGCTGCCGCGCCGGGCGCGCGTGATGAGCACATGGGGTGCGCCGAGCGCGCTCGCGAAATCATGCGCGGCAAGACCGATCCGGGTTTCCAGGCCCGGCAGGCCCATCTCGCGGCGGATGCGCGGCGCCAGCCATGGATCAGGCGATGGCAGGCCCGGCCAGCTGCCTTCGTTAAGGCCGCCCAGGATCATGAGGTCTGCTTGCACCAGCTGTGCCTCGACCAGGCCCAGGATGGAAATGCGCGGATGCCCGCCCTGCGGTGGGCGGACGGACACGCCGCCCAGCATATGGTCGAGCAGCGCTGGCAGTGATCGGATGTCGGCCTGGCGCGGCCCTTCGGTGGCGGCCGCTTCCATCTCGGCGAAGAGGTCGGCGGCAGCGTGGCCCTGATGTCCGGCCCACAGTGCGTCGTTGGTGAGGGCACCGGCCTGTTCGCGCACCGCCGCCAACTGTCCCGCCAGATCGGGTGCCAGGGCAAAGGCAGCTTCCAGCGGTTCGAGCAGATCGCGCGCCCAGGGCCACCAGGTTCGGGCTTGCGCACGAATATCCCGCTGCCGGTCCTCGCCCTCGCGCGGTGCAAGCAGCAGGTCGATCCCCTGAAGCCCCGCCTGGGGACGTGGCCCACGCAGCAGCAGGTCGAGCAGGCGCACCCCCTCCAGCCAGGCCAGGCGCATCTCGCCACGCATCACCAGCGGATGCTTGAGCAGGGTCAGCAGGGCAACGGGCGCGAACCGTTCCGCGGCGGCCTGCGCCATGGCGATAAGCAAGGTCCCGGGCGGCAGACGGGATAGCGGCTGGCCAGCCGAGTCATCGGCATCGATCCCCCAGCGGCGCAGATGGGCAGACACCCGCACGGCCAACTGGCGGTCGGGCGTGACCAGCGCGGCGGTACGTTCCTTGGTCTCCAGCGCTTCGCGGAGTGCGATCGCGATCGCCTGGGCTTCCTCGCCGGCCGTGGCGACCTCCAATGCCTCCACGCCCGACAGCGATCGATCGGCAGTCTTGAGGTCGCGCCAACGTGTTGTCAGCAACGGCGGCAGCATCGCATTCGAGATGTTGCGTCCACGCACGGCGCGGGCATCATGCTCGCTGCCCCAGCGCCATAGCGCGATATCGTCGCGGGTGACGCCCATCCGGTCGAGCAAGCGTTTGAGCGCATATTGCGGATGGGTTTCGTGCCCCGCAGGAGCGCGACCAGTCGTCGGATCGGCGGGAAAGGGGCCGATCGCCTTCCACCCATCCTCGTCCATATGCTGGTCGAGTCCGGCAAAGATGACCTGCCCCTTGTCCATCGCGGCGATCCGGCGCAGAAGCCCGGCAATGGCCGGCGCGGTGGTCGCGATGCCGGCCGCGATGACAAATCCTTCGGGCGGTTCAACCGCCCAGCGCGCAGCGACCCGGTCGAACAGCCGGTTGCGACGCTCGGTAAGATCGATCAGGCCAAGCCGGGCCAGTTCCGCCGGCCAGCGCGCCGTCAGAATAGCAAACAGGTCCAGTGACTTCTGCCAGTGGGATGACAGGCCATCGGTCAGTTCCAGCACCGCCAGTCTATCGACCGACAGTCGTTCGACCTGCATCTGGTCAAGCACGATGGCCAGCGCCTGTCCCAATTGCAATGCCTGGGCGGCATCGGCCGCGCCACCGCTATCCTGGACCATACGGGCCAGGATCATCTGCCGCCGCATCGGCCCGATGGCGGGGGGAATATCGGCCCCTTCCCAGAGCGGATCCAACGCGCCACCGACCTGTTCACCCAGTTCCGGATCGCCGAGAGTGACGAGGCGTGGCAATAAAAGGCCGCCCTCGGCCCGGCGAACAAAGGCGTCGCTTACCGCCCGGACCGCGCGATTGCTGGGCAGCAGAACCATGCCGCGCGCCAATATGACCGGGTCGTTACCATGCTGGGCCAGGATACCGGCGGCCAGCGCATCGGCAAAGGCGCGGTGCGAAGGGATATTGTACAGGGCGGGGTGAGATCGATCACCCATAGGCGAGCATGGATTCCACGACCGGGATGGCCTGTGGCGTACCGACGTCGAACCAGAGGCCCTGGTGCGACACGCCATAGAGCCGCCCGGCGGCGATCGCGCGGTTCCAGAAGATGTTGGTCGAAAAGACGTCGGCGGGCGGATCGGTCAACAGGCTGGGCGCCATGATCTGAACGCCGGTGAAGACGAAGGGGGCGACATGGCCCGTCTTGCGCCGTGACAACAGGCCATCGGCCGCCATATGGAAATCGCCCGGCCCGCTGTGGCAATAGGCGCGCGCCTGCGGCACCAGGAGCAGCAGCGCGTCCATGCGGACGGGATCCCAGATGCGCTGCATCATGCCCAGCGTCTCCGCCGGCCCGTCGATCCACAGATTGTCGCTGTTGGCACAGACGAACGGTTTGTCGCCCAACAGCGGCTTGGCATGGATCAGGCCACCGCCGGTTTCCAGCAGCTTGGGCCGCTCATCGGAGATACGGAACGTCATGTCCTTGCGCGTCTTGAGGTGCGCCTCGACCGTGTCCGCCAGATAATGGACGTTGACCACAACGGTCTTGATCCCACCCGCCGCCAGCCGATCGAGCGCATGGTCCATCAGGGGCTTGCCCGCAACCTTGACCAGCGGCTTGGGCCGGGTTGCGGTCAGCGGACGCATCCGCTTGCCGAGGCCTGCGGCCATGAGCATTGCGGTCTCGATCATGCTTGGGCGTGCGCTTCCAGCGCATGATGCCGCATGTCTGCGGGAATATTGGCGTCGAACCAGGTCTTGACCGGCGCCAGCGCGGGGTGGGCCAGATCGCGCTCCAGCAGCCCCCACATGCGCGGCAGATAGGAGAGATAACGCGGCTTTCCATCGCGTTGCCACAACCGGGTGAATATCCCGATGATCTTGGCGTTACGCTGGGCGCCCAATATGGCATAGGCCGCATCGAAATCGGCAGGTGGCAGCGCCGCTACCCGATAGCGCGCCAGCATCGCCGCCTCCAGCTCCGGCGACACGTCGCGCCGGGCGTCCTGCAGCAGCGAGACGAGGTCATAAGCGGGATGCCCGGCCAGCGCGTCCTGGAAATCCAACAGACCAAGGCCGCGTGCTTCGGGCCGGTCGATTAGCATGATATTTTCGGCATGATAGTCGCGCAGCACCGTCACCACCGGACTTTTCGATTGGTCCGCGATCGGCAGCACCGCATCCCAGGCCGCACGATAGGCGTCGACATCGACAGCCAGACCAACGGCCGGGCAATACCATTCCGTCAGCAACCCGACTTCGCGCTGATAGACGGCGTGGTCATAAGCGGGGACATCGGCTGCAGGCAGCCGATGGAGGTCAGCCAGCAGGTCGATGGCCCGGCCATATACCGCCAGTTCATCTTCCGCGTTGTGGGATTCGGCATATTCCTTCAGCCGCTCGTCCCCGAAATCTTCGATCAGGACCAACCCCTGATCCAGATCGCGGGCCAATATCTGCGGTGCGGCAAAACCCTGTCCGACCAGATGTTCGGCAATGGCGATGAACGGGCGCGGATCCTCGTGCGGTGGCGGCGCATCCATCAGGACGGCGCGCCGGCCGCCGTCCAGCACACGGAAATAACGGCGGAACGAAGCATCGCCGGCAAGCGGAACAATGGCGGCACCATCCCAGCCCGCCTGGGCAAGGAAGGCGGGGGCGGTGGCGGGTGGGATCATATCTGTGACCATCGGTCCGTCCAAGCGTCGGGCACGTCCGCTGTCAAGCGGCGAGCGCCATCGGGCGCGAATGCGATGTTCAATCGCAAGGCATGGGACCATAGCCGATCCCCCAGACGATCGGGCCATTCGATGATCAGAAGGCTGTCGAGCAGATATTCGTCCAGTGCCAGTTCCGCTGTCTCCGCCACGTCGTCGAGGCGATAGAGATCGACATGGGCAACAGGCAGGCGCACGTCGGGAACGTCATAGGGCTGGACGATGGCAAAGCTTGGGCTAGGCGCCTCGCCTTCCAACCCAAGGCCTTCGAGCAGGCCACGGGCCAGCGTCGTCTTGCCCACGCCCAGCCCGCCTTCCAGGGCGATCACATCGCCGACGCGGACATGCCGAGCCAGGCGGCGACCCAGCGCGATCTGCGCCTCTGCGCCGTCAAGGACCAGGGTCTGCTCAGCCACGCGGCAGCTCGATCACGGCCATGGTACCCTGCCCCGGTTCGGAGATCAGCTGGAACGTACCGCCATGGGCTTCGGCCAATTGCTTGACCAACGGCAGGCCTATGGTCGCGCGCCCGCCCTTGCGGGTTTGTTCGGCGCGCGTGATCGGATCGAAAATGGCCGCGCGGCGCGCGGTCGTGATGCCCGGGCCATTGTCGGACACGACCAGCCGCACCAGATCCGGTCCGCCGTCGCCATGCACCAAGATCCGTGCACCTTCGCCACAGTAGCGCAGCGCATTTTCGAGCAGATGATCGATCGCCTGTCCGATCCGCCGCGCGTCCCCCTGCACCGGACCCAGACTATCCTGCAGCGTGACCGCCAGGTCGATTCCCTTGGCGTTGGCGTCGCCCTCCACCCGGGCGGCGCTTTCCCGGACCAGCACGGCCAGATCCACGGCGGTCCGTTCGATCGGCAACGTGCCCGCCTCCCCCTGGGTGAGGTCGAGCACATTATCGATCAGCATCGACAGGCGGCCGGTGCTCTGCAAAATGCCATCGACATATTCCTTCGCGGCATCGCTCAATTCCCCCGCATAGCCGGCGCTCATCATCTCGGCGAAGCCGGCGATCGTCGTCAGCGGCGTGCGCAGTTCATAGCTCATATTGGTCACGAAGGCGGTCTTGACCTTGTCCGCCTGTTCAAGCGCCTCGTTGCGATCGCGCAGCACCTGTTCCACCCGCCGGCTGTCGGTGACATCCAGCATGGTGAAGAGCGCATTGCCATCGGGTAGCGGAATGGCGGCAAATTCAAAGACGCGGCCATCGGCAAAGCCGACATGACCGACGCGCTGCTTGCGTTCGACGGTCGCGGCCCGAACCAGTTCGCGTACCAGATTGCTCTGTTGCGGCTTTGCAAGGCGGGTCTGCACCGTCCGCATCAGCTCATCAATACGCGGATGGGCTGCCAGCGCCTCTTCGCTTACCCCCCAGATGATCCGGAACCGGCTGTTCCACAGATGCAGTCGTCCATCGGAGGAAAAGACCCCGATCGACTCGAACAGATTGTCGAAAGTCGCGGTCCGCACCCGCAACAGGGTATCGCGCGCGCTCGACAGCTGGACCTGCTCAGTCCGGTCCTCGAAGATCAGCAACAGCCCGCCATCGGGCAACGGCTGCGCATAGACGCGCAAATGGGTGCCATCCACCAGCAGCCAATTCTCCTCCAGCGGATCGGGCGACAGGAACCAGTCCCGTCGCTCCGCCCGCCAGGCGGGGAAATCGCGATTGTCCGGCAACCGCCGCGCATCGCGCATCTGGTCCAGCACCCGTTCAAACAGGGGCGTGTCCGCCAGTGCATCCTGATTGAGTGCGAACAGGCTGATGAAAGGCTGGTTCCAGAAACGCAATGCCCGATCGGGGCCGAATTGGGCGACGCCCGCGGACAAGCGGTCGAGGAGGTCGCGCTGCGCCGCTTCCAGCCGTCGATGCTCGACGCGTGCCTGCTCCAGCTCATGCTGATCCATGGCAAAGCCGGCCACCCCGGCATCGCCCAGCGGGACATCGACCACCCGCATCGTTCGGCGTTCGCCGTCGATGGTGGCCGGCACCATACGCGCAATCGGACCGCCCCCCGCGACAGCCTCTGCCGCTGCGTCCTGTGGACTGAGGCCGCTCACAGCCTCGACCAGTTCAGTTCCGTTGGCGATCACTTCACGCGCGCCGGGACTGTCGACGGCGCGCACATAGGCGCTGTTCACCAGGCTCAGCCTAAGGTCGGGCGTACGATGCCACATCGGGAACGGCGCGGCCTCGACCAGCCCGGCCAGCGCTTCCAGGGCATCGCGCAACTGGCCGACGGTGGCGGTCAACGCCTGGATTTCGGACTGGCTGTCCGTCGCGTCGAAAATCCACAGGACCACGCCACCATTGGCGGCCAGCCCAGGTCCGGCCGGTGCGCCCCGGACCAGCAAGGTCCGCGACGAGCCCGTGCCGCGGATTGGCAGGGAAAAGCTCTTGCCAGCCTTCTGCGCCGCAGCGATTTCCTGTCCCAATATCGCGCCGTCGGCCGGCTCCAGTCCGCTGTCGGGCGCGGTAAGCTCCGAAACAAAGGCCGGCACCCGATCGCGCCCCAGCCATTTGGCCAGACGGTCGGCGGCTTCCATGCGGCCATCGGGATGGATGATGATCGGGGCTGCCGGCGCCGACGACAGGAGAATCGCCAAACGGTCGAGCTTGCCCTGGGCCTGCATCCCCTCGCGCCGCATCCGCTGACCGGTGAACAACGCCCAGATCGCTGCGCCCAGCCACGCGGCCAGGACGACGCCAAGCAACAGAGTTGCGAGCGGGCTCGTCATTGCCATTGCACCATTCCCGCTCCGCCAGCGACCAACATTGTTTCGTTCATATGGATAGTGGGACTATCGCAACTCGGCGATAGCGGAAAGCATCCAGATGGAAGGAAGATACAAAGAATGCCCGGCGCGATATCGGCCGGGCATTTTTAACGATAAAAAGGGCGGGGACGGCTGATCGCCCTCCCCGCCTGTTCGATCAATAGCGGTAGTGGTCCGGCTTGAACGGGCCTTCGACCGGCACGCCGATATAGTCGGCCTGCTTCTGGCTCAGCTTGGTGAGCTTCACGCCCAGCTTTTCCAGATGCAGTTCGGCGACCTTCTCGTCGAGATGCTTGGGCAGGACATAGACGTCGTTGCCGTAGGTCTCGCTCTTGGTCCACAGCTCGATCTGGGCCAGCGTCTGGTTGGTGAAGCTGGCCGACATCACGAAGCTCGGATGGCCGGTGGCGTTGCCCAGGTTGACCAGGCGGCCCTTCGACAGGACGATGATCTTCTTGCCGTCGGGGAATTCGACTTCGTCGACCTGCGGCTTGATCTCGGTCCACTTCATGTTGGACAGGCCGGCGATCTCGATCTCGCTGTCGAAATGACCGATGTTCGACACGATCGCCATATTCTTCATGGCGCGCATGTGATCGACGGTCAGAACGCCTTCATTGCCGGTCGCGGTGACGAAGATGTCGGCGCGCGGGGCGGCCTCTTCCATGGTCACGACTTCATAGCCTTCCATCGCCGCCTGCAGCGCGCAGATCGGATCGACTTCGGTCACCATCACGCGGGCACCGCCATTGCGCAGCGACGCGGCCGAACCCTTGCCGACATCGCCGAAGCCAGCGACGCAGGCGATCTTGCCGGCCAGCATCACGTCGGTGCCGCGACGGATCGCGTCGACCAGCGATTCCTTGCAGCCATAGAGATTGTCGAACTTCGACTTGGTGACGCTGTCGTTCACGTTGATCGCCGGGAAGGGCAGCTTGCCCTTCTTGGCCAGTTCGTAAAGGCGGTGGACCCCGGTGGTGGTCTCTTCCGACACGCCCTTGATGCTGGCGACGGTCTTGGTCAGGAAACCGGGACGCTCAGCCAGCACGCGCTTCAGCACGGCGCAGAAGATTTCCTCTTCCTCGTTCGACGGCGTGAACAGCTCTTCGCCGGCTTCGACGCGCGCGCCCCACAGGGCGAACATGGTGGCGTCGCCGCCATCGTCCAGGATCAGGTTGCAGACGCCCGAGTCATCATTGTGCCAGTCGAAGATGCGTTCGACATAGTCCCAATATTCCTGCAGCGTCTCGCCCTTGACGGCGAAGACCGGCACGCCCGACGCGGCGATCGCGGCGGCGGCATGGTCCTGCGTCGAATAGATGTTGCAGGTCGCCCAGCGAACCTGCGCACCGAGCGCAGTCAGCGTCTCGATCAGCACGGCGGTCTGGATCGTCATGTGCAGCGAGCCGGTGATGCGCGCGCCCTTGAGCGGCTGCGACGGGCCGAATTCCTTGCGCAGCGCCATCAGGCCCGGCATTTCGGTTTCGGCGATATCCATTTCCTTGCGACCAAAGGCGGCAAGGCCGATGTCGGCGATCACATAATCCTGTGCCTGGGCGGCGGGTACGGTGGCCACGAGCCAATCTCCATTCCGTTAGAATTTCCGGCGCGGCCTGATAGGACAAGGCAGCGGCGATGCTGGAGCCTTTACCAACCGCCGCCGCCCATGGCAACTCAATATAAAGTTTTCTTTATGTGCTATTCGACCGGTCCGCGCGGAGCCGATGTGGCCATGGCGATCGCCGGAGCCTGCGGGGCGACCGGTGCGGGTGCGCCGGCCTGGGCGATCTGTGCGACATCCGAGCATCGTGCCGCATTCAGGCGCGGCGTGATGCCGGCCGCATCCGTCAGCTTCAGCAGCGAAATCCGGTCCGCCGGCAAGGCGTTCGCAGCGGCCGTCAGCGCCTCCAGGTCGCGGCAGATGAGGCCGTTGACCCCGGCGCCATAGCTGTTGGCAAGGCTGATCACATAGTCATCATAGGCACCCAGCCCGTTGACCTGCCCGACTGCTTCGCTGAAATGGGCGCGTAGCGCATCATTCACTTCGGTAAGTGCAGCTCGTTTTTCCAGAACGAAGCGATTATAGGCCGGCAGGAAATTGTTGCTGCTCGTGCGGCAACGCAGCGCCGACACCATCAACATCATTTCAAAATTACGAACCTGCGCCGCTTCGGCAGCCCCCGTCTTCCAGCAGGTCGACGCATGCGCAGGTGCAAACGAAATTGCTGCCGCCAGTGCCGCAATTGCAAACTTTTTCATGTAATTAACCCCCGTATCAATTGCCCCGGGGTCAGCATGTCGCGTGCCGAATTTCTGAATTATCAATCGTGATACTTAGCGATAATTTACCGCTCTCGGTTCAGTTACGACCAGGAAACAAGCGGCCATGCGCAACTATTCTTTCGCACGGGAAACAAGGGAGATTGCACCGCGTAACGAAATATCCGGCTCAGGCGGATCCTCCACCGCTCACCAAATGGGCCGAATCAACTCCCGCTGCGGCGAAAGCGGCGGCCCATTTTCGCTGTGGCGGAACGTCGAACAGCAGGTCCGCGTCGCCATCGGCGAGGAACCAGCTGTCGCCGGCCATTTCCTGTTCCAGTTGCCCGGGCGCCCAACCGGCATAGCCGAGCGCGACAAGATAGCGGCGCGGACCGCGGCCCTGCGCAATCGCCTTCAATATGTCGATCGACCCCGACAGCCCCCAGTCCGCACCGGCCTGAACCATATCCTGCCCTGCCCAATCGAGCGAATGGAGGACGAACCCGCGCCGCGGCTCGACCGGGCCACCGCGCAGCACGGGCCGGTCCTCCACGCCCGAGCCGTCGATGTCGAAGCTCTGCAGCAGGTCGCGTAGTCCGACGCCGACCATCTCCTCGCCCAGATTGATGCCAAGCGCGCCCTGGGCGTCATGCACGCACAAGGCAATGGCGGAATAGGCGAACCGCTCGTCCTCCATGCCGGGCAGAGCCAGAAGAAAGCGGCCGCCATAAAAACGTGCGTCATCCATCCACCCGAATATAGGCATGGGCACGCATAAGCCAATGGCCTGCCGTCGCAACCATGGGGCATCGCGCCATATTCGAGGCACTCCCCTTGACAGCGGTGGGCATAGCGACGACGTCCGCCGCAACACTGGCCAGGAGATATATGATGACCATTGCCAAGGGCGACCGCCTTCCCAGCACGACCTTCACCACCATGACCGAAAACGGCCCCGAACAGGTCGCTTCGGACGAATATTTCGCGGGCCGCACCGTCGCCCTCTTCTCGGTGCCCGGCGCCTTCACGCCGACCTGCTCAGCCAAGCATCTGCCCGGCTTTATCGACAAGGCCGACGCCCTCAAGGGCAAGGGCGTGGACGAAATCGCCTGCACCGCCGTCAATGACGCCTTCGTCATGGGCGCCTGGGGCAAGTCGGCCGGTGCCGACGGCAAGGTGACGATGCTGGCCGATGGCAACGGCGCCTTCGCGCAGGCGGTGGGCCTGACCATGGACGGCAGCAAATTTGGCCTGGGCCAGCGCGGTCAGCGTTTCTCGATGCTGGTCAAGGACGGCGTGGTCGAGGAACTCAATGTGGAAGCGCCGGGCGATTTCAAGGTGTCTTCGGCTGACTTCCTGATCGAGCAACTCTGATTCGGGCTAATCGCGCACGCCGCCACAATGGCGTGCGCGATTGTTTCACCGCCATCTTTCTTCCGTCATATAAGTGCGGTAACAGGGGGCGATGACACAGAGCATCGGCACAGCGATCGTCGCGCAACTCGACGCCATCTATCAGACCTCCATTGAAAATCTGCGGGAAGCCATGCGGGCCTATGCGCGCGATGGCAGCATTCCGCCGGCCGAAGCGCGGACCGATCGCCGTTTCTGCTATCCTGAATTGCGGATCGTCCATCATGACGACAGTCAGGCGCCGCCGCCGGGCCGTTCCTTCGCCCGGCTGTCGAAACCTGGCCGCTACGTCACCACTATCACCCGTCCGGCAATGTTTGCCGATTATCTCGCCGAACAGATCGATCTTCTGGTTCGCGATTATGGTGTTGAAGTGGAAACGGGGCTCAGCGATCAGCAGATTCCCTTCCCCTATGTGCTTGATGGCCTAGACATCAACGCGCTCGACGGCACGCCCCCGACCGAATTGGCACGCCACTTCCCGGCGACAGAACTGGCTGAAATCGGTGATGAAATCGCCGACGGCCTGTTCGCGCCGGATGCCGATGGCGACCGGCCCCTAGCCCTGTTCGACGGGTTGCGCACCGATTTTTCGCTGGCGCGGCTGAAGCATTATACCGGTACGCCGGCCGAACATGTGCAGCGCTATATCCTGTTCACCAACTATCATCGCTATGTCGACGAGTTCGTCGACTGGGCATGCCAGGAACTTCAGCGCGAAGGCAGCCGCTTTACTGCCCTGTCGGGTGCCGGCGGCGTTTATGTCACCCCGGAAACCGCCGACCCGGCGCAAATGATCGCCGACAGCGCCTGGCGCAAGCACCAGATGCCGGCCTATCATCTGATCGCGCCTGATCGCAGCGGCATCACCCTGGTCAATATCGGCGTCGGCCCGTCCAATGCCAAGACGATCTGCGACCATCTGGCGGTGGTGCGCCCGGAGGCCTGGCTGATGATCGGCCATTGCGGCGGCCTGCGCCCAAGCCAGCGGATCGGCGACTATGTCCTCGCCCACGCCTATCTGCGCGACGACCATGTGCTCGACGAAATGCTGCCGCCGGAAATTCCAGTACCTGCGATCGCCGAGGTGCAAGTGGCAATGGCGAGCGCGGCCGAGGCGATCCTGGGCAGCGGCAATCCGGAAGATTTCAAGCGCCGCCTGCGTACCGGCACGGTCGTCACCACCGATGATCGCAACTGGGAATTGCGCTATTCCAGTTCCGCGCTGCGCTTCAGCCTGTCCCGTGCCGTCGGCATAGACATGGAGTCGGCGACGATCGCGGCACAGGGTTATCGTTTCCGCGTGCCCTATGGCACGTTGCTCTGCGTGTCGGACAAGCCGATCCATGGCGAATTGAAGCTGCCCGGCCAGGCCAACCGCTTCTATGAGGAAGCGATTGCCGGCCATTTGCGCGTTGGCCTGATGGCCTGCGAATTGCTGAGGCAGGAAGGCCCTAAGTTGCACAGTCGCAAGCTGCGCGCCTTTAACGAGCCGCCGTTTCGCTAAATATCTGGTGTGGCGCCACCGTCAGGCGGCGTCACACCAGATACTGACCTGGTTCTTGCCAGCGCGCTTCGCGTCATACAGTGCGCTGTCTGCGCGGGCGAGCATGTCTTCCAGCCGCGCATCCTCGACCCGCAGATCCGCTACGCCGAAACTCGCGCACAATATGGTGTGAGGGGCTTCATCCAGCCGTAAGCAACTAATCTCCATCCGGACCCGCTCCATAACCTCGGCAGCCACCTGTGCCGGCGCGTCGATCAACAGCAGGCCGAACTCGTCACCGCCCAGTCGTCCAACGACGTCGCCGCGGCGCACCGCATTGGTCAACAACTGGGCAAAGCTGCGCAAGGCCGTATCCCCGGCGATATGCCCGTGGCTGTCGTTCAACGCCTTAAACCCGTCGAGGTCGCAAATCACGAGAGACAGCGGGCGCGCCTGCCTTCGGGCAGTGGCAATCGCGCGGCTGGCGAATTCCTCGATGCCCCGACGGTTGAGGACGTTGGTCAATGGATCGTGGCGCATCTGCTGCCGCAACTGCTGGGCCAGGTCGCCCGCCACCACAAGCACGGCGGCAACCCCCGTGCCGACATAAATGGTCGGCATGACCAGCCCCAGGATCGCGCGATACACTTCCTTGCCCTCTTCCGGCCCCCGGATCAGGGACGCCGACAGCGCGAGCGCCAATTGGCCCAATGCGAATGCGAGCAGCACCGTGAAGAACGCCAATTCAGGGGGCGTGAATGCGCGATCCCGCGGCCAAAGCGATAGCGCGCTGACCGCCAGCAAGACCCCAACATAGGCGGGAATGATCATGCCCTGCATGATCTGGCTGCCGACCGGGCCGATCGCCAGCGACATGGAAATAATGACCAGCATGGCCGGCACCGCAAAGGCAGTGATCCGAACCTGCCTGCCTGACCTTTGCTGGACCCCGATGGCCAGCAATGAGGCGCTGATGATCAACCCGACGCCGGTCAGGATATAGAGCAGCCGACTATGCAGGAAAAACCCGCCGGCATTGGCGATCCATTGCAGGATTGCGACGCCATAGGAGGCCGCCCAGGTCAGCACATGCCGTTGCCGGCCAAAATGCAGCCACGCGACCCCCATGGCGATGGTCATCACCAGGGCGGTACCAAAAAGCAGGGACAAAATAACGGCCGGTGCGGTCATACACCGGCCATTTACCAAGTTTTACTGAAACTTACCAGCCACACGACTTGCCTTTATTTTGCACTACAAGCCATTTTTGCAACGGAGCAAAATAATTGACCAGCGCCTTGCCTGACATTTCGCGGCTGCCGGTAAAGGCCTGCAGCGCGTCCGGCCAGGGCTTGGAGGCGCCCATTTCCAGCATCGCGTTCAGCTTTTCCCCTACGGCCTTGTTACCGTAGAAGGAGCAACGATGGAGCGGCCCCTTCCAGCCCGACTGACGGCACGCTGCCTCGTAGAATTGGAACTGCAGCACGCGGGCAAGGAAGTAACGGGTATAGGGCGTATTGCCGGGGATATGGAATTTGGCGCCCGCATCGAACTTGCTTTCGTCCCGCGCGACCGGCGGGACAATCCCCTGATATTGACGGCGCAGGTCGGTCCATGCGGCTTCATATTTCGACTCCGGGATGGAACCATCAAATACGCCCCAGCGCCATTTGTCGATCAGCAGGCCGAACGGCAGGAAGGCGACCTTGTCCATCGCCTGACGCAGCAGCAGGCCCAGATCCTTGTCGGTGCCCGGCACCTTGGCCGGATCGAGCAGGCCGATCTTCACCAGATAGTCTGGCGTGATCGACAGCGCGATGAAGTCGCCGATCGCCTCATGGAAGCCATCATTGGCGCCATCGAGATAGAGCGGTTTCTGGATATTATAGGCGCGCTGGTAATAATTATGCCCCAATTCGTGATGGATGGTGACGAAATCGTCGCCATTCACCTTGGTGCACATCTTGATGCGGATATCGTCCTTGTTATCCAGATCCCAGGCGGAGGCGTGACAGATCACTTCGCGGTCGCGCGGCTTGGTAATCTGCGAACGATCCCAGAAGGTCTGCGGCAGCGGCGCAAAGCCGAGCGAGCTGTAGAAGCCCTCGCCCGTCTTCACCATCTTGATCGGGTCGTAATTCTTGGCCGTCAGCAGGTCGGTGATGTCATAGCCCAAGTCGCCGGCACCGGCAGGCGCGACGATATCATAGATATTGCCCCATTCTTGCGCCCACATATTACCGAGCAGGTCGGCCCGGATCGGCCCGGTCTTGGCCTGGACGGCATCGCCATATTTCTCGTTGAGCTTGGTGCGTGTGTAGCAATGCAACTCGTCATAGAGCGGCTTTACCTCGGCCCAGATCTTGTCGGTGAGCTTGGCGAAGTCGTCGGCCGGCATGTCATATTTGGAGCGCCACATCGCGCCGGTATCGGCAAAGCCCAGTTCCTTGGCGCCCTGGTTGGCGATCGTCACCAGCTTGGCATAGTCGCCACGCATCGGCGCACCGACATTGTCGTGCCAGCTCACCCACATTTCCTTGAGCTCGTCCGGGTTGCGGTCCGTGCCCATCTTCTCTTCGATGTCGCTGCCGTTGATCGGCTGGCCGTTCAGCGTGCCCTTGCCCTTGCCATAGGTGGACTGGAGCTTGGTCGCGAGGTCGTTGAGCTGTTGCGAGGCGCCCGACGTGGTCGGCGCGGGCAGGGTCAGCGCGGTGCGCAGCAGCGTCAGGCGGCGCTTCGTCTCCTCCGTCAGGCCCGGTGCGGTCGCGAACTTGGCCGCCTCCAGCGCATAGTCGACGCGCATCGTCGTATCGATCGCGCCGAAATAGGAAGCGAGCGCGTCGGTGTCGTCGGTGATGTAGGTCGCGTTGATCCAGGCGGCGCGGCTGCTGATCAGCGACTGATCAAACAGCGCCTTCTCCGCCTTGGTCAGGAAGGCTTCGGCCTCGGCAGCGGTCGGCTGCTGCGTGGTCGGCGCCTGCTGCGCCAGCACTGGCGACGCAACAAGGGCAGCCGCTAGCGCGGCGATCGAAATGGCGATTTTCATGGAACTTGGCCCCTTAGGTCTTCTTATGGGGCCAAGGTGGATTAGGCTGGCGAGACAGTCAAGCGGTCAGGAAATCGACCATCGCCTGGCCCAGTTCCTTGCGCGTCACGGCGTTCATATGATTGCCCGGTATCTCGACATAGCGACCGTTTGGCAACGCATCGACCAGTTCCTGGGCAATGCCATTATCCTGGTCGTCGACACCGCAGATCACATCGGTCGGCTGCCGGAAGCCGGCAATGGTCGCCTCGTCGGTGTCGACGAAGGTATTGAGGATATGCAGCATCGCCACCGGATCGCCCTTGGTGGTCTTGAGGAACGCCTCGGTCATCCATTCCGACGTGCCGCGCTCGAACGTGCCGAGATTGGTCAGCACCTTCTTGTAATAGCCGCCCTTGTCGAGCGTGCGGGTCAGACCGCGCAGGCCCATGCCGGCCAGGATCACCCGGCGCGGCGTCGCGCCGCGCGCCAGCATCCGCACGGTCGTGCGCGCGCCCAGCGAATAGCCGCCCAGATCATAATCGGTCAGCCCCATCTGCTCGACCAGCGCCAGATTGTCGTCGGTCAGCGCATCCGCCGGATAGGCGGCCGGATCATGCGGCTTGCCGCTTTCGCCATGGCCGCGCAGGTCCGGCATGATCAGGCGGAAACCCGCCTCCACCAGCTTGGCTGCATGGCCGTAGCGGATCCAGTTGGTCCAGGCATTGGAGAAATAGCCGTGGATCAACACCAGGTCCCGTCCCTGCCCCACGACATGCACGGCGATCGGCATGCCACCCAGCCCTTCGATGTCATGGCGTTCGATCTGCAGGTCGGTCATTGCTCAGGTCCTTCGGGGCATGGGGCCTCGCCGATAGGATTTCCGCTTCGGCGGCGCAAGAGCGCGATCAGTGCGATGGTGCTGCCGATCTGGGCGGCGGCCATGTCCTTCTGCGGGTCCCAGACATCGCCCTGCTGGCCATTATAATAATCGGCGGTCTCGCCGGCGGCGATCACCGTCAGCAGCCATTCGAATATCTCGTAGAGCGCGCTGCCTAGGCCGATGGCGGCAAAGGCGAAGGCCAGGCTCCAGACCTGGCGCAAACCGCCTCTGCGTCGGGCGATCTCTGCGAGGGGCGCCGTCAGCAGCGCACCGAAGGCGAAATGAACCAGCCGGTCATAGCCATTGCGTTGCAAGCCGAAGAGGCTGGAAATATCATGGCCGCTGAGCGCGCGCGCCCAATCGTCATAGGGCACGTAGGAATAGATCCAGCGCGCGCCGAAGGTGTGGACCAGCAGGAACAGCCAGATGCAGCCGGCCGAGCGGCTTGAAAGCGGCCAACGCCGGAGTATCCACGGCGCTGCGAGCGCGAGCAGCACGGTCGGGCCGTGTTGCAGCGGAGCGAGTTCGGGAAAGGGCTGCGCAATATTGGCCAACCCGATCGCCACCAGAAGGGTGACGATCATCCGGCGCTGCGCGACAGGAAGGCTGTTCCATGCCGCGACAGCGCCGGAGAGCATATGCCGGCTCAGCCCTTCTTGAGGTGGCGACGGCCCAGCAGTTCGGCGATCTGCACCGCGTTCAGCGCCGCACCCTTGCGCAGATTGTCGCTGACGCACCACAGGTTGATGCCGTTGTCGACGGTCGAATCCTCCCGCACGCGGCTGATGAAGGTCGCGAAATCACCGACGCATTCGATCGGGGTGACGTATCCGCCATCCTCGCGCTTGTCGACGAGCATGATGCCCGGTGCCTCGCGCAGGATGTCCTGCGCTTCCTTCGCCGAAATCTCATTCTCGAACTCGATGTTGATCGCTTCGGAATGGCCGACGAACACCGGCACGCGCACGCAGGTCGCGGTCAGCTTGATCTTGGGGTCGAGGATCTTCTTCGTCTCCGCGACCATCTTCCATTCTTCCTTGGTCGAACCATCGTCCAGGAAGACGTCGATGTGCGGGATCACGTTGAACGCGATCTGCTTGGTGAACTTCTTCGGCTCGGCCGGATCGCCGACGAAGATGTTGCGCGACTGCTCGAACAGCTCGTCCATGCCTTCCTTGCCGGCGCCCGAGACCGACTGGTAGGTGGCAACGACGACGCGCTTGATCTTGGCGGCGTCATGCAAGGGCTTGAGCGCCACGACCATCTGCGCGGTCGAGCAGTTGGGGTTGGCGATGATGTTCTTCTTCTTGTAGCCGTCGATCGCGTCCGGGTTCACTTCGGGCACGATCAACGGCACGTCCGGGTCCATGCGATAGAGCGACGAATTGTCGATCACGACGCAACCGGCTGCTGCCGCCTTGGGCGCATATTCGGCGGTCGGGCCGGAGCCTGCGGCAAACAGGGCAATGTCCCAGCCGGTGAAGTCGAAATGCTCGATATTCTTGCATTTGAGTGTCTTGCCGGTGTCACCGAAATCAATTTCGACGCCGGTCGACCGCGACGATGCAACCGCCGCAATCTCGTCAATCGGGAACTCGCGTTCGGCGAGAATGGTCAGCATCTCGCGGCCCACATTACCGGTGGCACCCACGACGACGACCTTGTAACCCATGACTAAACACTCCACTCCATGCAGAATTGCGGGGTGGCGCATAACGAAACTGCGCGATTTGTCCAGAAAGAAGGGCTATTGCCAGCGATAGTCAGTGGATGGCTAGGCATCGCCGATCGCTGCGCGGCGTCGGAATGGCTGCCGCTTGCAATAGGCCAGCGAACGCCATGCCCATTCCATCGGGCCGCTGACGAAATAGCGCGTCCAGATATTGGCACAGAGCAGCAGGCCAAGCGCGATGGCGGTCGCCCAACCCCACAAGGTTGCCCATCCAAATACCCCCCGCAATCCCAGCGCGATCGGTGAAAAGAGGATGTTGATGCCGATGATCTGCTCCAGAAAATAGAGCGAGAAAGCCACCTGACCAGCCGCCACGAAGGGTTTCAGGACGGCATGGGAAACGCGGAACCGCACCAGCAGGTTGACCAGCGCGACATGGCCCAGCGAGACGGCCAGCCGGGCATATTCGCTGGTGATCCAGATCGTCTTGGGAATGGGCTGGAAGCTGGTGATTTCGGCAACGCCGATCGCCCGTGCGCCAAGGCCAAAGCCATAGGCACATAATGCCAGCACCAGATAGAAACGGGTGGATCGCAGGCCCTGAATGATGCCCCATTTCCACAGGGCGATGCCGATAAGCATGGCGGAAAAAGCCTCCGCAACACCCATATAGACTTCGCCCTGACCGGCGAGATCAATCCATACGCCCCAGAGAAAGCCGATATAACCGGCATAGCTGCCACTGCGCGCCTTCGCTTCCGCTTCGGCCTTTTGCTTGGTTTCCTTGTCGATCTTGTAGCGATCCAGCTTTTTCTGCCAGGCCGCCATCGCCGCCTTGTCCGCCTGGGCCAGCGGGGTACCCGCCACCTGCTTGGCCTTTGCCGCTTCTACCTTGGTCATCATGTCGATCCGCTCGACATATTGGATCGCCGGATACACGGACGTCACCGTGGCAAAAACCAGTCCCAATGGCAGTAGCCATTTCGCCTTCAGCTTGCGAAATGGAAACAGGAACAGGGCGGCCAATGCATAGACATGCAGGATGTCACCAGGCCAGGCGAGCAGGAAGATGTCGACGAAACCGAACAGCAGCAGCCATAAGGCGCGCCGGATATAGAGGTCGGCGACCGCAACCGGACCGTCGGGCTCCATCGCCTTGGCCGCCAGCACCATCAGCGCGGCACCGAAGAGATATTCCAGCAAACCGCGCTGGGTGCCTTCCCAGAATATCTCGATCAGGCTCCAGGCGACCTGATCGGCGTGCGTCCAGCCCATCTGGCGAATGTCGCGCATCATCAATTCGGAAGGCCCCGCCATGAAAGGCAGGTTCATGGTGAAGATGCCCAGGATCGCGATCCCGCGCAGGATATCGAGCACTTCAATGCGGGCCTTGCCACGCACCGGACTGAGTAAGATCTCCCCCGTCATAGCCTCTCCCCATGCAGCCATGAAAGGAGAGGCTATGCCTGTTGCGTCATGGCGTCAATCGGCGGGGTTCACGCCGTTATCGGCCAGGAAATGCTCGATCGTCTTCCACAGATGGACGCTGATCTTTGGCCCGCCCACGCGGTGGGTCTGCCCTGGATAGACCATCAGCTCGAACGGCACCGCCGCCGCCTGCATCTTGGCCATCAGCGCCGTCGAATTGTCGAACACGACATTGTCGTCGGACATGCCGTGGATCAGCAGCAGCGGGTCCGTGATCTTCACCGCGTCGTCCACGGCATCAGAGCCGGGATAGGCGCTTGGCTTGTCCTGCGGCTGGCCCAGATAGCGCTCGGTATAATGGGTGTCGTAAAACTCCCATTTGGTAACCGGCGCGCCCGAAACGATCGCCGCGAAGGTGCCCGGCGCCTTTTCGGCGAGCTTCAGCGACATGTAGCCGCCATAGGACCAGCCATAGGTGGCAATCCGCTTGGGATCGACGAAGGGCTGGGCCTTCAGCCATTCGACACCCTTTAGCTGGTCATCGACCTCGACCGTCCCCATCGCGCGGTAAATCTGGTCCTCGAACGCCTTGCCCCGATCGGGCGTGCCGCGATTGTCGACCGCAAAGACGATCCAGCCGCGATCGACCAGATATTGGTTGAGCGCGCCGCTCCATGTGTTGGTTACCTGCCGCCCGGTGCCAGGTCCGCCATAATGGATCATGAAGACGGGATAGCGCTTGCCGGGCTGCAAAGGCGGGGTCAGCATCTTGGTATAGAGGATGCTGCCATCGGCCGCCTTGACCGTCCCGAACACGGTTTTTGCATGGCCGGCGATATAGGGCGCATAGGGGTGATCGCCCTTCAGCGCATTTTCCGAGATCCACTGCAACTGCCTGCCGCCGCTGTCGGCCAGATAGACCTGCTTGGGCTGGTCGGCATTCTGGCGGGTGACGATGACACGACTGGCAGCCCCGTCCATCACCGCGTCGTTCCACCAGCCCTTGGCGGTCAACGCCTTGAGCGGCCCGGCCTTCGCCAGCGACGCGACATAGAGTTGCTGCTCCAGCGGCGTGTCGCGATTGCCGGTGAAATAGACCAGGCCCTTGCCCTCATCCACGCCGACAATGTCGCGCACTTCCCATTCGCCGCTGGTCAGCGCCGTCCATTTGCCATCGCGCACATGGTAGAGATGGCCATGGCCGGTCTTTTCCGACCACCAGAGGAAACTCCCGTCGCTCAGCGGCGTGAAATTGTTGCTGAGGTTGATCCAGCTTTTGGCGGTTTCGGTGAGCACGATCTTCGCCTTGCCGGTCGCCGGGTCAACCGCCAGCAGGTCGAGCCGCTGCTGGTTGCGGCTCTCGCGCTGGACATAGAGGGTCTTGCCGTCCTTCGACCAATCGACGCGGGCGAGATAGACATTCTTGTCGGCGCCCAGGTCGACCTGCACCTGGCCCGAACCGTCGGCCTTCATGACAAAAAGATCGACCACCGCGTTGGGCGTGCCGGCGGCGGGATAGCGCTGCTGATAGATCTTGGTGCCCTCGCCGCCGATGGCGGTGCGGGTGACGATGCCGACCGGGCTTTCATCGACCCGGGCGACGGCGATCAGCCCGTCGGTCGGCGACCACCAATAGCCGGTGCGCCGGTCCATTTCCTCCTGGGCGACAAATTCCGACACGCCCCAGTTGAGCGTCTCGCTGGCGCCCTGCGTCAGCTGCTTTTCGGCGCCGTTCATCGGCTTCACGAACAGGTTGCCGCCGCGCACGAAGGACACGAAGCCGCCCTTGGGGCTGACCACGCCGTTGAGTTCGCCGTCCGGCGTATCGGTCAGGCGCGTCACCTTGCCATCCAGCGCGGCGAGATAGAGATCGCCATCGACCGGAACCAGGATAGTCTTGCCGTCGGGCGACCAGTCATAGCTGGTGATGCCGGTGCTGCCGGCGACCGAGCGGTCACGCTCCCGCTGCATCTTCTCCGCTTCACTGAGTTCCGCACCGCTGCCGGTCTTCTTCGAATCGACCAGCATCCGTTCCGCGCCGGTCGACGTGTCGATCGCCCACAGGTCGAGCCGCTCCTTCTCGTCCGCACGCGGCTTGAGCAGGGTCACCAGCTTGCCGTCGGGCGACAGCTTCAGCACGCGCGGCAGCGGCCCGGCCAGATCAGGGCTGGCAAATACGCGCTCCAGCGTCAGCTTCTCCTGCGCCTGCACCGGAACGATCGGAAGCAGCAACAGTGCGCCGAGCGCGACACTGGCGTTGAGATAGGGGGGCATGGTCATCCTTTCCGGTCGGCGTACGAATGCGCCGCTTGATCGCTGGCAGGCTTAGCGCGAGGCGAAGGAAAAGATCAATATTTGGGAATAATATGTCCTGCCATGACCGGAAGGCCATGGTGGGCGCGACAGGGATTGAACCTGTGACCCCACCCGTGTGAAGGGTGTGCTCTACCGCTGAGCTACGCGCCCCCTGTAAGGAGGAGGCGGCCATTGGCATTCGGCGCGATGCCTGTCAAGCGCCGGTGCATCAGGACACGGAAATTAACACTGTCCAGTGCGTTCAACCGCATTATAAATGCCGCACCACTGAAATAAGAAAGTCGCCATCCATGCGTCAGACCGTTGCCCTCGTCCTTGCCAGCATGTTGCTGTCTGCTCTCGCCGCCTGCAATACGGTGCAAGGCGTCGGTCGGGACATCGAATCCGTCGGCACCGCCGGCAAGGAAGTCATCCACTAAGATCGACCGAACAGAGCGCGCGCGCCTGTCCTATTGCAGTATCCGGGGGAAGGCCCCTTTTTTGCGCAGGCGCACGCCATCACAGTCAGGTTCGCCGCATTCGCAGGCTTCGACCGCATAGCGGACGCCGCACATCACCAGAATATCCTGATCGAACGAGTAATTGGAGATGCCCGCGCGTTCGACCTTTTCCTGGGCTCTGGCCTTCAAAGACATGCGAGTCTTCCCTCCATTTGGGACGAACATGATTGATTGCTGCATTGCACAATGTCAATTGACGCAAGTTTGTTCCTGAATGGATTGTCATAAAGCTGTCGCCGAAAAGCAACGACTCGGCTTTATCGCGCTTTTCTTGCGCGTGCTTGCACGGATCGGACAGCCATCCCATATGCGCCGCCATGAACGATCCTAACCGCTCTTCCATGCCTGTCTGGCATGGCACCACCATCATGTCGGTCCGCAAGAATGGAAAGGTCGTCGTCGCCGGCGACGGCCAGGTCTCGATGGGCCAGACCGTGATGAAGCCCAATGCCCGCAAGGTGCGTCGCCTGCACGACGGCAGCGTCATCGGCGGCTTTGCCGGCGCAACGGCCGACGCCTTCACCCTGTTCGAACGGCTCGAAGCCAAGCTGGAACGCCATAATGGCCAGTTGATGCGCGCCGCCGTCGAACTCGCCAAGGACTGGCGCACCGACAAATATCTCCGCAACCTGGAAGCGATGATGATCGTCGCCGACAAGGATGTCACCCTGATCCTGACCGGGAATGGCGACGTGCTGGAACCGCTCGGCGGCGTCGCCGCGATC
Source organism: Sphingobium sp. AP49 (assembly GCF_000281715.2). Taxonomy (NCBI): domain Bacteria; kingdom Pseudomonadati; phylum Pseudomonadota; class Alphaproteobacteria; order Sphingomonadales; family Sphingobiaceae; genus Sphingobium; species Sphingobium sp. AP49. The sequence goes on along the minus strand of NZ_CP124576.1, from coordinate 2,369,702 downwards.
GGTTCGGGCGGCAATTACGCCCTCGCCGCCGCCCGCGCGCTGGTGGAATATGAGGAAGATGCCGAAACCCTGGCCCGCAAGGCGATGGCCGTGGCCGCCGACATCTGCGTCTACACCAACGACCAGCTCACCATCGAAACGCTCGACAGCGCCAACTGAGATTTCAAGAAAAGATCATGAACGACAATCTGACCCCCAAAGCCATCGTCGCCGCGCTCGACGCGCATATCATCGGCCAGCATGACGCCAAGCGCGCCGTCGCCGTCGCGCTGCGCAACCGCTGGCGCCGCCAGCATCTGCCCGCCGACCTGCGCGACGAGGTGACGCCCAAGAACATCCTGATGATCGGACCGACGGGCTGCGGCAAGACCGAGATCAGCCGCCGCCTGGCGAAACTGGCCGACGCGCCCTTCGTCAAGGTGGAAGCCACCAAGTTCACCGAAGTCGGCTATGTCGGCCGCGACGTCGAACAGATCGTCCGCGATCTGGTCGAGGAAGCCGTGCGCCTGGAAAAGGACCGTCGCCGCGAAGCCGTGCGCGAAGCCGCGTCCGAAGCCGCCATGGCCCGCCTGCTCGACGCGCTGACCGGCAAGGATGCCAGCGAAGCCACCCGCCTCTCCTTCCGCCAGAAGATCGAGGGCAACCAGATGAACGAGGTGGAGGTCGAGGTGGAAGTCGCCGACACCCCGTCGATGCCGATGGAAATCCCCGGAATGGGTGGTCAGGTCGGCATGATCAACCTCAGCGACATGATGTCCAAGGCCTTTGGCCAGCAGCAGAAGAAGCGCCGCAAGATGCGCGTCGCCGACGCCTGGGACAAGCTGGTCGAGGAAGAGCAGGACAAGCGGCTGGACCAGGATGACGTCGCCCGCGTCGCCATCACCAGCGCCGAGCAGAATGGCATCGTCTTCCTCGACGAGATCGACAAGATCGCCGTCAGCGACGTGCGTGGCGGTTCGGTCAGCCGCGAAGGCGTGCAGCGCGACCTGCTGCCGCTGATCGAGGGTACCACGGTCTCGACCAAATATGGCCCCTTGAAGACGGACCATATCCTCTTCATCGCCTCGGGCGCCTTCCATGTGGCCAAGCCCAGCGACCTGTTGCCCGAGCTTCAGGGCCGCCTGCCGATCCGGGTGGAATTGAAGGCCCTGACCGAGGAGGATTTCGTCGCGATCCTGTCCGACACCAAGGCCAGCCTTGTTGCGCAATATCGCGCACTGCTGGCGACCGAGGAAGTGACGATCGACCTGACGCCCGAAGGCATCCGCGCGGTCGCCAAGATCGCGGCCGAGGTCAACAGCGAGATCGAGAATATCGGTGCCCGTCGCCTGCAGACCGTCATGGAAAAGCTGCTGGAGGATGTCAGCTTCGAGGCCGAGGATCGCCGCGGCGAGACGCTGGTGATCGACCAGGCCTATGTCGACAAGCAATTGTCGGCCGTCGCCCATGACACCGACCTCAGCAAATATGTGCTGTAACTGAGCGCATAATTTAAGTCCGGGCCTGCCGTTTCTCATGGCAGGCCCGGATCATCTTCCCCCCTGCCCGCCATCATGCCAGCCTCCGCCATGCGATTCGCAGGGAGGGAATATGATCCGCACTTCGGCCTGGCTCTTGGCGAGCCTCGGCATTGCCGCGCTGTCCACCACCGCCGAGGCGCAGACAATTCCAAAGCCACCCGTCGCGGCCAAGAAACCGCATGAGGTGAAGGCGCCCTTCGGCGCAACGCGCCAGGACCCCTATTACTGGCTGCGCGACGACAGCCGCAAAGATCCCGAGATGCTGGCCTATCTGGCGGCCGAAAACGCCTATGCCGACGCACTGCTGGCGCCGACCAAGCCGTTGCAGGACAAGCTCTACGCCGAAATCACCGGCCGCATAAAGCAGGACGACAGCAGCGTCCCCTATCGCAAGAAGGGTTACTGGTATTACAGCCGCTTCGAAACCGGCGGCGATTACCCGATCGTCGCCCGGCGCAAGGGCAGCATGGACGCGCCCGAGCAGATATTGCTCGACGAACCCAGGATGGGCGCGGGCAAGGGCTATTTCGCGATCGGTGGCAAGGAAGTCAGCCCGGACGACCGGCTGCTCGCCTATGCCGAGGATCTGGTCGGCCGCCGCCAATATGTGATCCGCGTCAAGGCCATCGCCGACGGCAAATTGCTGGCCGACGAAATCCCCAATGCCGAACCCGATTTCGCCTGGGCCGACGACAGCAAGACGATCTTCTATGTCGAGAAGGATCCCACCACCCTGCTCGGCAAACGGGTGAAGGCGCATGTGCTGGGCACGCCCGTCAGCGCCGACCGGCTGGTCTATGAGGAGAAGGACGACAGCTTCTACATGGGCCTGAAGAAGACGACATCGGACAAATATATCTGCATCGTCCTGCAATCGACGGTCAGCAATGAGGAACGCTGTGCGTCCTCCGCCAACCCCGCCGCCTTCACTGTCCTGGCCCCACGCGAACGCGACTTCCTCTACAGCAGCGATAATGTCGGCGGGCAGTGGACGATCCGTACCAACTGGCAGGCGCCCAATTACCGGCTGATGACGGTCTCGGATGCTGATGCCGCCAAGGGCCGCGCCGCCTGGACGGACATCGTGCCGACCAGCGCCAGCGTCTTCATCGAGAATTTCCAGCCCTTCGACAGCTTCCTGGCGATCGAGGAACGGTCCGAAGGCAATAAGCGCCTTCGCCTGCTGACCAGGGGCGGCAAGAGCAGCTTTGTCGAGGCAGACGAGCCCGCCTATGCCATGGCGCTCGCCGTCAACGCCGAAAGCGGCACGCCCTGGGTCCGCTACACCTATGACAGCCTGCGCACGCCGCAAACCACCTATGAGGTGAACGTCGATAGTGGTGAGCGCAAGCTTCTCAAGGTCCAGGAGGTCAAGGGCTATGACCCGGCCAAATATGTGACCGAGCGGGTCTGGGCGACCGCGCGCGACGGGACGAAGGTGCCGGTCTCGCTTATCTACGCCAAGGGCTTCAAAAAGGACGGCAGCGCCCCGCTCTATCAATATGCTTATGGCAGCTACGGCTATTCGACCGATCCGGCCTTCTCGCCCTTGCTCCCCAGCCTGCTCGATCGCGGCGTCGTCTATGCCATCGCCCATATTCGCGGCGGCCAGGAAATGGGCCGCCAATGGTATGATGACGGCCATCTCAAGAACAAGATGAACAGCTTCACCGACTTCATCGACGTGACCCGCGCGCTGGTGGATCAGGGTTATGCGAAGAAGGGCCGCGTCGCCGCCATGGGTGGCAGCGCGGGCGGCCTGCTGATGGGCGGCGTCGCGAATATGGCGCCCCAGGATTACAAGGTCATCATCGCCCAGGTGCCGTTCGTGGACGTCGTCACGACCATGCTTGACCCGACCATCCCGCTCACCACCGGCGAATATGACGAATGGGGCAATCCCGAACAAAAGCCATGGTATGATGTGATGCTGGCCTATTCGCCCTACGACCATGTCGAGGCGAAAGCCTATCCCAGCCTGTTCGTCGGCACCGGCCTATGGGACAGTCAGGTCCAATATTATGAGCCGACCAAATGGGCGGCGAAGCTGCGCGCAACCAAGACCGACAGCAATCCACTGGTCTTCCGCGTCAACATGGAGGCCGGCCATGGCGGCAAGTCCGGCCGCTTCCGCCGCTATCGCGATCAGGCGGAGTATAGCGCCTTCGCGCTGGAGCAATTGGGCGTAGCGCAATAACGACCCAGGCCGTTCGCTTCGAGCGTAGTCGAGAAGCCTTTCCCGACTACGCTCGCTATCACCGATTTAGTAGCTGCGGCCCACAAGCACCCGCTCGGCCGCGGTGCCGCCGGTGAAGATGCAGGTCCCATCCGCCGCTTCCGCGTCGGTCGGCACGTTGCGCAGGGTCAGCTTCTCCCCCTTCAGCCACTGCACCACCTTGTCCAGTTCCGCGCCGGTCGGCTTGGCCCACTGGACCAGCGCCCAGCCGGGGTTTTTGCTGGCCTTGAAATATGCCTTGAGCGCGTCAATCTGCGTGATCGACGCATCGATCCGGCTGTCGTGGCGGGCTTTGGCGCGCGCAAACAGCTGACCCTGGATGTCCGCCAGCAATCCGGGCACACGGGCGACCAGATCTTCCTTCTTGATGAAGTCGGGCTTGAGCTTGCCGTTCATATCGTACAGCTCGTCCCGCCGCAGCAGCGCGACCGATCCGTTGGCGACATCGCGCGCGCCGATTTCCAGAATGATCGGCGCGCCCTTCTTCACCCAGCCCCAGCGCTTGGTCGCCGCCTTGGCAGGGCGCTTGTCCAGCAGCGCGCGCACCGGCTCGCGGAACGCATCCAGCGCATTGAGCTGGGTCACCAGATCGGTGCAATAATCGAGGATCGCGGCATCTTCCTCGCTGTCGCGCAGCATCGGCACCACGACCACCTGATAGGGCGCGACGCGCGGCGGCACGCACAGCCCATCGTCGTCGCCATGCGTCATGATCAGCCCGCCGATCATGCGCGTGGACACACCCCAACTGGTCGTCTGAGCCAGCTCCTGCTGCCCCTCGGCATTCTGGAACTTGATATTCTGCGCGCTGGAGAAGGTCGTGCCCAGGAAGTGCGACGTGCCCGCCTGCAATGCCTTGCCGTCCTGCATCATCGCTTCGATCGAATAGGTCGCGACCGCGCCGGGGAAACGCTCATTCTCCGGCTTTTCGCCAGCCACCACCGGCATGGCGACGCAATCCTGGGCAAAGTCGCGATAGACACGCAGCATCTTCATCGTCTCGTCCATCGCCTCGTCGACGGTGGCATGGGCGGTATGGCCTTCCTGCCACAGAAACTCGGCGGTGCGCAGGAACATGCGGGTGCGCATTTCCCAGCGGACGACATTCGCCCACTGGTTGATGAGCACCGGCAGGTCGCGCCAGCTCTGCACCCAGCGGCTGAACGCCGCGCCGATCACGGTTTCCGACGTCGGCCGCACGACCAGCGGCTCTTCCAGCTTCGCCTCGGGATCGGGGACCAGCTTGCCGTCCTTCTGGATCAGCCGGTGATGAGTGACGACCGCCATTTCCTTGGCGAAGCCGTCGACATGTTCGGCCTCCTTCTCGAAATAGGAGAGCGGAATGAACAGCGGGAAATAACAATTCTCATGCCCCGTCGCCTTGATCTCGGCGTCCAGCAGCTTCTGCATCCGTTCCCAGATGCCATAGCCCCACGGCCGAATGACCATGCAGCCGCGCACGCCGCTTTCCTCGGCCATGTCGGCTTCCGAAATGACGGCCTGATACCAGGCGGAAAAATCCTGTTCGCGGGTAACGGAAAGAGCGTGTTTCACGGGGTCGAACGCCTGTGTCTGGAGTGGATGGCGCGCCATAGGACAAGCGCGCCGCTCCTGTCGACCCCGAAGCTGCTCAGGTCAGTTTATCGATCTTCGCGTTGAGCGCCGCGAGTTGGGCCTTGAGAACCGCAATCTCGTCATCCTTGCTTTCTTCCGAAGCCGCCGGCGCGGGCATCGGCGCAGCGCCGGGCATGCCAGGAACCCCGGTGCCAAAGGCACTCGCCGCTGCCTCGAACATCTGCATGTTGCGCTTGGCGATCTCGGCCAGCGGACCACCGCCAAAGGCGCCCTTCATGGCTTCCTGGAACTGCTGCTGGTTCTTGCGGAAGGCATCCATCGACGCTTCGAGATATTGCGGCACCATCGATTGCATCGAATCGCCATACATCGAGATGAGCTGTCGCAGGAAGTTGACCGGCAGCATGTTCTTGCCGCGCTGCTCTTCTTCCATGATGATCTGGGTCAGCACATTATGCGTGATGTCCTCGCCGGACTTAGCGTCGACCACGACAAACTCTCGCCCTTCGCGCGTCATCTGCGACAAAAGGTCCAGCGTGATGTAACTCGAAGTTTCGGTGTTATAGAGCCGCCTGTTAGCGTACTTCTTGATAACCACCGGTTCGGATTCATTAGCAGCCTTCGATTTGGCCATGCCTGTCTCTCCCTCACCTGCTCCTGCCGCATTAGCACAGGGCGATGCCGCGCCGCAACATGGGCCGCGGCCTTTACCCCTCTTTCTCAACATTTTATGGCGCGAAACGGAGGGCGATCCTGATTTGCGTCGCCGCGCTTTCATCGGCTTGCGCCGCTATCAGGAGGCGCAGCGGCTAGCCCTGCCTTCGCCCCCGGCCCTGGTGGCGACCGTCGGCGCCGCCCGTTTGCTGCGGTATCGATCTGATTTAGCATGGCAAAGCGATCGCGCACCGATCGTCTTCATTCCCTCCCTCATCAACCCGCCACAGGTGCTGGACCTGTCGGAAAGCCGATCCATGCTGCGCCATATGGCTGCAGCAGGCCATGATGCGCATCTGGTTGACTGGGGCACGCCGTCGGCCGCCGACCGGGAATTGGGGCTGGACCAGCACATCACGGATCGGCTCATCCCGATGCTGGCCGCGCTGCCGCGACCGCCGATCCTGGTCGGCTATTGCCTGGGCGGCACGATCGCCATCGCGGCCGCAGCATTGCACCGGGTAACGGCGCTGGCGACGATCGCCTCGCCCTGGGACTTTGCCGGCTTTCCGTCCGCCGACCTGGCCGAGATCGCCGCTCTGTGGCGCGGCGCGAAACCGGTGTGCGATCGGCTGGGCTATGTGCCGATGGAAGCATTGCAATCGGGTTTCTGGGCACTCGATCCGCAACGCACCGTGCAGAAATATGCCGCCTTCGCCGACATAGTCCCCGGCTCCGACGAGGAGCGAGCCTTCCTTGCCGTTGAGGATTGGGCCAATGAAGGCGCACCACTCACCTATGCTGCGGGCCAGCAATTGTTCGAGACGCTCTATGCCGCAAACGCGAGCGGGCGGGCCGAATGGCGCGTCGGCGGGGCGATCGTCAATCCGGCTACACTCACCTGCCCCACCCTCTCGATCGCTTCCGCCATCGACCGGATCGTTCCAGCCGCAGCAGCCCCGCCCCTTACGGAAAGCCGGATATTGAACCTTGGCCATGTTGGCATGATATTGAGCCAGCGGGCACCCGACATGCTGTGGGATCCGCTCTCCCTTTGGCTTTCGCGCCATGGCGGATGATGTTATGTGCACCCGCGAAAACAACATTACCACTAGTGAGGATCAAGGCTTTGTCAGACATCGTCATTACCGCCGCCAAGCGCACGCCCGTGGGCAGCTTCCTGGGGGCGTTCGGATCGACCCCGGCGCATGAATTGGGCCGCCAAGCCATTCTCGCGGCGATCGCGCAGGCGGCCATTGCGCCCGAAGAAGTGGATGAAGTGATCCTTGGCCAGGTGCTGGCTGCTGGCCAGGGCCAGAACCCGGCCCGGCAGGCCGCCGTCAATGCCGGCATTCCGGTGGAGCGCACCGCGATCGGCCTCAATCAACTGTGCGGATCGGGCCTGCGCGCGGTCGCGCTGGCGGCACAGGCGATCAAGGCGGGCGACGCCCGCATCATGATCGCGGGTGGCCAGGAAAGCATGTCGATGGCACCCCATGCGCAAAATCTGCGCGGCGGCACCAAGATGGGTCCGGTCAGCCTGGTCGACACGATGATCCATGACGGCCTCACCGATGCCTTCAACAATTATCATATGGGCATCACCGCCGAAAATCTGGCGGAAAAATATCAGATCAGCCGCGACGCGCAGGATGCCTTCGCCGTCGCCAGCCAGAACAAGGCGGAAGCCGCGCGCGCATCGGGCCGTTTTGCCGACGAAATCCTGCCGGTGACGATCAAGGGCCGCAAGGGCGACACCATCGTCGATGCCGATGAATATATCCGCGCCGGCGCGACGATCGAAGCGATGCAGGCGCTGCGCCCCGCCTTCAAGAAGGACGGCACCGTGACCGCCGGCAATGCCAGCGGCATCAATGATGGCGCGGCCGCCCTGGTGCTGATGACCGCCGACGATGCCGCCAAGCGCGGCTCGACGATCCTGGGCCGCATTGCCGGTTTTGCCACCTGCGGCGTCGATCCGTCGATCATGGGCATCGGCCCGGCGCCGGCAAGCCGCAAGGCGCTGGAAAAGGCCGGCTGGTCGGTTGCCGATCTCGATCTGATCGAGGCAAACGAAGCCTTTGCCGCACAGGCCCTATCGGTCGGTCAGGAACTGGGTTGGGATCCGGAGAAGGTGAACGTCAATGGCGGCGCGATCGCCATCGGTCACCCCATTGGCGCCTCGGGTGCGCGCGTGCTGACGACGCTGCTGTATGAAATGGCCAAGCGCGACGCGAAGAAGGGCCTTGCCACCCTGTGCATCGGCGGCGGCATGGGCGTTGCGATGTGCATCGAGCGCTGAGCCTTCGGTCCAATGCTTAATATGGGGCGCCGGTCATGCGATCGGCGCCCTTTTGCCGTCAGGCCCAGATGCGGTCGAACCGTTTGCCCAGACCCGTCAGCAACTCATATTGCGACAGGCCCGATGCCTGTGATGCCTGTGGCAGCGCATAGTCGATCGTCAGCCAGTCGCCCTCCGCGACATCCGGTCGTGCGCCGACATCGACCGCCAGCAGGTCCATCGACACCCGGCCCAGCACCGGTAACGCCACACCATCGATGATCGCGGCGCCGCGCCCGGAAAAGCCACGCAGATAGCCATCGGCATAGCCGATATTGAGGACCGCGATCTCCAGGTCGCGCTCGGCGCGATGGGTGGCGTTATAGCCGATCGTATCGCCCGCGATCACCGAACGGCGCTGCAATATCTGCGCCTGGGGCTGAACTACCTGACGCAAATGCGCGGCGGCGTCGGGATGCGGTACGCCGCCATAGAGGGCAATGCCCGGCCGGGTCAGGTCGAAGCCATAATCTGCCCCCATGCAGATGCCGGCGCTGTTGGCCAGGCTGTAGCGCTGCGCCGGGACGGCAGCGCATAGTTGCCGAAATCGCGCCAGTTGCGTCGGGTTGAGATCGCTATCCTCGTCGGCCGAGGCGAGATGGCTCAGCAGCGTGACGATCTCCAGCCCCTCGACCAGTCCGGTGAGGTCGGCGCGCCAGTCGAGGCCCAGCCGGTTCATGCCGGTATCGATCATCACATCGCAGGCACCACCACCAGCCCCCTTCCAGCGCGCGACCTGCCCTGGCGTGCAAAGCACCGGCCGCGCCCGTGAAGCGAGGGCCTGGACCATATCCTCCTCGCGCACCCCGTGCAGAACGGCGAAGTTCACACCGTCCATCTGGGCTTCCAGCGCGGCCGCCTCGCCCCAGTTGGACACGAAGAAGTCGCGGCAGCCCGCGCCCTTCAGCCGCTGCATCACACCCGCCGCGCCCAAGCCATAGCCATCGGCCTTGATCGCCGCGCCGCAGGCCGGGGCGCCGCCCTGCCGCGCCAGCCAGCGCCAGTTGGAAAGCAGCGCATCGCCATCGAGGCGCAGGCGGAGCGGAGCGATATAGCCAGTCATTGTCCGCAGCCGATAGCGCGGCAGGGCTCAGGCGTCGAGGGGGCGCCCTTTCGTTTCCGGCAAAGCCACGAGGCAGGTGACCAGCGCCAGCGCCACCACCGCGATGGTGTACCACAGGCCGGCATAGGGATCGCCGGTGCGCGCGACGATATATTGGCTGACCAGCGGCAGGAACCCACCAAAATAGCCGGTGCCGATATGATAGGGGATGGAGAGCGAACTGTAGCGGATGCGCGCCGGGAAATATTCCGACAGGAGCGCCGCGACCGGGCCATAGGTCGCGCCCGATAGTGTCCATAGCAGCAGCAGCGCGGCAAAGAGCATCAGCGCACGTGGCCAGTCCGGGCGGACGACGCCGAAATCATAGCCCTGGGCCTTGAGCGCTGCGTCGATCCCTTCGCTACTGACATCTGCAACGGCCACGCCGCCGATGTTGACCGCCGGCGTTGCGCCGCTGCGCTTCTCATAGGGAATGCCGCGCTTGGAAAAATGGTCGAGCAGCTTACCGCAGGCGGTCGGCTGCACCTTGGCGAAGGGATCGAAGCGGCAGTCGGGGCCGCTCACCAGCACGGGCGCGCGGGCGGCGGCCTGCGACAGCGCCGGGTTCGCGGTCGCGCCCATGAACTGGTAGAGCGGCATCACCAGCACCAGCACCAGCGCATAACCGATGATGATCGGCTTCCTGCGTCCGACCTTGTCCGACAACCAGCCGAAGAAGATGAAGGCGCCCATGCCGGCAAAGGCGCTGCCACCGACCAGCAATTGCGCGATGCCCGGCGCGACATGCAGGCCGCTCTGCAGGAAATAGAGCGCCTGGAACATCACCGTATAGGCGATCACGGTGAAGCCCGCCGCGATGCCGATCATCGCCACCAGCATCCGCTTCCTGTTGCCCGGCGCGGTGAAGGCTTCCTTCAGCGGGTTCTTGGCATGTTGCCCCGCCTTCTTCATCGCGGTGAAGACCGGGCTTTCGCGCAGCATAAGCCGCATCCACAGCGAAATGGCGAGCAGCGCGAGCGAGAAGATGAAGGGAATGCGCCAGCCCCAGGCGTCCCACACATCCATGCCGACGATCCATTGCGTGCCGACCACCACCATCAGCGACAGGATGAAGCCACCGATCACCCCGGCCTGGATGAAGCTGGTATAGAAGCCGCGCCGGCCCGGCGGCGCATGTTCGGCGACATAGATGGCCGCCCCGCCATATTCGCCGCCCAGCGCCAGCCCCTGCGCGATCCGCAAGCCGATCAGGATGACCGGCGCGGCAACGCCGATGCTGGCCGCCGACGGCGTCAGTCCGACACCCGCCGTCGCCAGCCCCATCAGGACGATGGTGGCGAGGAAGGTATATTTGCGCCCCAGCCGATCACCGAGATAGCCGAACAGCATCGCGCCGAGCGGCCGGAAGCCGAAGCCGATGGCGAAGCCGGCCAGCGAATAGAGCAATTCGACGGTCGGATTGTCGGTCGGGAAGAAGGTGCGGCCGATGATCGGCGCCAGCACGCCATAGATATAGAAATCATACCATTCAAACACGGTGCCCAGCGCTGACGCGGTGATGACCAGCCGGTCCCGCTTTGCATCCATGACATAGCCCGCCCCCACCGAATCCGGCATCCGTCCCCCTTCATTGCGCATATTTCCCGTAAATCCTGACATTTTCAGGCCATTATGGGAAAGGAAATCTCCAGCGGGAAAAGAAGTCGGTCACGCCGCTTTTGCTGGATAGGCTCATTGTAGGACAGGCCGGCCGGATCAGCGATCGGGGATGATGACCACCCCGTCACGACCGACATGGATGTTCGCAAACAGGGCAAGCTCGCACTGTTGCAGCAAGCGATCGGCGGCATCGATCGTGCAGCTTGAAACCCCGCCGATGCTGAGCGTCACATGCGCCTTCACGGGCGATGCGCCATGGGGAATCTCCAGGGCATTCACCGCGACCCGGATGGTGTCCAATATGGCGCGCGGGTCGATGCAGGCGGGCAGCAGCAGCGCAAAGCGCGCCGTGTCATAGCGGGCCGCCAGATCATGCGGGCGTCGGGCTGCGCGCGCGACTGCGGTGGCCACGGCGCGCAACGCCGCATGCGCCGCTTCCTCGCCCTGCGCCGCGACAAGATCGTCGAAATGATCGACCTCGATCAACGCCACCGACACCCGCTCCCGCCGCCGGACCGCCGTGGCGCAGGCCCGATCCAGATCGCGATCGAAGCAGAGCCGGTTGGCAAGGCCGGTCAGACTGTCCTGGAACGACCATTGGGCCAGATGGCGCTGTCGTGCCTCCAGCGCGCCATGGGCTTCTCGCAATTCAGCCAGCGCGGTTTCTCGCGCCGCCTGCCTTGCCATGTCATGGGTCGCATCGAGGACGAAACCGGCCGCACCATAAGCGTCCCCGTCTCCGTCAAATTGCAGCACGGCAAGCGAACGTATCCAGCGTTCGCCACCGTCCGGCAGCAATATGCGGAACAACAGGCCATAATCCTGGCCCTCGCTGACCAGATTCTGCAATGCCTCGCCGATATTGGTCGCACGATCGACATCGTCGGGATGGATGATCTCGCGGAAATCGGCCAGCGTTTCTATCGGCGTATCGCTGGTCCGGCCCATGACCGCGTACCAACTTTCGTCGCACTGCATCGTGCCTGACTGGAAATCAAAATACCATCGACCAATGCGGCCGATCCTGGCGGCACCATCCACGATGGCGGCCAATCCGACCCGTTGATCTTTCCGCGAACCCTCTACGCTTATTGTCGCCATCGCACGTCATCCCGGAAACGAGGACGAATAAGGTTAACGCGCTCTGGAACATTAGGAAAGTCGGAATATCAGAACAGCCGAGAACCGTCTGGCACCACTTTGTCGGGGGCGAACAGCATGACCGCACCGGCGGCGTCGGTGAAGCCCAGCGTCAGCACCTCCGACATGAACTTGCCGATCTGGCGCGGCGGGAAATTGACCACGGCGGCGACCTGTCGGCCGGGCAGGTCTTCCAGTGCGTGGTTTTCGGTGATCTGCGCGCTCGATTTCTTCTGGCCGATCGCCGGGCCGAAATCGATCAGCAGCTTGTAGGCAGGCTTGCGCGCCTCGGGATAGGGCTCGGCCGAGACGATCGTGCCGACGCGAATGTCGACCTTGAGGAAATCGTCGAAGCTGATCGGGTCAGCGGCGGGCGCGCCGGGGTCGTGGGTCAGGTGCATGGCGCCATCAAAGCATTCCCGTCATTCCAGCGAAAGCTGGAATCCCACTTTTTCTTTCAACGCCATCGCCAAAAGAAGTGGGATCCCAGCTTTCGCGGGGATGACGGTTGAAGCGAGCCTTATTCCAGTTCCAAAATCACCGCGTCGACCGGCAGGCTTTCGCCCTGGGCGGCGGACACGCTCTTGACCGTGCCCGCCTTGCCGGCGCGCAGGATATTTTCCATCTTCATCGCCTCGATCACCGCGAGCGGCTGGCCGATCTCGACCTTGTCACCCTGCTTGACGTTCAGCGCGACCAGCAGGCCGGGCATCGGGCAGATCAGGAAGCGCGAGAGATCGGGCGGGATCTTCTCGATCATATGCTTGGCATAGGGCGCGGCATGGGCGGGCAGGATGCGCAGCTTGTGGCTGGCGCCATGGGCGGTCAGCACGAAGCCCGCACGCACCGGCGCGATCCGTACCGCCAGTTGCTCCTCGCCAAACTCTGCCTCGATCAGGCGATCGCCCGGCGTATATTCCAGCGCCATGTCAATCGCATCGCCGTCGACCGTCACTTCGTCGCCGTCGATCACGACATCATGGACGAAATCGCCGATCTTCACCTGCCAGCCGGTCGGGGGGCTGAGGCGCTTGCCGAGTTGTCCCTCGATCCGGCGGGCGCGGTCGGCCTGCGCCATCGCGGCGAAGGCGCCGATCGCCGACAGGCGCTGGAGCAGTTGCGGCGACGCGGGCGCACCATGGAAGCCCTCGGGATATTCCTCGGCGATGAAGCCGGTGGTGATGTTGCCGGAGCGGAAGCGCTCATGCTGCATCAGCGCGGAGACGAAATCGATATTATGGCCCGGCCCTTCGATCTCGAACTTGTCGAGTGCCTCGATCTGCTTGTCGATCGCCTCCAGACGGGTCGGCGCCCAGGTGATCAGCTTGGCGATCATCGGATCGTAGAAGATCGACACCTCGCCGCCTTCCTGCACGCCGTCATCCACGCGGATCAGCGCGCCGCTCTCGTCCGTGCCGGTTTCGGGCGGATTATAGCGGATCAGGCGGCCGGTCGACGGCAGGAAGCCGCGATAGGGGTCTTCGGCATAGACGCGGTTCTCGATCGACCAGCCGTTGATCTTCACGTCCGCCTGCCCGAACGACAGCGCCTCGCCATTGGCGACGCGGATCATCTGTTCAACCAGGTCGACGCCGGTGATTTCCTCGGTGACGGGATGCTCCACCTGCAAACGGGTGTTCATTTCGAGGAAGTAGAAGCCGTCGCCGGTCTTGTCCTCGCCGCTGACGATCAGTTCGACCGTGCCGGCGCTGAAATAGCCGACCGCGCGGGCCAAGGCGACGCACTGCTCGCCCATCTTCTTGCGCATTTCGGGGCTGACGAAGGGCGACGGCGCTTCCTCGACCACCTTCTGGTGGCGGCGCTGGATCGAGCATTCGCGCTCGTTGAGGTAGACGATATTGCCATGCTGGTCGCCCAGCACCTGAATTTCGATATGGCGCGGGCTTTCGATGAACTTCTCGATGAAGACGCGGTCGTCGCCGAAGCTGTTCAGCCCCTCGCGCTTGGTCGCCTCGAAGCCTTCGCGGACATCCTGTTCAGAGTAGGCCAGGCGCATGCCCTTGCCGCCGCCGCCGGCCGAGGCCTTCATCATCACCGGATAGCCGATCTCGTTGGAGATGCGGACGGCATGTTCGGTATCCTCGATCACGCCGACGAAACCGGGGACGACATTGACCCCCGCTTCCATCGCCAGCTTCTTGGACTCGATCTTGTCGCCCATCGCGGCGATGGCGTTCGCCGGAGGGCCGACGAAGATGATGCCCTCGGCGTCCAGCGCCTTGCGGAAGCTTTCGCGCTCGGAGAGGAAGCCATAGCCCGGATGCACCGCATCGGCGCCGGTCGCCTTGCAGGCCTCGATGATCTTGTCGGCGATCAGATAGGATTGGGCGGCGGGCGGCGGGCCGATATGGACGGCTTCATCGGCCATCAGCACATGCGGCGCGCGGGCGTCGGCATCGGAATAGACCGCGACGGTCTTGATGCCCATCTTCTTGGCCGTGCGCATGACACGACACGCAATTTCGCCACGGTTCGCGATCAGGATCTTGGTGATTGCCATTCTACTTCCTGTCCCAGTCCTTGTTCTAAACTCCGTTCGGTTCGAGCCTGTCGAGAACCGCTTCTCGACTTTGCTCGAACCGAACGGATGATTTCAGCCGCCGTGCATGAACATGCCCAGATCGACCATCATCCAAAAAACCGCTGCAAGAATTGCGATGGCAATCGCCAGGCACCCCAAATAGCGGATCAAATTATTCAGCCGCCTCCAGCTCGACCTTCACTTCCGCCTGCATCGGCACGACGCCGAGCTTCGCGAACAGCGCCGCGTCGGCATTGTCGCCGGCATTGGCGGTGGTCAGCAGCTTGTCGCCGGTGAAGATGCTGTTCGCGCCGGCCATGAAGCAGAGCGCCTGGCAGCTATCCGACATGCTCTCTCGGCCAGCCGACAAGCGCACCATGCTTTCCGGCATCACGATCCGGGCGACCGCAACGGTGCGGACGAATTCGATCTCGTCGATCTTGGCGAGTGGCGTGTCGGCCAGCATATTGCCCAGCACCGTACCCTTGACCGGGACCAGCGCATTGATCGGCACGCTCTGCGGATGGACCGGCAGCACGGCCAGCGCATGAAGGAAGCCGACGCGATCCTCGCGCGCCTCGCCCATGCCGACGATGCCACCCGAGCAGACATTGATGCCCGAATTGCGGACATTTTCCAGCGTCACCAGACGATCGTCGAAGGTCCGGGTGGTGATGACCTTCTCATAATGTTCGGGCGAGGTGTCGATATTATGGTTGTAATAATCGAGGCCCGCCTCCGCGAGCATATCGGCCTGGCTTTCGCTGAGCATCCCCAGCGTCATGCAGGTTTCCATGCCCATCTGGCGCACGCCCTTCACCATCTCGACGATGGCGGGCATGTCGCGATCCTTGGGGTTGCGCCAGGCCGCGCCCATGCAGAAGCGCGAAGACCCTGCGTCCTTCGCCTGCGCCGCCGCCTGCATCACCGCCTGCACGCTCATCAGCTTTTCGGCCTTCAGGCCGCTTTCCGCCGAGGCCGACTGGTTGCAGTAACCGCAATCCTCCGGGCAGCCGCCGGTCTTGATCGACAACAGGGTGGACAGCTGCACCTCGTTGCGCGGGAAGTTGGCGCGGTGGATCGACTGCGCTTCGAACATCAGGTCGCCAAAGGGCAGGTCGAACAGCGCGGCGATTTCCTCGCGCGTCCAGTCGTTGCGGGCGGTCAGGGTGCAGGGGGTATTCATTTACGCAGCTTCCTCTAGCCCCGCCGGGGGCATGTTGTGGCCGAGCAGGCGCAGCACATCGGCGGCGCACTCCACGACATTGGAACCCGGCCCATAAATGCCCTGAACCCCTGCGTCACGAAGATAGTCATAATCCTGCGGCGGGATCACGCCGCCGGCGATCACCTTGATGTCGCTACGGCCGTGGTCGCGCAGCCGGTTGATGAGTTCCGGGATCAGCGTCTTGTGCCCGGCGGCCAGCGACGAGGCGCCGACCACATCGACGCCGCTGTCGAGCGCCAGCACCACCGTTTCCTCCGGCGTCTGGAACAAAGGCCCGGACACGACATCGAAGCCCATGTCGCCGAAAGCCGAGGCGATGATGTTGGCGCCCCGGTCGTGCCCGTCCTGCCCCATCTTGGCGACGAGGAGTTTGGGCTTGCGACCGAGGCGCCGTTCGACGGCCTGCACCCCGTCGAGAACCTGTTTCCAGCGGCTGTCATCCTTGTAGGGCGCGCCATAGACCCCCTTCACCGGCGTCGGCTGGGTGCCGTAACGGTTGAAGCTGTCCTCCATGGCGGCGGAGATTTCGCCCAGCGTAGCGCGCGCGCGCGCGGCTTCGACCGCATGGGCGAGCAGATTGCTCTCGATCGATTGCGGCGCGGCGGCGGCATCGCGCAGCGACTGGAGTGCAGCCTGGCAGGCATCCTCGTCGCGCTCGGCCTTCACCCGGTTGATGCGGGCGATCTGCGCTTCACGGACCTTGCTATTGTCGACTTCCAGCGTTTCGAGCAGGTCTTCGCTCGCCAGGCGATATTTGTTGACGCCGACGATGACATCCTCGCCCCGATCGACGCGCGCCTGACGGGCGGCGGCGGCGGTTTCGATCATCGCCTTGGGCCAGCCGGCGCCCACGGCCTTCGCCATGCCGCCTTCGGCTTCCACGCGGTCAATAATCTCCTGCGCGGCGTCGACCAGTTGCTGGGTCAGGCTCTCGATATAATAGCTGCCGCCCAGCGGATCGACGACATTGCACATGCCGGTCTCTTCCTGGATCACGATCTGCGTATTGCGCGCGATGCGGGCGGAAAAGTCGGTCGGCAGCGCGATCGCCTCGTCCAGCGCGTTGGTGTGGAGCGACTGGGTGCCGCCCAGCATCGCCGCCATCGCCTCGATCGTGGTGCGCATGACGTTGTTGTAGGGGTCCTGCTCGGTCAGCGAGACGCCCGATGTCTGGCAATGGGTGCGCAGCATCTTGGAGCGCTCATCCTGCGCGCCGAGCTTGGTCATGACGCGATGCCACAGCACGCGAGCGGCGCGCAGCTTCGCGATCTCCATGAAGAAGTTCATGCCGATCGCGAAGAAGAAGCTGAGGCGCCCGGCGAACTTGTCGATGTCGAGGCCGCTCGCCACGCCATAGCGCACATATTCCGCGCCATCGGCGATCGTGAAGGCCAGTTCCTGCACCTGCGTCGCGCCGGCTTCCTGCATATGATAGCCGGAAATGGAGATGCTGTTGAACTTGGGCATCTCGCGCGACGTATAGCCGAAAATGTCGCTGATGATCCGCATCGATGGTTCGGGCGGGTAGATATAGGTGTTGCGGACCATGAACTCCTTGAGGATGTCGTTCTGGATGGTCCCGTCGAGCAATTTGCGCTCGACCCCCTGCTCCTCGCCCGCGACGATGAAGAAGGCCAGGATCGGGATCACCGCGCCGTTCATGGTCATCGACACGCTCATCTTGTCGAGCGGGATGCCGTCGAACAGGATCTTCATGTCCTCGATCGTGTCGATCGCCACGCCCGCCTTGCCGACATCGCCGACGACGCGAGGATGGTCGCTGTCATAGCCGCGATGGGTGGCCAAGTCGAAAGCGACGCTGAGGCCCTTCTGCCCGGCGGCGAGATTGCGGCGGTAGAAGGCGTTGGATTCCTCGGCAGTCGAGAAGCCTGCATATTGGCGGATGGTCCAGGGCCGGCCCGCATACATCGACGCACGCACGCCGCGGGTGAAGGGCGCGAAGCCCGGCAGGCCCGGATCGACGGTCACGTCCTCGGCGGTGTAGAGCGGCTTCACCGTGATACCTTCCGGGGTATCCCAGTTCAGATCCTTGCCCTTCACTTCCTTGGCGGCAGCGGCGGCCCACTGGTCCAGCGTCGGCTTCTCGGTCATGCGTGTCCTATCCTACCCATTCGTCACCCCGGCCTTGAGCCGGGGTCCCGCTATCTTCATCCCGCTTGCTGAAAAGAAGCGGGATGCCGGATCAAGTCCGGCATGACGTCATTTAATGCGCGCCGTCCTTCGGCGTCTCCATGATCTCGGTGAGCACCCCGTTCATATCCTTGGGGTGGACGAAGAAGATCGGCGTGCCATGCGCCCCGATGCGCGGCTCGCCCAACACCTTCTTGCCCAGGCCTTCAAACCAGGCCTTGGCCTCGTGGATATCCGGCACTTCATAGCACATATGATGCTGCCCCCCGGCCGGGTTCTTGGCGATGAAGCCATGGATCGGACTATTCTCCCCCAGCGGCTCGATCAGTTCGATCTGCGTCCCCGCCGTGCCGCCCTCGCCGGGCGTATCGACGAAGCACACCTTCACCCCCTGCGCCGCCAAGTCGAACGGCTCATGCGTCAGTGTCGCGCCCATGATGTCGCGATAATAGGCGAGGGACGCCTCCAGCGAAGGCGTCGCGATGCCGATATGGTTCAAGCGGCCGAGTTTCACATCCTATCCTTCGTCATTGCGAGCGAAGCGAAGCAATCCATGCGACGTTTCACCCTTGAGCGATGCCCTGATACAAATCCTGCCAATCGGGATTGGCCCCGACGATCAATGCTATCTTCCTTGCCCGCGAGCCTGCCTTGATCTGTTTCTCGCGCGCAATGGCTACCTCCATCGTCTCCGCCATTTCGTACCAGACCAGCATCTTGCAGCCGTACCGTTGCGTGAACCCACCGGTGATATTCTCCCGATGCTGCCACACGCGCTGCGGCAGGTTTGAGGTGACACCGGTATAGAGCGTCCCGTTCCGCCCGCTCGCCATGATGTAGACCGCCGGTCGCATCACGCCGCACCGCCCGGACCAACCCAGACGGCGCTCCAGTGGATTGCTTCGCTGCGCTCGCAATGACGAAGGGGGAAGGCGCGGACATCATCTATCACAGCGGAATATTGTCGTGCTTCTTCCAGGGGTTCTCCAGCGCCTTGTTGCGCAGCTTGCGCAAGCCCAGCGCGATCCGCTTGCGGGTCGAGTGGGGCTGGATCACCTCGTCGATGAAGCCCTTGCTCGCCGCCACGAAGGGGTTGGCGAAGCGGTCTTCATATTCCTTGGTCTTTTCGGCAATCTCTTCGGGCGTCTTGCCGCGGAAGATGATCTCGACCGCGCCCTTGGCACCCATCACCGCGATCTCGGCGGTCGGCCAGGCATAGTTCAAGTCGCCGCGCAAATGCTTGGAACTCATCACATCATAGGCGCCGCCATAGGCCTTGCGGGTGATGACGGTGATCTTGGGCACGGTCGCCTCGGCATAGGCGAAGAGCAGCTTGGCACCATGCTTGATGATGCCGCTATGTTCCTGCGCGGTGCCCGGCAGGAAACCCGGCACGTCGACAAAGGTGACGATCGGGATTTCGAACGCATCGCAGAAGCGCACGAACCGCCCCGCCTTCTTGGACGAGTTGATGTCCAGCACGCCGGCCAGCACCATCGGCTGGTTGGCGATGATGCCCACCGTCTTGCCCTCGATCCGGCCGAAACCGCACAGGATATTGCCCGCATGGGCCGGCTGCACCTCGAAGAAGTCGCCTTCGTCCACCACCTTGCGGATCAGCTCGTGCATGTCATAGGGCTGGTTGGCATTGGCCGGGATCAGCGTATCGAGGCTGTCCTCCAGCCGGTCCCACGGGTCCGCGCTCGGCCGCTCGGGCACCGGCTCCTTGTTCGACGCCGGCAGGAAGTCGACGAAGTCACGCACCGCCAGCAGCGCTTCCAGATCATTCTCGAACGCCACGTCGGCCACGCCCGACTTGGTGGTGTGGGTGATCGCGCCGCCCAGTTCCTCCTGGGTCACCACCTCGTTGGTGACGGTCTTGACCACGTCAGGCCCGGTCACGAACATGAAGCTGCTGTCCTTCACCATGAAGATGAAGTCGGTCATGGCGGGCGAATAGACCGCGCCGCCCGCGCACGGCCCCATGATGACGCTGATCTGCGGCACCACGCCCGACGCCAGCACATTGCGCTGGAAAATCTCGGCATAGCCGGCGAGCGAGGCGACGCCCTCCTGGATGCGGGCGCCGCCGCTATCGTTGAGGCCGATCACCGGCGCGCCGACCTTCAGCGCCATGTCCATGATCTTGCAGATCTTCATCGCGTGCCGTTCCGACACCGCGCCGCCATAGACGGTGAAATCCTGGCTGAAGACGAAGACGAGGCGGCCGTTGATCGTGCCCGATCCGGTGACGACGCCGTCGCCCGGAATATGCTGTTCGTCCATGCCGAAATCGATGCAATTATGCTCGACATACATGTCCAGCTCTTCAAAGCTGTCCTCGTCCAGCAGCACTTCGATCCGCTCCCGCGCGGTCAGCTTGCCCTTGGCGTGCTGGGCGTCGATGCGGCGCTGGCCGCCGCCCATGCGGGCGCCTTCGCGCTTGGCTTCCAGCTGTTCGATGATGGCGAGCTTCGACATAAACGCATTCTCTCCGGTCAGGTCACCGACTTGTTATAGTCGCCCTCTTCCCGTCTTTGGGAATTTTCGCAAATGCGAATTTGCTAATTTGCAAATCACGACTTCGCAAATTATGGCTGCAATCATGGCACGCGGCAATCGCATCTTCGCAGGACCAAGATTGCGCCAGCTGCGCCTGGACCATCGCATGGATCAGGCGACGATGGCGCAGGCGCTGGGCATTTCGGTCTCCTATCTTTCACAGATGGAGAATGACGATCGCCCGCTGACCGCCAAGGTCAAGGCCGCGCTCGCCAACGCCTTCCCGACCGACTGGGCCAGCTTCGACAGCCGCGAGGACGAACAGTTGCTCGGCGCCTTCGCCTTTGCCCTGTCCCACCCCGAACTGCCCGGCCCCGCTCTGGAGCCGGAGCGGATCGAGAAGCTGCACCTGCAATTTCCCGAATTCGCCGCCCGCTATGTCGATCTCTACAACGCTCATATGCGCGCCAATGAGCGGATCAACATGATCGAGGAGGCGATCGCCAACGATCATGAGGTGCAGGCGCGCCTGCCGTGGGAAGCGGCGCGCGACTGGTTTCACGAGGCAGGTAATTATGTCCACGCCATCGACTGCCTGGCCGAGGAGATGGCGGAAAGCTTCACCCAGGGGCAGACGCTGGACGAGGGCATGCTGGTCGAGGCGCTGGCCCGCCGCCATGGTATCGAAACACTGATCGCCGAGACGCCCGATAGCGCGCTGCGCGCCTATAGCGCCGCCGACAAGCGACTGTTCGTCAACGCCGCCCTGCCGACCGAGAGCCGCAAGTTCATGCTCGCCCATCAGCTGATGATGCTGGAAGGACAGGCGGTTATCGCCGACGTCGTGCGCAAGGCCGCCCTGCCCGTCATGGGCGCCGACCGTTTGCTGGCGATTGGCCTTGGCAATTATGCCGCCGGCGCGCTGCTCATGCCCTATGCCCTCTTCCGCGAGGCGGCACGGGCGATGCGCCATGATATCGACCGGCTCGCCCGCACCTTCGGCGTCAGTTTCGAGCAGGCCTGCCACCGCCTCTCGACGCTCCAGCGCCCCGGGCTGCGCGGCATCCCCTTCTTCTTCTGCCGGGTCGACATGGCCGGCAACATCACCAAGCGGCACAGCGCCACCCGCCTGCAATTCGCCCGCTTCGGCGGCGCCTGCCCGCTGTGGAACGTGCATGAGGCGGTCGCCGTGCCCGACCGGATCAACGTCCAGCTGGGCGAGACCCCGGACGGCGTGCGCTATGTCTCCATGGCGAAGGGGCTGGTGAAGCCATCGGGCAGCTACCAGCGCACCCCGCGCCGCTTTGCCGTGGTGCTGGGCTGCGAGGTCGCCCATGCCGCGAACTTCGTCTATGCCGACGGCCTGCATCTGCAGGAGGAAGGGGCTGCGACGCCGATCGGCATTACCTGCCGCCTCTGCTCACGCCAGAGCTGCGACCAGCGCGCCTTCCCGCCGGCCGACCGGCCGATCCATGTCGACCCCGACAATCGCCAGATCGTGCCCTACTGGATCGGCTGAATTTATCAGCCCAACGGCCGGGCAAATTTGTGGACCATGTCGCGGAAGGTCAGCGCGGCATCGATGGCGGTGTAGACCCGCATAGCCCGCCCATCCGGACGGTCATGATAGCTGCCGTCCTCGTTGAGATGGGGAGTCGGCTGGCGCAGATAGCGGCTGGAAGCCGGATCGGGTTGCAGTGGCGTCATCAGGGCCGTCAATGTCACCAGAGGACTGTCGCCCAGGACATAGACATCCGCGTCGGGTGTCGGCGGAAAGCCCGGGATGGTCGCCAGCATCGCCGCCATCTCGTCCAATCGATCCTTGAGATAGCGCCCCAACGCGCTGCCCGCCGCCATATCCTCCATCTCGGCCGTCGAAAACAGCATCTGGCGATAGGCGTCACGGGGTACCTGCCAGATTTCGATATCGGATTCATTGAAGATGATCTGTGCCGCAGTCGGATCGATCGAAAAATTAAACTCCGGTTCGGCTGGCCCGGGTGGCGGATAGGCGACACCCGGATGCTCACCGCCACCGATCCACACCAGCGTTATGCGCGGCCCGATGCGCGGCTCCGCCCGCCAGGCCAACGCCAGTTCGGTCAATCCAGCGCCAGCGGCATAGTAAAGCGGCTCCCGCCGGTCCTCCCGCATCGCCTCGCGGACGATGGCCGCCGTTGCCGGGCTGGGCTTCCAGGCGGCACCAGACGGAAAAGATCGTTCGGCGCCTGCCACGACGCTATATCGTCCATCAAGCTTCATCACATCCAGCAGTTTCCCCACCTTTTCAGCTGCAGCCGTCGCCGAAGCAGGGCCACCGAACGCCGGGGGAAGATGGGAACAGACAATCAGCGGCAAATCGACCGATCGGCAGAGCAGATGATGGGCCAGTTGGAACAGCCCGTCGGGATCGCCGGCAAAATCATTGTCCACAATGACCCGCGCCAGCGGATGCCGTCTCACGACGGCGCCAGGCGCGGTCGCCGCCAGGCTGCTCATCAACGCGGCCGCCGACATCAGGACATGGCGACGACACAATTCCACGGGCATGGCATTCCCCTCTGTTCCTTTCCGTTCATGAGCGGAAAGGAACAGAGGGTAAAATAGCATTATTGAGGGCAGCCATAGCGGCTGCCTATGATGGCGGTACCCCCGTCGCGATCACCATCGCCTCGTCCAGATGGTCGAGGAAGGCGCGCACACGCGCCGCCGTGCGGTCTTCCGCCGCATAGAGGGCGTGGATATCCTCGCCATCGCCGGGATTATAGTCGGCCAGCACCTCCACCAGCCGTCCGGCCCGCAGGTCGCTGGCCACATGGAAATGACCGTGCCGGGCGATGCCGCCGCCGGCGACCGCCATCTGGCGTACCACCTCGCCCGAATTGCCGTAGAAACTGCCCTGGACCGGCCGCTGCACCACGCGCCCGCCGATGCGGAACGGCCAGCCATCGACCGAGCGGCGGAAACTGAAACGCAGACAGTCATGATCGTCCAGATCGTCCGGCGTTTGGGGCGTGCCGCGCCGGGCGAGATAGGCCGGGCTTGCCACCAGCACCATCGCGCTATGGCCCAGCTTCTTCGCCCGCAAACTGGTATCGCGCAGCGGACCGATGCGGATGGCGATGTCGGCGCGTTCCTCGACCAGGTCGACGATCGTGTCGGACAGGGTCAGGTCCACCGTCACCGCCGGATAGCGTTCGCGAAAGCCCGGCAGGATCGGGATCAGACATTCGATGCCGAAGGAGGGGGAGGCGTTGATCCGCAACAGCCCGCGCGGCGTGGTGCGATCCTCGCCCAGCCCGGCCTCCAATTCCATCATGTCGCCGACCAGCACCGCCATTCGGTCGCGATAGGTGACACCCTCCGGCGTCAGCGCCAGTGCGCGGGTCGTCCGCCGCAACAGGGTAACGCCCAGCCGCTGCTCCAGCCGGGCGATCGACCGGCTGACCGCCGACGGCGTCAGGCGCAGCGCCTTGGCAGCCGCCGCCAGGCTGCCCTCGCCCGCCACCATCAGGAAGGTTTCGATATCGCCGAATCGGTTGTCCATGATTTCAAATCACTTCTGAAATGCGAAAGTGCAATCTAATCACCAATGATAAATAGTCTATCTAGGTGTCAACTTCGCTGTCACTTTCAGAGGAACAAGACATGGATCTTCAGCTTTCGGGCAAGACCGCCCTCGTCACCGGATCGACCGCCGGCATCGGCTTCGCGATCGCCAGGCGTCTGGCCCAGGAAGGGGTTGAGGTCGTCATCACCGGCCGCAACCAGGCCAAGCTGGACGCCGCCGCCGCCGAACTGTCGCAGGCTGGCACCGTCCGTCCGGTCCTGGCCGATCCCGCCACCGCCGCGGGCGCCGACGCGCTGATCGCCGCCGTCCCGGACATCGACATTCTCGTCAACAATCTCGGCATCTACGAGGCCAAGGATTTCACCGACATCACCGACGCGGACTGGCACCATCTGTTCGAGGTCAATGTCGTGAGCGGCGCCCGCCTTGCCCGCCATTATTTCCCGAAGATGCTGGCCAAGAACTGGGGTCGCGTCCTGTTCATCGCCAGCGAAAGCGGCCTGCTGCCGCCCGCCGAGATGATCCATTATGGCATGACCAAGTCGGCCCAGCTCGCCATTTCGCGGGGCCTTGCCGAACATACGCGCGGCACCGGCGTCACCGTCAACTCGGTGCTGCCTGGCCCGACGCGCTCAGAGGGCATTGTCGAATTCATCCGCTCCGTGGTCGAGAACAAGGACGCGTCCGAAGCCGAGCGAGAGGCCGAATTCTTCACCAAGCTGCGCCCGCTCTCGCTGATCAAGCGGCTGATCGAGGCCGATGAAGTCGGCGCGATGACCGCCTATCTCGCCAGCCCGCTGGCCGCCGCCACTAACGGCGCGGCAGTCAAGGTCGAAGGCGGCATGGTGCCCACGATCTACTGACGGCTTGGAAAACCAGTAACCGTTCGTGCTGAGTAGGGACTGAGCCTGTCGAAGTCCCATATCGAAGCATCCTTCGATATGCCATTTCGACTTCGCTCAATGGCTACTCAGGACGAACGGCTTTTCCTGTATCCTGCTTGTGGCAACTGGCCCTGTCGCTCGTTTCCTCCTCTGCCTATGAGGATGGAAATGAGCGATACGGACTGCCTGCCCACCATCGACCAGACGCTGGAACAGGATGGCTATGCCCGCCTGGCCGGCGCCCACCTGTTGCGCCAACTGGATATCAGCGCGGCCGACTGGGCGCCCTTTGCCCGCAGCTGGGACGATCTTGGCCCCGACCTGTTCATGGCCGATGGAGGCCGTTATCGCCGCCGACGCCACGCCACCTTTCACTGCTCCGCCGGGCAATTCAGCCGCCAGCCGCACCAGCCCCATTATCAGAGCCGCGACTATAACCCGCTGAACGGCGATGTGCAGCGCTGGTTCGATCCGGTCGAGGATACGACCGTCGCGCTGCCGGTAACGCAAGCGCTGCTGGAATTCTGCGCCGGCCATTTCGATCCGGCGTCATCGGGCCACTGGCATGTCGAGATGCACCAGTTCCGGATCGAGGCGAAGCCGGGCGAACTGGGTCGCCCGACGCCCGAGGGGATGCACCGCGACGGCGTCGACCGGGTCTTCGTGATGCTGGTCGAACGCCGCAACGTGCGCGAAGGCGTTACCCGCATCGGCTCCGCCGACGGCACGCCGATGGGCGAATTCACCTTGGCCCAGCCGGGCGACGCGATGCTGATCGACGACCATCGCATCTTCCACGGCGTGACCGAAATCCACGCCGTCGATCCCGCCCAGCCAGCCTGGCGCGACGCGCTGGTTTTGACGTTCCAATCCTCCCCAGCACGGAGAGGTGGCATCGCTTAGCGATGACGGAGGGGGATGGCCCGACGGCACCCCCCCTGGCTTCGCCAGCGGTCCCCCTCCCCGCAAGCGGGCAGGATTATTTCAGCAGCACCAGCTCTTCGGCCATGCTGGGGTGCAGCGCCACGGTATCGTCGAAATCCTGCTTGGTAAGGCCCGCCTTCACCGCGACGGCCGCTGCCTGTAGGATTTCCGGCGCGTCCGGGCCAATCATGTGCAGGCCGATCACCTTGTTGGTGGTCGCGTCCACGACCATCTTGTAGAGCGCCCGCTCATCGCGCCCGGCCAGCACATTCTTCATCGGCCGGAAGTCGGAGGTATAGACCTTCACCGTGCCATATTTATTCTTCGCCTGCGCTTCGGTCAGGCCGACGCCCGCCAGGGGCGGATGGCTGAACACGGCCGACGGCACACAGCTATAGTCGACGGTGCGCGGATTGTCGCCGAACACGGTGTCGGCAAAGGCATGACCCTCGCGGATCGCCACCGGGGTCAGTTGCAGCCGGTCGGTGACATCGCCCACCGCATAGATGCTCTCGCAACTGGTGCGGCTATATTCGTCGACCTTGATCGCGCCCTTCTCGTCCAGTTCGACACCGGCAGTTTCCAGCCCCAGCCCGTCGCTATGCGGACGACGCCCAGTGGCGAACAGCACGATGTCTGCCGCGACCGGATCGCCATTCTTGAAGTGGACGCACAGCGTGCCGTCCTCCATCTTCTCGATCTTCTCCATCTGCGCGTTGAAGCGGAAATTAATCCCCTTCATCGTCGAAATCTGGAGCAGGCGATCGCGGATCTGTTCATCATAGCCGCGCAGCAGCGTCCCGCCACGATTGACCATGGTCACATGGCTGCCCAACTGATGGAAGATCCCGGCAAATTCATTGGCGATATAGCCGCCGCCGACGATCACGATGCGCTTGGGGCAGTCATCCAGATGGAACACCTCGTTGGAGGTGATGCCATGTTCGGCGCCCTCCACTTCCGGGATCAGCGGCCAGGCACCGGTCGCGACCAGGATGACCTTGGCCGTCACTTCGCGCCCGCTGGCGAGCTTGACCTGGTGCGGCCCGACGATCGTCGCGCGCTCGGCGATCAGCTCGACCTTGTGACTGCCCAGGGTGTTCTTGTAGAGTCCCTCCAGCCGGTCGACTTCGCCCAGCACATTGTCGCGCAGCGTCGCCCACTCAAAGCCGCAGTCCGGTACATTCCAGCCAAAGCGGCGGGCGTCCTTCAGATCCTCGGCGAAATGCGCGCCATAGATGAGCAGCTTCTTGGGCACGCAGCCGCGAATGACGCAGGTGCCACCGACGCGAAATTCCTCGGCCACTGCGACCTTGGCGCCATGCGCCGCGGCGACGCGCGATGCGCGCACCCCGCCCGATCCTGCGCCGATGACGAAAAGGTCGAAATCATAATCGCTCATGCCAGTCTCCGCTCGGCGCACCATCTTGCTTGGCGGCGGATATGGCGGCTGGACCGCGCAGTTACAAATGGGAATTTCCATAACCGCCGTTCGGTTCGAGCCTGTCGAGAAGGGTATCCCGACGTCGCTCGAAACGAACGGACGTTATTGGATTACTCGCCCAAAGCGATCTCGATCAGCGCCATGGTCGAGGGGTCGAAGCCGGTCGGTCCGTTGGCCTCGATCGACTTGGCGATCTCCTTGCCCAGCTCGACGCCAAACTGGTCATAGGGGTTGATCCCCATCAGCACGGCATTGGCGAAGGTGCGATGCTCGTAGAAAGCGATCAGCGCCCCCAGGGCATGCGGGTTCACATCGTCCATCAGGATGGTGGTCGACGGGCGGTTGCCGGCATAGGCGCGGGCCGGGTCCGCATTGTCCTTGCCGCGCATCAGCGCCGCGCCCTGGGCGAAGCAGTTCACCAGCAGCGCGCGATGATGCGCCGGGTCGAGCGCATTGCCCGGCTCGATCGAGGCGATGAACTCGACCGGGGTCAGGATCGTGCCTTGGTGCAGCAGCTGGAACACCGCGTGCTGCGCATCGGTGCCGACACCGCCCCAGGTGATCGGCGCGGTCGGCCCGTCGACCGGCGTTCCGTCCAGCTTCACCGACTTGCCATTGCTCTCCATCTCCAGTTGCTGGAGATAGGAGGGCAACAGCGCCAGCCGCTCGTCATAGGCGAACAATGCGCGCGTCTCGCAGCCCAGGATGCGCGCATAATATTGATCGACAAAGGCAGCGATCAGCGGGATATTCTCGCGCGGGGCGGTCAGCTGGAAATGACGGTCCATCGCCGCCGCGCCCTCCAGCAGGCTCTCGAACGCATCCCAGCCCAGCGCCAGCGCGGCGGGGAAGCCGATCGACGACCACAGCGAATAGCGGCCGCCCACGCTTTCGGGGAAGGGCAGGATGCGGGTCTCGTCGACGCCCCATTCCATCGCCTTGTCCGGCGCGGCGGTCAGCGCGATGATCTTGCCATAGGGATCTTCGACACCCGCCTCGACCATCCAGTTGATCGCGCTAGCCGCATTCAGCATCGTCTCGCTGGTGGTGAAGGTCTTGGACGCGATCGCGATCAGCGTGGCGTCGGGGTCGAAGGCATCCATCGCCTTTTCCAGCGCCGTGCCGTCGACATTGGAGACGATCGCGACATCATAGCGCATGCCGTCGCCGCCCAGCGCATCGACGATCAGGTCCGGGCCGAGCGCCGACCCGCCAATGCCGATATGCAGGATATGCCGGATCGGGCCGAGCGCTTCCGCCTCGATCGCGTCGATCAGCGCGCGGGTGCGGTTGTGCAGCGCCTTGGCCAGCGCCACGCTCTCGGCATTGCCGACACCGCGCTGCGCGGTGTGCTCGGCGGCGCGGCCTTCGGTATTGTTGACCGGCTCGCCCGCGAACAGCGCCTCGCGACGCCCCGCGAAATCCTGCTCCACCGCCAGCTTGAGGAAGCCGTCGACCAGATCGTCAGTCAGATGGGTCTTGGACCAGTCGAAACGGAGCGGCCCCTGGCTCAGCACCAGCTTCGACAGGCGATCGGGATCGGTCGTGAAGATGGTCTTGAGGTCGGCTTGAGGCAGGGCGGCAAGGGCCGCCAGTGCAGGACTGGACATGCGGGGTATCCTCTTGGTCGTTGGTCGATATCGACGCTGCACCGGTCGATTCTTCCTCTCCTTATCCAAAAGCGGCACGCATTGCATCGTCCACGCGCTTGACGCGGCGCGGGCGACCCCGCAAAAGCCGCGACAGGCCGCAGTGCCGCACGATTGTGAAGGACCATAAGACAGACATGAGCGCAAAATCGGAAACGCGGGACTTCATCTGGTTCCTCGCCAAGCTGGCGTTGTTCGTGTTCGTCCTGCGCAGCTTCATCGTCTCGCCCTTCAACATCCCTTCGGAATCGATGCAGCCGCGCCTCTTGATCGGCGACTATCTGCTGGTCGCCAAATGGCCCTATGGCTATTCGCGCTATTCGCTGCCCTTCTCGGTGCCGCTGATCCCTGGCCGCATCTTCGCCTCAACGCCGCAGCGCGGCGATGTCGTCGTGTTCAAGGCACCGCCGAGCCAGAAGAATGACTATATCAAGCGGGTGATCGGCCTGCCGGGCGACATGGTCTCGGTGCGGGGCGGCACCGTCTATTTGAATGGCCAGGCAATCCCGAAGCAGAAGGTCGCCGACCTCGTCATTCCGGTGACGCCCAACATGGAAGATGCGGCACAGAAGGAAGGCAGCCCCTCGCCCTGCTATCGCCCCGAATTCGAGCAGGCCGCGCCGGGCGGTGGCAAGCAGTGCCGCTACCCCCAGTTCCGCGAAACGTTGCCGGGCGGCAAGAGCTACAATGTCCTCGACTTGGTGCCCGATGGCGCCGCCGACGACCGTGACACCGTGCTGGTCCCCGAAGGCCATCTCTTCATGATGGGCGACAATCGCGACCGTAGTGCCGACAGCCGCTTCCCGGCGGTCGAAGGCGGTGGCATCGGCCTCGTCCCCGAGGAAAATCTGGTCGGCAAGGCGCTCGTATCCGTCTTCTCGACCGACGGCAGCGCCAACTGGCTGCTGCCCTGGACCTGGTTCACCGCCGCGCGCTGGAGCCGGATCGGGGAAGGTTTTTGAGCAAGCCCGACACGGCGGGTTGGCTGGCCGCGCTGATCGGCCGCGCGCCGATCAACCCCACAGCCTTTGCGCAAGCGCTGACCCATGGCAGTGCCAAGGCGGAAAATTACGAACGGCTGGAATTTCTGGGCGACCGCATCCTGGGCCTGCTGATCGCCGAATGGCTCTATGCCCGCTTCCCGGACGAGCCGGAGGGCAAGCTGTCGCGCCGCTTCAACGCACTGGTGTCGGGCGAAACCTGCGCGGCGGTTGCTCGCATCGCCGGCGTGCCCGCCCATCTGGTGCTGGGCAAGCAGGCGCGCGATGATGGCGCCGCCGACAGCGACAATGTGCTGGGCGATGTGATGGAGGCGCTGATCGGCGCGCTCTATCTGGAGGCCGGACTGGACGAAGCGCGCGCGCTGGTCCGCCGCCTGTGGGGAGACCGGGTCGACACGCAGACCGCCGCGCCGCGCCATCCTAAATCCGCGCTGCAGGAATGGGCCGCGTCGAACAAGCGCAAGCCGCCTGAATATGTGATGACGGACCGGTCCGGGCCGCATCATGCGCTGCGCTTCACCGTCACCGTATCGATCAAGGGCGTGGGCGAGGCCAGTGCGACGGGCGGATCCAAGCAGGAAGCCGAGACCGCCGCCGCCAAGGCGCTGCTGGAGCAACTGGCGGGCTAGAGCCTGTCCCCACCACTCATTTTGGTTTAGGAAGACGTCTCCCCGCATCAGCGTGGAGCGAACGGAGCATTTGATTGACCATCGAATTTGAAAATCAGCGCTGTGGTGTCATCGCCATCGTCGGCGCCCCCAATGCCGGCAAGTCGACGCTGGTGAATGCGCTTGTCGGGCAGAAGGTGGCGATCACCAGCCCCAAGGCGCAGACCACGCGCACCCGCGTCATGGGCGTCGCGATCGAGGGTAACGCGCAGATGGTTCTGGTCGATACGCCCGGCATCTTTGCGCCCAAGCGCCGGCTCGACCGGGCGATGGTGCAGGCCGCCTGGGGCGGTGCACAGGGCGCGGACCTGATCGTGCTGGTTGTCGACGGCAAGGCGGGGCTTGGGTCCAAGATGGAACCCATCATCGCTGCGCTGGCCGCCCGGCCGGAAAAGAAGTGGCTGGTGCTCAACAAGGTCGACATCGCGATCAAGGAGAAGCTGCTGGTCCACACCCAGCGCCTCTATGAGCAGTTGGAGATCGAGGAGACCTTCTTCGTTTCCGCAGCGACCGGCGACGGCTTGGCCGAACTCAAGTCCGCCTTTGCCAAGGCCATGCCCCAAGGTCCCTGGCACTTCCCCGAGGATCAGGTGTCCGACGCGACCGACCGCATGCTTGCGGCCGAAATCACGCGCGAGCAGCTATACCACCAGCTCCACGCCGAACTCCCTTATGCCGCCGCGGTCGATACCGAGCAGTATAAGGAACGGGACGACGGATCGGTCGAGATCCACCAGCAGATCCTGGTCGGCCGTACCAGCCAGCGCGCGATCGTGCTGGGCAAGGGCGGCCAGCGCCTGAAGGAAATCGGCTCCAAGGCGCGCGCCGAACTGGCCGAACTGCTGGGCGTCAAGGTTCACCTCTACCTCCACGTCAAGGTGAAGGAAGACTGGGAGGATGACCGATTCATCTATCGCGACATCGGCCTAGACTGGGTGGACTGATCCCGCTTCGCTGCTCAAGCGAAACATAATCCCGGTCCCGGTCGTTGAGCCTGAATGCTCAAGACCATCATGGTGGCTACGCGGGATCGCGTACGATTGGCCGAGATTACCAGCGTCGCGACCCGCTTCGGTCTCGACATGCTGCTCGCCCGGCTGGGGCTGGCCAAGGACGGCGACAACATGGCCGCCGATCCGCCCGACCTGCCCCGCCGCACCCGGCAGGCGATGGAAGCGCTCGGCCCGACCTATGTGAAGCTCGGCCAGATCCTCGCCACGCGGCAGGATCTGCTGCCCGAAGCGTGGATCGCCGAGTTCGGCAAGCTGCACAGCGACGCCCCTACCCTGCCCTTCGACCAGCTTCGCCCGCGCCTCGAAGCCGTGCTGGGCGAACCGGTCGAGACCGCCTTCGCCCGCTTCGATACCGCGCCCCTTGCCGCCGCCTCGATGGCGCAGGTCCATCGCGCGACCCTGACCGACGGGCAGGAGGTGGTGGTCAAGATCCGCCGCCCCGGCATCCGCAAGGCGATGGAGGCGGACCTGCGCCTCATCACCCATCTGGCGGGCATCGTCGAGGCCAGCAGCCGCGAGGCGCGACGTTTCCAGCCCCAGGCGCTGGTGCAGCAATTGCTCGATACCGTGCTGGAGGAACTGGATTTCACCCAGGAAGGCCGCAATGCCGACCGGCTGCGCGAAGACCTGGCCGACAACCCGGCCATCGTCATCCCGGCGATCCACTGGCGCTATTGCGCCGAAACCGTGCTGGTGATGGACTATATCGACGGCGTGCCGCCGCGCGACGGCGATGCTTTGCGCGCAGTCGGCATCGATCCGGCCGCGATCGCCGACCTTGGCGCTGCGCTGGTCCTCGACATGGTGCTGGTCCATGGCCGCTTCCATGGCGATCCGCATCCCGGCAATCTCCTCTGCCTGCCCGGCAACCGGCTCGCCCTGCTCGACCTGGGCCTGATCGGCCATGTCAGTGCGCGTCGGCGACGGGAATTCCTGTCCTTCATCCTCTCGCTGCGCTCCGGCGACGCGCGCACCTTGGCCGACACGCTGCGGGTCTGGTCAAAGGCCAGCGCGCCCGATCCCGGCCGGGTGCTGGACGCCGCCGAGCAACTGGTCGCGCGCCATGGCAGCGGCCCGCTGGTGCTGACCCGCATGGTCGCCGACTTCTTCCCGCTGCTGCGCAAGGAGGGGCTGGTCCTGCCGCCCGACCTCGCCCTCATCTTCAAGGCGCTGATCACCATGGACGGGGTGCTGGGCGCGATCCAGCCCGGCTTCGACCTGTCGCAGGCGCTCCAGAAAGCGCGTGGCCGGCTGGTGATGAACCAGGTCGCGGCGGCCCACGCCCCCGAAAAGACCGTCGCCCTGCTGCTGGAACTCTCGCGCATCGCCGACGATGCCCCGCGCTTGCTGCGCGCCCTGACCCGCCGGCTGGAAGCTGAACCGGCGCCCACGGCATCGCCTGCACCGGACCGGGGCAGCCAATGGATCGCCGCTGCCATCATGGCCGCCGGCGCGCTGATCGCCGCCGCGCAATATTGGGGCTAGGCGATGGCCGGTTCCGAACCACGCAGCAGAGCCGCGTCGCGCAGCGGCGGGTTGCCGAACATGCGCGCATATTCCCGACTGAACTGGGAGGGGCTTTCATAGCCGACCCGATAGGCGGTCGCGGCCGCATCGCCATGGGTGATGAGCAATCGCCGCGCCTCCTGCAAGCGCAGCGCCTTCTGATATTGCAGCGGGCTCATCGCCGTCGCCGCCTTGAAATGACGGTGGAAGGAGGCCGCGCTCATCCCGGCGATCTCGGCCAGCGCCTCGATCCGCAGCGGCGCGGCGAAATGTTCGCGGATCCAGCCGATCGCCGCGCGAATGCGCGACAACCGACTGTCCGCCTGCGCCAATTGCCGCAGCACCGCGCCCTGCGGCCCCTGCAGCAGCCGATAGAGCAATTCCCGCTCGATCAGCGGCCCCAGGATCGCCGTTTCCTCCGGACGGTCGAACAGCGACAGCAGCCGCAGCCAGGTCGCCAGCAATTCCTCCGTCATGGCGCTCACCATGAACCCCGTCGCCTCGCCCGCCGACCGATCGGGCACTTCGCACAGCAATTGCGCCAGCACATCGCGATTGAGCGCCATGCTCGCGCCGATATAGGGCTGGCCGGGCGTCGCCTCTACAATGCAGCCCTGTGCCGGCAAGTCCAGCGTGGCAACGAAATAGCTGGCGCTGTCATAGCGCAGCAGTTGGTCGCCGATCAGCACCTGCTTTGCCCCCTGCAACACGACGCAGACCATCGGCTCGAACACCCCCGGCGATGGCGGCGTGGTGCTGTGGCCGACGAAGATGCCGGCGCGCGGATGACTGAGACGTGCGTCCGGGTGCCGCAGCGCAATCGCGCACATGCTCTGGAGTTGGTCCTGCATGGCCGCAAGATCGGCGCGCGCGCAAAGCGATGCAAGGGCCAGCCCCGCATCCCGCCCCGCTTTTGAGAGGATCAGGCAAGAGAGTGAGGCGATCCGGCGCGCAAAGCCGCAAGGGCCACGCCATCTGCCGCTCGCTCTTCAGATAAGGAGAATGAGATGAGCCTGGTTTTCGGACAATATTCAACCACCGACGAGGTGCTCGACGGCATCGACCTCAGCGGCAAGCGCATCCTGGTCACCGGCGTGTCGGCCGGCCTTGGCGTCGAGACAGCGCGCGTGCTGGTTGCTCATGGCGCTGATGTCGTCGGCGCCGCCCGCGACCTCGACAAGGCCCGCCGCGCCACGAGGCAGGTCGTGCCGGGCGCGCAGGGGGGATCGCTCGAACTGGTCGAACTCGACCTCGCTTCCTTCGCCAGCGTCCGCGCCTGCGCCGACGCGCTCAACACCGACGGCCGTCCATTCGATATCATCATCTGCAATGCCGGTGTCATGGCCTGCCCGCTCGGCAAGACCGCCGATGGCTTTGAAACCCAGTTCGGCACCAATCATCTGGGCCATTTCCTGCTGGTCAACCGGATTGCAGGCCTGCTCAAGGATGGTGGGCGCCTCGTCACCCTCTCCTCGGCCGGGCATCGTTTCAGCGATGTCGACCTCGACGATCCCAATTTCGATCACACCGCCTATGAACCCTTCATCGCCTATGGCCGGTCGAAGACGGCGAACATCCTGTTCGCGGTCGAATTCGACCGGCGCCATCGCGATCGCGGCGTCCGCGCCACGGCGGTCCACCCGGGCGGCATCCAGACCGAACTCGCCCGTCACATGAGCGAAGCCGACATGGCCGCGCTGGTGGAGAATGTGCAGAAGGTCAATGAAGCCGCCGGCCGCCCGCCCTTCGCGTTCAAGTCGATCCCGCAGGGCGCCGCCACATCCGTCTGGGCCGCGATCGTCGCGGACGCCGAAGCCGTCGGCGGCCATTATTGCGAGGATTGCCATGTCGCCGAGGTAACGACCGATGGCGATGCTTTCTCGATCAGCGGCGGCGTGCGTCCCTATGCGTTCGACCCGATCAAGGCCGAAGCGCTGTGGCTGGCAAGCGAGGAAATGGTCGGCGAGCGTTTCTGACGCCCGCCGCACATGACCGGAGGCGGTGGCGGATTATTCCGCCGCCGCCTTCTTCTTGGCCGGGGCCTTCTTGGCGGCGGGCTTCTTCTCGCCCGCTTCCTTCTTCGCCGTCGGCTTCTTGGCAGCAGCCTTCTTCGCCGGCGCCTTCTTGCCCTTCTTGGCCGGGGCCGCCGCCGCGCGGGCGTCGATGAGCTGGGCCGCTTCCTCCAGCGTCAGCGCGTCCTGCTCGATCGTCTTGGGCAGGGTCGCGTTGGTGGTGCCGTCGGTGACATAGGGGCCATAGCGGCCCGCCATCAGCTTGATCTCCGCCTCGGTGCGCGGATGCTTGCCCAGCACCTTCAATGGCTCGCGCGACGAACCGCCACGGCCGCCCTTGTTCGCCGCATCGGCAAGCTTGGCGACCGCCATGTTCATGCCCACCTCGAAAATCTCGGCGGTGGAGGACAGGCGGCCATATTTGCCGTCGTGCAGCAGATAGGGACCGAAGCGGCCGATATTGGCGACGATCGGCAGGCCGGTTTCCGGGTGCAGGCCGACCTCGCGCGGCAGGCTGAGCAGCTTGACCGCCCAGTCGAGCGTCATCTCGCCATCGGGCAGATCCTTGGGGATCGACCCGCGCTTGGCCTCCTTGCCCTCGCCCATCTCGATATAGGGACCGAAGCGGCCGGACTTCTTGACAATGTCCTGCCCGGTCTCGGGATGCTGACCCAGGATTTCGGGGCCGGTATCGGCGCCATCGCTGCCGCCCGGCTGGCCGAACTTTCGGGTATATTTGCACTCGGGATAGTTGGAGCAGGCGATGAACGCGCCAAAACGGCCGCCGCGCAGCGACAATTGGCCATCGGCACAGAGCGGGCAGGCGCGCGGATTGCTGCCGTCCGCCTTGGGCGGGAACAGCATCGGCTCCAGGAACTTGTCCAGCTCGGCCGTGATGTCCGACGGCTTCTGCTCCATGATCTCGGCGGTCTTGGGCTTGAAGTCCTTCCAGAAGGCTTCCAGCACCTCCTGCCACTGGGCGCGGCCACCCGAAATCTCGTCCAGCTCGTCCTCAAGACCCGCGGTGAAATCATAGGAGACATAACGCTCGAAGAAGCGCTCCAGGAAGGCCGTCACCAGCCGCCCGCTCTCCTCGGCGAAGAAGCGGTTCTTCTCGACGCGGACATAGTCGCGGTCCTTCAGAACTTGCAGCGTCGAGGCATAGGTCGACGGGCGACCGATGCCCAGTTCCTCCAGGCGCTTGACCAGCGACGCTTCGGAATAGCGCGGCGGCGGCTGGGTGAAATGCTGCTCCGCGCTCACCTTCTTCTTGGCCGGCGCATCCCCTTCGCTCAGGCGCGGCAGCAGCTTGCTGTCGTCATCCTCGGCATCGTCGCGGCCTTCCTCGTAGAGCGCCAGGAAGCCGGGGAAGATCACCACCTGGCCGGTGGCGCGCAACATATGGCTGCCGCTGCCGTCGACCATGTCAATGGTGGTGCGTTCCAGCCGGGCGGACGCCATCTGGCTCGCCAGCGCGCGCTTGAACACCAGGTCATAGAGGCGCGCATGATCGCCCGACCCCACCTTGTCGCGGGAAAATTCGGTCGGGCGGATGGCTTCATGCGCTTCCTGCGCATTCTTGGCCTTGGTCTGATATTGGCGCGGCTTTTCGGGCAGGTATCCGCCATCATAGCGCTCCGCGATCGCCTTGCGCGCGGCCGAGATGGCGCTGCCGTCCATCTGCACGCCGTCGGTACGCATATAGGTGATGGCGCCATCCTCGTAGAGCTGCTGCGCGATCCGCATCGTGTGGCTGGCGGAGAAGCCGAGCTTGCGCGCGGCTTCCTGCTGCAGCGTCGATGTGGTGAAGGGCGGCGGCGGATTGCGGGTGAGCGGCTTGGTCTCGACCTTGTCGACGGTGAAGCGGCCGGCCTCCACATCGGCCTTGGCCGCCATGGCATCGCCTTCCTTGCCGATGGTCAGGCGATCGATCTTCTCGCCCTTCCAGCGGACGAGGCGCGCGGTGAAGCCCTGCCCGCCCTGCTCCATTTCGGCCGCGACCGACCAATATTCCTGCGGGGTGAAGCTTTCGATCTCGCGCTCGCGCTCCACCACCAGGCGCAGCGCGACCGACTGGACGCGGCCGGCCGACTTGGCGCCGGGCAGCTTGCGCCACAGCACCGGCGACAGGGTGAAGCCCACCAGATAGTCGAGCGCCCGGCGCGCCCGATAGGCGTCGATCAGATCCTCGTCCAGCGCGCGCGGCTTGGCCATCGCGTCCAGCACCGCCGCCTTGGTGATCGCGTTGAACGTCACCCGGTCCACGACGGAGGGCAGCGCCTTCTTGGCGCGCAGCACTTCCTGCACATGCCAGCTGATCGCTTCCCCTTCGCGATCAGGGTCAGTCGCGAGGATCAATCGCGTGGCCTTCTTGGCCTCGTCCGTAATCGCCTTGAGCTGCTTGCCCTTGTCGCCATAATTTTCCCACGACATGGCAAAACCATCGTCAGGGTCCACCGATCCATCCTTGGCCGGCAGGTCACGAATATGGCCGTAGCTGGCGAGGACATGGAAATCCCCACCCAGATATTTCTCGATGGTCTTCGCCTTGGCCGGCGATTCGACGATGACAAGTTGCATTCAGGCCCCGGTTCTCAAATCTCTCACGTATACGCGCGAGTGTGGCGATGATCGCGATATCGCGTCAAGCGCCACCAAACGCCACCCCCGCAACGGCTTCAGGCGAAAATTTCCGCCAATGCACTGTCGGCACGATCCACACCCGACAACAGAATATAGGCTTCGGTCCAGCACAGGGCGCTAAAGACCGAGATGGCCCCGGCAGCAAAATTGATGGCCATGTTGAACGCCAACGATCCCAGCATCGCTTCGCCGCCAAAGGCCCCGGCAAGACTACCGAACAGCAACATCACCAGGAGGAACGGCACCCAGATCAGCAGCGCCAGTCCCAATATCCGCCAGCGATTGCCCTCGGTCAGGTCGCGGCTGCGGCCCATCGCTTCCGACACGCCCAGATTTTCACGCAGCAGCGCGGGAAGCCCGACCGACCAGCGCACGAACAGCAGCAAGCCGGGAATGATGAAGAAGACCAGGCCCAGACCAATGCCGATGCTGGTCAGGAGATTATAGCCGAAGGCAGCACCGAAACGGGGCCGGATATCATCATCCGCCAACCGCGCCTGCAACGCAAAATAGACCGCCAGCACCGATATGAAGAACAGTGCGATATTGCCCAAAAAATTACCCGCGTCCGGCAGATAGGTGTCGGACAGCCCGCCCACGATCGCCGATGTCAATGCCAGCCCGCCATAGCGCGGCAGGTCTGCCACAATGACACCACTCGCCCGCGTCAAGACCCCGCCAATATCGACCTGTACCCCATCAACGTTCATGAAAAGACACCCTTCCCCCCGAATGCCGGTCGATGCGACCGGCCAGCTCCAATTCCAGCACTATCGTCTGCACCAGCGCCGGCGCCAGCCCCGATTGCCGGATCAGTTCATCGATCGCAACGGCGACCGGCCCCAGCAGCGCGATCACCGCCGCCCGATCGGCATCGGCGACATCGCTCGACACCGGCTGGCCGATGAAGTCGAAACTCCCCTGCCGCACCATCCGAGGATCAAGCCCGCCGACCGCCTCCAATATATCGTCCGCATTCTGCACCAGCGTCGCCCCCTCGCGGATCAGCAGGTTGCAGCCCTGGGCACGCGGGTCGAGCGGCGATCCGGGTACCGCCATCACCTCGCGCCCCGCCTCGGTCGCCAGCCTTGCGGTGATCAGCGACCCGGACTTGGGCGCCGCCTCCACCACCACCGTGCCCAGCGCCAGTCCGGCGATGATCCGGTTGCGCGCGGGGAAATGGCGGGCCAGCGGCTGGGTGCCGGGCGGATGTTCGGTCACCAGCAGACCGCGCTGTGCCACATCCGCCTGCAAGGCGGCATTTTCGGGCGGGAAGCCGATATCGATGCCGCTCGCAATCACGCCGATCGTGCCGCTGTCGATCGATCCGCGATGTGCCTCGGTATCGATGCCACGCGCCAGGCCGGACACGACCACCGTGCCGCGTTCGCCCAGTTGCTGGGCCAATATCCGGGCAAAGCGGCAGGCGGCAGCCGAAGCATTGCGCGCGCCGACCATGGCGATGCAGGGCCGCGCCGCGATCGCAGCATCCCCCCGAATGATGAGTGCGGGGGGCGCACCCTCCATTTCCGCCAGCAGCGCGGGATAGTCGGCATCACCCATCAGCAGATAGCGAGCGCCAGCCGCACGGGTGGCGGCAATTTCGCGCTCGACCGCCCCCGCATCGGCCACCCGCGCCTCGCCCCCGCCGCGCGCGGCGAGCATGGGAATGGCGCGCAGCGCCTCGGCCGCGCTGCCGAAGCGGGCGAGCAACTGGCGGTAGCTGACGGGGCCGATCCGGGGGGATCGGATCAGGCGGAGACGGTCGAACCGCTCCTGCCCGCTCACTCGGTGGCGGCTTTCTGTTTGGAACTGCC
This sequence comes from Sphingobium sp. AP49, assembly GCF_000281715.2. Taxonomy (NCBI): domain Bacteria; kingdom Pseudomonadati; phylum Pseudomonadota; class Alphaproteobacteria; order Sphingomonadales; family Sphingobiaceae; genus Sphingobium; species Sphingobium sp. AP49. The sequence continues at coordinate 2,329,959 of NZ_CP124576.1, read as the reverse complement.
GACCTTGGGCTCTTCGCCCTTCATCAGTCGGGCGATATTGGCGCGGTGCCGCCACAGCACGATCAGCGCAAGCGCCAGGTTGACCGGGACCAGCTCGATACGGCCGAAGGCATACATGGCCACCGGCGCGCTGACCGCCGCCGACATGCCGCCCACCGACGACCATTTGGTGCCGAACAGCGCACCCAGCCACACGACAGCAAAGACGATGCCAGCCGGCCAGTACAACGCCGTCACCACGCCCATCATGGTTGCCACGCCCTTGCCCCCGGCAAAGCGCAGCCAGACCGGGTAGCAATGGCCGATGAATGCCATGGCGCCGGCCATCGGCCCGCCACCATCCACCAGCGCCGCGCCGATCAGCACCGCCGCCGCACCCTTGAGCAGGTCGAGCAGCAGGGTCGCCGCCGCCAGCCCCTTGCGCCCGGTGCGCAGCACATTGGTCGCGCCGATATTGCCCGACCCGATCTGGCGCAGGTCGCCAGCGCCGGTAAAGCGCGTCAGCAGCAGGCCAAAGGGGATCGAGCCGAGCAGATAGCCCAGCACCAGGACAAAAGCGGGAAGCAGCCAGGGAGGTGTCATGAAATTCGCCGATAAAGTGTTTTCGAAGCAGGTGGAACAGCTGCTGACTCGGAAAACGCGGTAAATCAAAAGACCAGAACAGGACAGCCGATGCAATCGGCCGGCCTGTTCTGATTGTTGCGCGCGACCATAGCGTGACAGACGCGCGGGGCAATGGTCTGTATCGGTTTACCGCGCCCGCGCCGGATTGCCGACCACGGTCGCGCCCGCCGGCACGTCGCGCGTCACCACGCTGCCCGCGCCGATCAATGCGTCGTCGCCGATCGTGACGCCGGGCAGGATGATCGCGCCGCCGCCAATCCACACATTGCGGCCGATGGTGATCGGCACGCCCCATTCGATGCCGGTGGCGCGCTCGCCCGGATCGCGCGGATGATCGGCGGTCAATATCTGCACCCCGGTGCCGATCTGCGTGCCATCGCCGATCGTCACCGGCACCACGTCCAGGATGACGCAATTGAAGTTCAGGAACACGCCCGCGCCCAGGAAGATGTTGAAACCATAGTCGCAGTGGAAGGGTGGCCGGATCGTTGATCCCGCGCCCAACGCGCCCAGCCTTTCGCGCAGCAGTGCCTCGCGCTCGGGCGGCAGGGTAGCGTTAAAACGGCGCATCCATTCCGCCGCCGCCAACTGGTCCGCGATGATTTCCGGGTCGCTCGCATGATAGGGTTCGCCCGCGATCATCTTCTGTTTCATGCTGGGCTGCGTCATCATCATCTCCTTCGATCGGCCGGCGAGGTGGCAGCGGCCAGGCCGCTTTGCAAGCGCCAAACGTTGACACTCCCGCCCCATGTGGCGACACAGGCGCGCATGACGGTCGCACCAGACGCTCCCATCCTTTTCTTCGATTCCGGCGTAGGGGGCCTCTCCATCCTGGCGCCCGCGCGCGCCGCATTGCCGACCGCCCCGGTCGTCTATGCCGCCGATAGCGCCGGATTCCCTTATGGTACCAAGAGCGAGGCGGAAATCGCCGCGCGCGTACCCGCGCTGCTCGGCCGGCTGGTCGAACGTTATCGACCACGGCTCGCCGTCATCGCCTGCAACACCGCCTCGACCATCGCCCTCCCCCATGTCCGCGCTGCGCTCGACATCCCGGTCGTCGGTACCGTCCCGGCGATCAAGCCCGCCGCATTGCTGTCGAAAAGCCGGGTGTTCGGCGTGCTCGGCACCGACGCGACCGTGCGCCAGCCCTATGTCGACCGGCTCGCCGCCGAACATGGCGCCGACTGCACCGTGCTGCGCCATGGCAGCGCCGCGCTGGTGCAACTGGCCGAAGCAAAGCTGCGCAGCGAAACGCTCGATCCTGCCGTTGCCCGCGACGCGCTGGCTGGCCTGATCGATCAGCCAGGTGGCGACCGGATGGACATGGTCGTTCTTGCCTGCACCCATTTTCCGCTGGTGGAACAGGAACTTGCCGCCGCTGCACCACATCCGATCGGCTTTGTTCACGGTGGCGAGGGGATCGCCCGGCGCATCGCCTTCCTGACGCAGGGACAGCCCTGGCCGGACGCCCCTTCACCCGGCGTCGCGGTCTTCACCCGCGTCGATGACACGGTCGAAGCGCTGCGCGATGCGCTGGCCGGCTATGGGCTGGATCGGATCGACGCCCTCTGACCCCAGGGGTAGGCCATTTGTCCAATGGCAAAGCAAGTCAATCACAGTGATAGGGAATTTCGCGTATCGTTGCGAGCGGTTATCGCTGGTAATGGCACGCCCGCGCAGGTAAATGCCAGCCTCAGGAAGAGGATGGCGCGACCATAAAAACCGGCGCGCGAGCAACGGGAAGAACGGCGTAGTGAACTACAAACACATCTTTTCGCAGGCGATCGACCGGCTCCACAGCGAGGGCCGCTATCGCGTGTTCATCGACATCCTGCGCAACAAGGGGGCCTTCCCCAACGCCCGCTGCTTCCATGGCCATAATGGCCCGAAGCCGATCACTGTCTGGTGCTCGAACGACTATCTCGCCATGGGCCAGCACCCCAAGGTGGTCGCCGCGATGGAGGAAGCGCTCCATGATGTCGGCGCCGGCTCCGGCGGCACCCGCAATATCGGCGGCAACACCCATTATCATGTCGATCTGGAAGGCGAACTGGCCGACCTGCATGGCAAGGAAGCGGCCCTGCTCTTCACCTCGGGCTATGTCTCGAACGAAGCGACGCTCTCGACCCTGGCCAAGCTGCTGCCGGGCTGCATCATCTTCTCGGACGAGCTCAATCACGCCTCGATGATCGCGGGCATCCGCAATTCGGGCTGCGAAAAGCGCGTCTTCCGCCACAATGACCTCGATCATCTGCGCGAACTGCTCGCCGCCGAAGACCCCGAGGCGCCCAAGCTGATCGCCTTTGAAAGCGTCTATTCGATGGACGGCGACGTCGCGCCGATCGCGGAAATCTGCGACCTGGCCGACGAGTTCAACGCCCTCACCTATCTCGACGAAGTCCATGCCGTGGGCATGTATGGCGCGCGCGGCGGCGGCATTTCGGAGCGCGACGATGTCGCCGATCGCCTGACCATCATCGAAGGCACGCTGGGCAAGGCGTTCGGCGTCATGGGCGGCTATATCGCGGCCGACCAGATGATCGTCGACGTGATCCGCAGCTATGCGCCCGGCTTCATCTTCACCACCTCGCTCTCGCCCGTGCTGGTCGCCGGCGTGCTGGCCAGCGTCCGCCACCTCAAGGCGTCGAGCGAAGAGCGCCAAGGCCAGCAGGCCTCGGCCGCCAAGCTCAAGCAATTGATGCGGGACGCCGGCCTGCCGGTGATGAACTCGGTCACCCATATCGTACCGCTGATGGTGGGCGATCCGGTCAAGGCCAAGCGGATCAGCGACATATTGCTCGCCGAATATGGCGCCTATGTGCAGCCGATCAATTATCCGACCGTGCCACGCGGCACGGAACGACTGCGCTTCACCCCCGGCCCGGCCCATAGTGAAGACATGATGCGTGACCTGGTGTCGGCACTGGTCGAGATCTGGGACCGGCTGGAACTGGAACTGGCCGAGCGCCAGGCGGCCTAAGCGATCATGCCCGGCTCATCGCCTGATCCGGTGATGAGCCATGAGGTCTACCTCCATATCCGGGTGCTGATCGGCATTGTCCTGGGCCTGTCGCTGACCCGGCTGCTCAACGGCGTCGCCCGCCTGGTCCAGCATCCCGGCAAGGTGAAGGTCTATCCGGTCCACCTCATCTGGGTGGCGATCATCCTCATCACCTCGATTCATTTTTGGTGGTGGGAATTGGCACTGGAAGGCCTGCCCCGCTGGCGCTTCGAGCTGTTCCTGTTCGTCCTGGGCTATGCCTTTCTCTTTGCCTTGCTTGCCAATCTGCTCTTCCCCGATCAGCTTGACGAATATTCCGGCTATCAGGATTATTTCCTGTCCCGACGCGGCTGGTTCTTCGGCCTGTTCATCGCCACCATGATCGCCGACCTGATCGACAGCGGGCTCAAGGGGCATGGCTATATCGCCTCGCTCGGCCCGGAATATCCGGTGCGCATCGCGATCACCATCCTGCTTTCGCTGATCGCGATCTGGACGCGCAACGCGCGCTTTCACCTCCTCTTCGCGGCGGCCTATCTTGTCTATTATGTGAGCTGGATCATCCGCATCTACGACCCGGCTTGAGCTGCGGCCTCATTCCGGCTTCTGTCCCATCGCGGCCCTGGCCAGCACGACATTGCCCGCCACCAGCACCATCATCCGGTTGGCGACGGTATCGATGTCATAGGGCCTCTGCGCCACGCTGGCGGCGACATGCTCGGCGACGACGATGGTCATCGCCTTGACGGCTACGGCGCGGGCCGGATCATACTTCCCGTGGGGTTGTGCACAGTCCACCGTGGCGCGCGACTGGTCCGCTCCCTCGGCTTCGATCATGACCCGGCAGAGGATGGCGCGGACCTGCCCTGCGCGGGTGATGCCGACCAAGGCGGCTTTACCATCAGCTCCCATGCTTTGCAGCGTCAGGCTGCCAAGTCCCGTCCCTTCGACCACGCGATGTGCAGATTGCAGCCGTGCCTTTGCGATGGACGCCGAGACCGGAAATGTCGCCGATTGCGGCCCCGATTGCTGCGGCTGGGCGGCATAGATCCCGCCCAGAGCCAGCAAGAGCATGCCATATTTGACGATCGCCACCGCTCGCGGCTCCCGTCCCGATCAGTGGGCGTTCGCCGTCATCCGCTGCATCTCGTCGGATCGCTTCAGCGCCTCCCGCTGCATCCCGCCCAGATTGCCCATGGCGATGGCCGTTTCCTTGGCGTCGACCGACGCCCGATCGAACGGACGCCCGCGCAAGGTCGCCTGGACATGCTCCTCGAACATCGGCGCGCGCAGCTGGTCCTGCGTATTGGCGATGGCCGATGTGCTGTCGCCACCGCCGCAATCGGTGACGACCCGGCTTTCCTCGGGCGTGACCGACGTGACGATCGCTTCGCAGCTCAACATCGGTGCCCAGCTGGCATATTGCATGTTCAGCGTGACGCCCTTCATCGAAGTGCCGCTGCTCCATATCTTGATCTCGCCATCGCCATCCCGGCGCGGCATCGTCGTGCGGCCCTCGGCCAGCATGGCGACGACCTTTTCCTTGGGCAGCGGGAAGAGCGTTGGATCGCCCGGAGTATGATTAACTATGGCATATCCGCCGACGCCCAATACGCCGAGTAAAAGGAATAGCTTCCCACTCATGACCACACCCCCTGCCCCAAGTGATGAGACATTGAATGCAAGACAATATTTGATGAAATCTTAAGAGCTGCGGCAGCACCTTGCGCTCACGCGCATCCTCTTCTCCAGCCGACAAGGTCCGGGATATTCAAACCCTGATCAGGCCGCCGCGCACGGCATAGCCCTTGTACAATGTCCGGACGTGGGGAAAGCCGCCCATATCCTGCGCCAGCCGGTTGATCGCGCCATTAAGTTCGCGCCGCGGTGCCACGTGAAAGCGTGCCAACCAGCCGAACAGCGCCCGTCTCCAGAGCGCTGGCAGTTCGTCCTGCTGGCCGAAATCCACGATCTCCAGCTTGCCGCCCGGCGCCACGCAGCGTGCGGCCTGGACCAGCGCCATCTCCCATTCGGGGATCATCGACAGCGCATAGCTGATGAACACCCGTTCGAAACTCGCCCGCCCGAACAGCGCCTGCGGATCGAAACCGCAGGCATCGCCCTGCGCCAATGTCACCTGATCCGCCATGCCCGCCTTCGCTACCGAAGCGCGCGCCGTATCCAGCATCGCATCGCTGATGTCGACACCATAGAGTTGCGCCTTCGGCCAGGCCTTGCCGACCGCGATCAGGTTGCGGCCGGTACCACAGCCAATCTCCAGCACCGCGCCGCCGGCAGGCGGATCGAGATCGGCGATCAGCCCGTCGCGGCCCAGAAGATAATATTTGCGGGTCAGGTCATATATGTGCCGCTGGTAGCGATAGACCCCGTCCATCAACTGCCCATGGCCGCTCATGCGTCGGCGCCCTTCAGCACATAGAGATGCACGCCGCCATAGATGGCAGACCGGTCGCGGGCCGTATAGTCGCGCGAGGCTTCGGCCCGATAGTCCCAATGGGCCAGCACATCGTCGGCGACCCGGCCGGGCAGGATGCTCGGTTCGCCGGCGGTGCGGAACAGCACGCGGGCGCCGGGCTTGGCCGTCCGCGTGATCTGCGCCCAGAGCGCGTTCAGTTGCTCGTCATCCATCCAATCCTGCGCATCGAGCAGGATGTAGCGATCGCACGATGCCGCTAGCTGGTTGGCAAGGAAATCGGTGAAGTTGATATGCCGGACATCGACCCGCTCGGCCCGATCGCGCACCGCCCGATGATTGGCCGCCTGCAGATAGGGGGGCAACGGCCCCTCGCCGCCTGCATAGCCCCGCCCAAAAGCCTGAACGGCGAAATAATTGTCCTGAAGGTCGAAGTCGCAGGCCAGCTTCTTCAGGCGCGTCTTGAGCACGCTATCCATCCGGTCGTCGCCGGCGAGCGCCTCGAACTGGGCGGGTGGGATGCCAAGGCCAAAGAGCGAGGCGGGCTGGCTGGTCAACCAGCGGACAAAGCCCTTGTCGAAGATCGGCGCCAGTTCGCGCTCGAAGATCGCAAGCTGTTCTTCACGGCTCTGTGCGTCCAGCATCCGCTTGGGGTTCACGCCATGCAGGCGCGCCAGCAAATGCGCCGCGCCGATGAAGCGGCCGAGCAGGCCATGCCTGTAGATACCACGCGCAAAGCCACCGATGCGGCGGCGACCGATCATGTCGCGCCCTTCCCAATAGCGGCGCGTCGCCTCATCCAGATGCGGCGCCACGACCGCGCGATAGGCGGCAATGTTCGCCTTGTCGTCGGCCCGCGCGAAGAAGCGATGGAAGGCAGCATGATCGGGCAGCGTCTGCGCCGCCATCAGCTTCAGCCGATTGAGCGCGATATGGGCGGTGTTGAGGTCGACCGCCGTGATCTTCGCCGGATCAGCGGTCAGATAGGAGAGGACATTGCAGCCGCCCGACGCGATCGTCACCACGTGGCTGTCGGGCGTGATCGCCAGCGCTTCCATGTCGACCGCCGGGTCTTCCCAGATCTGGGCATAGACCAGGCCACGGAAGGCGAAGGTGAAGGCGCGTTCCAGCAGCCCCTGCTTCGACAGATGGCGGTGACGATGCACCGCGTTGGTGACTTTCTTGTGGGCCGATGCGGCCATGGGCTCACTCCTCGCTGCCGGGTCGTTCGGTCGGCCGATAGGGCAGGCGCGTGTCGTGCGCATGACCGCTGGGTTACGCCATGATGACGGCCCTTGCGGAACCGGGACCGCCTCTCCCATCTTCTGCACCTGATGGCGCACTGGATCGAACCCCACCCCACCGGCATCTATGTCCGCCCCGCCGATGCGTGGATCGACCCCTCGCAGCCGCAGGAACGCGCGCTCGTCACCCATGGGCATGCCGACCATGCGCGTGGCGGCCACGGCCATGTCTGGGCCACGCGGGAAACGCTGGCGATCATGGCGCTGCGCTATGGCACGGCCAGCGGCACGGCGGTCGGCTATGGTGAGGAGATCAGGCTGGGCGGCGTCACCATCTGCTATGTCCCCGCCGGCCATGTGCTGGGATCGGCGCAGATCATCCTGGACCATGCCGGCGAGCGGGTGGTGGTGACCGGCGATTACAAGCGGCGCCCCGACCCGACCTGCCTGCCGTTCGAGCCGGTTCCCTGCGACATCTTCGTGACCGAGGCGACCTTCGGCCTGCCCGTCTTCCGCCATCCCGACACCGGCAGCGAAATGGACCGGCTGCTCCATGCGCTTCATGCCAGTCCCGATCGCTGCGTGCTGGTCGGCGCCTATGCGCTGGGCAAGGCGCAGCGGGTGATCTGCGAATTGCGCGCGCGCGGCCATCATGACCCAATCTATATCCATGGCGCGCTCGAACGCATGTGCGCGCTCTACGCGGATTTCGGCGTCGACATGGGGAAGTTGCGCGGCGCGACTGGCGTGCCGGCGAAGGATATGCGCGGCGCGATCGTGCTGGCGCCGCCCTCCGCCCTCAACGATCGCTGGAGCCGCCGCCTGCCCGACCCGATTGCCGCCATGGCGTCAGGCTGGATGCGGGTGCGCCAGCGCGCCCGGCAGCGCAATGTCGAACTGCCTTTGGTCATTTCCGACCATGCCGACTGGGACGAGTTGACCGACACGATCCGCGAAATCGCGCCGAGCGAGACCTGGATCACCCACGGCCGCGAGGAAGCCCTGCTCCACTGGTGCATGACCCACCAATATCGCGCCCGCGCACTCGCGCTCGTGGGCCGCGAGGATGAGGAGGAAGGGTGATGCTATCTAACCCGTTCGCCCTGAGCCTGTCGAAGGGTCTGGCTGAGCGAAGTCGAAGCCACTTGGCTTCGCTCTGCGCTGGGCTTCGACTTCGCTCAGCCCGAACGGTGATTGGGATTGATCCATGAGGCAATTTTCCCAGCTCCTCGACGGCCTCGTCTATACCCGCTCGCGCAACGGCAAATTGGCGCTGATCGCCGCCTATATGCGCGAAGCCCCCGATCCCGACCGGGGTTGGGCGCTCGCCGCGCTGACCGGCAATCTCGACCTCAAGGCGGTGAAGGCGTCGGCCATCGGCGAGATGATCCGCGCCCGCACCGATCCCGTGCTGTTCGAGATGAGCCGCGATTATGTCGGCGACCTGGCCGAAACCGTCGCCCTGCTCTGGCCCCGCGCCCATGATGAACTGGCCGAACTGGACGACGGCTCGCTCAGCCTGTCCGCCGTCATCGACCGCCTCCACACTATCAACCGCGCCACCGCGCCCGATGCACTGGCGCAGATGATGGACCATCTCGACGCATCCGGCCGCTTCGCCCTGTTGAAGCTTGCCACCGGCGGACTGCGAGTAGGCATCTCCGCCCGCCTCGCAAAGACCGGATTCGCCCAGGCCTTCGGCCTCGATGTCGACGATGTCGAACAGGTCTGGCACGCCCTTGCTCCGCCCTACACCGCCCTGTTCGACTGGGCCGAAGGCCGCAGCGCCCGACCTGACCCGGAGGGCACGCCCTATTTCCGTCCCTTCATGCTCGCCCAGCCGCTCGAGGTCGACAGCGTCGACCTCGCCGACTATGCCGCCGAGTGGAAATGGGACGGGATTCGCATCCAGATCGTCGGTACCGGCCCAAAACATGGGGGCGAAACCCGCCTCTACAGCCGCGCGGGTGACGACATCACGGGCAGCTTCCCCGAAATCGCGCAGGCCTTCACCGGCCACGCCGTGCTGGACGGCGAATTGCTGGTGAAAGGTGAGTTTCAGGGGGGCGAGGCCGCCAGCTTCAACGCCCTGCAACAACGGCTCGGCCGCAAGGCGGTCAGCGCGAAGATGATGGCCGATTACCCCGCCTTCGTCCGCCTGTACGACCTGTTGATCGAAGGCGACGACGACCTGCGCGCCCTGCCCTGGACTGACCGCCGCGCCCGGCTTGAAGCCTATACGGCCCAATTAAACCCCGACCAGTTCGACTTGTCCGCCGTCATCGACACGCCCGATTTCGCGGCGCTGGCCGACATCCGCGCCGGCGCCCGCGACGCGGCGATCGAGGGCGTCATGCTCAAGCGCCGCGACAGCCCCTATGTCGCCGGACGCAAGGCAGCGCTCTGGTACAAATGGAAGCGCGATCCGCTGACCGCCGATTGCGTCATGATGTATGCCCAGCGCGGCCATGGCAAACGCTCCTCCTTCTATTCGGACTATACGTTCGGCTGCTGGACGGCGGATGGCGAATTGCTGCCGGTGGGCAAGGCCTATAGCGGCTTCACCGACGAGGAACTGAAATGGCTCGACCGCTTTGTCCGGGGCAATACGGTGAACCGCTTCGGCCCTGTCCGCGAAGTCGAAAAGACGCTGGTGCTGGAAGTCGCGTTCGACAGCATCCATGACAGCAAGCGCCACAAGTCCGGCCTCGCCATGCGCTTCCCCCGCATCGCCCGCATCCGCAAGGACAAGCCGGCAGCGGAGGCCGATACGGTCGAGGGATTGAAGCGTCTGGTCAGCTAAGCGACACTCTGACTTTGCGCTGTCACGCGACGTCCCTATATGGGCGCTTTCGCGCGTCCGGCGCGACCACAGTTATGGAGCAGTTGAATTGAGCAAGGTTCTGGTCATCGGCGCAGGCGGCGTCGGGTCTGTCGCGGTCCACAAGATGGCGATGAACCCTGATATTTTCAGCCACATCACGCTGGCCAGCCGCCGCATCGTCAGCTGCGAGAAGGTCGCCGAATCGGTCAAGAAGCTGGTCGGCGTGGATATCGACGTGGCCCAGGTCGACGCCGACAATGTCGAAGAGACCATCGCCCTCATCCAGAAGGTCCAGCCCAAGCTGGTCGTGAACCTCGCCCTTCCCTATCAGGATCTGGCGATCATGGACGCGTGCCTCGCAACCAAGACCGACTATCTCGACACCGCCAATTACGAACCGCGCGACACCGCCAAGTTCGAATATAGCTGGCAGTGGGCCTATCAGGAGCGCTTCAAGGAAGCCGGCATCATGGCGCTGCTGGGTTCGGGTTTCGATCCGGGCGTCACCAGCGTGTTCGCCAGCTACATCAAGAAGCATCTGCTCGACACGATCGACACGCTCGACATTCTCGACTGCAATGGCGGCGATCATGGCCAGCATTTCGCCACCAACTTCAATCCGGAAATCAACATCCGCGAAGTGACCGCCCCGTCGCGCCACTGGCTGAACGGCGAATGGGTCGAAGGCCCGGCCTTGAGCCACAAGCAGGTGTTCGACTTCGATCAGGTCGGCGAAAAGAATATGTACCTCATGTATCATGAGGAACTGGAAAGCCTCGCCACCCACTATCCCGAGATCAAGCGCATCCGCTTCTGGATGACCTTCGGCGACGCCTATCTCAAGCATCTCGAAGTGCTGCAGAATGTCGGCATGACCCGGATCGATCCGGTCATCTATAATGGCCAGGAAATCATTCCGCTCCAGTTCCTGAAGGCCGTTCTGCCCGAACCGTCGAGCCTGGGTTCGACCACCAAGGGCAAGACCAATATCGGCGACATCGCGACCGGCCAGAAGGATGGTCAGGAAAAGACCGTCTATATCTATCAGGTCTGCGACCATGAGGACGCCTATGCCGAAACCGGCAACCAGGCTGTCAGCTACACCACCGGCGTGCCGGCGATGATCGGCGCCGCCATGATGCTGACCGGCGCCTGGAAGGGAGACGGCGTGTTCAACATCGAGCAGTTCGATCCCGATCCCTTCATGGACATGCTGAACAAGCATGGCCTGCCCTGGCAGGTGAAGGAACTGGACGCGCCGCTGGCCTTCTAAGCGCCCGTACCGTGGAATAAATCGTCATTGCGAGCGTAGCGAAGCAATCCAATGGCGTCCCCTTTGGATTGCTTCGCTGCGCTCGCAATGACGGAGTCATTATTTCATGGAAACCCGCGCCGGCGATCCCGCCGCTTTCGCCCGTTTCGATCTGTATCGCGTCCCCTCGCCCGCCTTCGTCGTCGATGAGGCGGCGGTACGGCGCAACCTGTTGGTGCTGCGCGCCATCGGCGACCGGGCCGGCATCAAGGTGCTGGGCGCGCTCAAGGCCTTTTCCATGTGGTCGCTCGGTCCCGTGCTGGGCGAATATCTCGACGGCGTCTGCGCCTCGGGCATCTACGAAGCGCGCCTCGGCCGCGAGGAATATCGGGGCGAGGTCGCGACCTATTGCGCCGCCTACAAGCCCGACGATCTCGCCGATATCCTCAAGATTTCCGACCATGTGATCTTCAACAGCCCCGGCCAGATCGCCCGGATGAAGCCGGTGATCGATGCCGCCCGCGCTGACGGCCGCATCTTCGACATCGGCCTGCGCCTCAATCCGCTTCACCCCGAGGGTGAGGTGCCTAAATATGACCCGTCACAGCCGCACAGCCGCCTAGGTTTCCCGGTCAACCAACTGCGCGCCGAACATCTGGACGGAGTCGACGGCCTCCACATCCACAATCTGTGCGAACAGGATTTCCTGCCGCTGGAGCGCACCTGGGCGGCGATCGAGCCGCATGTGATGCCCCATGTCGGCGGCCTCAAATGGCTGAACTTCGGCGGTGGCCACCATGTCACCCGCGCCGATTACCAGATCGACGACCTGATCGCCTTCCTTCAGCGGATCAAGGCGCAGACCGGCCTTGAACTCTACATCGAACCGGGCGAGGCGATGGCGCTCGACGCCGGTATCCTGGTGGGCGAGATACTCGACGTGATCGACAATGGCATGCCCGTCGCGATCACCGACATTTCCGCCACATGCCACATGCCCGACGTGATCGAGGCGCCTTATCGCCCCGCCATGCTGCATGAGCCGGAGGAAGGCCCCGTCACGCGGCTTGGCGGCCCGTCCTGCTTGGCAGGCGACATCATCGGCGATTATCGTATCCCCGGCGGCGCCGAACCGGGCGCCCGCATCGCCTTCCTGGATCAGGCCCATTATTCGATGGTCAAGACCAATACCTTCAACGGCGTGCCCCTGCCCGCCATCTGGCTGTGGAATTCCGAATCCGATCAACTCACGGAAATCCGATCCTTTTCATATGACGATTTTAAGACCCGGCTATCCTGAGTTTGATCGGCCGAACCCTGTTTGCAGGCGTTAATCGGGCGGAAAGTATCTTCCGCCCGACCGAAATCTCGTTTCTTTTCAACACTCCACCCAAGCTCACGCACGTTTCGTAGCAGGCTGCGCAACAAAATTGAGATGTGCGCTTTACAGGGGGGACCCCTCCGCATATATCGACCGTCCGCTGCCCCATGGGACTTCCACCGCAAGGCAGCTTTTCGCCCTGAACTACACTGGAGGTCCCTTGAATTGCACAAGCATCCTAGCGCGCTGGGGGTAGCGACCACCCTCACACCGGCAGCACCGGTAACGCTGATTCGCCCCGAAGCCGCCGCTCGGGCCGCCCGCTTCTTTACGGAGAAGTTTCCGGGCCGCTCGCTCTATGCGGTCAAGGCGAACCCGTCTCCTGATCTGATCCGCACGCTATACGCATCGGGCATCACGCATTTCGACGTGGCCTCGATCGCGGAAGTGCGCCTGGTTGCCGAGACGCTGGCTGGTGAAGATGATGTCAAGCTCTGCTTCATGCACCCGGTCAAGGCCGAGGAAGCGATCGCGCTGGCTTATCATGAATATGGCGTGCGCACCTTCTCGCTCGACACGATCGAGGAGCTGGAAAAGATCATGCGCGCTACGGGCGACGCGACCGATCTGGAGCTGTGCGTGCGTCTGCGCGTCTCATCCGAACATTCGGAACTCAGCCTCGCGTCGAAGTTCGGCGCCGAACTGGGCGAAACCCGCGAACTGCTGATGGCCACCCGCCAGGCGGCCGACGCACTGGGCATTTGCTTCCATGTCGGCAGCCAGGCGATGAGCCCCCAGGCCTATAGCGATGCGATCGAACGCGTGCGCGCCGCGATCGTGGACGCGGCCGTCACGGTCGACATCATCGATGTCGGCGGCGGCTTTCCGTCCATCTATCCGGGCATGGAGCCGGTCGCGCTCGAAAATTATTTCGAGGCGATCCATCGCGGTTTCGAGAGCCTGCCGGTCAGCTATTCGTCGGAACTGTGGTGCGAGCCCGGCCGCGCGCTGTCGGCCGAATATAGCTCGATCATCGTGCGCGTCGAACGCCGTCGCGGGACCGAACTCTACATCAACGACGGCGCCTATGGCGCGCTGTTCGATGCTGCGCATATCGGCTGGCGCTTCCCCGTCGCGCTGCTGCGCGAGGATGAGAGCGAGGAAGAGCTGGAAGGCTTCTCCTTCTATGGCCCGACCTGCGACGACATGGACCATATGGTCGGCCCGTTCATGCTCCCGGCTGACGTGAAGGTCGGCGACTATATCGAAATCGGCATGCTGGGCGCCTATGGCGCGGCGATGCGCACGGGCTTCAATGGCTTTACGTCGGAATCGACGATCGAAGTCTCCGACGAGCCGATGGCCAGCCTTTATGCCGAAACGATTCCGGCGCGCCGTCGCGCAACTGTCATCAAGCTGGGCTAACCCGGGCACCGCTCCCCTTGGGAGAGGGTGCCTGGTCCCGGCCGGTGACAAGACTGCGGACCAATATACCTAGATCCCCCGCCGCGCCTCCCCCCTCCGCGGCGAGGGATTTCTATTTTGCGCGATGGAATATCCCAACCAGTTCGACATGGGTCGACCAACGGAACTGGCCCACCGGCTTCACGCGCTCCAGTACATAGCCGCCTGCAATCAGATGGGCGGCGTCCCGTGCGAAACTACCCGGATTGCAGGACACATAGGCGATCAGCGGCACGCTGGACTGGGCCAGTTGCATCACCTGTTCGCGCGCGCCCGCCCGCGGCGGATCGATGACGATGGCGGTGAAGCGGTTTAGTTCATCCGGCGTCAGCGGTCGGCGGAACAGGTCGCGATGATCGGCAGCCATGCGCCGCTGGGCACGGTTGGCCGCGAGCTTCAAGGACAGGACCAGATCGCGCGCGCCCTCCGCCGCATAGACCGGGCGATCGCGTCCGATCGCCAGGGCAAAGGTACCCAGGCCGCAGAATAGATCGGCCACCGCCCCAGTCGACGGCAACGCCTCACGCACCGTCGCCACCAGCGCCTCTTCGCCATCCGGCGTCGCCTGCAGGAAGGCATAAGGCGGAAAGCCGACAGCCACGCCACCAAAGCTGACCGTCACCGGCTCTGGCTCCCATCGCGTCTCCAGACCGTCCCCCTGGTCGATCGTCAGCCGGGCAAGCGCATGATTGCGGGCAAAATCTCCCAGCGCTTCATCGGCGGCCAATCCCTCGATCTTGATCCCTTCCACCAGCAGGTCCACGCCCTGGTCGGTAAGCGACATGCGCACATGGGCGGCACGCTTATCGGGCAGGCAGGTCAATAGCATGGTGCGCAACGGCGCGAGCAACGCAAAGAGGCGCGGGTCCAGTATTTCGCACATGGCCAGATCGACGAGCACATGACTGCCCTGCTCGGCAAAGCCAAGCGTGATCCGCTTGCCCTGCCGCGCAGCACGCAGCGAAGCCCGGCGACGGGTTTGGGGCGGCGAGATATGGGCGGGCAGCACCCTCGCTGCGACCACACCCTGCCCGGCCAGCGCACCAACGACGCGGGTGGTGACGAAATCCGTCAGGCTCGGCTCGTCGAGCTGCTGCAGTTCACAGCCACCGCAACCAGGAAAATGGATGCAGGGCGCATCGACATGATGCGGCCCTCGCAGCACCGTACCGTCGGGCGCGACATGGTCACCGGGCGCCACCAGCGCGAAATGTCGCCCATCGGCGGTAACGCCATCACCCTTGGCGGCGATGCGGAGGATTAGATTGTCATCTTGGTTCACAACGGCTGCCGATAGCCGCTGGCAGCCGCGCAAGCAAATCATCCGCGACAAAGGCGGGGCCAGCCCTGCGCGCAGCCTCGCCATGCAGCCATACCGCCTCGCATGCCGCCCGAAACGGATCAGCAGTAACAGCCAGGCGAGCAGCCGCTATCCCGGCCAGCACATCTCCCGTGCCGGCGGTGGAAAGCCAGGACGAACCGCTCCGCGTCACCGCCGCCCGACCGTCGGCCGATGCGACGATGCTGTCCGCGCCCTTGTAGACGACGACACCCGCCACCTGCTGCGCCGCCGCCAGCGCACGGTCGATCTTGCTGCCGGGCAGATCGCCGAACAAGCGGACAAATTCCCCTTCATGCGGCGTCAGGATTGCGCCGGCCGGTATGCGCATCCGCCCGCCCTCCGCCAGCAAGGATAGCGCGTCGGCATCGATGACCATCGGGCGCCCCGCATCCAGCGCCCCGTCGAGCCGTCGTCGCGCATCGCCATCCCGCCCCAACCCTGGCCCGATCAGCAATGCGCCGATGCGGGGATCGGCTATGGCATCTGCCAGCGCGCCGGCATCCACCAGCGTCTCCCGGACGATGGCAAGCGGACCGAGCGGGCAGGGTTGCGCATCATAACGACGAACCATGCCCGCCCCCGCATGTGCCGCAGCGGCCGCCGCCAGCATGCTGGCTCCAGGCATAGCGCCGCCGATCACGGCGACCAGTCCACGGCTGTATTTATGGAGTTGGCGCCCCGGCGCGGCAAGGTGCGGAGCGGCCAATTCATGAATCCGGTCCGGCACGCCGATCCCGATATCGGCACAGACCAGCCATCCCATATGCGCCGCCGCCGGCTGCAGTAGATGCGCAGGCTTGAACGCACCAAGCGCGATGGTGCCGGTAAAATGCGGCAGGGGAGACAATATCGCGCCATCATCCGTGCCGACACCGCTCGGCAGGTCGATCGCATAGCTGTGACTGGCCTGCGCGACCAAGGCACCGAGCCGTGCGGCCACCGCATTGTCCAGTCCGCGTGTCAGACCGGTTCCGAACAGCGCATCGACCAGTTGGCTCGCCGGCCTCGCATCCATGAAAGGCTCCACCGGCCCAGGCCAGGCCGCCCGCGCCCGCTGCGCAGCCATTGTCCGGCTTTCCGCCAGTGCCGCCACCCGCACCGGAACACCCCGTTCCGCCAGTAACCGCGCAATCACAAAACCATCACCGCCATTGTTGCCTGGCCCGCACATAAGCAACATGTCGCGTCGGTGACCCGCCCGCCAGATGATCTCTGCCGCCGCCGCACCTGCGGCCTCCATCAGCTCATAGGGATCCGCGCCGGCATCAAAGGCGTGCTGTTCGGCCGCGCGCATCCCCACCGCCGTCACTATCGCCATCCCCGGCATCAAGGTGCGGCGTTTGCGACCGTGGCCGGCAATCGATAGCGATCAGGGCCGATCGCCACCTCGATCCGCCGATCGGCAATGATTGTCAGTTTCGCACGTTCGGCCCCATCGGCCGACACCAGTCCGCGCCCGTCCGTGACGATCCGCAATCGGCGGAAGCCGCCATCGGGATGGCGCAGTGTCAGCAAGTCGCCGGCGCGATCGATCCGGCAATCATGCGCCCATCCGCCATCAACGCCGATCGCACAATCCGCGTTGCCATCATCGATTTGGGCTGTGGCGTTGGGGCCATCGCTTGCATCGCGCCCCTTATCGCTGCATGCCGCAAGGGATAGGCATGCCAATCCGATCAACCGGCCCATCATTCCCATTGCCATGCCTCACGCTCCCTATGCCCCAGCCTGGTATAATCGCATATTGGCCGGTGACCACCGCCGTCAGTCACGCCAACCGATTGCGGCACTCCAGCACGATCGGACCGATCAAGTCGGCAAAGCGCCGTTGCCCGGCGACATCGGCGACCAGATCCTGCCGCATCTCTATGCCCAGATAGGGAATACCGTTGGCTTCGGCATGGCGGTTCATCGTAGCATTGAGCAATTGGCCCGAATAGGGCTGCTGATCGCCGACCATAAGCCCCGCCGCTTGCAGCAACGGAATGGCGATGCGCGCGGCGCGATCATCCTCGTTGTAAAGAATGCCGATCTCCCAAGGCCGTTTCTGCTCCGGATCACTTGCCAGTTGTGGGGTAAAACTATGCACTGACAGGATGAAAGGCGACGTCATGCCGGCAAGCCGATGTTCAACCTGGTGATGATAGGGATGATGGAACCGGATCAGACGTGCCAGCAAATCGGCGTCGCGATTGCCGGGTATAGAATGGCCGTCACTCATCACCGGCAGCAGGCCGGGGGCAGTTTCCTCGCGATTGAGGTCGATCACCAGACGCGATACGCCTCCGAATATGGCGCTGCAGCCCAGTTGTTCGGCCAGCAGCCGACTGACCTCGGCAACGCCGATATCGATCGCGACATGATTGCTCAACAGCGTGGGATCGATACCCAGATCGATATCAGGGGGCACATGGGCCGACGCATGATCGGCAACGATCAGCAGGTCGAGCCCGCCCGCGTGCAACTCGGTGAAGGCCTCGCTCATACCGTCCTGATCCTCGTTTCCATCGTCCACCAGCCTGGATGATCCCGGCGCAGCCTGTCTGCCGCCAGGCCCATGTCCGCTGTCGTATCGAAGAGCGCGAAGCAGGTCGCGCCCGAGCCCGACATCCGCGCCAGCCGCGCCTGACTGCCCCGCAGCGCAGCCAATATGTCGCCAATCACGGGAGCAAGCGCCCGCGCCGGTGCCTCAAGGTCGTTGCGCCCGGCCTGGACCAGCGCCTCCATGCTGCTGGCATCCAGCGCTCCGCGATCGATCCTGTCCCAGCCGGCAAAGACATCGGCCGTCGAAACCCCCACCCGTGGGTTGACGAGCAACAGGGGCCGTCCCGCCAGGCCGACCGGCTCCTGCGGCTCCAGCACCTCTCCCCGCCCTCGTACCATCTGCGTCACGCTCGCAAGGCAGGCCGGCACGTCTGAACCCAGCGAAAGGGCCATCGCCTGCAGGTCGACTTGAGCCAGATCGATCGCCCAGAGCCGCGCCAGCAACCGCAGCGTGGCAGCGGCATCGGCGGACCCGCCGCCAATGCCCGATGCCACCGGCAAGCGTTTGTCGAGCAAAATGTCGGCACCCCTCCCCACGCCCGCAGCCATCTGGAGCGATCGGGCGGCGCGCAACACGAGATTATCGTCATTCGCATCGAGCAGGCTACCGAATGGCCCATCCATCACCAGCGTCAGACCACCATCTTCACGTGCGCGCGCATGAAGCACATCGCCGTCTTCGGCGAACATGAACAGGCTTTCCAGGGCATGGAAGCCATCGGGCCGTTTCGCCCGGACATGCAGTGCCAGGTTGACCTTGGCATATGCGATTTCAATCATTTGGGTATCAAAGCTCATTAAATTTATCATATTGAGCTCATGGAGCGGCATATTCCGGCTTCATGCCTTCTCTGGTCTTTGCGTCCAGACGGGTGATCGCGGCGCCTTCCGCCACGGCCAATGCCGCGCGCCAGGCATAGCGCGCCTCATAACGACGCCCCACCACCCAGAGCGCATCCCCCAGATGCTCGTTGATGGTGGGATCGGCCGGAGCCCCCGCCGCCGCGCGTTCCAGCACGGGAACTGCGGCCTTGGCATCGCCGGTCACGAATTGCGCCCACCCAAGCGAATCCGTGATCGACGCATCCTGCGGCTTGAGCGCACTCGCCCTTTTCAGCAGTTCCAGTGCGGCATCCACATTTTGCCGCCTTTCGATCTGGGCGTAGCCAAGATAATTGAGCACAACTGGTTCGCGCGGTGCGATCTTCGCCGCGCGCTCGAGTACAGCGCGGGCCTCATCCCAGCGCTTTCCCTGCTCCAGCGCGCTTCCCTCGAACAGCAATAGTGCCCAAGGTACGACATCGGGCGCATAGTCGGCCTGGGCAGCGTGAAAAGCCGCTGCGGCCCCATCATAATCCGCCATATCCGCGAGCAGTCGGCCTAACTGCACCTGTTGCTCCGCACCCGCCCCCGGTGTCGCCGCCAAGGCCCGGGCAAGCACGATCGCGCCGTCCTTGTTCCCGTCAGCCGCGAGCGCATCGATCAGTTCGGCCTGGCCCAGTCGGCCGTACCAGCCATTGACCGGCACTTTCCGCGCTTCTTGCGCGGCGTAGGCGGCATAACCGCCGCCGACCAGCAGGCGGGCTGCGACGATATGGGCTTCCGCACCCGAAGGATCGGCGAAGGTTGCGATCCTGGCCAGGCGAATGCCCAGGGCCGCGCCGGTCTGGTCTGAAGCGATATCGATCGCCAGGCGCGACAGCAGGCGGCCAAATCCCTGGCCTGGACTGATCGGCGCACCCGCCACCCCAGCCTTTTTGCCCCGCAGCAAATCCGTGCGGGCCTTGACGAAACGCGCATCGCCTTCCGGCAAGAAGTCGAGCGCTGCCGACCTTTCACCATGAGCCGCCAACTGGCCCGCAAAGGTCACGCGCAGGGCGGCATCATCCGAGCTCCGCAACGCGACCGCACGGCGCATCGCGACAATTGCGCCAGCGATATCTCGCTGCATGATCGCCTGAAGGGCGACATGTTCATCCAGATAGCGGGCAGCCAGTGCCCCAAAGCGGTCCTTGCCGTCGATCACCGGCGCGGCATAGCGCCGGTCGCCCAGCGAAATCCAACTGCGTATGATCGGGGCGAGAAAAGCGAAATTCCCCTCCTCGACCATCCGGTCCGTCAACTGCTGCGCCCCGCCCCAGTCCTTGCGGCCTAGCGCGGCGCAAATGCGCAACAGGGTTCCGTCCCGCGGCAGCGCGCCGGCCTGATCCAGCAACGCCGCAGATTGCATGGCCAGCGCCATGTCGCCGCTCTCAAGGGCCTGCGCATAGGAGCGGCGCGCAATCTCCAGCCGTGCCGGATCGTCCGCCAGTGCGGCGCGGTAGCTTGCCACCGCAATCCCCAGCGCGCCCTCGCCATCGGCGAAGCGCGCCCGGGCATAAGCATGCAGCGCCGTATCGGGATCGACCGACGCGCCAGCCATGGCTGGCGACATCAGCAGGACAATGGGGATCAGGCGCTTACATGTTCGGATAATTCGGTCCTCCGCCGCCCTCGGGTACGACCCAGTTGATATTCTGGGTCGGATCTTTGATGTCGCACGTTTTGCAATGGACGCAATTCTGCGCGTTGATCTGGAACCGGGGATCGCCCTCTTCCAGCCCGACCACTTCATAAACGCCAGCCGGACAGTAACGCTGTGCCGGCTCGTCATAAAGGGGCAGATTGTAGGAAATTGGGATCGACGGATCCTTCAACTGCAGATGGACCGGCTGGTCCTCCTCATGATTGGTGTTCGACAGGAACACCGAGGACAGACGGTCAAAGCTGATGACGCCATCGGGCTTGGGATAGGCGATCTTCTCGCACTGGTCCTTGCGCCAGATCTTCTCATTGTCCGGCTTGTGCTTCAGCGTGAAGGGCAGGCCGATCTTGAGCGTGCGCATCCACATATCGATGCCCGCCAGCAAGGTGCCGATGGTATTGCCGAACTTCGCCAGCAACGGTTCGGCATTCTTCACCAGCTTGAGTTCGTCGGCGATCCAGCTCGACCGCAGGCGATCCTCATAATCATGCAGCACATCGCGGGCGCGCTCGTTCTGGATGGCCTCGAACGCCGCCTCTGCCGCCAGCATGCCCGATTTCATGGCGGTATGACTGCCTTTGATGCGCGGCACGTTCACGAAGCCGGCCGAGCAACCGATCAACGCGCCGCCGGGGAAGACCAGCTTCGGGATCGACTGCCAACCGCCCTCGTTGATGGCGCGCGCGCCATAGGATACGCGGCGCCCCCCTTCCAGGAACTTGCGAATTTCAGGATGCTGCTTCCAGCGCTGGAATTCCTCGAACGGATAGAGATGCGGATTGCGATAGCCCAGCCCTACAACGAAGCCGAGGGCGACCTGTCCATTGGCCTGATGATATAGAAAACCGCCGCCATATGCGTCGGTTAACGGCCATCCCTGACTATGAATGACAAGGCCAGGCTGATGCTTGGCAGGATCGATGTCCCACAATTCCTTCATGCCCAGGCCATAGACCTGCGGCTCGCAATCGGCATCCAGTTCAAACTGGCGCTTGAGGATCTTGGTCAGATGGCCGCGCGCGCCTTCGGCAAAGAAGGTGTATTTGGCGTGCAGTTCCAGCCCCGGCTGATAGTCGCCCTTGCGTTCGCCATCGCGGGCGATGCCCATGTCGCCGGTGGCCACGCCTTTCACGCTGCCATCCTCATTGTAGAGGATCTCAGCGGCGGCAAAGCCTGGGAATATCTCGACGCCAAGACCCTCGGCCTGTTCAGCCAGCCAACGGCACAGATTACCCAGCGAACCGGTATAGGTGCCCTTATTGTGCATCCAGCCGGGGGTCAGGATATGCGGCATCGCGATCTTGCCGGCCTTGGTCAGCAACCAATGCTGGTTATCGGTCACCGGCACATCAGCGAGCGAACAGCCCATCTCGCGCCATTCGGGGAACAGTTCGTCCAGCGCCCTGGGATCGACGACCGCGCCCGACAGGATATGGGCGCCGATTTCCGACCCCTTCTCCAATACGCAGACCGCCAGTTCCTGCCCCGCATCATTCGCCAGTTGCTTCAGCCGGATCGCTGCGGACAGCCCGGCCGGTCCCCCGCCGACAATGACGATGTCATAGGGCATCGATTCCCGTTCGCTCATAATCCCTCCATGAAGGCGCCAGCGGGATCGTGCCCGTCCATCCAGTCGCCTTATTACTCCAACGTTTTGACATCTCACGCGATGAAGATTCTTGACCCCCGCGTCAACCTCTGGCCCAAGGGCAAATGATGCGGGGAATTGAGCGGGACTTTGAAGCCGGGATGCCGCACGCCTATTTGGCGTGGTGGGCATTGGCGGGGGTAGACGGCGCCGTAGCGGAAGCGCCGGTGAACTGGCTGCGGCTGGCTTCTGCGCGGTCCCCGGGCTTGGCCGGTGCCGCTGCACCGATCGCGCCGCCCGCTCCCGACAAGCCCAGGACGCTCGACGCCTTTCTTTCCTGGCTTGCCACGGATTCGGCCCAGCCCGAACGACGCTGGCCCGGCCAGCCGATCCTGCCGACCGGCCCGGCCCGGGCGCCGCTGATGGTGATCACCGACATGCCGGATCTGGCCGATGCTGGCGCCGGCACGCTGTTCGCGGATCGCGCCGGCGTTCTGTTCGATGCCATGCTACGCGCGATCGGCCTCAGCCGTGATGCGATCGCGCTGGCATCCCTGTTTACCGTCCGCCCGCCCGGCGGCATGGTGGAAGCCAGCGACCTTGCCACCGTTGCCGATCGCATGCGCCTCCACGTCCATCTTGCCGCACCCCATCGCCTGCTGCTGCTGGGCGACAGGACAATCCGTGCCCTGCTTCCGACCGGATCCGTGCCCGACACGTCCGGTTTACACCCCTTTAACCATGACGGCGGCATTGTGTCCGCCGTTGCCACATTCCATCCCCGCCTGCTGCTGACACAGCCGGCTGCGAAGATCGAATGCTGGCACGCCCTGCAAAGCCTGATCGAGGAACATCATCCGTGATTCGCGCCGCGACCCGTTTATCCTGCCTGGCCCTGACGTCGCTTGCGGCGGCCCTTGGCGCTCCCGCCCATGCCGAAACGGCCAATACGCTGCCACAGATTCCCACCAGCGCCGCGCCGGCGTCGCCCCTGCACCTGTCCGACGGCGACAAGGCACGCTACAGCGCCATCTTCGCAGCCCTGCGCGACCAGAAATGGCCCGATGCCAAGGCGATGATCGTCGCACTCGACGCGCAGGATGCCCTCCGTCCAATGGCCCTGTCCGAATTGTATCTCGCCAAGGGCTCGCCCCGGGTCGAACTGTTTGAATTACTGGACCTCATCAACAAGGCGCCTTGGTTGCCCAAGGCAGATCAACTGTCGCGCCTGGCGCAAAAGCGCGGTGCGACCATCCTCCCCACGCTGCCGCAGGTGCAGAAGATGGTGTGGCTCGGCGCTGCTCCGCGCCGCCAATATGTCACCGGCACCAAGACCGATATCCTGGCCCAGGCGTTGTCCGGCCAGATCCAGACCTTCGTGAAGAATGATGATCCCGCCGGCGCGGAAGGCTTGCTCGCCGCCGGCGAGGCCGGCCTGACCCCCGAAGGCCTGACCGAGGTGCGCCAGCGCGTGGCCTGGGCCTATTATATCGAAAGCGATGATCTCAATGCGCGCCGGCTGGCGGCCAAGGCGCTCGAAACCCGCGCCGGGGGCGACTGGACGGTGCAGGCGCACTGGACCACCGGCCTGGCCGCATGGCGTCAGAATGATTGCCGCGCGGCTGCGCCGGCCTTTGCCAACGTCGCCGCCCTCGCCGCCAACGACGATATGCGGGCGGCCGGTGCTTATTGGGCATCGCGGGCCTATATGGTCTGCGGCGAGGCCGAGAAGGTCGAGAATATGCTCAAGGTCGCGGCGCGATCGGACGAGACCTTCTACGGCTTGCTGGCACGCGAGACGCTCGGCATGCCCCTGGGCGGCGCGCCGATGGCTGCTCGCTTTGGCGATGGCGAATGGCGCCAGCTCAAGGACAGTCCCAATATCCGCAGTGCGATCGCGCTGGCCGCCATTGGGGAATTGGGCCGCGCCGACGAAACCTTGCGCTATCAGGCCAAGATTGGCGGAACCGCGCAATATGATGCGCTGCTGCGTCTTGCCAGCGCGCTTAGCCTGCCCGAAACCCAGCTGTGGCTGGCCCATAATGGCCCGGCCGGTAAGCAGCCCGACAGCTTTGCGCGTTTCCCGGCGCCCGATTGGCGACCGGATGGCGGCTGGCGCGTCGATCCGGCACTGATCTATGCCCATACTCTGCAGGAATCCGGCTTCCGTTCGGATGTGGTGTCCAGCGCCGGCGCGCGGGGCCTGATGCAGGTTCGTCCCGGAACGGCCGGCGACGTGGGCTTGGCCAACGCATCCCAGTTGTTCGTGCCGTCGACCAATATGGAATATGGCCAGCGATATCTGGAATCGCTGCGCGACATGAGCGCGACCGGCGGACTCCTGCCCAAGGTCATGGCCGCCTATAATGCCGGGCCTTTGCCGGTGGAACGCTGGAACAGCGAGGTGAAGGACAAGGGCGATCCATTGCTCTTCATCGAATCGCTGCCCTATTATGAAACCCGCGCTTATGTGAACATCGTCATGCGCAATTACTGGATGTACCAGATCCAGGCGAAGGGCACGGCCGACTGCCTGACCGGTATGGCGCAGGGCCTGTGGCCCACCTTCCCCAACGCCAAGGGCGTGAAGCTGGTGCGTCTCAGCAAGGCCGATGGTCGGGCGATGATCGCCGGCGGCTCCGACTGATGCCGATTGACGAAGCGCGCGTATTCCTGCCGGTTCGCATCGCCATTCTGACCGTTTCCGATACCCGTAGCCTTGCAGATGATCGCTCCGGCGACACGCTTGTCGAACGCCTGACCGGTGCAGGCCATATCCTCGCCGATCGGCTGATCGTCACCGACGATCGCAGCGCCATCGTGGCCCGCCTGCATGCCTGGATCGATGATCCGCAGATCGACGTGATCCTGACCACCGGTGGTACCGGCGTAACTGGCCGCGACGTCACGCCCGAAGCGCTGGCCCAGGTGCAGGACAAGCCAATTCCCGGCTTCGGCGAGCTGTTCCGATGGCTCAGCTACCAGTCGATCGGCACCTCGACCATTCAGTCGCGCGCCACCGCCTGTGTCGCGCGCGGTACCTATATCTTCGCCCTGCCCGGCTCGACCGGCGCGGTGCGCGATGCTTGGGACGGCATTCTCGCCAGCCAGTTGGACAGCCGCTTTCGCCCCTGTAACTTCGTCGAACTGATGCCACGCCTTACCGAGCGATAATCCCGCCTATTTCTCGAGCGTGGGCGCAGGATTTTCCTTGAAGAACTTGCCCAGCTCACCCAGCATCACCGCCCACCAATCGACCACATCGGCGAAATTGTCCTGGTTCAGCCCTCCGATGGTGCTCACATCGTAGGCAACGTCCAGCGTCTTGTCGTCGGCGATCGACATCTGGATGAAGCGTTTGGACTGGTTCCATTTATTGGCCAATTCCGGCGTATTGCCGCCATCATCGGCGAAATTGATCGCGAATTGCAGCGAATTGCAGTTCGCCGCCTTTTCGCAGCCATAGAAATAGACCGTAAAATTATAGCCGCTTGCCGCGCTCTCGATCATCGGATTGCCGCTCGACTTGTTCTTGGTGAGCGCCGCCTTGTATCCCGCCCCTTGCAGCGCTTCGACCACGGATTGCGGCCGGCTCGCACAGACGAGATTGGCGGCGCAATCAGCCGGCGGCGTAGCGGCAATCGCTCCGCTCGCGGATAGCATCAGCATCGGAAGCAGCCAAAGAGCACGCATGATATCTCCCCCGTTTTCAAGGGTTCAGCCATGACGCCCCCAAAGCGGCCTTGTCAATAAGTTCATGATATGTTCTTATTGCTCCATGGCAGCCATTTCGGGACGCGGCGCAACGCATAATCAGGCCAGCAGGCGGTTCAACCTGGCGGCGCGCGAAGCGGACGGCGACTGGCTCGATGCCATCGAGGCGATCGACGGACCAGCGCATAAGCTGCGGACCAGCGTCTCGCTGATCACGCCCCGTACCATCATCTCGCGCAACGCGTCGCCCGACATCGCCTTTTCCCAGTCCATCAATGCTTATGCCGGTTGCGAGCATGGGTGCATCTACTGCTTTGCAAGGCCGACCCATGCTTATCATGACCTGTCTCCCGGTCTCGATTTCGAGACCATGCTGTTCGCCAAACCCGATGCCGCCGCACTCTTGCGGAGTGAATTGTCCCGCAGGAGCTACATAGCCGCGCCGATCGCGATGGGCACCAATACCGACCCCTATCAGCCGATCGAAAAGGATTGGCGCATCACCCGCCAGATATTGGAAGTGATGGTGGAATGCCGCCATCCGGTCTTCATTACCACCAAGTCGGATCGCATAGTGCGCGACATCGACCTGTTGGCTGATCTGGCACGCGACAATCTGGTCGCGGTGATGATCTCGGTCACCACGCTCGACCCACGGATCGCCCGGACGCTGGAGCCACGCGCGCCCCATCCCGAACGGCGCATCGCCGCGATCACTCGTCTGGCCGAAGCCGGAATCCCGGTGTCAGCGAACATGTCGCCAATCATACCGGCGATCAACGACCATGAGATCGAACAGATGGTGGCACGGCTCGCCACCGCTGGCGCGCGCGACGTCAACTATATCCTTGTACGCCTGCCGCATGAGGTTGCGCCGCTGTTCCGGGCCTGGTTGGACGTTCATTATCCCGATCGCGCCGCCAAGGTGATGGCCTTGATCCGCGACATCCGCGGCGGCCGCGACAATGATCCGGACTTCGGCAGTCGGATGCGGGGCCAGGGCGTCTGGGCTGACCTCACCCGCACCCGTTTCACCAAGGCCCGCCGCAAGGCCGGCCTCGGGCAGGAACGGATCAACATCCGCGCCGACCTGTTCCGGCCTCCGGCCGGCGCACAGATGCAGTTATTCTAGGACGCTCATCCGACCAGGCGCAGCACGGAACGTCGGTTACGGGCGCGATAGCCGTCCGACTTTGCCTCCATGCGCTTTAAGCTATGAACGATAATTCCTTGAATTGCGCCGATATCATCGACCTGATCTGCACCCAGGGTAAAATCGTCGCCTAGAAAGACCCGCGCCGCCTGACCATCACCGATCGGCGCCCGCACGAAGACTTCGCAGCGTCCGCCGCGACTGCGCGACAATATGCCCGCCAGCGTCTCGATCGCGCCCGGCGCCTCGACATCGAGCACCAGTTCCATGCGGGAGGCATTGGCAATCTCGCGGAAGGGTTCGACCCGCCGCACCGTAACTCGCGGCGTTTCTTCACCCGGCAGGCGATCCAGTTCGACATGCAGCAGGGCGCAGTCACCTTCTCGGGCCATTTCCTCGATCTGCTTGCAGGCATCCTCGTCGAAACAGCTCGCCTGGAACTGGCCACTCTGGTCGGAAAAGGTCGCGTTGGCATAGCGGGCGCCGCGCCGCGTCTCGCGCCAGCGCACATCCTCGACCATCGCCGCCATGATGCCCATCACGCGCCCTTCGGCGTTAGGCATGCCCATCGGCTGCGAACAGATTTCGCCATAGCTTTTTGCGCCGCGTGCGTCAGCCAGATGACGGAAACGATCGACCGGATGCGCCGAGAAATAGAAGCCGAAGGCATCCTTTTCCTGCGCCATGCGGTCCGACACGGTCCACGCCTGGTGCGGCGGAATGCGGACATCGGCATGGGGCGTCTCGACATCACCGAACAGGCCGCCCTGCCCACTCTCACGCGCCTGCGCCGCGCTCGCCGCAACGCTCAGGATGGTTTCGGCGGCGGCATGCACCCCGGCCCGATCGGCATGGATGGTATCGAACGCGCCGGCAGCGGCCAGGCTTTCAAGCTGGCGCCGGTTGAGCAGGCGCGGCTCGATCCGGTCGGCCAGATCGTCCAGACTCTTGAACGGCCCGCTGGCCGCGCGCTCGGCGACGAGTTGCTCCATCGCCTTCTCGCCAACGCCCTTGAGGCCACCCAGCGCATAGCGCACGGCAAAGCCCAGGCGTGGATCGTCCCCCTCGAACGGCACCGCCTCGACGGTGAAGTCCGCCTCGCTCCGGTTGATGTCGGGCGGCAGGCAGGTCATCCCCATGCGC
Organism: Sphingobium sp. AP49; assembly: GCF_000281715.2. NCBI lineage: Bacteria > Pseudomonadati > Pseudomonadota > Alphaproteobacteria > Sphingomonadales > Sphingobiaceae > Sphingobium > Sphingobium sp. AP49. The sequence goes on along the minus strand of NZ_CP124576.1, from coordinate 2,301,787 downwards.
CGCATATCGTCGACGAAAACGGTCAGTTTTTCCGTGAGATGGATATCGAACGCCATCGACCCAGCATAGAATTCGGCCGGATAATGCGCCTTGAGCCACGCCGTCTGATAGGCGAGCAGGGCATAGGCGGCGGCGTGCGACTTGTTGAAGCCATAGCCGGCGAACTTGTCGATCAAGTCGAACAGTTCATTGGCCTTGGCCGGTTTGATGTCGCTTCTGGCGCAGCCTTCGACGAAGCGCGAACGCTGCGCGTCCATCTCCGCCTTCACCTTCTTGCCCATGGCGCGGCGCAGAAGGTCGGCGTCGCCTAGGCTGTAGCCGGCCAATATCTGCGCGGCCTGCATCACCTGTTCCTGATAGACGAAGATACCATAGGTTTCTTCGAGGATCGGTTTCAGCAGGATGTGTGGATATTCAATCTCTTCCTGGCCATTCTTGCGGCGCCCGAACATCGGAATATTGTCCATCGGGCCAGGGCGGTAGAGCGACACGAGCGCGATGATGTCGCCGAAATTGGTCGGGCGCACGGCGGCCAGAGTCTTGCGCATGCCTTCGGATTCCAGCTGGAACACGCCGACCGTATCGCCGCGCTGAAGCAGGTCATAGACCTTCGTGTCATCCCAGGCGAGCGTGTCGAGATCGACGGTAACGCCGCGTCCCTTGAGCAGTTGCACCGCCTTCTGCAGCACCGACAGCGTCTTGAGGCCAAGAAAGTCGAACTTGACCAGGCCCGCGCCCTCGACGAACTTCATGTCGAACTGGGTCACCGGCATGTCGGATCGCGGATCGCGATAGAGCGGCACCAACTGGCTCAGCGGCCGGTCGCCGATCACCACGCCGGCCGCGTGGGTGGAGCTGTGGCGTGGAAAGCCCTCCAGCTTCATCGCATAGTCGATCAGGCGCTTGACCTGATTGTCATTGTCATATTCCGCCTTGAACTCGGCGACGCCGTTCAGCGAGCGTTCCAGCGTCCAGGGATCGGTCGGATGGTTGGGCACCAGCTTGGCCAGGCGATCGACCTGGCCATAGCTCATCTGCAGCACGCGGCCGGTGTCCTTCAGCACGGCGCGCGCCTTCAATTTACCAAAGGTGATGATCTGGGCCACATGGTCGACGCCATATTTCTGCTGGACGTAGCGGATCACCTCGCCACGCCTTGTTTCGCAGAAGTCGATGTCGAAGTCGGGCATGGACACGCGTTCCGGGTTCAGGAAGCGCTCGAACAGCAGGCCCAGTTGCAATGGGTCGAGATCGGTGATGGTCAGCGCCCAGGCGACCAGCGATCCGGCGCCCGAACCACGGCCCGGTCCGACCGGAATATCATGATCCTTGGCCCATTTGATGAAGTCGGCCACGATCAGGAAGTACCCAGGAAATCCCATCTGGATGATGATGTCGGTCTCGAACTTCAACCGGTCGAGATAGGGCTGGCGCCCCTCATCGCTCGTGATGTCCAGCTTCTCCAGACGCGCGTCGAGGCCCGCACTGGCCTGCTCGCGCAACATCCGCGCCTCACCCTCGATATCGCCGGCAAGGCTCGGCAGGATCGGCTTGCGCTTGGGCGCCATCACCGCGCAGCGCTGCGCCACGACCAGCGTGTTGGCCAGCGCTTCGGGCAGATCCTCGAACAGCCGCTTCATCTCCGCCGCCGGCTTCATCCAAGCGTCGGGTGAACTGGTACGGCGATCGGGCGTCTCGACATAGGCGCCATCGGCAATGCACAGCATCACGTCATGCGCCGCGTGGAATTCCGGCTCGGCAAAGCAGGTCGGGTTCGTCGCGACCAGCGGCAGGTTACGGTCATAGGCCAGGTCGAGCAGATGCGGCTCCGCCTTGCCCTCGACCGGATCGAGCCTGCGGCAGATCTCGACATAGAGCCGATCTGGAAACAAAGCCTGCAGCCGGTCGGCATAGGCGAGCGCGGCGTCGGGCTGATCCTCGGCGAACAGGCGGGCAATCGCCCCTTCCCCGCCGGCCGTCAGTGCGATCACGCCGTCGGTCCGCCCTTCCAACATGTCGAGCGTGACATGCGGCACTTCCTCCAACGGCCGGTCGAGATGCGCCATAGAGACGAGCGCGCAGATATTGTCGTAACCGCCGGCATCCTGGGCATAAAGGGCGATCCAGTCATGCACCGCCGGCGCATTGGACGGTCGGCCCGGCCGCGCCACGCCCAGCATGGCGCCGACGATCGGCTGCACGCCCTCACCCTTGCAGCCGTCGGAAAAGGCCATCGAACCATAAAGGCCATTGCGATCGGTGATCGCCGCCGCCGGAAACCCCAGAGCCTTGGCCTGCTTGGCGATCTTCTTGGGGTCGATCGCCCCTTCGAGCATGGTGAAGGACGAAAAGATACGCAGCGGTACGAAGGCAGAATGGGACATCGCGTCAACCTAACGACACGCGCGTTCACGCGCCAGTCCCGGCCTACGAAAAGCTGTGGACAAAAGAGCACCACTTGTCGCTTGCCAAGGACTGTGCTTGCTGATCCTATCGCCCCAGAGAACAGGGAGGACGCTCATGTCGGATAGCAACCCGGTTTCCACCCCACCCGGCATCGTCGATCGGGCCAAGGCGATCATCCTGCGGCCAAAGGACGAATGGTCGGTGATCGAGGCCGAACCGGCCAGCATCGGCGGAATCTATACTGGCTATGCCATGATCCTGGCGGCGATCCCGCCGCTTGCCACGCTGATCGGCGGCCAGCTTTTCGGCCATGGCCTGTTTGGCTTTTCCTGGCGCCCGCCGCTGATCGGCGCGATCGGCATGGCCATCGCCCATTATGTCCTGTCGCTGATCGGCCTTGCGGTACTGGCGATCATCATCAATTTCCTCGCCCCCAGTTTCGGCGGCCAGCGCGACAAGCTCAAGGCGTTCAAGATTTCGGCCTATTCGGCGACCGCAGGCTGGCTGGCCGGCATCTTCTCGCTGATCCCGGGGCTTGGGATGCTCGGTCTGCTCGGGCTTTACGGCCTCTACCTCCTCTATCTCGGCCTGCCCCGGCTGATGAAGGTGCCTGAACAGAAGGCTCTACCCTATATCATCGTCACGCTGGTTGCGGGCGTCCTGCTCTTCATCCTCGCCAGCCTGCTCGCCATGCCGTTCAGCGGCCTGTTCGGCGGCCAGGCCCGGCCGGACGAGACCGGTGGCGAAATGGTGATACCCGGCATCGGCAAGATCGATGTCGACAAGATGGACGCCGCCAGCAAGCAGATGGAGCAAGCCGCCAGGCGGATGGAGGAGGCGACCAAGAATGGCAACGCCGCCGCGATCGCGCCCGATGTGCTGCAGGCCTTGTTGCCTGAGAAGATCGGCCGCTTCACCCGCACGGAGATCGAAAGCAGCGGCATGTCCGCCGGCACCCATGCCAGCGCCCGTTATCAGGCGGGCGAGGATGAGATCGAGCTTGAGGTGAACGACATCGCGGTCGCCGGCGCCTTTGCCGGGATTGGCGCGGCGCTTAACATCCAGTCGAACAAGCAAACAGCCAATGGCTATGAGCGAACCCAGACCATCGACGGCCGCATCGTGACTGAGGAATGGGACAAGGGCAGCCGCCATGGCAAATATGCGACCACCCTCGCCAACCGCTTCATGATCGAGGCGGAAGGCACAGCCGCGAATATCGATGAAATCAAGGCTGCGGTGAACGGGCTGGACCTTGATCGGCTGACCGCGCTCGCCGCAAAATAGGCAATGCCATGACGTCGTTCGCGTAACGAATTGCCAAGCTATCGGACCTAGGTTAGGCGCCATCATGCGTTTATCCACGATCACCAACTGGGCCTATGGGGCCACCGTCCTGCTCACCCTGGCGTCCGGCACGACGATGCTGTTCGCATCGGGGGCCGAGCAGCGCGAGCGCGCCGCCGTCGCCCAGCGCGCCAATTTCGATCAGCTCACCGCCACGCTGGAGGAGGATGTCTATCGCCTGACCGAACAGGCGCGCGGCTATGTCATTTCCGGCGACCCCAGCCATCTGGTGGTCTATCGTCGCGAACAGGAAGCCCTGCGTTCGGTCGAGGATCGCATCCGCCATCTCAAGGATGCGGGCGCCAACGAGAATGAGCTGAACGCGCTGCGCCAGGCCCTCCAATGGTCCGATGCCCTGGCCGACGAACAGGATGTCGCAATCAAGGCGGCGCAGGCGGGCGACGACAAGACAGCCCGCACCATCTTGTTCGGCGACGAATATGGCCGCGAGTTGGACCGGGTTGCCGCTCAGGTCGGTCGTTTCCAATATATGCTGGACCATCGCACCGACACGGCGGTGCAGAGCGCAACCGATACGGCGCGCCAGTGGCGGACCATGTCGGAAGTCATGCTGGGCGTCACCGCCCTGCTGTTCCTGTGCGTACTCTATTTCGTGCTGAAACAGCGCATCCTGCATCCCGTCGTGCGTCTAAGCGATGTCGTCACCCGTCTTGCCGCGCAGGATTTCGCGGCAGTCCCGCCCGATTTCCCGCAGGTGGACGAGATCGGCGATATGGCCCAGGCGATCCGCATCTTTCGCGAAAATGGCCTGGAGCGACAGCGCCTGGAGCAGGAGCGCGATGTCGACCGCACCATGCGGGACCTGTTGTCCCGCATGACCCAGCGATTGCAGGGGTGCGACAACACCACCGACCTGGTCGAGGTTGTTCGCCGCTTCACGCCGGAGATCACGCCCGACTTCCCCGGCCGCCTCTATATCCACGATATCCGGCGCAACATGATGCTGCAGGCGTGCGACTGGCTTTCCCCCAGACAGTCACGCAGTGACTTCCCGGCCTCGGCCTGCTGGGCACTACGCCGCGGCCAGGTACACAAGCCACGCGGTGAAATGGTCGACATCGCCTGCGAACATCTGGAAGGCGAGACCGCGATCCCGACGATCTGCATCCCGCTCGCCGCCCAGGGCGAGAGCATTGGCCTGCTCTATTTCGAGCAGACCAAGGCGATGGATGCCGAGCATCTCGACCGGGCTGAAAAATATCTGGAAATGCTGGCCGAAAATATCGGCCTCGCCCTCGCCAACCTGCGCCTGCGCGACGCGCTGCGCGAAATGGCGATGGCCGACGCACTGACCGGCCTGCCCAACCGCCGCCATTTCGACGCGATGTTCGAGGCGCTGGTGGACGAGGCGGAACGCAACCACGCCCCGCTCTCCTGCCTGATGGTCGACATCGACCATTTCAAGCGGTTCAATGACAATCATGGCCATGATGCCGGCGACGCGGTGCTGCGGGCGGTCGGTGCCGTGCTGGGCGACTCTTTGCGCGAACAGGGTTTCGCCTTCCGCCTGGGCGGTGAGGAATTCGTCCTGCTGATGCCGGGGTTCACGCTGGAACAGGCATTGACCCGCTCGGCTCAGATCCAGCAGCGCATCCGCGACCTGCGGGTCGATCATCGCGGCCAGGAGTTGGGACCGATCACCGCGTCCTTCGGTCTCGCAGCCTGGCCCGATCATGGCGCCGCCATCCGCATGGTCACCACCGCCGACGCCGCGCTGCTGCGCGCCAAGAGCGAGGGGCGCGACCAAATCATCGTCGCGACCGCGCGCGAAGGCTTGCTACCGGGCTGACGCCTCTTCCAGCCGGCCTTCGTGCAGGCGGACGACGCGGTCCATCTTCTGCGCCAGCCGTTCATTATGGGTGGCGACCAGGGCTGCGGATCCTTCCCCCCGCACGAGACGGAGGAATTCGGCGAGGACGACGTCGGCGGTGCGCTCGTCCAGATTGCCGGTCGGCTCGTCGGCCAGCACCAGCGCCGGGCGATTGGCCAGGGCACGGGCCACCGCGACGCGCTGCTGCTCGCCGCCCGACAACTGGCTTGGCCGATGGTCCAGCCGATGGCCGAGCCCCAACGCGGTCAGCAGCGATTCCGCCCGGGTCCGCGCCGCCGCCATGGTCGCATCGCGGATCACCTGCGGTAGCACGACATTCTCGGTGGCGTTGAAATCGGGCAATAGGTGGTGGAACTGGTAAACAAAGCCCAGCGCATCGCGGCGCAGGCGGGTACGCCCATCATTGTCGAGCTTCGCCGCCTCCTCGCCGGCGATCCGGATCGACCCGTCAAATCCCCCCTCCAGCAAGCCGACGGCCTGCAGCATGGTCGATTTTCCCGATCCCGACGGCCCGAGCAGCGCGACGATTTCGCCCGGCCCGACGGTCAGGTCGACGCCGCGCAGCACGTCGATCGTGACTCCGCCCTGGGTGAAGCTACGGGACAGGCCAGTGACCTTGAGGACATCATTCATAGCGCAGTACCTGGACTGGATCGGTGTTGGCGGCCTTGAAGGCCGGATAGAGGGTGGCAAGGAAGCTGAAGACCAGCGCCATGATGCAGATGATCGCAATTTCGACCGGATCGGGCTTGGACGGCAATTCGGTTAGGAACCGGATCGACGGATCCCACAAATTCTGCCCTGTCACGAACTGGATCGCATTCACCATGCTCTGGCGGAAGAAGAGGAAGGTGAAGCCCAACACCATGCCCGCCACCATGCCCAGCGTGCCGATGGTAACGCCCACGGTCATGAAAATCTTGACTAGGCCCCCGCGACTTGCCCCCATGGTTCGCAGGATCGCGATGTCGCGCGTCTTGGCACGCACCAGCATGATCAGCGAAGACAGGATGTTGAATACGGCGACCAGCACGATGATCGAGAGCACGACGAACATCGCCACCCGCTCGACCGCCAGCGCCTCGAACAGGCTCGCATTCATCTGCCGCCAGTCCTGGACGACGGCCCGCCCCGCCACCTTGGCGGCCAGCGGCTCCAAAATCGGTCCGACCTTGTCGGCATTGACCGTCTCGACTTCGATCATGCTGACGACATCGCCCAGCAGCAACAGCGTCTGCGCATCCTCGATCGGCATGACGACGAACGCCTTGTCATAATCATAGACGCCGACCTCGAAGATGGCGGCAACCTGATAGGATATCTGGCGCGGCATGGTACCGAACGGGGTTGCCCGACCGGCCGGGTTCATGATCGTGATGCTGTCGCCTACCTGGATACCCAGATTTTCCGCCAGCCGGACGCCAATGCCCACCTTCCCGCCATTGGCGGTCAGGGCGTTGAGATCGCCGGCAACCACCTTGCCCTTCAGCGTCTTGTTGTTGCGAATGTCAGGCACGGTCATACCGCGAACCAGCACGCCTTCGACCCGTCCCTGAAAGACAGCAAGCAGGGGCTGCTCGATCAGCGGGGTTGCGCTGGTTACGCCAGCTGTAGCCTTCGCGTCCTTCAGCACATCCCGCCAGTCGGGCAGTCGCCCGCCATAGCCCTGAACCACGGCATGGCCATTAAGGCCAACAATCTTGTCGAACAGTTCCGCGCGGAAACCGTTCATGACGCTCATCACGATAATGAGGGCAGCGACTCCAAGCATGACGGCGGCCAGGCTGATGCCGGCGACGAGGAAGATGAACCCCTCCCCCTTGCCTGGCAGCAAATAGCGCTTGGCGATCATGCGTTCGTAGCGGGATAGAATCATGGTGGCGCGAACGGCCCTTCTTGGAATGATCCGGCCGGTCTAGCAGGCTGTGTCATGACGGCAAGCATTGCAGGAATGTTGCACTCGGGACACAGGGCGTCACAGAAAATCACAGCAGTCGGATTTAGCCCGTGACAGGGGCCTGCGCCGGTCATAGCAAGGCACTCGAAGCACAGGCAAAAGGCCGTGGTTCAGGGATACTGCTTCCCACTTCGAGCTTAGGGGGCTGAGAAGTCGGTAGAGGCAGGCCAAGGGGGAGACGAGCAATCGTCCATTAAGTGCCCGGATCGCGAAAGCGGTTCGGGCACTTTTTCTTTGGGTCATTGCGGCATGTCGTGCGCGAGACTTTTCTGCGTATCTCTGAATGCTTCGCGATATTTTGTCCTTTGGCCAACAATCTTGGGCCGATCTTGGCTTGACGAGCCGCCGCGCGGATCGCGCCATTGCTTGGTCGGGCCTTGAAAGCCGAAAGAACCCAACCATATCAACCATGTCCGGTCGCCATCAGGGGCCGGGCAATGCCATTGCCGGATGCCGACGGATCGGGTCCGGCGCGATCATTTTGCTCTTTTGGAGATTATGACCATGCGAGGTTTCGACCTGACCCCCTATCGCCGCTCGACCGTTGGTTTCGATCGTCTGTTCGACCTGATCGAAAATAATGCACGCCTGCAACAGGGGGACAATTACCCTCCCTTCAACATCGAGCGCCTATCCGACGACCGCTATCGCGTGACCTTGGCCGTCGCGGGCTTCCGTCCCGATGAAATCGACATCACCGCCCAGCAGAACCTGCTCCAGGTGGTCGGCCGCAAGGAGGAATCCACCGCCGCCGATCGGACCAAGTTCCTGCATGTCGGCATTGCCAACCGCAGCTTCGAGCGCCGTTTCGAGCTGGCCGATTTCGTCCGCGTCGAAAAGGCGGACCTGGCCGACGGCCTGCTGGTGATTGAGCTGGTGCGCGAAATACCCGAAGCGATGAAGCCCAAGAAGATCGCCGTCAACGGCGGCCAATTGGTCGACATCAACGCGGATCGCGACGCCGCCTAATCTTGCCGCGCAGTTGAACGAGGGCGTGGCCATTGGGCCGCGCCCTTTTTTATGCTCATTTGGAAACAATCACAGCCCATCGTTCCGCTCTGAACGGTGTGAACTTTGATATATGAAATGATCTTCCCAGTCAGATCTCGACTTGGCTACCCAGTTCGACCACACGATTTGTCGGTAGACGGAAAAATTCCATCGCGCTTTCCGCGTTGCGCAGCATCCAGGCGAAGATTTTTTCCCGCCACAACGGCATCCCCGGCTTGGCCGAGGGCAACAAGGTCTGGCGCGCGAGGAAGAAGCTCGTATCCATCATCTTGAAGGCCTGCCCACAGCCTGTGACATTCTTGAGCGCGGCGGGAACGTCCGGCTCCTGCATGAAGCCATATTGCAGGACAAGGCGGAAGAACCCCCGGCCAAGATCCTCCAGCTTGCAGCGGCCGTCATCCTCGACCACCGGCACGTCCTTGATCTTGACCGTCAGCAGGATGACCCGCTCGTGCAGCACCTTGTTGTGCTTCAGGTTGTGCAACAGTGCATGGGGCACCCCATCGGGCGTCGACGTCATGAAGACGGCGGTGCCGGGTACCCGCACCGCGCTGTTGGCGGCCGATGCGACAAAGACGGGAATGGGCATCGCCGCTTCGCGCAACCGATCCTGCACCAGGCGGCGGCCCCGCGACCAGGTGGTCAGCAGGGTGAAGATGATGAAGCCGATCAGCAAGGGGAACCAACCGCCATCGGGCACCTTGGTCAGGTTCGCCGCCAGATAGGCCCCATCCACGACATAGAAGACCAGAAGCAGCGGCGCGGCAAAATACCATTTCCAGTGCCAAAGCCGATAGAGGACGACGGTAAGCAGCACATTGTCGATGAACATCGCGCCGGTCACCGCAATGCCGTATGCGGCGGTCAGGTTGGACGATGTCTGGAACACCAGTACCAGCAGGATGACCATGATCATCAGACCCCAATTGATGAGGGGAATGTAGATCTGCCCGGCCGTCGACGCGCTGGTATGTTCGATCCGAAGACGCGGCATGAACCCCAGCTGGATCGCCTGCTGCGTGACCGAGAAGGCCCCGGATATCACCGCCTGCGACGCAATGATCGCCGCCAGCGTTGCAAGACCGATCAAGGGCAACTGCATCCATTGCGGCGCGAGGTTGTAGAAGGGGCTGTGCAGCGCAGCGGCGCCTTCGCGGAACAACAGGGCACCCTGCCCCATATAGTTGAGCATCAGCGCGGGGAGGACGAAGACCAGCCAGGACACGCGGATCGGACTGCGACCGAAATGGCCCATGTCCGCGTACAGCGCCTCGGCTCCCGTCACCGCCAGTACGACCGATCCCAGCGCCAGGAAGGCTGGCAATGGGTCTGTGACGAAGAACATGACCGCCCAATAGGGATTGAAGGCATAGAGGATGCCCGGCGTCTTGATGATGCTCAGAATGCCAAGCGTCGCGATGGTCACGAAATAAAGCAACATGATCGGACCGAACAGCGTCGCGACCTTGTTCGTGCCCAGCCCCTGGATCCAGAACAGCCCCAGCAGGATGAGTACCGCGACGGGCAGGATCGCCGGTGCGAGATTTGCATTATAGACCGCCAGGCCTTCGACCGCCGATAGCACCGACACCGCTGGCGTGATCATCGAGTCGCCATAGAAGAGGGCGGTCGCAAAAACGCCCAGCAGGACGATGCCGCGCGACCAGCGCTGCGTCTTCGTCTGCCCATTGATCAGCGCCAGCAGGGCAAGGCTACCGCCTTCGCCCTTATTGTCCGCACGCATGATGATGCTGACATATTTCAGCGTCACCACCAGCATCATCGACCAGAACATCAGGCTGATGACGCCCAGGATATGGTCGGGGTCCAGATCCAGATGGTGGTGGCCCGCAAAGGTCTCGCGGAATGCGTAAAGCGGGCTGGTGCCGATATCACCGAAGACGATGCCGATGGCGCCCACAACCAGCTTCAGCGTGGCTTTCTGGCGCGCATGGCCGTGCTCATGCTGCTCATCGCCGTCCAGCGCCGTGGATCGGGCTGCGGCTTCGTCAGTCATGAAGGAAACGGTCAATGATCATTGCCATGTCGCGACCCTGCAGGGTGATCCTCATTAGAACGTTAAGTCCCGCAAACCGCCGCGCCCTACCATGGGTGTGGAGTCCACGCAATGCGGGTGCTGCAGCGCATCATTGCGCAGGGCCACCCGCCGCCAGCATGGCATCGATACGTCCGATGTTCGCTTCCAGTTCCGCCTTGACCTGGCTCCCTGCCGGTGCACTGCGCGCCAGCGGTAGCCAAAGATCGCGTGCGGCCTGCAACTGGCCTGCGCGCGCGAGCGCCAGGCCATAGAAATAGCGCGGCGCCGGCCCTGCCGGATCAAGGCGCAATGCCTGACGATAGGCGTAATCGGCCGATGGCGACACGACCCCATCGGCATGCGCGACCAGTGCATTGCCAAGGCCGAGCCAGAGATTGGGATCATCGGGTGTCTGCTTCAGGCCGGACAGCAGGATATTGGCCGCCTCTTTCGTCAGCCCCCTGCGACCATAGGAATCGGACATGATGAGCCACTGGCCTGCGGGGCCATAGCGTTCGGCCAGACCGCGTCGTTGCTCGGCAAGTTTCTCGTCAAACTGTACTGCCCCGCCATCCGCAAGCTTGCGTGGAGCACCGGGCAATCCTGGATGGCCCTGCCAAGCATAACCCGCCAAGCCAAGCAACAGTGCCGCAGCGACAATTTCACGCGCGGACCGTGGCATCCGCCCCACAAACAGCAGGAGCAGAAAGGCTAAGGCTCCGATGCCAAAAGCAATGATCCAGCCGCTCATGACCGCCTCCGCCGCTTGATCCGGCCCCGCAGCAGCAGCAGGCCCATGCCCAGCAGCGCTATCGGCGCCGCCCATAGCGGCCACAATATCGGCGCCGCCGTCGGCGCATAACTGACCCAGTCGCCATAGCGCTGGATAAGCCAGGTACGGATATGTTCAGGCTCCTCGCCTGCCATGATCCGCTCGCGTATCTGTGAGCGCATGTCCCCGGCCATACTGGCGTTGGAATCTGCGATCGATTGGCTCTGGCAGGTGAGACAACGGATTGTTTCCATCAGCGCCTTCGCCTTGCGCTCCAGTGCCGGGTCATCCAACTGCCGATCCGCATAGGGCGCGGGTGGCAGCGCGGTCTGTGAATGGACAGGTCCGGCGAGCAACAGCAGAAGAAAAGAGAGGTACAGCCTCATTGCGCCTCCTTCAGGCGATGCAGCAGCATTGGCACATCGTCCGAGCGAATGTCGCCGATATGCTGATAGGCTATCCGCCCGCGGCCATCGATCACAAAGGTTTCCGGCACGCCGGATGAACCGAGCGCTATCTGCACGCCGCTGCGTGCATCTAGGCCGATGCGGCTATAGGGGTTGCCGTTGCGTGCGAGGAATGCGTCGACGTCGGGGCGCGCATCCCGGATCGCGATGGCGTCGATTTCGACGCCAGCGTTCTTCAATGCCATCAATTGCGGTGCTTCGGCGGCACAGGGCACGCACCAGCTGGCAAAGATGTTGAGCAGACGGGGGGCGCCAGTCGCAAGTTGGGCGCTCGCCAGCGCCGGTCGATCACTCGCCGCCGCCGGCAATGTGAAGGCAGGAAGCGATTGACCGATCAGCTTGGAAGCGATGACGCGATCATCGGGCTTGAACAGTCCGCTGGCGAACAATCCGAAAAAGCCAAGAAACAGGAACAGCGGCAGCCAGATGAGCCATTTCCTCATGCCGCCGACCTCGCACGCCATCTATGCAGCCATCCCCGCCGTTCGTGCCCGATCAGCGACAGGAGGCCACCCAGGGCAATCAACGCACCACCCAGCCAAATGAGCGTCACGAACGGCTTCCACCAAATCCGCATCTGCCATCGGCCATCATCCGCCTCCTGCCCCAGCACAACATAGAGCTGGCCATTCCAGCGGGTTAGCAAGGCAGCTTCTGTCGTCGACGTTGGCGGCGCGGTAAAGAAACGGGATTGTGGATGGATCATAACGGCATCGCCGCCCCGGTTGACCGCGATATCAGCCTGCAACGCAGTCCAATTATCGCCGGCGATCGGCATGATTCGTTGGAAATACAGGGTCCAACCTGCCGTCTCGATCCGATCGCCGGGACGCACCGCGACCAGCTTCTCTACCGTGAAGGCCGAATCGCATGCCATGCCTGCCACACTGACCGCGCAGCCCAGGTGGGCGATCACCATCCCATAGGTGAAGAGCGGCGTCCGCCGAAGCTTGCGCTTCCACAACGGCGCAAGCGATCCAAAGCCAACAGCCAATGCAATGACGAGGCCGAAATAGGGCAGCAGGCCGATGCGCCCCCACGCCAGCGCCCCCAGCAGCGCCGCCACGATCGCGGCGACAATGGCGGGGACAAGCATCCGCTGGGCCACGACCCTTGCCTGGTCGCGTCGCCAGCGGGTCAAGGGGCCGGCCGCCATGGCGATCAGCAACAGCAGCGCGATCGGGCCGGCTATCCGGTCGAAATAGGGCGCCCCGACGGATACTTTGTGGCCAAACGCCTCCGTCATCAGGGGATAGAGCGTCCCTATCAACACAAGCCCAAGAATGACCGACAACAGGAGGTTGTTGACCACCAGCATCGTTTCCCGGCTAACCAGCTCGAACGGTGCGCCTTCGCGCACGGTGCCGATCCGCCATCCGAACAGCGCCAGCGCACCGCCGATGTAAAGTGCCAGCAATCCCAGGATGAAGCTGCCCCGTTCCGGGTCGACCGCAAATGCGTGAACGCTGGTCAGGATGCCCGACCGCACCAGAAAGGTTCCGACCATCGACATAGAGAAGGCGATGACCGCCAGCATGACCGTCCAGGCGCGCAACGCATCACGTGTCGCGAGCACGGTCACGCTGTGCAGCAACGCAGTCGCCGCCAGCCATGGCATCAGCGACGCATTTTCGACCGGGTCCCAAAACCACCAGCCGCCCCAGCCCAATTCATAATAGGCCCAATAGCTGCCAGCCGTGATACCCAACGTCAGCAGCACCCACGCGCCCAGAACCCAAGGGCGCATGGCGCGCGCGAAGGCCGCATCGACCTGGCGCGTCAGCAGCGCCCCCACGGCAAAGGAGAAGGCCACCGACAATCCGACATAGCCAAGATAGAGCGTCGGCGGATGGAAGGCGAGGCCCGGGTCCTGCAACAGAGGGTTGAGCCCCTGCCCGTCGGTCGGCGGCGATGCAATCCGTGCAAACGGGTTCGAGGAAAAAAGCAGGAAGGCGTAAAATCCGAGGCTGATCGCCGCCTGGGCGCCGAGCGTCGCCATATGCGCGTCACGCCGCAACGCACGCTCGAATAGCGCCACCGCCGCGCCGGCGACGCCCATCACCGTCACCCACAACAGCATCGATCCTTCATGATTGCCCCAGGTGCCCGCAAATTTGTAGAGCCAGGGCTTCATGGAATGGCTGTTGCTGGCGACCAGCAGCACGGACATGTCCGACCGCAGGAACAATGTCACCAGCAGGACGAAGGCGAGACTCGCCAGCAGGCCCTGCCCCACCGCAACGGGCCTCACGGCATCAAGCAATTCGCTCTTGCCGCCCGCCGATCCGACACCAACGAGAAACAGCTGGAGCAACGCCAGCGCAGCCGCGAACCACAAGGCGGCCAACCCGGCTTCGGCAATCATCCGACCAGGGCTCCATCATCGCGCATGCCGGTCATGGCGTTGCCTTCATCTCGTGCGTGGTTTCATTATAGGTCATGCCATCCAGTTCGCGTGGCATGTAGCGCTCATCATGCTTGGCCAGAAGGTTGGTGGCGACGAAAACGCCTTCAGAATCGAACGCTCCCTCGGCCACGACGCCGCTGCCTTCCTTGAACAGGTCAGGTGCGATGCCCGTGAAACGCGCGGGCACCGTCGCTTTGCCATCGGTCACATCGAAACGCATCGTGACGCCATCGGCGGCATGTTTCAAACTGCCCTTGACGACCATGCCCCCCAGGCGAATCGCCTTGCCAGTGTCCACGCCCCTGCTCTTGACGTCGCTCGGCGCATAGAAATAGGCCGCTTCATCCTTCAACGCAGCCGCAGCGAGCAGGCCTGCCCCCACCAAGCCGACTAGCGCAACCAGCACCAGGATCAGCCGCTGATGCTTCGCCTTCATGGCTGACCAGACAACCGCTCGGCCCGCGCCTCAGCGACACGCATTGCCCGCCAACTGGCGAGGCAGACCGCCACCGTACCTATCGCCGTCACCGCATAGGCAGCGATCACGAAAGCCCACTGGTTCATTCCCTGCTATCCTCTCGCGAGGCGCTGCATCCGCGCCTCTATCTTATTCCGCGCCAATATGGCGCGCATCCGCATCAGCACTATCGCCACGAACAGCAAGGTAAAACCAAACATGGTAAGGCCCAGCGGCCACAACATCGAACCGTCGATGCTTGATCCCCGCATGGTGATGCTCGGCCCCTGGTGCAGGCTGTTCCACCAGACCACCGACCGGTTGATGATCGGAATGTTGATCGCGCCAACCAGGCCAAAGATTGCCGTGACGGAGCTGACCCCGCCCTGACCCTGCCGGCTGGAGGCATTCGCCAGTGCCATATAGCCCAGATAAAGAAAGAAGAGGATCAGCATCGACGTCATGCGGCCGTCCCACTCCCACCAGGTGCCCCATGTCGGGCGCCCCCAGATCGATCCGGTCATCAAGCAGATCGCCGTGAAGAGCGCACCGGGTGCAGCCATCGCTCGGCCCGCCACGCTGGCCAACGGATGCCGCCAGACCAACTGCATCAGCGCAGCCACGGCGATGCCGCTCCAACCTGCCATGCCGAGCCAGGCGGCGGGAACATGGATGTAAAGGATTCGCACCGTCTCGCCCTGCAGATAGTCGGGCGGGGTCACGAACAAACCACAGGACGCCCCCACGAGCAGCAACAGCAGCCCCGGCCAGAACAGCCATCCCGTCAATGGACGGGCGATCTTTAGGAAGCGGGCAGGATTGGCAAAACGGTGCATGAGTGAAGGTTTCTTAGCGATAGCCGGAGGCGAGCGCCAGTGGGCCGTTGCGCCCATTGCAACGCACGAAAACCCAGCGTTGCCACGATTGACAGGGTTTTTTGTTACAAGCAGGCGACAAACGGACCGGGAGGCACTATATGCGCGCCGACGACGTCCTTCGGGACGACAGGAACGGCTATGGACCCGCTCACACCCATGATCACGACAAACCCTTTCGACGACGACAAGTTGCGCGAAGAATGCGGCATTTTCGGCGTCTCGGGCGCAGAAACCGCATCCGCCATGGTGGCCCTCGGGCTTCACGCGCTCCAGCATCGCGGCCAGGAGGCCGCCGGCATCACCAGCTGGGATGGCCATGATTTCCATACGCATCGGGCGATGGGCCATGTTGCGGGCAATTTCGATCGCGACGAAGTGATTCGCGCTCTGCCTGGCAGTTGGGCATGCGGCCATGTCCGTTATTCAACCACGGGTGAGACGTCGCTGCGCAACGTGCAGCCGCTCTATGCGGAGCTGAGTTCAGGCGGCTTTGCGGTGGCCCATAACGGCAATATCTCCAACGCGATGAAATTGCGGCGTGAACTGATCCGCCGCGGGTCGATCTTCCAGTCTACCTCCGACACCGAAGTCATCATCCATCTGGTTGCGACTTCAAATTATCGAACACTGCTCGACAAGTTCATCGACGCGCTCAAGCAGGTCGAAGGCGCCTATTCGCTGATCGTGATGACCCCCGAAGGCATGATCGCTTGCCGCGATCCGTTGGGCATTCGCCCCCTGGTGATGGGCAAGCTCGGCGAATCGACCATTTTCGCATCGGAAACCGTCGCCCTCGATGTCGTCGGCGCGGACTATGTCCGTTCGATCGACCCGGGCGAACTGGTGATCGTCACCAATGACGGCGACACACGCTCGATCCGTCCTTTTGGCGACGTGCACCCCCGCCCCTGCATTTTCGAGCATGTCTATTTCAGCCGTCCCGACTCGATCGTCGACGGCTCCAGCGTCTATTCGGTCCGCAAGGCGATCGGCGCCCAGTTGGCGATCGAAAATCCGGTCGACGCCGATTATGTAATCCCGGTACCCGACAGCGGCGTACCTGCGGCAATCGGTTATGCCCAGCAGTCGGGCATCCCTTTCGAGCTTGGCATCATCCGGTCGCACTATATCGGGCGCACCTTCATCCAGCCAGGCGACAAGGTTCGGCACCTTGGCGTGAAGCTCAAGCATAATGCCAATCGTGCCCTGATCCAGGGCAAGCGCATCGTGCTCATCGACGATTCGATCGTGCGTGGCACAACCAGCCTCAAGATCGTCCAGATGATGCGCGAAGCCGGTGCAGCAGAAGTGCATATGCGCATTGCCAGTCCGCCGACCAAGCATAGCTGCTTCTACGGCGTCGACACGCCGGAACGGACCAAGCTCCTCGCGCACCGCCTGGACGTTGGCGGCATGCAGGACTTCATCCATGCGGACAGCCTGTCGTTCATCTCGATCGATGGCCTTTACAAGGCATTGGGCGAAGCCAAGCGGGCGGACATCCGTCCGCAATATTGTGACGCCTGCTTCACCGGCGATTATCCGACCACGCTCACCGACCAGGATGATGCCGTCGTAGAAAACCAGTTCGAGCTGCTCGCAGAGCGAGTCGTCTGAGACCTGATCGGCGGGGTCACCTGATCCCGCCATCCCCTCCCTATTTCCCCAAAAAGCGGCTCCGTGCCACAAGGCGGGGCGAACGGAGAGCCCATGTCTGATCTGCCCTTGTTCGGAAAACTCGCGCTTGTGACCGGCGCCAGCCGGGGCATCGGCGCAGCATCGGCCGAGGCATTGGCCGCCGCTGGGGCGCATGTCGTGCTGACCGCACGCACTTCGGGTGGCCTGGAAGAGGTGGAGGAGCGGATCCATGCTGCCGGTGGCAGCGCCACGATCGCACCGCTCGACCTGGTCGATGGCGACAGCATCGGCCGGCTGGCGCAGGCCATTTCGGGCCGCTGGAACGCCCTCGACATTCTGGTACTCAATGCCGCGACATTGGGCTCGCTCGCGTCGGTGCCGGCGATCGACGCCAAGGAATTTGCGCGTCTCATGACCCTCAACATCGCGGCGCCCCAAGCCTTGATCGCCGCCTTCGATCCCATGCTGCGCGCGAGCCAGGACGCCCGGGTGATAGCGCTGACCTCATCCGTTGGAACTGCCCCACGCGCCTATTGGGGTGCCTATGGCGCTTCCAAGGCCGCGCTGGAGATCCTGATCGGCGCCTATGGTGAGGAAATGAAGAACATATCCGCTATTCGGACCCATATCGTCGACCCGGGGGCCACCCGCACTGCCATGCGCGCCCGGGCGTTCCCGGGTGAAGACCCTGCGTCGCTCAAGGCGCCGTCTGTCGTAGGCGCCGCCATCGTCGAACTGGCGCTGAGCGATCAGCCCAATGGCTACCATATGCGCGTCGCGCCCTGATCAGGGCTGTTTGACCAGCGTCACCTGCGCCACATTGATCGTTCCACCCCGAAAACCACCCTCGCAATACATCAGATAATAGCGCCACAGGGCGACGAAATGCTGGTCGAAGCCGGCAGGAAGACGCCCTTCCTCGATACAGCGATCGAACCGGTCGCGCCAGCGCCGCAGTGTTTCCGCATAATGAAGGCCGAAGTGCCGCACGTCATTCCATTCCAATCCTGCGCGTTCGGCCAACATATGAAACCGGCTTTCGGACAGCAACATGCCGCCAGGAAAGATGTAAGTCTGGATAAAATCAGCGTTGCGGGCGTAGCTTTCGAAAATGGCATCGTCGATCAGGATATATTGAATGACGGCGCGTCCGCCCGGTTTGAGGAGGCGCGCGATCGCTGCCAGATAGTCGGGCCAATATTGCTGCCCGACGGCCTCCACCATCTCCACACTGACGATCGCGTCATACTGACCATCAGCGTCGCGATAGTCCGTCAGCAACACCCGCGCCCCCGATCCTAGTCGATCGCGCGCATAATCAGCCTGTTCGACTGAGAGGGTCAGCCCGTCATAGACCAGCGCACAACGTTCCATTGCCTGCTCGGCCAGTCCGCCCCACCCGCAACCAATTTCCAGCAGCGACTGACCATCACGCAGGTCGAGCCGATCCAGTATCGCATCGACCTTCCGGCGCTGCGCGCGCTCCAGTCCCTCGATCCGGTTTGCAGGATCCAAGAACAATGCACTGGAATAATGCATGTTCTGATCGAGCCACAGCGCATAGAAGTCATTGCCAAGGTCATAATGGAACGCAATATTCCGGCGCGATCCGGTGCGACTGTTACGACGTAGCCAGTGAAACAGCCTTGCCCCCCATCGCACCGGCCCCCGCGCCCGTGCGACCTTGCCGAGCGGCACCGCATTCTTCATGAACAACGCAAACAGCGACACAAGATCGGGGCTAGTCCATTCACCCGCGGCCCATGCACGATACCATCCAGCCGACCCACCCGTCCCGAGACGGACGAGCGCACGCCACCGGATCAGGGCCACAGTGCAATCAGGTCCTGGAGCACGCCCCCCTAGCAGGCGCCGCGTACCATCCGGCAAGGTCGCTTCGAGCGTGCCCCATTCCAGTCCCAGGTCGATTCGATCCAGCAGGCGATGGAAGAAAGGCGCCATCAGGCGAGCGACAAAACCGGTCTTCCGCTCAGCGGGCGGCCGCCGGATCGAAAGCGCGGACTTTCCGCGACGAGGGTCGATTGCGTTCATCAGAAGACTATTTGCCCGATGGCAAGCTATGCTGCAATCATGCCTTCATCGCACGATACGCGGCAAGCGCCCGTTCCCGTCCCTCGCGGTGCCCGATACATTTTGCGGGATAATCCGCCGGCCGGGCAGCATGGGCATCAGGATCATGGATCATATGATCGTCCAGTTGCGCAAGTTCCGGCACCCATTGGCGAATATATTGAGCGGCGTCGAATTTCTCCGACTGGCTGAGCGGTGCCATGATCCGGGTAAAGAGATTGGCATCGACGCCACTGCCGGCCACCCACTGCCAGTTCACGCTGTTATTGGCGTAGTCCGCATCAACCAGCGTGTCCCAGAACCATCGCGCACCGTGGCGCCAGTCAATCAACAAATGTTTTATGAGGAAGCTGGCGGCGATCATCCGAACCCGATTGTGCATCCAGCCCGTCTGCCAAAGCTGACGCATCCCGGCATCGACAATCGGATAGCCGGTCCGCCCTCGTTTCCAGGCATAGAAATCGCCCTTTGCCGCCTCTAGATCGCGCCAGCCCATGCCATCAAAAGCGGGCTGGGCATTTTCCGATCCATAGGTTGGCATCGTCCAGATCTGGTTATGCGCATAATCCCGCCATATCAGCTCTCTGAGGAAGATCATGGCATCTCCCTGCGCGTTGGCGGCCTGATGCCAGACTTGGGCTGGCGAGATTTCTCCAAAATGAAGATGCGGCGAGAGCCGCGACGTCCCCTCCCGCGAAGGCAGGTTGCGCGCGTCCGGATATTCATCAAGCTCGTCCATGAACGCGGACAGATGCGCCTCCGCGCCTTTTTCCCCGGGCGTCCAATCGGCATGGAAGGCGCTGGCCCAATCCGGGCTGCGCGGCAGCAGGGGCCAGTCATCCAGCGCGTCGCTGCGGGGCCAGCGCAACGGGGCCTGTATTTGAGCAGGCACTGGCTGCGGCACCGCCGGCGGCATATGCTCCATCAGCGCGCGCGCAAACGGCGTATATATTCGATAGGGCGTGCCACCGCCTGTACGGACCGCGCCGGCGGGCAGCAGCAGCGTTCCATCATGCAAACACAGGTCAAGGCGCTGCCCCACGGCCTTTTCCGCGTTCCGCCACCATGGCGCATAATGAGTAAGGGCATATACACTCTTCGCGCCGGTTTCCGCCGCGACTTGCGCCAGCACGTCCGCACTGCGACCACAGCGCAAGATCAGCCGTGATCCCCGTGCCCGAAGGCTCTCGTCCAGACTGCGCAGGCTATGGTGCAACCACCAGCGCGCCGCACCACCCATCGCCCATTGTCGTGGCCCATCGTCGTCCAGCACATAAACGGGAATAACTGGGCCTGCATGCGCCGCTGCGGCGAGCGCAGCCTGGTCGGAAAGCCGCAGATCTTGTCGGAACCACACAATGACGGGGGAAGGCATGGCGCTTCAATGCCCATATATTGCATGGGTTCCAAAGAAATTCCCATCGGTTCGTCCGGACCCGCCCGGCAAATCCGACGAAACCCCGATTCGCTCAATGGACGCGGGCATCTGGCGCGCTTATTCTACATCCTAAAGGAATGGGGCTATGGCGCAGCCAGGGGTCGGCTCGCACGCCAGAAGATGCAGGGGACAATATGGCTTCGAGGCCGAATGACGCGGAACTGAGCTACCGGCCATGTGTCGGCATCATGCTCGTCAACATGGATGGAAAGGTCTTCGTCGGCCAGCGCATCGACAATGTGGTTGAAGCCTGGCAGATGCCGCAAGGCGGGATTGACGAAGGCGAAGACGCCAGGACGGCGGCGCTGCGTGAGCTTGGTGAGGAAACCGGAATTCGTCCCGATCATGTCGATATCATTGCCAAGGCGCGGGACGAGCATTTCTATGATCTCCCGCCTGAACTGGCGGGCAAGCTGTGGGGCGGCAAATATCGCGGCCAACGCCAATATTGGTTTCTCGCGCGCTTTCTGGGGCAGGACAGCGATATCGACATCCAGACCAAGCATCCCGAATTTCGCGCGTGGAAATGGGCGATCCCGGATTCCCTGCCGGAATTGATCGTTCCCTTCAAACGCAAGCTTTATCGGGATATTCTGCAAGAATTCCGGGACTTGATCTGAAGGGGGGTTAAAATCCTCAGTCCGGCCGCTATGAAGCTAGGCATGCGATACTGCCTCGCCCTCATCCCTGCACTGCTTGCAGCCCCAGCCGCAGCCAATTCGCCTGCGCTCTTGCCGCCTTCCGTTCGCGAGATGATGGAAGCAGCCATAGCCAACGGCAACGAGACCGAAATCGCGACCGTCGCCAAGATCGCAAAGCAGACCAATCCCCAATCTGCGGACGAAATTCAGCGGATGGTGAACAGTTGGAAAGAGCGGACGAAGGCGACCCACGACACGGTGATACGCGAAGCCCGTTTCACCGAATTGTGGACCGGAAAATTTGAAGCAGGCGGCTTTCGATCGACCGGTTCCACGAGCGAAATCGGCATCAGCGCGGCGGCTCAGGTCAAGCGGGAAGGACTGCAGTGGAGCCATAAGCTCAGCGCCACCGTCGATTATCGCCGAGCGAACGGGATCACGTCCCGCGAGCGCTATACCGCCAGCTACGAGCCGCGCTATCAGTTCGATCCGCGCGGGTTCGCCTATGGCCTGACCCAATTCGAGCGCGACCCCTCGATCGGCTATGACGAACGTTACACTGCTTCGGCCGGCATCGGTTACAAGCTGGTGGTCAGCAAGCCGCTGGACCTGTCACTCGATGCTGGACCGTCGGTGCGACATGCCAAATATGTGATCGGCGAGCGGGAAACGAAGCTCGGCGCCCGTGCCTCGATGGACCTGGCCTGGCGCCTGACTCCCAACGTGACGTTTAAACAAACAGCGGCCGGCTATGCCGAAAGCGATGTTTTCTCGCTCAACTCATTGACGTCGTTGCAGACCAAAGTCAGCACCCGCTTGTCTGCGGGTCTCTCCTACACGGTTCAATATGAATCAGAGACTTTGCTGTCCGCACGAGACTTTGACACGCTCAGTCGGCTAACGCTCAGCTACGATTTCTGATCGGGGTGGAGCCGGCGACCCTGCTCTGATAGACCCCCGGGATGAACGGCATCCTCCCGTCCGAAATGGCCCTGCTGGAATGCGCAGCCGCCGCGCCGATGCTTGCGCAGGTGGAGACCTGGGCGGCGATAAATAGCGGGTCGCGGAATTTGACGGGGCTGAGCCATATGGCCAGTCTTCTGGCGGACGCATTTTCCGTTCTGCCGGGCGATCTCCGGCTGATCGACGCCGCCCCGGTCGAGGCCGTGACGCCCGAGGGCCATGTTTCGACGACCGAACAGGGGCGCCATCTCTTTCTGTCGGTTCGTCCGCAGGCACCGATACGTCTGCTGCTTACCGGGCACATGGACACGGTGTTCCCGCTCGATCACCCCTTCCAGGCGTTGCGCTGGCTGGAGCCTGGAGTGCTGAACGGCCCAGGGGTCGCTGACATGAAAGGGGGGCTTGCCGTCATGCTGGCGGCGCTGACGGCGATCGAAACGATGCGGGAAGCGGCGACGATCGGCTATGACGTCGTCATCAACAGCGACGAGGAAGTGGGGTCTCCGTCATCGGCCGCCCTGTTGCGCCAGGTCGCAGCGGGCAAGTTGGCCGCTTTCACCTATGAACCAGCCCTGCCCGACGGTACATTGGCAGGCGCGCGGGCGGGCAGCGGCAATTTCTCGATCATCGTCACAGGACGCAGCGCCCATGCCGGGCGCAATCCCGATGATGGCCGCAACGCCCTACTGGCCGCTGCCGACCTCGCGCTGCGGCTGAAGGCCGGCAGCGGCCCCGGCCTGTCCTGCAACCCCGCCAGGATCGACGGCGCCAGCCCCAATAATGTCGTGCCCGATCATGCCATATTACGGGTGAATTTCCGCCCCCGCACGGCAGCGGACGAGCGCGCTGCCCAGGCACTGATAGAGCATGCCATGGCCGACGTGGCGCGGAACCATGAGGTCGATCTTCATCTGCATGGTGGATTTGGCCGACCACCCAAGCCAATGGATGCCAAGGCCGAAAGATTGTTCGGCCTGGTCCGTCGCTGCGGTGCAGAATTGGGGCTGCCGATCGGATGGCGCGATACCGGCGGCGTTTGTGACGGCAATAATATTGCGGCCTGTGGCGTCCCCGTTGTCGACACGATGGGCGTGCGCGGCGGCAACATCCACAGCGACGCCGAATTTTTGATCGCCGACAGCTTGGCCGAGCGTGCCCAACTTTCCACGCTGACGCTGCTCCGGATCGCACAGGGACAATATAGATAGAGGGGATGGCCGGTTGAGTTTCTTCATGCGCACCGCACGGGCGGACGATCTGCAGACATTATATGAAATGGCCAAACTGACCGGTGGGGGCTTTACCAATCTGCCACCCGATCGCACGTCGCTCGCCGCCAAGCTGGAACGGACCGAGGCCGCCCTGGCGCGGGAGGAAGCCGGGGTTCGAGACGATCTGATCGTCCTGGTGCTGGAAAATGCCCAGACCGGACAGGTTCGTGGTACATGCCAGATTTTCAGCACGGTGGGGCAAAGCTGGCCCTTCTACTCCTATCGCCTGGGTGTATTGACCCAGCATAGTCGCGAACTGGCCCGCACCTTCCGCGCTCAGATGCTGTCTCTGACCACCGACCTGGAAGGATCGACCGAGGTCGGCGGGCTGTTCCTGCATCCACGCGAACGTGCCGAAGGGCTAGGCCTGCTCCTGGCGCGCAGCCGCTACCTCTATATCCGCAACCATCGCGATCGGTTTGGCGACCGGGTTATCGCCGAACTGCGCGGAGTGATCGACGAAGCGGGCGGTTCTCCCTTCTGGGATGGGCTGGCAGGCCGTTTCTTCGGGATGAATTTTCAGGAGGCCGACGAGTTCAATGCCGTCAACGGCAACCAGTTCATCGCCGATCTCATGCCCAAGACCCCGATCTACACCGCGATGCTGACCGACAGCGCGCGCGCCGTCATTGGCTTGCCCCATCCCAATGGGCGCGCGGCGATGCGAATGCTGGAGACCGAGGGATTCACAAATGCGGGCTATGTCGATATTTTCGACGGCGGCCCAACGATGGTCGGCCAAATCGATCAATTGCGGACCGTTGCCCAGGCACGCGACACGACTCTGACCGCCATTCACGAGCGTGGCGGCGACAAGATGCTGGTCGCGACGGGCAGCTTGGCGGACTATCGCTGCACTTATGGCTTCGTGCTGGAAAGCGCGGATGGCGCAGTGTCGCTCGATGCGGCCAGTGCAGCGCTTCTTCGGCTGGAACCGGGGCAGATATTCACCATGGCGGGGCGGGCATGACGGTCAGGGAAATCAATTTCGATGGGTTGATCGGCCCGAGCCACAATTATGCGGGTCTGAGCCTGGGCAATCTCGCCTCATCGCGCAATGCAGGGGCGATCTCCCATCCCCGGGCTGCCGCGCTCCAGGGCATAGAGAAGATGCGCGGCAATATCCGCCTGGGCCTGGCACAGGGGCTATTCCTGCCGCAATGGCGGCCTGACGGCAGTTGGCTGGCGATGCTGGGCACCGACATTGCCAATGCCGATCCCCATATCCGTGCTGCCGCCATGTCGGCATCCTCAATGTGGGCGGCCAATGCCGCAACGGTTTCGCCTGCGACTGACACGGCAGATGGACGTACCCATCTCACCGTCGCCAATCTCGTCACCATGGCCCATCGCAGCCATGAATGGCCGCAAACCCTGATGCAGTTGCGGCTGGCCTTTTCCGATACGCGTGCCTTTGCAGTGCACCCACCGATCCCCGCCCCTTTCGGTGACGAAGGTGCGGCCAACCATATGCGCCTGTCCGAGCGGCACGACCTGCCCGGCGTGGAAGTGTTCGTTTATGGCCAGTCCGGCGGCCCCTTCCCCGCGCGGCAGCATATTGAGGCGAGCAAGGCGGTGGCGCGCATCCATGAGCTGGATCCGGCGCGAACCCTTTTCGTACAACAATCCGAAGCGGCGATCGCCGCCGGCGCATTTCACAATGACGTCGTTGCGGTTGCCAATGAACGGGTGCTGTTCACCCATGAACAGGCCTTTGCCGACAAAGACGCCTTCTACGCCGCGCTGCGCCATGCGTTGCCGGGCGTCGAAATCGTCGAGGTGCCGGCGAGCGCCGTGTCGCTGAGTGACGCGATCAGAAGCTATCTTTTCAACGCCCAGCTCGTCACCCTGCCCGACGGCGCCATGGCGTTGATCCTGCCAAGCGAAGCCAGGACGGTGCCGGCCGTCTGGAACTGGCTTGAACAGATGATCGCTGGCAATGGCCCAATTCGCCAACTGCACCCCGTCGATGTCCGGCAGTCCATGGCCAATGGCGGCGGCCCGGCCTGCCTGCGCCTGCGCGTGGTGGCGGATCCAAAGGATATCGATCCGCGTTTCCTCGTCGATGAAACCAAGCTTGATGAAATCGGCAGGATTGTGGAGGCCTATTGGCCCGAAGCGATTGCGCCGGATGACCTTGCCGATACCCGTCTCATCGCCAGGATCGAACAATCATGGTTAACGCTTGTTGACCATCTGCGTCTTTCGGGCGACTTATTGCCTTAGCTAGGCGGCAACGCCGGATGGAACGCCATGGAAACGATCAAGCGCCTGTTCACGATCAAGACGAAGTTCGAGGCCTTCCTGGTTATTTATGCTTTGGCGCTTGGCGCAACCGAACGCGGCGTTGTCTACATGCACCAATATCCTGGTGTGGGCGGGCAATTGCTCGCTCTTGCCTGTTCTGGTGCGGTATTCATGGCCGGTGGCAAGATATTGGACGCGCTGGAATTGCAGCGCGGATTCGTACGCTAGCACCGTTCTGCCGGCTGATGATTTTTTCATCCGAAATGACGGATATTATTCGCTAGCCCGCGCGTTCGGACATGTTACCTTTCGTCCTGTCTGAAGCTGGGAGAGGGGAATACCATGCCGGACGACCAAAGCGAACGGAGCGTGACAGCGGCTGAACTGGTGCGCAATTTCGCGCACTGGCGAGAAATCGGCGCACGCAGGCCGCTGCTTATCACGCACCACGGGCGTGAGACCCATATTTTCATGGGCCTGGATCAGTTTCGCGATCTCGCCGTGTCCGACCAAAAGACGCAAAGCCCCGATCGCCTGCGGGAATTGGCTGCACGCATGGCACAGGGACTAATCCTATGCCGTGCGGATTTCCGTATCGATCACATCAATACCGTGGCGCTGGCGATGGCCAAGCGATGGGACCGCCAGTTGGAAGGGCAAATATTGTGGGATGCCCTGCCGGAGTTCGCCGGTACGCTGACGGAGGCGCACGCCCGCCACAGCCAGACATCGGGTGAAACGAGCGCGGCCGATATTCCATCCCCCTTCCGACCGGAAAGCTGGCTGCATGTCGAGGCCTTTCCCTTTGCTGAAGGGATTGCGCTGCTGTTGCGCGACATTACTTCAGACATGCAGCGCCATCGTTTGGCGGACGTAAAATCATGTATTCTCAAGGCGATGAGCGTCCATGGTGGGGTGGGTTATGTGCGTTTATCAAGTCGCGGATTCATCGAATTTGCCGATGCCAGCTTCTGTTCGATGATCGGCCTGCCAGGCGAGAGACTGACCAATGCCTATATGGCCGACCTCATCGAACTGCCTCGGCGACCGGTATTTCGCCAGGAACTGGAAGAGGTATTGCGCGGTGAAGGCGACCGGCGCATCGACGCACGCCTGCTGACCAATGACGGGTCATTGTTGCGGATCGAAGGGGCATTGGTTCAACTACGCGGCACCTATGGCACGGAGGGGGCCGTCATGGTCATGACTCACTCCCCCACCCAATCGGCGAACGAGTCCCGTCAACCATGATGTAAAATCCGCTCCATAACGGACAGATCCGGAAATCGCCCCGCCGTTCCACAGCGAAACGTCCAAAATCCCCTAAAAGCACTGCATAGATTTACGCAAATCGCGCAAAACCGATCGACAACGCCGCGAACCGCTTTTTGATCGCTGCGGACATATCTGAGAAGCATGCGAAACACGCTTCTCCATTGGCCAACACGCCCCGCCCCGCGAGGGACGACTCTGCTTCGTAGCGAGCGGGGCAGCGTCCTCGTCGAAGCGGCCTTTGCCTTGCCTCTCATGATTGCCCTGCTGCTGGGCATATTGCTCTACGGCAGTTGGTTCATGACCGCGCACACCTTGCAACAGGCCGCCAATGAGGCCGCCCGCGCCGCCATTGCCGGATTGAACGATACCGAACGACGCGCCCTGGTGGATCAGAGCGTGGCCATAAGCCGCAGCTCCTTCCCACTGCCAGGCGCTCAGAGCATCGGTGTCACCGCCTCTGCCAATTCGGGCTATTACACGGTGACGTTGACCTACAGCCTCACCAATGCGCCCTTCTTTGCCGCTGCGCCATTCCCACTCCCCGCTTCGCAGATACAGCGCAGCGCGATTGTCAGGATCGCCTCATGAAAGGTTCGGGCACCATGATGAAAAGGCTGCGTCAGGATCACCGCGGCGGCATCAGCGTCCTGCTGGCGGGAGCGCTGTTCATGCTGGCCGGCGCGTCAACGGTGGCGGTTGACCTGGGCTCTGTCTATCTGGCCAAGCGCCAGTTGCAGGGCATTGCCGATGCCGCTGCGATCGCCGCCAGCGGTGGCGGCCGCTCGGCCGCAGAACAGTTGCTGACCAAGAGCGGCGTCAACGCATTGTCGCTGATCACCGTCGACAATGGCTATTATGCCTCCGACACCAGCGTACCCATCGCCAATCGTTTCATCGCCGGCGATGCCCGTGCGAACGCCACCCGGGTGGAAGTACAGAGGCATGCGCCATTATTCTTCGCCAAACTGCTGGTCGGCCGCGACGGTGTCGATGTTCGGGCGCATGCGACGGCTGCGCGGTCCGATGCGGCGGCCTTCTCCTTGGGCACCGGGCTCGCCTCACTCAGCGGCGGCTTGCCCAATATGCTGCTGTCTGCACTTGCAGGAACCGAGCTTAACCTGAGCGTCATGGACTATCAGGGACTTGCCAGCCTGAATGTTGACCTGCTCCATTTCGCTGATGCTCTGAAGGTACGGACAGGCCGCAATGACGCCGCCTATGGTGAATTGTTCGGCGCGAACATCCCCCTATCCGACATTATCGGGGCGATCGCCGACACAGCCGATAATAGCAGCACCGCAGGCGTCCTGCGGACCATGGCAGGCAAAGTACCGGGTAAAACCGTGAAGCTCAGCGACATCGTGGATCTGGGACCGATGAAAGGCACGGGCAGTTCCACCGGCCAACCGAGCCTATTGCTCGATGCCTTCTCGATGCTGCGCATGGTGCTGAGTCCGCCGGCCGGGACAGCCGTTCCGATCGACCTGACGTTGAACGTGCCGGGCCTCACCAGCACCCGCCTGACGATGGTCACCGGCACTGGCCAGACCAGCACGCCGATGATCAGCATCACGAACGACAAGAATGTCGTGCTCCGCACGGCGCAGACCCGCATCTATCTGGATAGTAAGGTCGGCACGGCATTGTCCGGCATCGCGAACCTGCGCATCCCGCTCTATGTCGAATTGGCGTCGGCCGAAGCCCGCCTTTCCGATGTCGTCTGCGATCAGGCAGCCCTCAATCGCGGCGTCACCCTGGCGGTCACGCCGTCGATCGGCACGGCCGCCCTGGCTGAGGTTGACAATGCCGCGCTGACCAACTTCTCAATCCCGGCCAATCCGCGTCCGGTGGTCATGGCGTCCGTTCTTGGTTCGCTCACGCAGGTCAGCGGCTATGCCAATATCGCCCTTGGCGGGGTTACGCCGCAGAATGTGCTGTTCACACCAGGCGACATCGCCGCGCAGCAAGCCAAGATGGTCAGCACACAGGACCTGACCCAGGGCCTGGCAGCCAGCCTGGCAAACCAGACCAAGGTCACAGTGACCCTGGCGGGCATCCCTCTCCCGCTAAGCCCGCTTATTTCACCCGTTGCCGGGTTGCTGGGCACAACGGCACCTATTCTCGATGGCCTGCTGAACAACGTCACCGGACTGCTCGGCGTCAAGTTGGGCACGGCATCGGTCAAAGTGCATCAAATGCGCTGCGGCATGCCAACGCTGGTCGCTTGACCATCCAGGCCTGATCGCCCGCCTGCAGGGACAGCACTTGCCATCCCTGCCGCCAGCCTGCAGGAACGGGCCATGGGCGCGATCATGCTGCAGGGAACGGGGTCGGACGTCGGCAAGTCGGTGCTGGTGGCGGGGCTGTGCCGTGCACTGGTGCGGCGTGGCTACAATGTCCGCCCGTTCAAACCCCAGAATATGTCGAATAACGCGGCAGTCACCGTCGATGGCGGCGAGATTGGCCGGGCGCAGGCCCTGCAGGCGATCGCTTGCGGAGTGGTCGCGCATACCGATATGAACCCGGTGCTGCTCAAGCCACAGGCCGACCGGACATCGCAGTTGATTGTCCATGGCCAGGTGCGCGGGAGATTGGGCAGTGGGAATTTTCGCGCGGCGCGCGGCCAGTTGCTTGGCGCCGTACTGGCAAGCTATGAGCGCCTGAAAGCGCAATGCGACATCGTCGTCGTCGAAGGCGCGGGCTCACCAGCCGAAATCAACCTGCGCGCCGGCGACATCGCCAATATGGGATTTGCACGTGCCGCCAATGTCCCGGTCCTTCTGGTCGGCGATATCGATCGGGGTGGAGTGATCGCCGCCATCGTCGGCACCAAGGCGGTGATCGATCCCGCCGACGCAGCCATGATCCATGGCTTCCTGATCAACAAATTCCGTGGCGATCCAACCTTGTTCGAGGACGGCTATCGCCAGATCGAAACGCTGGCGGGCTGGCGCGGCTTTGGCGTGGTCCCCTGGCTCGATGAAACCACCCGCCTGCCCAGCGAGGATGCTGTGGTGCTGGAGCGAGCGGCTCCCACCCATCACGCGCGCACGCTTATCGCGTGCCCGATCTTGCCGCGCATCTCAAATTTTGACGATCTCGACCCGTTGAAGCTCGATACCGGCGTCGAATTGCGCATGATCCCGCCAGGCCAGCCGATCCCGTCCGAAGCGGCGCTGATCGTCCTGCCCGGTTCCAAGGCAACGATCGCAGACATGGTCGCGATGCGCGCCCAGGGTTGGGATATCGACATTCTTGCTCATCATCGGCGGGGTGGCGCGATATTTGGCATTTGTGGCGGATATCAGATGCTGGGCCGGCATATTATCGATCCCGAAGGGATTGAGGGACCGGCCGGGATGATCGAGGGGCTCGGCCTGCTGGATGTCGAGACGCGCCTGACGTCGGGCAAAAGGCTGGTGCAGGTCGATGGCGTTGCCCTGGGCGCGCCCTTCACCGGCTATGAGATGCATATTGGCGAAACGTCAGGCATGGACTGCATGCGTCCCTTCGCCCGGATTGATGGTCAACCCGATGGCGCAGTCAGTGCCGATGGGCGGGTCATGGGCACTTATGTCCATGGCTTGCTGGCAAGCGGCGCGATGCGTGCCGCGATGCTGGCACGCATCGGCGTGGAAGCCGGTAGCGTCGACTATGACCGATCCGTCGACATGGCCCTCGACGCCATCGCCGCGCAACTGGAAACCCATCTGGATATCGATGCGATTGTGGCACTCGCCCTGCGCCGATCCACCCAAGCCTAAACACCAACGGGCTGGAAAATCCTAAGATTTTCCAGCCCGTTCATTACCGAAGGAAAGTGGTGCACCCGGAACGATTCGAACGTCCGACCCTCAGATTCGTAGTCTGATGCTCTATCCAGCTGAGCTACGGGTGCGTTGTGGAGGCGCAGATAGAAGGGCCAGAATGATCTGGCAACCCCTAAAAGCATCGATGTGAAATTTATGACAAGATGACCGATCGCACGCCCAATTTTCGGGATTTGCGCCTGCCGTAATTATCGCTTCTTGCGTGGCCAAGGATGCAGCGCCGGCAAATAGATAGCCGCAACAATGCCCAGAGCGAGAAAGGTCAAGCCGATCGCCAGGGCAATCACCCAATAGCGGGGATCTTCCGTCGAAACGAACCATCCGGCGATCAGCGAAGGGATCAATAGAAGAAAGCGTGCGACCCAGACCATGATATCCCCTGAATGCCAAAAAGCATCCGGAGACTATCATCAGCACGGCGACATGGGAAATCTTCTCCGTTCCAAGCAGCCGGTCAATCAGCCAATCAACGGCGAAAAACCGTTGGTTATCATAGGATAAGGAGAATGGTGCACCCGGAACGATTCGAACGTCCGACCCTCAGATTCGTAGTCTGATGCTCTATCCAGCTGAGCTACGGGTGCGTTGGAGTGGCGCTGTTAGAAGCGTCCGGCGGCACTGGCAAGCCTTTTCTTTCACTTTCTTCGACAATTCCCGAACCATTGGGGATTTCGGCAACTTCCAGCCCAACCGATCGTTTCGACCTTGGAAAGGATGCCGATATGAGCTTCACACCCAATGAAATCGCGTTGCTGCTGGTCGCGCTGCTGCTCGGGCTGGTTCTGGGCCTGATGATGAGCGGCAGGGGCAAATATAAGCGCCTGTGGCGTGACGAACAGAGCGCCCACCACCATGCGATACGAGATCGCGATGTCCGGCTGTCAGCGGCCAATGAACGCATCGCCGAACTGGAGCGGCAATCCGCGCCGATCGGGCCGGGCACGGCAGCAGCGGTGGCGGGCGGCGTGCACGGTCGCGATGATCTCAGCCGGATCAACGGGATCACCCAGACCCAGGAAGTGACGCTGAACGAGGCGGGCTATCACCGCTATAGCCAGATCGCGGCATTGAATGCGGAGCAGGAGGCTATACTTGAGGCGCGACTGGGGCTCAGGCCGGGCACGATCACGCAAGAGGATTGGCGCGCTCAGGCCAACAATCTGGAACGTGGCGAAAAGCCCGGCCTGCTGAGCCGCCTCACCGGATCGGCCTGAACTGAAAAGGGCGGGGTTTCCCCCGCCCCTTCCGCTTTTACTTCTTCGCCAGCGCGGCCTGCGCCGCGGCCAGGCGGGCGATCGGCACGCGATAGGGCGAGGCCGAGACATAATCGAGGCCGGTCGCCTCGCAGAAGGCGATCGAGGCCGGATCGCCGCCATGTTCGCCGCAGATGCCCAGCTT
Source organism: Sphingobium sp. AP49 (assembly GCF_000281715.2). Lineage (NCBI taxonomy): Bacteria > Pseudomonadati > Pseudomonadota > Alphaproteobacteria > Sphingomonadales > Sphingobiaceae > Sphingobium > Sphingobium sp. AP49. The sequence continues at coordinate 2,269,403 of NZ_CP124576.1, read as the reverse complement.
GATGCCGGGGCGGGTCGCGCGGCCGCGCTCGGCCGCCAGTTCGATGAGTTGGCCCACGCCCTCGACATCGATGCTGACGAACGGATCGCGGGCGAAAATGCCCTTGTCGACATATTGCGTCAGGAAGCGGCCCGCGTCGTCACGGCTGATGCCGATCGTGGTCTGAGTGAGGTCGTTGGTGCCGAAGGAGAAGAATTCGCCTACCTCGGCGATCTCGCCAGCCTTCAGCGCCGCGCGCGGCAGCTCGATCATCGTGCCGACCAGATAGTCGACCGATGCGCCCTGCTCGGCGAAGACATCCTTGGCGACCTGATCGACGATCGCCTTCATCAGTTCCAGTTCCTTGCGGGTCGCAACGAGCGGGATCATGACTTCGGGGATCGGCGCTTCACCGCTGCGCTGCTTCACGATCAGCGCGGCTTCGAAGATGGCGCGCGCCTGCATCTCGTAGATTTCGGGATAGGTCACGCCCAGACGGCAACCACGATGGCCCAGCATCGGGTTGAATTCATGCAGTTCGGCGGCACGACGCTTGAGCGCGTCGACACCGACGCCCGCAGCCTTGGCCACTTCCTCGAACTCCGCTTCACCATGCGGCAGGAATTCGTGCAGCGGCGGATCGAGCAGGCGGATGGTCACGGGCAGGCCGGCCATCACCATGAAGATCTGCGCGAAATCGTCGCGCTGCTCCGGCAGCAGCTTGTCGAGCGCGACGCGGCGGCCCTTCTCGCTGTCGGCCAGGATCATCTCGCGCACGGCGGTGATGCGGGCCGCGTCGAAGAACATATGTTCGGTACGGCACAGGCCCACGCCTTCGGCGCCGAATTCGCGCGCGACCTTGCAGTCCTGCGGCGTTTCGGCGTTGGCACGCACCTTGAGGCGACGAACCTTGTCGGCCCATTCCATCAGGATGCCGAAGTCACCGGCCAGTTCGGGCTGAACGGTCGGCACTTCGCCCGCCATGACTTCGCCGGTGGCGCCGTCGATGGTCAGGATGTCGCCTTCCTTCAGTTCGCGGCTGCCGATGCGCAGGATCTTGTTGGCATTGTCGATCGACAGGCTGCCCGCGCCCGAGACGCAGGGACGACCCATGCCACGCGCCACCACGGCGGCATGTGACGTCATGCCACCACGCGCGGTCAGGATGCCCTTGGCCGCGTGCATGCCGTGAATATCTTCCGGGCTGGTTTCGACGCGGACCAGGATGACCGCGTCACCCAGTTCGTTGCGACGCTCGGCGGTGTCGGCATCGAACACGATCAGGCCGCTGGCCGCGCCCGGCGAGGCGGGCAGGCCCTTGGTCAGCACGTCGCGCGGCGCCTTGGGATCGAGCGTGGGGTGCAGAAGCTGGTCGAGCGCGGCGGGATCGACGCGGGCGACGGCTTCTTCCTCGGTGATCAGGCCCTCGTTCGCCATGTCGACCGCGATCTTGAGCGCGGCCTTGGCGGTGCGCTTGCCCGAACGGGTCTGGAGCATCCAGAGCTTGCCCTGCTGCACCGTGAACTCGATGTCCTGCATGTCGCGATAATGGGTTTCAAGGATGTCGAACACCCGCGCCAGTTCGGCATAGGTTTCGGGCATCGCCTCTTCCATCGACAGCGGCTTGGCCCCTGCCCGCTCGCGCGCCTGAAGGGTGAGATATTGCGGGGTGCGGATGCCGGCAACGACGTCCTCGCCCTGGGCGTTGATGAGATATTCGCCATAATAGGCGTTCTCGCCGGTCGCCGGATCGCGGGTAAAGGCAACGCCAGTGGCCGACGTGTCGCCCATATTGCCGAACACCATCGCCTGCACATTGACGGCAGTGCCCCAGTCGCCGGGGATCGAGTTCAGGCGGCGATAGACCTTGGCGCGGTCCGCCTGCCAAGAACCGAACACGGCGGAGATCGCGCCCCAGAGCTGGTCGGCGACATCCTGCGGGAAAGGCTTGTTCCACAGCTTGGCGACCAGCGCCTTATATTCCGAAACCAGCGCCTTCCAGTCGTCGGCGGTCATTTCGGTGTCGAGCGTGTAGCCCTGATCTTCCTTGGCGATTTCAAGGGCTTCCTCGAAAGCGCCATGATCGAGTTCGAGCACCACGTCCGAATACATCTGGATGAAACGGCGATAGCTGTCCCAGGCGAAACGCTCGTCGCCCGAGGCCGTGGCCAGGCCCAGCACGGTCTCATCATTGAGGCCGAGGTTGAGGACCGTGTCCATCATGCCCGGCATCGAGATGCGCGCGCCCGAACGGACCGAGACCAGCAGCGGATCGGCGGCGTCACCGAACTTCTTGCCGGTGACCGCCTCGATATGGGCGATGCCATTGGCGACTTCCGCCTTCAGGCTTTCGGGATAGACGCCGCCATCGGTATAATAGCGGGTGCACATTTCGGTGGTGATGGTGAAGCCCGGCGGCACCGGCAGGCCGATCGCGGCCATGCCGTCAAGATTGGCGCCCTTGCCGCCCAGCAGATTCTTGTCGCCCTTGCCCCCATCATTCACGCCGCCGCCGAAACGATAAACATAGCGCGTCGAAGTGGTGCTCATCTGGGCCTCTTCCGTCATAACCATATACCGGCTCTCCCTGCACTGATTGCCGAGTTGTGCGTTGCAATAATAATGCCGCAATTAGCGGCTCAAACCATCAGGGGATAGGACTTATCCCGCTTAACTTCGCATATTTCCCGCAGATTTTGGAATTTCGTTTCCTTATCCTGTAATCTTCGAAAAGTCGGCGACATTGTGCACTGCATCACGGACCCGCGCCAGCAGCGCGAGGCGAGTCGTGCGCTTCGCCGGATCAGCATCATTCACCGTCACGGTCTCAAAGAAGGCGTCGATCGGCGCACGGAGCGTCGCGAGCGCAGCCATGGCGCCCTCGAACTCCTCGGCCGCGACAGCCTGCGCCGCCTGCGGTTCCGCCGCGTCGAGCGCAGCGATCAGATCAGCTTCCGCCTTTTCAGGTTCATAGGAAAGCGAAATCGACTCCGCCTGCTCCACGCCTTCCTTCTTGAGGATATTGGCAGCGCGCTTGTAGCCCGCGAGCAGATTGGCACCATCATCGGTCGCGACGAAGGACTGGAGCGCCTTCACGCGGGCGAGCAGGCGGACAAGATCATCCTCGCCCCCCAGCGCGAACACCGCGTCGATCAGGTCATGACGAACGCCCGCTTCCTTCTGCTGGACCTTGAGGCGGTCGGCAAAGAAGTCGAGGAAGGGCACGTCCGATGCAGCGAAAGCGCCGACAAAGGACTTGATTTCCGGTCGTGCAAGATTGGCCGCCTGCCATTCGATATCGGTCACCTTCCCGGGATCGAAACCGAACTTGGCCAACGTCTGAGCATCGACATCCGCCAACGCCTTGGTGTTCAGGAACACATGGCGATAGACGTGATCCCTCAGGGCCTCGGCATGGACCTTCTTCAAGTTCAGGCGCAGGCTATTCTGTTCCAGCAGGCGCAGGATCGACAGCGCCGCACGGCGGAGAGCGAAGGGATCCTTCGACCCCGTCGGCCCCTGTTCGATGCCGAAGAATCCGACCAGCGTATCCAGCTTGTCCGCCAGGCTGATCGCCACCGTGACCGGCGCGGTGGGGACATCATCCCCCTGCCCGACCGGCTTATAATGGTCGCGGATCGCGTCTGCCACGGCATCGGGCAGGCCTTCGGCGCGGGCATAATAGCCGCCCATCACGCCCTGCAGTTCAGGGAATTCGCCGACCATCTCGGTGACGAGGTCCGCCTTGCACAGTTTCGCCGCCTGGCGCGCCAGCGCCGGATCGCAGTTCGGCACGATGCCTTCGCTCGCCAGCCATTCGGCCAGCTTGGCAATCCGCTCCACCTTGTCGGCGACGGTGCCCAGCTTCTCATGGAAGGTGATGCGGCCAAGCTTCTTCGCCTGCTCTGCCAGCGGGGTCTTGCGGTCCTGCTGCCAGAAGAAACGAGCGTCGCTCAGGCGCGCGGCCAGCACCTTGCGGTTGCCGGCGACGATCGCCACGCCGCCGTCCTTCGCCTCGATATTGGCGGTGCAGATGAAGGCCGGGGCGAGTTTTTCGCCTGCATCACGCAGAACGAAATATTTCTGGTTAATACGCAGGGTTAGCTGAATGACTTCAGGCGGAACCTCAAGAAAATCCGGGTCGAAATCGCCCAGCAAGGGCACCGGCCATTCGGTCAGTCCAGCATTCTCCGCGACCAGGCCCTTGTCCTCGATCACGCTATAGCCCTTGGCAGCAGCGGCCTCGCCGGCCTTCGCCTCGATGATCGCCTGACGCTCCTGGTGCGACACGATGACATGGGCGGCACGCAGCTTGTCGGCATAGTCGTCGGCGCCGTCGATGCTGATGGTGCCGGTCGAATGGAAGCGATGCCCCACCGTCTCGCGGCCAGCCTCGATCCCTTCGATCGACAGCGGCACGATTTCGCCGCCGAGCAGCGCGATGATGCCCTGCAACGGGCGGACCCAGCGCAGGCTTTCGGTGGTAGCGCTGGCCGCGCCCCAGCGCATCGACTTGGGCCAGGGGAAGGCGCGGATGACCGCCGGCACGGCTTCCGCCAGCACATCGGCAGTGGCACGGCCGGGCTTGTTCACCACGGCGAACCACACGCCATCGCGATCCTCAAGCTGATCCTGGGTCAGGCCGGTCTTGCGCAAGAATCCCTCAAGCGCCTGCGCCGGGGCGCTGGTGCGGGGGCCTTTGAATTCCTCGCTGACCGCCGCGGTTTCCAGCGGCAGGTCGCGGGCGATCAATGCCAGGCGGCGCGGCGTGACGAAGCTGTCGATCGACGCGGGCTTGAGCCCGGCCTTGGCCAGTTCCTCGGTGAAGAGGCGGGCCAGATCGTCGGACGCCTTCAATTGCATGCGCGCGGGAATTTCCTCGCAGCGCAGTTCGAGGAGGAAATCGGTCATCAGGCGGTCCATCCGTTGGTCTTCATCCACGCTTCGCAGCTACCCTTCGCCATGTCGCGGACCTGGCCCATATAGCTGGCGCGTTCCTGCACGGAGATCACGCCGCGCGCCTGCAGCAGATTGAAGGTGTGGCTCGCCTTGATCGCCTGCTCGAAAGCCGCGAGCGGCACATCATTGGCGATGCACTGGTCATATTCGGCCTTGCAGTCCTTGAACCAGCGGAACAGTTTTTCGGTGTCGGCGACCTCGAAATTCCATTTCGACATCTGCCGCTCATTTTCCAGGAACACGTCGCCATAGGTGACGCCCTGGTCGTTGAACTTCAGGTCATAGACGCTGTCGACGCCCTGAATATACATGGCCAGGCGTTCCAGGCCGTAGGTCAGCTCGCCCGCGACAGGCTTGCAGTCATAGCCGCCCATCTGCTGGAAATAGGTGAACTGGGTGACTTCCATGCCGTCGCACCAGACTTCCCAGCCCAAGCCCCAGGCGCCCAAGGTCGGGCTTTCCCAGTCATCCTCGACAAAGCGGATGTCGTGGACCAGCGGGTCGATGCCGATTTCCCTCAGGCTGCCCAGATACAGCTCCTGCAGATTTGCAGGGCTGGGCTTCATGATCACCTGATATTGGTAATAATGCTGCAGCCGGTTCGGGTTCTCGCCATAGCGGCCGTCGGTCGGGCGGCGGCTGGGCTGGACATAGGCCGCGTTCCAGGGCTTTGGCCCCAGGCTGCGCAGCGTGGTCGCCGGGTGGAAAGTACCCGCCCCCACTTCCATGTCGTAGGGCTGAAGAATGACACAGCCCTGCTTGCCCCAATAGGCGTGCAGGGTGAGAATGAGGTCCTGGAAGGAAAGCGCTTTGCCCTCGGCCACCGGTGGTCCTTGCAATAATGACAGATTATGGTCGGCCGCGCATTGGCGCAGGCCGGGCCAAGGGTCAAGGAAAAGCCGCGTCGAACAGGGTTAAGCCGCTTGCCCTGCGCGCCCGGCGCCCGCATGGAAGGGATATGAGACTGACCGCTTTCCCGTCCCGCTGGCTCTCCGCGGGACTTTTGCTGCTGGGCACCTGGGGCCAGACCCAGCCCGTCGCCGCCCGCGAACCTGTCAACATCGCTGTCAACGTCGCCCCTGCCCTGTGGCAGGTGAAGGATGACGACACGACCATCTATCTGTTCGGCACCGTCCATGTGCTGAAGCCGGGGATCGACTGGTTCAAGGGCGGGGTAAAGCAGGCGTTCGATGCGTCGGACGAACTGGTGCTGGAAATCATCGAGCCCGACGATCCGAGCGCCATGGGCCAGATGATGGCGGGCAAGGCGATGGCGACCGACCGGGTCGCCCTGTCGACCCGCCTCGCGCCCGACGCCGCGCAGAAATATCGCGCGGCGATGGTGACGGCCGGCGTTCCCTGGCAATCCTTCGAGGCTTTCAATCCGTGGATGGCGGGCATGATCCTGTCGGTCGCCCCCCTGCAAAAGCTGGGCTATCAGTCCGACATCGGCGCCGAGAAGATCTTGCGCGCCGCTGCCCAGAGTGCGGGCAAGAAGGTCGGCGCGCTGGAAACGGTGGAGCAACAGCTCAATTTCTTCGCCGACCTGCCGATGGCACAACAGGTCCAGTTCCTCAACGCCACGGTCGACGGCATGGACGGGATGGAGAGCGAGTTCGCCGCCCTGCTCGATCATTGGCGGACCGGCCAGCCGGAAAAGCTGGCGGACGAGATGAACGATTCCCTGAAAGCCACGCCGGAACTGGCGCAGGTGCTGCTGATCAACCGCAACGCCAATTGGGCCAAGTGGATCAAGGCGCGGCTGGATCAGCCGGGCACCGTCTTCATCGCGGTCGGCGCCGGCCATCTCGCCGGCAAGGGTAGCGTGCAGGATCAGTTGAAGACGCTGGGCATCGCCAGCGCGCGTGTGAAACAGGGGGAATAAGGCCATGAAAAGCTGGATGATCCGTTTTCTGGCTCTCTGTGGCCTTGCCCTCATCGCCGCCTGTAGCAGCGAACAGAAGGCCCCTGCCCCCAAGGTCGAGGCCGGACAGGGACCGGCGCTATGGCGGGTCGAACGCGCGGGCCTGGACGGCTGGATCTTCGGCACCATCCATGTCCTGCCCGAAGGCGTCGATTGGCAGACGCCGACGATCAAGCAGGCGTGGAAGGATGCCGACCAGTTGGTGCTGGAGGCCGCCGACTTGCAGGACCAGCAGAAGACGCTGGGCCTGTTCGAGAGCATGGGCCGCAGCCCCGGCCTGGCCGCGCTCGACGCGCGGGTTCCGGCTGGCGAGCGCCCCGAACTGGACCGGATCGTGAAGGAGGGAGGCACCAGTGCGCAGGCGCTGTCCGGCTATGAAAGCTGGGCGGCGGCGATGCTGCTGTCCGCCGCGTCACAGCAAAGCCTGAACGTCAGCCAGGAAAATGGTGTCGAGCCGGTGCTGATCGCCGCCTTCAAGGGGCGGCCTATCGGCGGGCTGGAAACGGTCGAGCGCCAGTTCGCCGCCTTTGACGGCCTGCCCGAAGCGGCGCAGCGCAAGCTGCTGATCCAGACCATCCACGAAGCCAAGGATATGAAGGCGCTCTATAATCGCATCCTGACCGCCTGGGCCAAGGGCGACATGGAGGCGATCGCGAAAGAGGACCAGAATGGCGAGCAGCCCGACCCGGTGGTCGAGGATGCGATCCTGACCGCCCGCAATCGCGACTGGGTCGGCGCGGTCGACAGGTTGAAGGGGCGCCCCTTCATCGCGGTGGGCGCCGGACACCTCACCGGCAAGGACAATCTCATCGATCTGCTCAAGGCCAGGGGCTACAAGGTCACGCGCGTGCAATAAGCCAACGCTAAACTTGCTTTATCGCTGCTTTCTGCTACAGGGCCGCCTTCCCGCGATGGTCATCCCTGGAGGCGTGGCGGGAAAATGTATCAAATTTGCTTTTGGAGACACGCAATGAGCGAGCAGCTTACGCTGTCGGCCGAGGCACGCGATCGGGCAGGCAAGGGAGCCTCCCGCGCCCTCCGCCGTGAGGGCCGCGTACCCGCCGTCATCTATGGAATGAACGAAGAACCCCTGTCGATCCACGTCGAGGAAAAGCTCCTCAACAAGCAGCTCGGCACCGGTCACTTCTTCAATTCGGTCATCATGGTCGAAGTCGGCGGCAAGACCGTCCGCACCCTCGCCAAGGATGTGGCCTTCCACCCCGTGACCGATCGTCCGCTGCACGCCGACTTCCTGCGCGTTTCGGAACATGCCACCGTGACCGTCGCTGTCCCGGTGCGCTTCGAGAATGAAGACGCTTCGCCCGGCCTCAAGAAGGGCGGCGTGCTGAACATCGTCCGTCACGACGTCGAACTGGTCGTCGATGCCGCCGAGATCCCCGACGACGTCGTCGTCGACCTCAAGGGCTTTGACGTCGGCGATTCGATCCACATCAGCGCCGTGACCCTGCCCAAGGGCGCGAAGGCTGCGATCGAAGACCGCGACTTCACCATTGCGACCATCGTGGCTCCCTCGGCTCTCAAGAGCGCCGAAGGCGAAGCCGCTGAGGCCGAAGGCGAGTAAGCCTTTCCTAGCCGCAAGGTTGTTGCTCAACCCCGTCCGAGTTAGGCCCGTTAGAGCCAAGCTCGGGCGGGGTTTTGCTTTTCTGGAGGATGTTCATGCAGATCTGGGCCGGGCTCGGTAATCCGGGACCGCAATATGCGATGCACCGGCACAATGTCGGCTTCATGGCCGTGGACCTGATCGCCGACATGTACCGCTTCTCGCCGCCCAGGAAGCAGTTCCAGGGCTGGGCGCAGGAAGGGCGGATCGGCCCGGAAAAGATCATCCTGCTCAAGCCCGCCACTTTCATGAACGAAAGCGGCCGCGCGATCGGCGAGGCGATGCGCTTCTACAAGCTGACGCCGCAGGACGTGACCGTCTTCCATGACGAACTCGACCTCGCGCCGATGAAGGTCAAGGTGAAGCGCGGCGGCGGCAATGCCGGCCATAACGGCCTGCGCTCGACCGACGCCCATATCGGCAATGATTTCCGCCGCGTGCGGCTGGGCATCGGCCACCCCGGCCACAAGGACAAGGTCCATGGCTATGTGCTGGGCAACTACCACAAGAGCGAGATGGACGCGCTGGCCGACATGCTGGGCGCCATCGGCGCCGAGGCGGAATGGCTGGCCAAGAATGACGACGCCCGCTTCATGAACGAGGTCGCTCTACGGCTGGCAGAGTGACGTTGGGTCAGATACCGAGGAATTTGAACGGCGGCGCATCCTTGAACTGGCCGCCGACCTCGCCCGAATAGGTCTTGCTCTGATTGGGGCCAAGGTCGAGCTTCTTCACCTTGCCCGAAGGCGCGAAATCGATCGTCTTCAAATCCACCCAGAAGCTGTTCGGGGTCATCGCTGACTCGAAGAAATAGAGTTTGCGCTTATGGTCGGCAACCGTGCGCCAGCGGGTGGACGAGATGTTGGGCTGGCCCGGCGTCGAGATGCCGAGTGGCACTGACACGTTGCGGATCACGCTGAACATGCTGGCCAATGCCGTTACAGCATCCTCGCTCTTGGGAATGGCATCGACATAGAAGGAGGCGCGGGCGAAGCGATCGGCCGAGCGGTTCGTCCCCGGCAACATGGTGGTGCCGCCAATCTCCTTCCAATAGGCGTTGAGCGCCAGTTGCTCGTCGAAGATCGGCGAATTGGTCATCACCGGATATTGCGGCCCATGGTGGATCACAAGCTTGCCCTTGATATATTCAAAGATGGCGCTGTCGCCCAAGGCATCCGATATGGCGAGGTGGAGCGTGCCGAGCCGTTCCTCGCCCGGGATATTGTCGGTGACGACGACGAAGCTTTCCTTCGATAGCGCGTCTACCGCTTCCGTCACGGTAGCGAAATTATCGAGCACATATTGGGTCCAGATCGCGATGCTCATGCCGGGCTTCTTGCCGTCATAATGGGGATATTCGGACTCGACCAGCCAGAGGAGATTGGCGGTCAGCCCGGCCTCGTTCATGCCGTCGGTGGTCGAGATGTCATAGCCGGTGGCGATCACGCTGCCATAGCGCGACGTCCATCTGACCGAATTGGGGCCAGCCTCCCCACTACGTGCAATTCCGCGCGGGAATAGCCAGAGGTTGGTGCCGACATCGACCTTCCAGTCCATCGATCGGGCCGTGATCACATCCGCATTGGCGCCATGATAGACGACGCGCGTACAGGCATCGGCCCGCGAAGCCGGGGAAAGCGCAGCCGCGGCCAGTGCCGCACCGGCAAAAAAATCAGGCAAGCGAGACATAAGACCTCCCGAAATGAGGGACCGAGCTGTCACTAAAATGCTGATTTCCTGGAAACTTGCTATTAGTGATAATGCCCATGCCTAACCGCTCTATTGCGGGACAGTCCGCCTCTGGCGCGCTCGCCAGCACCGCCAGCACGGTGAACCGCATTGCGCAGTGCAGCACAGACACGCCATAGAGGCGCCATAATGTATCAGGCAAAGCAGGGGACACAGGTGATCCAGACCATCGCGACCACGCCTTTCGACGATCAGAAGCCCGGCACATCGGGCCTGCGCAAGAAGGTCCGTGTATTTCAGCAGCCCCATTATGCCGAAAATTTCATCCAATCGGTGTTCGACAGCCTGGAGGGCTATGAGGGCAAGACGCTGGTCGTCGGTGGCGACGGCCGCTACCTCAATCGCGAAGTCATCCAGATCGCCCTGAAAATGGCGGCGGCCAATGGCTTTGGCCGGGTGCTGGTTGGCCAGGGCGGCATCCTGTCCACCCCGGCAGCCTCGCACCTGATCCGCTCGTCCGGCGCTTTTGGCGGGCTGGTGCTGTCGGCCAGCCATAATCCGGGCGGACCGGATGAGGATTTCGGCATCAAATATAATGTGTCGAACGGCGGCCCAGCGCCCGAGAAGGTCACCGACGCCATTCACGCGCGCACCCTGGCGATCGACAGCTATCGCATTCTTGAAACCGCCGATGTCGACATCGACATGCTGGGAACGAACCAGATGGGCGACATGATCGTCGAGGTCGTGGATCCGGTTGCGGGCTATGCCGCGCTGATGGAAAGCCTGTTCGATTTTCCCGCGATCAAGGCGATGATCGCGGGCGGCTTCACCCTCGCCTTCGACTCGATGAGCGCGGTCACCGGCCCCTATGCGACCGAGATTTTCGAGAAGCGGCTGGGCGCACCGGCCGGCACCGTGATGAACGGCACTCCCCTGCCCGATTTCGGCCATCACCATCCCGACCCCAATCTGGTCCATGCCAAGACGCTCTATGACCGGATGATGGCCAGCGACGCACCCGACTTCGGCGCGGCGTCGGATGGTGACGGCGACCGCAACCTGATCATCGGCCGCCATTGCTATGTAACGCCGTCGGACTCGCTCGCCGTGCTGGCCGCCAATGCCCATCTCGCGCCCGGCTACACCGCCGGCCTTAAGGGTATTGCCCGGTCGATGCCGACCAGCGGTGCCGCCGACCGGGTAGCGGAAAAGCTCGGCATTCCGCTCTACGAGACGCCGACAGGCTGGAAATTCTTCGGCAATCTGCTCGACGCCGGCATGGCGACCATCTGCGGCGAGGAAAGCGCCGGGACCGGATCCGACCATGTGCGCGAGAAGGACGGCATCTGGGCGGTCTTGCTGTGGCTCAATATCCTGGCCGCACGCCAGCAGAGCGTGATCGACATCATGGCCGATCATTGGGCGACCTATGGCCGAAATTATTATGCCCGCCATGATTATGAGGCGATCGCCAAGGACAAGGCCGATGCGCTGATGGCGGCGCTGCGCGACAAGCTGGCGAGCCTGCCCGGCACCGGCAATAGCGGCGGCACGGTGAAGGCAGCCGACGATTTCGCCTATACCGACCCGACCGACCAGTCGGTGAGCAGGAACCAGGGCGTGCGCATCCTGTTCGCGGATGGATCGCGCGTGGTATTCCGCCTGTCGGGCACCGGCACCGAGGGCGCGACGTTGCGGGTCTATATTGAACGCTATGTCAGCCCGGACGGCGATCTGACGCTGGCGACCAGCGACGCTCTCGCCCCACTGGTTGCGGCGGCGCAGGAACTGGCCGACATTGCCGGCTATACCGGCATGAATGAACCCAGCGTCATTACCTGAACCAGTTCACCATCGCTTACCCCGCAGCAACGGGATGGCAATGACAGCAACCTAAAGGCGGTGGACATATCGCTTTCCACCGCCAGAGGTTTCATGCGTTTCACATCCCTTGCCGTCGCCGCCAGCCTTGCTATCGTTGCCTTGCCTGCCCGGGCCGCCACGACCGAGGACGAGCAGCTATGGGTCAACCTGACAGCGATGGGATCGATCAAGGACGAACTGGTCTATTTCGCCGAAATCCAGCCGCGTATCGGCGACGGCGTGTCGCGGATAGACCAGGCACTGTTTCGTGGAGCGATCGGCTGGAAACTCTCTCGCGACGTCACTCTCTATCAGGGCTTTGCCCATGTCGTGGTGCCGATCGAAGGTGGCAAGGACGTCAATGAGGAGCGTAGTTTCCAGCAATTGAGCTGGACGCTGGCACGGCCGAAGGATGCCGAAATTTCTTCGCGCACCCGCCTGGAGCAACGCTGGCGCTCCAACGGCAGCGACATGGGTTGGCGGCTGCGCGAGATGCTGCGGGTGGAACATGCCCTGAAACCCGGCAGCGACGCGGTCAACGCGCTCGTCTATGGCGAGGTCTTCTTCGCCCTCAACGACACCGACTGGGGGGTGCGCAAGGGCTTTGACCAGTTGCGCAGCTTTGCCGGCGTCGAGATCGGCCTGCCCGGCGCGTCGACCATGGAGGTCGGTTATCTCAATCAGCTGATCGACCAGGGCGGCAGTCGCCAGCGCGTCAATCATGTGGCGTCTGTCACCCTGTTCTTCCGCCACTAGAGCGTAATCCGTTCATACTGAATCGGATCACGCTCTATTTTTCTTTTGTTTTCCGCATTTTCCGAGCCAGCAGATGATGCCATCTGCTTCGAAAATGCTCTAGCCAATCAGACAAATTCGTTGGTTGCGGCGGAATAATGTTTCTGCCCCAGCCGCTCCTCATCCTTGGCGACCTTGATTGCCGCCCGCAGCCGGTTGTTACGCCCGCTCCAGGCGGCATTGTTGACCGACAACAGGGCGTCGACCGGGTTGGCGCTGTTCAATAATGGCTTGACTGCGGCGAACGTCGATCGCCCCTGGTGGAAAATGTCCGCCACGATTGCGCAGATGATGTCGGACTTGCCGTCGAGCGGCAGTTTCTGCGCATAGCGCGTCGACATCTTGCGCTGGAGGATATCAACCGCAGCCCGTACCTGCGCCAGCCGCGCCGCTGGATCATGCTCCGTCCAGTGGATCAGCCGCGCCGCCTGCAACACTTCCTGCCGGTCGATCGGCACCCGCTGGGGATTGAGATAGTTCATGAACAACATGATCTGACGCTCACCGTTGCTGGCGACAAATTCCTGCTCCAGATCGGTGGCCGCGCCGCTGTCATCCACCCTGAACAGCCGTCCGTTGCGCAGCTCCAGCTCCGGAAAATAGCCCTTGAAGTCGGGCAACGCCGCCAGCCGGTGGAACATCAGGATCAGATTGTCCTGCGGCGTATGTGCGGCGAGCTGATAGAAGCCAAAGGTGAATTTCGCCCGGTCATAGGTATTGACGAGGTTGAAATAATTTTCGCTCTCGCACGCGCCCGTCACTTCCAGCAGGGTGGCCCATGTCCGCAAGCTGGACCGATAATCTTCGGCCCTGTAGCGCTCGCCCCAATAGCTGCTGCCCGGAATATAGATGCCGTGATATTTGTGAACGGCGTCGTTGATCTCCTTGCCGACCAGGAAGAAATCGGGCTCGCCAACCAGCCGGGCCTTCCACCGGCCATCGACGGGATCGGGCAGCTCGAATTTCTTGTCGGCGCTGACCATGTGGGGTTCCGACTGGATATCGAGCATCAGATTTTCGCCCGGTATCCAGCCATAGAATAGCCCCTGATTGCCGGCATAAAGCGCCTGGAACTTGTTGAAGAAGCTATCGGGCGATTCCGACGTCACCTGATCGGCGGTGTTGCTATAATGATAGACCTTCCCACCATGATAGACGCCGATATGTTTCTGCGGGATATTGACCATCTCCTTGCGGCCAATGTCGACATTGCTGTCCAGCGTTACGAAAATCAGCTGCGTCTTGCCCAGATCTGCGTCGGCCCATCGCCCCACCTTAGGACATTGGGCAAAAACTTCATGGACGCGAATATTTGCACCAGGCTTTGATCCACCCGCAAATTGTTTACAGTTAAAGGAAAAATTCAGATCACAGATATGGGAAACAAAATGGGCGCAGTGATTCGCCGCCGGATCATGAAATTTGTTTCCGCATATCTGATTGATATTCTTGCCAAGTGCGGCATCAAGTCTTGCTGCGATGGTCATAATCGTCTCCCCGATTACCAGCGCAACCCGCCTATTTTTGAAAAATCCTATGCCAAAATCCCGTCGACGCAATAGGGGACATTCCCCCAGCGCATTTTCTAAGCAGACGGAATCGTCTGCTGGCTCGGAAAATGCGGACAATAAAAGACGAACAGAGCCTGATCCGATCCAATATGATCGGATCAGGCTCTAGCATCCCCAGCATGCCACCATCCGAACGCGCTTTTCCATCATCGAGAGGTCGGAAACTCTGGCCTTGGCGCCAGGAAGGCGCTAGCGGACGCAACATCAATTCGCGTCTTCAAAGGTTTCGGAAATGGGTTTTCGTTGCGGTATCGTCGGGCTTCCCAATGTGGGCAAGTCCACCCTGTTCAATGCGCTGACCGAGACGCAGGCGGCGCAAGCGGCGAACTATCCCTTCTGCACGATCGAGCCCAATGAGGGCCGCGTGGCCGTGCCCGACGACCGGCTGCAGACCATCGCCAAGATCGGCGGCAGCGCCAAGATCATCGAGACGCAGCTTGCCTTCGTCGACATTGCCGGCCTGGTGCGCGGCGCGTCCAAGGGCGAAGGACTGGGCAACCAGTTCCTGGCGAACATTCGCGAGACCGACGCCATCGTCCATGTGCTGCGCTGCTTCGAAGACGACGACATCACCCATGTGGAGGGCAAGGTCGATCCGATCGCCGACGCCGAGACGGTCGAGACCGAACTGATGCTGGCCGACCTCGAAAGCCTGGAAAAGCGCGTCCCCAACCTGCTCAAGAAGGGCGCACAGGGCGACAAGGAAGCCAAGGCCGCCGCTTCGGTTCTGGGCCAGACGCTGGAACTGCTGCGTGACGGCAAGCCCGCCCGCCTGACCCAGCCGCGCGACGAGGAAGAAGCCCGCCTGTTCGCCCAGGCGCAACTGCTGACCGCCAAGCCGGTCCTCTATGTCTGCAATGTCGAGGAAGGCGCCGCGGCCGAGGGCAATGCCTTTTCCGCCCGCGTGTTCGAGAAGGCGGCGGCCGAAAATGCGAGCGCCGTCATTGTATCCGCCGCGATCGAGGCCGAACTCATCACCATGCCGGTCGAGGAACGCGGCGAATATCTCGAAGCGCTGGGCCTGACCGAAGCCGGCCTCGCCCGCATCATCCGCGCCGGCTATGAGTTGCTCGGCCTCATCACCTTCTTCACCGTCGGCCCGAAGGAAGCCCGCGCCTGGACCGTGGCCAAGGGCAGCAAGGCACCCCAGGCCGCCGGCGCCATCCACTCGGACTTCGAGAAGGGCTTCATCCGTGCCGAAACCATGGCCTATGCCGACTATGTCCAGTTCAACGGCGAAGCCGGTGCCAAGGAAGCGGGCAAGTGGCGTTCGGAAGGCAAGGATTATGTGACGCAGGACGGCGACATCATGCTGTTCCGCTTCAACGTCTGATCCGATGGCGCTGCGCATCGGCCAGATGCCCGCGCAGCGCAAGGCCGCCTTCCCGCCCAGCGTGGATGCGGAAACGCGGCTGCTGATCCTGGGCAGCCTGCCCGGCGACGCCTCCATCAAGCAGGGCGAATATTATGCCCATCGCGGCAATGCCTTCTGGGCATTGATGAGTGACGTTCTGGGCGAGGATCTGCGCAGCGCGCCCTATGCGGTGAAGCTCAAGAGACTGCGTGCACGGGGTGTTGGCCTGTGGGACGTGATCGAGAGCGCGGACCGCGACGGCAGCCTGGACAGCAGTATCCGCGGCGCGGAATTGCGCGACCTCACCGCTTTCGTCGGTCGCCTGCCGGCGCTGCAGGCAATCGCCTTCAACGGCAAGACCGCCGCCCTGCATGGCCGGCGACAATTGGGGGGCGGGTCCGATCTGTCGTTGATCGACCTTCCTTCTTCCAGCGGGGCCTATGCCAGCCTGTCGCGTGAAGCCAAACGGCAGGCCTGGATGGCAATCGCGGACCATATCGTGCCACCTTCGTGAAGCATTCGTCACTTTACCGACATCGTCCGACTGCTAAGCAGCGGGGCATTCCCAGACAATAACGAAGAGTCGCCGATGTCCGTCCGCCGCCTGCCCCTTGCCCTTGCCTTGTCCGTTGCGACCATTCTGGGCGCCTGCGCCCCGGTGCAGCAGCGCCCTGCCAGCGTCGCTGCTGCACCGGCCGAGCAGCGTGCGCCGGTGACCATCCTGGTGTCGATCGACGGCTTCCGTCCCGACTATCTGACCCGCGGCGTCTCGCCCAATCTCAACGCCCTGGCGGCCGGCGGCACCGAAGCGTCGATGCGCCCCTCCTTCCCGACCAAGACCTTTCCCAATCATTGGGCGATCGTGACCGGCGACCGACCGGATCGCAGCGGCATCGTCGCCAATAATATGGAAGATGACAGGCGGCCCAAGGACAAGTTCACCATGGCCAGCGACGATCCCTATTGGTGGAACGAGGCCGAGCCGATCTGGATCACCGCCGAAAAGCAGGGCGTCCGCACCGCGACCATGTTCTGGCCCGGCTCCAACGTCGCCTGGGGTGGCACCAAGGCGGCCGAATGGCCCTATACGATCAGCGGCGGATCGCGCCCCAGCGACTGGGCGCAGTTCAACGAGGCGATCAGCCCGACCCAGCGCGTCAACGGCGTGCTGGACGTGCTGCGTCGCCCGGCCGACATCCGCCCCCGCTTCGTCACGCTTTATTTCGATGAGGTCGACACCGCCGGCCACATCAACGGCCCGGCCGCGCCGGAAACCACCCAGGCGGTTGGCGACGTCGATGCCCATATCGGCGAGCTGGTCGCGGGCCTGAAGGCGCTGGGCCAGCCGGCCAATATCGTCATCCTCTCAGACCATGGCATGGCCGCCAAGGCGAATGACCGCGTGCTGCCGATCGACAAGATCGCCGACCCCGCCGACTATCGCGTGATCGAAGCCGGCCCTTATGCCAGCCTGGTCGCCAACCCTGGCCGGGAAAAGGCGCTGGAGGCCGCGCTGTTCAAGCCGCGCGAGCATATGCAGTGCTGG
The DNA here is from genome assembly GCF_000281715.2 of Sphingobium sp. AP49. NCBI lineage: Bacteria > Pseudomonadati > Pseudomonadota > Alphaproteobacteria > Sphingomonadales > Sphingobiaceae > Sphingobium > Sphingobium sp. AP49. The sequence goes on along the minus strand of NZ_CP124576.1, from coordinate 2,252,099 downwards.
CGCAAGAGCGAGATCCCGGCGCGCTTCCACTATGGCACCCATCGCCGCATCCCGCCCTATTTCTGCCTGGCCGAAACCGGCTGGGTGTTCCAGAACACGACCCCGACCAAGCCGGTGACCGGCGGCGACCATGGCTGGGATGATCGGGCGCCCGAAATGCAGGCCTTGTTCATCGCCAACGGCCCGGCCTTCGTCGGCGGCTTTCACCCCTCGGCCGATTTCACCAATGTCGATGTCTATCCGCTGCTCGCCCGGCTGCTGGGCGTGACGCCGGTGGCGAGCGACGGCAATCCGGCGGTGCTGCAGGGGCTGGTCAAGCCCTGACCGGGCGACATGCGCTTGTCATAATGCGGTTCTAGGCGGCGCGTCATGTTCACGCGCCGCTCGCTCCTCTCCGCCGCCGCCATCGCCCCGATCGCCGGCGCCCCCGCCATCCTTCGTGCCCAGAGCTGGTTCGCCGGATACCCCTTTGCGTTGGGCGTGACATCGGGCGATCCGGCGCCCGACGGCTTCGTCATCTGGACCAAGCTGGCGCCGCGCCCGTTCGAGCCGCATGGCGGCATGCCGATGACGCCGATCCCGGTGAAATGGGAAGTGGCCACCGATGATCGCTTCAAGACCATCGTCGCCGGTGGTGAGGCGATCGCCCGGCCGGAACTGGGCCACAGCGTCCATGTCGAGGTGACCGGCCTTCAGCCCAATCGACCCTATTGGTATCGCTTTGCCCTGGGCAACGACCAGTCGACGCGCGGCCGCGCCCGCACCCTGCCGCTGGCGTCGGCGAGTCCCAAGCTGCTGAAATTTGGCGTCGCGGGTTGCCAAAATTATCAGGACGGCCTGTTCACCGCCTTCCGCCATCTGGCGCGCGAGGACGATCTCGCCTTCGTCTATCATTATGGCGACTTCATCTATGAATATAGCCAGCGCGGCCCGGACTATGACAAGGACGGCCTGCCCGGAGCGCAGGTGCGCGACCATATCGGCCAGGATTGCTATGACCTGGCCGACTATCGGCTGCGCTACGCCCAATATCTGAGCGATTATGACCTGCAGGCGGCGCGTTGCCACCACACATGGTTCCCGACCTTCGACGATCATGAGGTCGCCAACAACTGGGTCGGCGACATCGATGCCAGGGGCGCGCCGGCCGATGCCTTCCGCATGCGCCGCGCCGCCGGCATGCAGGCCTGGTATGAATATATGCCGGTGCGCGCGGCGATGGCGCCGCGTGGCGAGATGATCGGCACCATGTATCGCCAGGCGCATTTCGGCGACCTGTTGGCGATAGACTTCCTCGACACCCGCACCTTCCGCACCGACCAGCCCTGTGGCGACAATTTCAAGCCGGCCTGCGCCGAAATGGCCGCCACCCAGGCACAGGTCATTTCCGCCGAGGGGGAAGGCTGGCTAACCCGCAACCTCTCCCGCCGCGACGCAAAATGGAACTGCCTGGCGCAGCAGGTGATGATGATGGCACTTGATCGCCGCAACAGCGCCAGCGCGACCGATCCCGTCTATAATATGGACACCTGGGCCGGCTATACGGTGCAGCGCCAGCGGCTGCTCGGGCGGATGAAGGGGCTGGACAATGTCGTGGTCCTGACCGGCGACGAGCATCAGAATTTCGCCGGCCTGCTGGATGACGGCACCAAGCCGGTGGCGGTCGAGTTTGTGTCGACCTCCATCTCCTCGGGCGGCGACGGATCGGACCAGCGACCGGGCAGCGACATCATCCTGAAAAACAACCCTCAGCTCAAATTCATCAACGACCAGCGCGGCTATCTGACCTGCGAGGTGACGCCGGACGCGTGGACGACGCAGGCTATGGTGATGGATCAGGTGTCGGCGCCTGGCGGGCAGATCAGCACCCGTGCGACCCTGACCGTGCCACGCGGCGCACCGGGCCTGAGCATCACCTGACAGTTGACGTAAACGGAAAGTCGCCATACATCATCTCCGTTGCAATGGGAGACGGATAGATGGACGACATTCTCTATTTCGAGGATATCGAGATAGGCGACAGCGTCGCGTTCGGGCCGCTGACCCTGACGCGCGAGGAAACGATCGCCTTTGCTGCGGAGTTTGATCCCCAGCCCTTCCACCTGTCGGACGAGGCAGCGGCCACCACCCATTTCCGCACCCTCTCGGCCAGCGGCTGGCACACCACAGCCCTGTTCATGAAGATGTTCGTCGCCGAAATGCAGAAGCAACCCGGACGCCAGGCCGCCAGCCTGGGCGCGATGGGTGTCGATGAACTGCGCTGGCTGCGCCCGGTCCGCCCCGGCGACACGCTGCGCGGCACCAATGAGGTGATCGACAAGAAGATTTCGCAGAGCCGCCCGGAAATGGGCATCGTCCGCAACAAGGTGACGCTCTACAACCAGAAGGACGAACCGGTGCTAACCATGTGCCCGATCGCCATGTGGCGCACCCGCCCGGCATAAGCCCACCACATCCGTTCGTTTCGAGCCTGTCGAGAAACGCGAGCGCTTTCCGCGCTGCTTCTCGACGATGCTCAAACCGAACGGATGAAAATGCCAGTTCCTTCCGCCCGGACCTGTCGGCGCGGATCGCCCCTCCCTAGACGAAGCCGAACGCTCATCCGGGGAACCCAGCCATGCCCAGCACCGCGCATCTTGCCGCCTTCGCCCTCATCTCGCTCGGCATGGTGCTGACGCCGGGGCCGAACATGATCTACCTCATCTCGCGCTCGATCAGCCAGGGGCGCGCCGCCGGCATGGTCTCGCTGCTCGGCGTCGCCTGCGGCTTCCTCTTCTACATGCTGGCCGCCGCCTTTGGCATTACTGCTTTGCTGATGGCGGTGCCCTTCGCCTATGATGCGCTGCGGTTAGGCGGCGCGCTCTATCTGCTGTGGCTGGCCTGGAACGCGGTGCGGCCGGGCGGGCGATCGCCCTTCCAGGTGAAGCAATTGCCACTCGACGGACCGCGCAAGCTGTTCGCCATGGGGCTGCTGACCAATCTGCTCAACCCCAAGGTGGCGATGATCTACCTCTCGCTGCTGCCCCAGTTCGTCGATCCGGCGCGCGGCCATGTGCTGGGCCAATCGCTGATCCTGGGCGCGACCCAGATCGTCATCAGCCTGTCGGTCAACGCGATCATCGCCTGCCTCGCCGGATCGATCGCCGGCTTCCTCGGCACCCGGCCGCGCTGGCTGACGATCCAGCGCTGGTTGATGGGCACCGTGCTGGGCGGCCTCGCCGTACGGATGGCGGTAGAGCGGTAAGGCTATTTCCGCCCGAACAGTTTCTCGATATCGCCATGGCCAAGCTTCACCCAGGTCGGCCGGCCATGGTTGCACTGACCCGAGCGCGGGGTGATTTCCATTTCGCGCAGCAGGGCGTTCATTTCCGCCACGCTGAGGATGCGGCCGGCGCGGACCGAGCCGTGGCAGGCCATGGTCGCGGCGACCAGATCCAGCCGCTCCTTGAGCGACAGGGCGCTGTCATAGGCGGCGAGATCATCGGCAAGGTCGGAGACCAACCCCTGCACATCGCCCTGCCCCAGCATCGCCGGGGTCGCGCGCACCAGCATGGCCGACGGACCGAAGCGCTCCAGTTCCAGGCCGAATTCCTTGAGTTCGGCGACCCGCGCCTCCAGCCGATCGCAGGCCGGCTCGTCCAGTTCCACCACCTCGGGCAGCAGCAGCGCCTGCGACGCCACACCCTGCCCCTCCATCGCGCGGCGCATCCGTTCCAGGGTCAGCCGCTCATGCGCGGCATGCTGGTCGACGATCACCAACCCATCTTCGGCCTCGGCGACGATATAGGTGCGGGCGACCTGGCCCCGCGCAACGCCAAGCGGGAAGCTGGTGCCCTCGGGCGCAGGCGCGGCGGCAGGTTCGGCCCGCGCTTGCGGCGGCGGAGTCAGGAAATTCGGCCGCCGATCCCCTACCCCCTGATAGCCGGCGGGCGAGGACGGCGCGAACTGGCTGTAGCTGGGCGGCGCATAGGGCGTGGCCGCCGCCTCGAAGATCGGCATGGCGCCGATCGGCGTCGGCGACAGCGGTTCGGGCTTCCAGGCGTTGAGCGCGGCCGGATCGGCATGCTGGACCGCGCGGAACCCCTCCGCGTCCAGAGCGCGACGCAGGCCCGAGACGATCATGCCGCGAATCAGCGCCGGATCGCGGAAGCGCACCTCGGTCTTGGCCGGGTGGACATTGACGTCCACCTCCAGCGGCGGGACGTCGAGGAACAGGGCGACGACCGGATGACGGTCCCGCGCCAGCATGTCGGCATAGGCCCCGCGCAGCGCGCCGATCAGCAGCCGGTCGCGTACCGGGCGACCGTTGACGAACAGATATTGATGATCGCCCACGCCCCGATTGTAGGTCGGCAGCGAAGCGACGCCGGAAAGCTGCACGCCGTCCCGCTCCAGGCTGACGATCACATGATTGTCGGCCAGTTGCCGGTCGGTGAGGGCGGCGACCCGCTCCTCCCGCGCCTCGCCCGCCTGTACGCCCAGCACGCGGCGGCCGTCATGCTCGACCGAGAAGGCGACCGAGGGATGCGCCATGGCGAGGCGGCGCATGACGTCGAGGCAGGCGGCATATTCGGCCTTGGCCGAGCGCAGGAATTTGCGCCGCGCCGGCACCTTGGCAAAGAGCTGGTCGACGATGACGCGGGTGCCGGGCGGGAGCGCGGCCGGCCCCTCGGCCACCAGCACACCATTGTCGACGGTGCGGTTCCAGCCATCGGCGCCGCGCGGCCGGCTGTCGATCGACAGGCGCGCGACCGAGGCGATGGACGGCAGCGCCTCGCCCCGAAAGCCCAGGGTCGCGACATTCTCGATCGCGTCGTCGGGCATCTTGGAGGTGGCATGGCGTTCCAGCGCCAGGGCCATGTCCTGCGAATCCATGCCGCAGCCATCGTCGCTGACCTCGATCCGGTCGAGCCCCCCGGCCGACAGCCGCACAGCAATCCGAGTCGCGCCCGCATCGAGCGCGTTTTCAACGATTTCCTTGAGCGCGCTGGCGGGTCTTTCGACCACTTCGCCTGCGGCAATGCGATTGACCAGATGTTCGGGTAGACGGCGTATTGACATTGATTAGTGACTAGCCCAAGCGAGCGCTTTCCGCGAGCCGCGACCCCAAAATAATTGCGTCACATAATTTTGGCGGGACGGAGCGTGGGCACGGACTTCCGATGTCCCGGAACATAGGCCGGCGCATCGGGCGAAACAGGATAACGCATGTCGATCTTCTCGCGCCTCTTCAAGCTCTCGTCCCAGGATATGGCCATCGACCTGGGCACCGCCAATACCGTGGTCTATGTGCGTGGCCGCGGCATCGTCCTCAATGAACCGTCGGTGGTCGCGGTCGAGACGCTGAACGGCGTCAAGCGGGTCAAGGCCGTCGGTGACGACGCCAAGCTGATGATGGGCAAGACCCCGGATTCGATCGAGGCGATCCGCCCGCTGCGCGATGGCGTGATCGCCGACATCGACGTCGCCGAACAGATGATCAAGCATTTCATCACCAAGGTGCATGGCGGCAAGTCGCGTCCCTGGCGCTTCCCCGAAATCGTGATCTGCGTACCTTCGGGTTCGACCAGCGTCGAGCGCCGCGCCATCCGTGACGCCGCCAGCAATGCCGGCGCCAGCCAGGTGTTCCTGATCGAGGAGCCGATGGCCGCCGCGATCGGCGCCGACATGCCGGTGACCGAGCCGATCGGTTCGATGGTCGTCGACATCGGCGGCGGCACCACCGAAGTCGCGGTGCTCTCGCTGCGCGGCCTGGCCTACACCACATCGGTCCGGGTCGGCGGCGACAAGATGGACGAAGCGATCGTCTCCTTCGTGCGTCGCCACCATAATCTGCTGATCGGCGAAGCCACCGCCGAGCGCATCAAGAAGCAGTTCGGCGTCGCGCAGCCGCCCGAAGACGGCGTCGGCGAGACGATCCACATCAAGGGTCGCGACCTCGTCAACGGCGTGCCCAAGGAAATCTCGATCAACCAGGGCCAGATCGCCGACGCCCTGGCCGAACCGATCAGCACGATCGTGGAAGGCGTGCGCATTGCGCTTGAAAACACCGCGCCCGAACTGGCCGCCGACATCGTCGACCAGGGCATCGTCCTGACCGGCGGCGGCGCACTGCTCAAGGGGCTGGATGACGAACTGCGCGACGAGACCGGCCTGCCGGTCACCATCGCGGAAGATCCGCTGACCTGCGTCGCGATCGGCACCGGCCGCGCGATGGAGGATCCGATCTTCCGGGGCGTGTTGCAGACTGCCTGAGCCGGGGGACATAGACGATGGCGCGGCCAACCAGCCGTCGCCCCGGTCATAACCGGAAGGCGCAATATGGGCTGTTCGCCAGCTATGTAGTGGCGATAACCGGGGCCGCGATCGGGCTGTTGCTGGTGGTGGTCGCCATTTTCGACCCCACCGGCTTTGCCGCGATACGGACCGGTACGGCGGAAATCACCCGCCCGCTTTCCACCGGCATGAAGCGGATGGTGAGTGGGATCAGCTCGGTCGACGAGGTTCTGGCCGCCTATTGGCGCGCCGGCTCGCAAAATGTCGGCCTGCGCCGTCAGGTCGAGGCCGACCGGAATCGCATTATCGAGGCCAAGGGCATCGCCCAGGAAAATGCGCGCCTCAAGAAGTTGTTGAAGCTGGTCGACGAGGACAGCAGCGCCCTCCTGTCGGCCCGCCTCATCAGTTCGTCTGCCAGCAGCGCGCGCCGCTTCGCCCGGCTCAATGCCGGCCGCTGGCAGGGTGTGCGACCGGGCATGCCCGTGCGCGCCGCCGAAGGGCTGGTCGGGCGCGTCCAGACGACCACGCCCAACACCGCCGATGTCCTGTTGTTGACCGACAGCAGCAACATCGTGCCGGTCCGCCGGGCAAACGACAATATTCCCGCCATATCGACCGGTGCCGGCGATGGATCGTTGGAAATCCGTGCGCTTGCGGCCGGGCGCAACCCCTTCAAGCCGGGCGACCTGCTGGTAACGTCGGGCATCGGGGGCATCTATCAACCCAATATCCCGGTCGCGGTGATCGTGCGCGTCCAGGGCGAAATCGCCTATGGCGTGCCGCTCGCCAATCCGTCGAAGGTCGATGCCGTGGTGGTCGAGCGGGCGTTCGAGCAGGTCGTGACCCGCTCCGTTCCGGGCAGCAATCCCGATGCCGCAGGCGACATGCCGCTAACCGGCAACAACGCTGTTCCATGATTGACCCGCATCTCCAGCACGTCCCGCGTCTCGGCCGCCATCCGTCACGCTGGCGCCTGGCAGGAACGCCGGTCATGGCGGTCATGTTCGGATCGGCATTGACCCTCTTGCCGGTGATCGCCCAGTCGCCGGTGATGCCGCCCTTCGGCCTTCTCATCCTGCTGTCCTGGCGCCTGCTGCGCCCGGAATTGTGGCGCGCGTGGATCGGCCTGCCCCTCGGCCTGTTCGACGACATGATGAGCGGCCAGCCAATCGGTTCCGCCATGTTCCTGTGGACCGTGATGCTGATGGGGATCGATGCGATCGAGCATCGATTGATCTGGCGCAGCTACAGGCAGGACTGGCTAATCGCGACCATGGCGATTATCTTCTGCATCGTCGGCGGCCTGTTCTTCGCGCGGATCACCGGCGGAGGTCCCGTAAAACTGCTGTTGGTCGCACCGCAAATGCTCTGGACGATATTGCTCTTTCCCTTCATCGTCCGGCAATGTGCCCGGATCGACCGCTGGCGCGTCATGGCATGAAGTTTCCGACACCCAAGCGCAAGATCATCACCGAAGCCGCCCAATCCTTCACCTTCACACGCCGGGCGATGGTGGTGGGGGGGCTACAGGGCGCGGTCGGTGCGCTTCTGGTCGGACGCATGGCCTGGATCAGCGTCGCCGAGAATGAGAAATATCAGCTTCTCTCCGAGAGCAATCGCGTCAACCTGACGCTGATCCCGCCGCGGCGCGGCTGGATCATCGATCGCAACGGCCGGCCTCTGGCCAATAACCGCACCGATTTTCGCGTTGACCTGATCCCGCAACGGGTGACCGATGCCGATGGGACGATCCGACATCTGGCGCAATTGCTCTCCCTCCAGTCGGACGAGGTCGACCGGATCCGGGAGGAACTCGAAAAATCGGCAGGGTTCCGCCCGGTCCAGGTCGCTGACAAGCTGACCTATGACCAATTTGCCGCCGTCAGCGTGCGGTTGACCGACCTGCCGGGCGTCGCGCCCAGCCAGGGCTTTTCCCGCCACTATCCCGCAGGCGCTGCCGTCGGCCATCTGTTGGGTTATGTCGGCGCGGCGACCGCCGAGGACTATAAAAAGCGCAAGGATCCCCTCCTGATCACCCCCGGCTTCAAGGTCGGCAAGGATGGGCTGGAACGCGCCTATGATGCCCATCTGACGGGCAAGCCGGGTGCCAAGCGGGTCGAGGTAACGGCGCGCGGCAAGATCGTGCGCGAACTCACCACCCGCCCCGACACCCCGGGCAATCCGATCAAGCTGACCATCGACGCAGGCCTGCAGGAATATGCCGGCCGCCGCCTTGCCACCCAAAGCGGCGCCGTGGTGGTAATCGACTGCCACAATGGCGATGTGCTGGCGATGGCATCGATGCCCAGTTTTGATCCTAACAGCTTTTCCGACGGCATCAGCCATCTCGAATGGGAAATGCTGTCGAAGGACGACCATGTCCCGCTGCGCAACAAGGTGCTGCAGGGCCTCTACCCGCCCGGATCGACGGTAAAGCCGATGGTCGCGCTGGCGCTGCTGGAAGCAGGCGTATCGCCATCCGAGACGGTCAGTTGCGGCGGGGCGATCCGCGTCGGCAACACCCTGTTCCACTGCCACAAGAAGCGCGGCCATGGCCCGCTCAACATGCGTGGCGCGATCGCCCAGAGTTGCGACATCTATTTCTACCAGATGGCCCAGCGGATCGGCATGGACCGGATCGCCAGCATGGCGCGGCGCGTCGGCATGGGACAGAAATTTGACCTGCCCTTCCCCAGCCAGAGTTATGGCACCGTTCCAGACCCGGCATGGAAGCTTAAGAAATATAACCAGAAATGGCAGGTTTACGACACTGTCAATGCGACCATCGGCCAGGGCTATATGCTGATTAATCCGCTGCAGATGGCGGTGATGGCAGCGCGGCTGGCGACTGGGCGACAGTTGATGCCCAATTTCCTGCACGGCGTCGCACGCCCCGATCCTGCCCTGGTCGGCGTGCCCGAGGAGCATCTGGTCACGATCCGCGACGCGATGAGTGCGGTGGTCAATGGCGGCGGTACCGGCGGTGCGGCGCGTATGAACATCCCCAATGTGCTGATCGCCGGCAAGACCGGTACCGCGCAGGTCCGCCGCATCACCATGGCCGAACGCGCCGGTGGCGTGCGCGGCAATGCCGGCCTGCCCTTCAAACTGCGTGACCATGCCTTGTTCCAGGGTTTCGCCCCGTTCGACAATCCGCGCTATGCGATCGCCTGCATCATTGAGCATGGCGGCCACGTCAATCGGCTGGAAGACGCGCCGATGATCGCCAGCGATACCATGTCCTACCTGTTCGATCCCAAGGCGGCGATGGAGAAGCTGGTCACGCTGGAAAAGGGCTGGGGCGGCACCCCAGCCGAGCGCCAGGCACGGCAGATGGGCGCCTTCCGACTCGCCAAGGCGATCGAGAAGGGCGAAGTGCCGGTTACGGCAGCGGCGAACGCGACCGAGGCGGCCAATGCCGCAACGCCAACCGCGCCAGCCGCCCCGGCCGCCGTCAACGCAGTATCGGACGATGACGACCTGCCGGCGCCTCCGGGCACAGGGGAAGATCAATGAGCATCATTCCCCAGCAGGTCACCCAGTTTCCCTGGCGTGTCCTGGGCCTCCTGACCGCGATCGCCCTGTTCGGCACCCTGGTCCTCTATAGTGCGGCCGGCGGCAGCATCACGCCCTGGGCCATCAACCAGGGCGTCCGCTTCGCTGTCTTCTCGGTGATGGCACTGGTACTCAGCCGTATTCCCCTTGAATTGATCGCCCGCTTTGCCTTCCCCGCTTATGGGATCATCCTGGTCTCGCTGGTTCTGGTCGAGCTGATCGGTGGCGTGGCCGGTGGCAGCCAGCGATGGATCAACCTGGGCTTCATGCAGTTGCAGCCGTCCGAATTCATGAAGCCGATCATCGTGCTGGCAGTCGCGCGCTTCTATGCCCTGCTGCCGGTGGGTGAAATCCGCCGCTGGAATGCGATCTGGCCCGCGCTGGTGCTGATCGGCGTGCCTTGGGCGCTGGTGCTGGTACAACCCGACCTGGGTACCGCAACGATGATCCTGGCGGGTGGCATTACCGTCATGTTCCTGGCGGGGCTCCCCCTGCGCCTGTTCGTCGGTTCGGGCCTCGCCGTCGCTGCGGTCATCCCGATCGCCTTCAGCTTTCTGCACGACTATCAAAAGAAGCGCGTGCTGATCTTCATGGACCCGGAAAGCGACCCCCTTGGCGCGGGCTACCATATCAGCCAGTCGAAGATCGCGATCGGTTCGGGCGGCGTATGGGGCAAGGGCTTCATGCAGGGCACCCAGAGTCACCTGCAATATCTGCCCGAAGGCCATACCGACTTCGTCTTCGCAACCATGGCGGAGGAATGGGGCCTGGCCGGAGGTGTCTTCCTGATCGGCGCCTTCATGCTGCTGTTTCGCTGGGGCATTCGCGTGTCGATGCGTACGCCGGACAAATTTGCCCGCATGGTCTCGGCCGGGCTTACCACGACGATCTTCTTCTATGTCGCGATCAACCTGATGATGGTGATGGGGCTGGCGCCGGTGGTGGGCATCCCACTGCCCTTCATGTCCTATGGCGGATCTTCGATGCTCACCGTGATGCTGTGCGTTGGCATCATCATGTCGATCGATCGTTCCAGCCGGCGCATCGCGCGCCCCGGAAACTGGGCGTAATAGCTGTCCGGCACGAAAAATTTCCGGATCATCGCGATTTAGTGTTTGCAGAATCGCAAGTGACTGCTAACAGCCCGCCCACGCCGCAGCGATCAACCAGCAGGTTGACCGACACAGGCATGGACGCATAGCTCAGTTGGTAGAGCAGCTGACTCTTAATCAGCGGGTCCTTGGTTCGAGCCCAAGTGCGTCCACCAAATCCTGCATCGGGCCTGATGCAGGAATGATCCCATCGGGATCCGTCATAGGCCGGTGTGGACGCATAGCTCAGTTGGTAGAGCAGCTGACTCTTAATCAGCGGGTCCTTGGTTCGAGCCCAAGTGCGTCCACCATTTTCCGTCATGTATTGGTGACCTTCCCTGGTTTTTAGAGAAGCATCGCGCACCGGGCAACGCGATTAGCCGCCACACATGACATGAACCTTCGTTTCCGCATTCGGCTGCCGCAGCGTGGCCAGCATGGCAGGCAGATCGCTGAGGCCGATAGTCCGGCTGACAATTGCTCCCGGATCGACATGCCCCTTGTCCATCTGATCCGCGATGTAGAGAAATTCGGCCATCCTGTACCCGACCGCAAATTGCAGCGAGACGCATTTGTAGGAGGCGATTGCCGGGATCACGGGGTCAGGCGCGGTACAGAAGCCAAGCGAAACGATCCGGCAAAAGGGGCCGGCATGCCGAATGGCATTGCCAAGCACCCCTTCGGCGCCCACGGCTTCGACAACGACCTGTGGCGCGCCGCCCAGCACCTCTTGCACCAGACCCACCTCATCTTCGCCTGCGGTGACAAATTCATCCGCGCCCATGGCCAGCGCCAGATCGCGCCTGCGGGCCGAGCGGGAGAGCGCCACGATCCGCCCTGCCCCCAACCTGCGCGCCCAATAGATCGCATAGAGCGCCACTGTGCCACCACCCAGCACGAGCACGCGGTCGCCCGCCCCGATGCGGCCCAGACGTGCGCCATAAAGGCTGATCGCCAGCGGTTCGATCAAGGCACCGTCGGCGAGTGACAGCGTCGCGGGCAGTCGGACGGCGACGCTGGCGGGAATACAGGCATATTCCGCAAAACCTGCCATCGCACTGCCGGGCTTGGCCGTGCACAGCACCGGATTGCCATGGGCCTGGCAGGGTTCGCAGCGGCTGCAGGGTACGGATGGCATCACCGCGACCCGGTCCCCGGGCCTAAATCCGGTTACCTCGCGTCCGGCTTCCACCACCTCCCCGGCATATTCATGGCCGAACTGAACCCCCTTGCCATAGTCCCAAGCCCCGCCCCGCGTCATCGACAGATCTGTGCCGCAAATGCCGCACCGATGGACGCGGATCAGCAGATCATGCGGGCCGGGGCGGGGATCGGTCAGATCGGCTATGATGATCGGCTGACCGCCACCGGGATAGAGCGCAGCCTTCATCGCCGTTCCTCCACCAGGTCGAAGCGCGCGACATAATCACCGAAGGGCGCACGCGCTTCCGCCTCGGTCATGCCATAGTCGGCGATCGCATAACGATGGGTTCCATGCTGCAATTCGGGCTTGTCCTCGATCCGTCGGCTGAAATCGGCTTGGGTTTCGATTGGAATGTCCATCCCAATGAAACTGTATATCTGTTCCAGCACCGCCATCGGCCGCGCGTGGAAATCGGCATGGACGATATCGAGTATCTGCCCGGGATAGCGTTGCGCCACCGCCGCCGCCTTGCGCGTGGCACTCGCCCATTTCGATACCTCGCGCGCCAGCATGATCGCTGCACGCTGGTCGGCTCGCCCCTGTTCCATCGCACCGTGCCCCGCCATCAGCAGCGACACCAGCGAAGGCAGGGCCTTGGCGGGGTCACGATGCGTCTGGATCACGCGGGCATCGGGGAAAATCGCGAATAGCAGATCGAGATTTTCGATATGCCCTGGGTTCTTGAGCAGCCAACGCTTGTCAGGATCATTGCTGCCGATCAACTGGACGCAGCGCCGATAATGGCGATAGGCCGCCGCCTCGCTCTGACCACTCCACCAGGCATCATAGCTCGCCGCAGACCAGCCGCAGCTCCAGAGGTTCGATACGAAGGATTGGCGCAGCAGCATGCAGCATTCATGCACTTCCGCCGCAGCGACATGATGGGCCGCCCGTTTGCCCGGCGCATCGATATAGCGACGCTCCAGCATCGCGACCGAACGCTGAAAGTCCGGAAAATCGGCCCATTGCGTCACAGGCGGACGTGGCCGGGGTGACTCCAGCAGCCAGCTCTGCAACCCCTGGAAGCGCGGATCGAGCGCCATCAGCCGGTGGAGCGCCGTGGTGCCGGTTCGCGGTACGCCGGTAATGACGACCGGACTGATGATCGCGCCGTCGATGAAATCGGGATTGGCCTGCATGCCGGCGATGGCAATTGCCCGGCTGCGCAACACCCCGATCACATGGCCCCAGGCCGTGCGGCGCCCCTGCGCGGTAAAATGCGGATCATAATCCATCGACTGGAGCAGGGCCTTGAGCCCTGGCAGATAATCATCCGGTCCGAAATCATCATGGCCCGTTTCGGCGATGATGATTTCGTGCAGCTCATCAATGGCCGTACGGAACTGCGACGGCGGCTGATATCCCGGCTCCATGGCCCCTCTCCCATCTTGTCTGTCGATTTACCAGCGGCGGCGGCGTTGGCAGGCGCGCACGCGCAGCCGCAACTCCTCGGCGCGCTGCTCGGCCGTTATGACGGCGGTATCGGCAGGCAGATGCGCGCGCAGTTCAGCAAGCTTCACCCGCCGGATCGTCGGCACCGGCGCGCTGTCGCAATCATACCAGCGCCCGTATATGCCCCCTTCAAGATAGCCCGCTGGATCGAGCCAGTTGGGGGTACCCGGATCCTCCAGCGCGATGACGGCGCGATATTTCCCGTCCCGGCTTAGCCGCGCATAATGGCCGTTGCTGCTCGACTGGCGATAGACATATTCCAAGGCATTGAAATAAGGATCGTTCAGCTGGATGTTCCAATAGGGTGCATGCGCCGGCACATCGGTCTCTATGATCAGCGCCTCGTCGGCATCGAACTGGAAACAGGCCGGCCAATAGACCTGCTTGGCCAGCGCCCCGGGCATCCGCACCGGCTCGAAGATGTTGAAGCCCACCCGGTCCTTCACGCCATTTTGCATCGGATAATAAAGCCCGGTCTTGCGTCCCGGAAATTTCGCCATCTCCTCGATCCGGTGAATGATCTGGTCGGGCGACAGGCGCGGCTTGGGAGGGACCGGATCGAGGCATTCGATGGTCAGTTGCGGATCAATCTCGTTCAGCCAATCATAACTGCGATAGCGCACCATCATGCCGCCTGCCTGCGGATCGATCGGCGCCCATTTGCCGGCATAGCCCGCCGGCCGTTCGGCGCTGAAGATGACCTCGAAATATTCGCCCGGTTCCAGTCCAAGATCGATGTCGTCGACCTCATTATGGCCATTGGGGCGCGGCATCTCATCCACGGTTCCCGACAATGCCTTCTGCGTGGTGAAGCTCAGGATGCGACAGGTACCGCGATTGCCTGATACCCGATAGATCAGGTCGCCCCGGATCGGCGACTGGATATAGATGTCGTCCGGATTGGGCTGCAAAGTGTAGACCGGGTTCCACAGCGGCGCCCAGTCGGGATGTTCCGGCGTTGCGTGGAAATAGGCGAAATAGGCATATGACAGGCTGGTCATCGTCTGCCGATAGACATCGGCGCGATACGTCGGATCGTCAGGGTGCCAGGTATCGGCCAATCGATCGACTGCGCTGCCCAAGCCCGCCAGATGAGCCAATAGATCGGGATCGCTCGTCATTACCCTGCCTCTCCAAATTTTAGATAGTATATACTATCTTTATGGATGGCGGATGCCTCGATCTTCCCTCCGCCGCAGCATCGCACCTGCGATGCGGCACGGCTTTCCGTCAATATACTGTCATCCCTGCATGCCATGCAGCGACGACCGACTGGAAAGGCCCTTGATGAACACGCCACCGCTGCATTTCGACATGGATCGCATCAAGCAGGAGATCGCCGACAGTTTCGACGAGGAACTGGAAATGGAGATCGACGAAAGCCGGCTCGAAGAAATGCTGACCGACTTGTCGGATCATCCCGAGCGCGAGCAGTTGGAACGGCGCACCTATTTCCGCGAACTGTTCCGGCTGCAACATGAACTGGTGCGGTTGCAGGAGTGGGTCCAGCACAAGGGATTAAAGGTCGTGGTGATCTTCGAGGGGCGCGATTCCGCTGGCAAGGGAGGCGCGATCAAGCGAATCACCCAGCGTCTGAACCCGCGCGTCTGCCGTGTCGTCGCCCTGCCCGCCCCGAGCGAACGGGAACGCAGCCAATGGTACTTCCAGCGTTATGCCGTCCATCTGCCCGCCGCGGGGGAAATCGTATTGTTCGACCGGAGCTGGTATAATCGCGCCGGGGTCGAACGGGTGATGGGTTTCTGCAGCGAAGAGGATGTAGAGGAATTTTTCCGATCGGTCCCCGGGTTCGAGCGGATGCTCGTGCGGTCGGGCATCATCCTGCTCAAATATTGGTTCTCCATCACGGACGAGGAGCAGCAGTTCCGCTTTGCCATGCGCATCCATGATCCGCTCAAGCAATGGAAGCTATCGCCGATGGACGTCGAGTCCCGCCGCCGCTGGGAGGATTATACCCGCGCCAAGGAGGCGATGCTCGAACATACCCATATTCCCGAGGCACCCTGGTGGGTGGTCGAAGCAGTCGACAAAAAGCGCGCACGATTGAATTGCATCGCCCATCTGCTCGACCAGATCCCCTATGAGGACGTTCCCAAGGCGCCGGTCGTGCTGCCAGCACGCGAACGGCATGCCGACTATATCCGTCATCCCGTCCCACCCGAACGCTATGTCCCGGATCGCTTCTAGATCATTGTCCATGCTCTAGCGGCGCATGAAGCCCATCCAGCGCAGCAGGCAATAGCTCGCGCCAGCGGCGCTCGCCGCCACCAGCGTTGCCGTCAGCGTGCCATGCGGCGCGCCGGCAAAGGGCATGTCGCCGGTGTTCATGCCGAACAGGCCCGTCACCAGCGTCGCCGGTAGCATCAGCGCGGTGATGATCGAGAGGATATAGAGATTCTGATTGGTGCGTTGTGTCGCCTGGATATCCAGTTCATCACGCAGCAGACGGAGTTGCGCCTGCCCCTCCATGATGTCCGCATCGAGCGCCTGCAGCCTTTGGGTCAGCTTCTCGACGGTGGGCAACAGCGCTGCGGGCAGTTCCTCGTCCCGTTCCAGCCGCTGGAAAACGCCCCGTGCGCCCGAAAGCAACCGATGCGACTGCGCCAGCCGCCGGCGAATGCCGATCAAGTCGCCCGGCTGCGGCGGATGGTGCCCCTCCAGAAACGCATCCTCTGCGCGCTGGACCTCTGCCGCCAGCGTCCGGCTGATATCCGCGACATTCTCGGCGATCGCGCCGATCAGCAGGTCCAGCGCCTGCGGCCCGGCGATCACCCCCTTGGCCCGTTCCAGCCGCTGACGCGCGATGTCAGCCGACCGCAGCGGGTGCAGCCGCGTGGTCAGCATCAATGTCGGCGTCAACGCCATGCGCAGCGCGCCCACGCGTGCCGTGTCCGCGACGTCGAAATCCCGCTCGAAATCATGGAGTACGCAACCGACCGTATCGCCATCGACCAGCGCGCGCTGGTGGGTGTCAGGGGACAATATCAGTTCGCGCACGGCCTCGGGCAGAATGTCAGCTGCCTCGATCCACTGCCGCGTACCGTGATCGGCCAGATTGAGGTGCAGCCACCGAAATCCGCCCTGCTGGCGCCCATCGCACTGGCTGACCGGCAATATGGCATCGGGCGCGAAATCCAGCCCCCAGATCAATCCCGGCCCGATGCCCGGAACGGACTGTGTGAAGGGAAAGGGAGGATCGTCCCGATCGGTCATAAACCCCCTGCCGATCAGAATATCTGCGCGAACAGAAGGTAAAGCCCACCCGCCAGCAGGATCGACACCGGCAACGTCAAAACCCATGCCACCAGCAGGTTGCGGATCGTTCCCATCTGCAGCCCGGATCCATTGGCCGCCATCGTTCCCGCCACGCCCGAAGATAGGACATGAGTGGTCGACACCGGCAAGCCCAGATGATCCGCGCCGAAGATCGTCGCCATCGCGACCAGTTCGGCCGACGCCCCCTGCGCATAGGTCAGATGGGTCTTGCCGATCTTCTCTCCCACGGTCACGACGATCCGTCGCCACCCGACCATCGTCCCAAGGCCCAGTGCGAAGGCGACGGCGATCTTGACCCAGGTCGGGATGAAACGGGTGCCGGCGTCGAGCGACGCCTTGTAGCTATTGAGCGCCTTCATGCCTGGCTCGGGCAGGTGCAGTGCCTTCTCCTTGCCGATCCGCTTGATCGCCTCGGACGCAAGATACATGTCGTTGCGGATGTTGCCGACAGCGGCTGCCGGCACCTGCGCCAGCGATCCATAGGCGCCGACCTGGCGATCAACATCGCCGATCAGCGCCGACAGCGCCGGTAGCGTGCTCGGCTCATACGCCTTGTCGGCAATATAATGCGTCACTTGCGCGCGCGCCTGCACCGGGGTCATCGCAATCGACGTCCGCGCGCCGAGCGCTGCAATAGCGGCCTGGGAATTGGCATGAAATTCGGCGGTATAGCGCGCCGGCACCGCGCGGTTGAGCGCATAGGCGGTCGGCACGGTACCGATCAGGATCAGCATGATGAGGCCCATGCCCTTCTGCCCGTCATTGGAACCATGGGCGAAGCTGACACCGGTGCAGGTAAAGATCAGCAGCGTCCGGATCCACAGCGGCGGCGGTACACCATCCCGGGGTTCCTGATAGAGCGCGTGATTGCGGATCAGCACGCGCATGGCAACGAACAACAGCGCCGCCATGCCGAAGCCGATCAACGGCGACAAAAGCAGCGCCTGACCAATCTCGGTCGCCTTGCTCCAGTCGACCCCGGACGTGCCGCTCTTGCCGTGCAGCAGCGCATTGGCGACGCCGACGCCGATGATGGAGCCAATCAGCGTATGCGAACTGGACGAGGGAATACCCAGCCACCAGGTCGCCAGATTCCAGAGGATCGCAGCGATCAACAGCGCAAATACCATGGCAAAACCGGCATTCGACCCGACCTGCAGGATCAGTTCCACCGGCAGCAATGAGACAATGCCGAAGGCGACAGCCCCGGTCGACAGCAGAACGCCGAGAAAATTGAAAAAGCCCGACCACACCACGGCGACATTGGCTGGCATCGCGTTGGTGTAGATGACGGTCGCCACCGCATTGGCCGTATCATGGAAGCCGTTCACGAATTCAAAGCCCAGCGCGATCAGCAGGGCCAGAAACAGCAGCAGGAAGGGCAGATAGGCCGTTGCCGAAACGCCCACGGCAGTCGCATCGCTATAGACGCTGTAGACGACATAGAGGAGCGCGGCGATGATCGCCGCCACGAAGCCAACGGTACCGATCCGGCCAAGGCCCCCATCCATGTCAGGGCGGCTCGATCCCCCAAGCGCCATAGTTGCCTGCATCGACTCGCCCCCGAAAAACCATTGCCTTCAGCCATGTTAGAGCCGCTGCATGACAACTGCGTTGCGCTGTCCGGGGCCAGTCTGACCTGAACAGCTAAGGGCAAACCCCGTCGCTGATGGGGACTATCCCCGACTGGCCTGCTCGCCACTGCCCCCCTAGCCTGCGCAAGTCCGGCATGACCTGGAGAGGCACGACGGCTCAGTCGGTGAACGGCATCACGCCCAGGCCGACGATATAATGACGCCCCTCCAACGTCAGGTGCCTGGCCAGAATGTCCCATGCGGCGGGTGGTTGTCTGCCCGGATGATATCGGGACCGGTCACCTTTGACCCATGACATGCAAGGAGGTCCACCATGCCGAACGGAAAACCGAATATCCTCGTCATCTGGGGGGACGATATCGGCCAGAGTAATCTGAGCTGCTATACCCACGGCTTGATGGGCTATCAGACGCCCAACATCGACCGTATCGCGAAGGAAGGCGCGCTGTTCACCGACAGCTATGGCGAGCAGAGCTGCACCGCCGGTCGATCCTCCTTCATCACTGGCCAAAGCGTCCTGCGCACCGGCCTGTCCAAGGTCGGTATTCCTGCGGCTCCGATCGGCATGAACGACAAGAGCGTGACGATTGCAGCGCTCCTCAAGGAGCAAGGCTATGCCACCGGTCAGTTCGGCAAGAACCATCTGGGCGACCTCAATCATATGCTGCCGACCAACCATGGTTTCGACGAATTTTATGGAAACCTCTATCATCTCAACGCCGAAGAAGAGCCTGAGATGTACGACTATCCGAAGGATCCGAAGTTCAAGGAGCGTTTCGGCCCGCGCGGCGTGATCCACAGCTTCGCAACCGATGTCGACGATCCGACCGAAATGCCCCGCTGGGGCAAGGTCGGCAAGCAGAAGATCGAGGATACCGGGCCGCTGACGACCAAGCGCATGGAAACTTGCGACGATGATTTTGTCGAAAGGGCGTCCACTTTCATCAAGCAGGCACAGGCTGACGGGAAGCCCTTTTTCGTCTGGCTGAACACGACGCACATGCACATGTTCACCCATACCAAGAAGGAAAGCCTGGGTCAGGCCGGCCGGTGGCAGTCCCCCTATCATGACACCATGATCGATCATGACAAGAATGTCGGTCAAATGCTCGATCTGCTGGATGAACTCGGTATCGCCGACGATACGTTCGTCCAATATTCGACCGATAACGGGCCGCATCGCAACAGCTGGCCGGATGGTGGCATGACCCCGTTCCGCAGCGAGAAGAATACCAACTGGGAAGGCGCCTTCCGCATCCCGATGCTGGCCCGCTGGCCGGGCAATATCAAGCCGGGAACGGTGTGCAACGGCATCGTCCAGCATCATGACTGGCTGCCGACCTTCCTCGAAATGGCAGGCGCGCCCGACATCGTGGACAAACTCAAACAGGGCTATTCCGCCGCGGGTCGTACCTACAAGAACCACATCGATGGGGTCAGCCTTGTTTCCTATCTGACGGGTAAGGAGAAGGAGTGCCCGCGCAACTTCTTCTTCTACATCAGCGATGACGGCGACATATTGGCGATGCGCTACGACAATTGGAAGATCGTGTTCATGGAACAGCGTTGCCATGGCACGCTGCAAGTGTGGGCAGAGCCCTTCACCAAGCTGCGCCTGCCCAAGATCTTCAACCTGCGGACCGACCCCTACGAATTCGCGGACGTCACATCGAACACTTATTATGACTGGTATCTGCACAACTGCTATTTCATCTATGCGGCACAGACCGGTGCGGCGATGTTCGCCGATACGTTCAGGGAATTCCCGCCGGTGCAAAAGCCCAACAGCTTTACCATCGACGATGCGATCTCGAAAATGGCGGAAGCCAATTCCGGCGCCAGTTGATCCCAACCCGGCACCAAAAAAGGAGGCTTGCCATATGGCAGGCCTCTTTTTTTTGCCTGTCGCTTTCGCTGTCGTCTTACGGAATGTCGGTCGATCCGGCCCTGCTCCCCCGCTTGATCAATATCTGATAGGGAATGGTAACGATCAGGGCGATCAGCAGGAACAGCAGCACCGCCGCCAGCAGAGCGGCATTGGCATGGTTGGCACCGATCAGGGCCATGGCGATGCCGGGGTGACGGGTCGCCGAGGCAAAAGCCAGGGCATAGCTGTCGCTCTTCATCTCGCCTCCCAGAAGATGCCCACCCAGCATCGCGACGATCGCCACGACAGCCATCGCGATCACCGTGCCGTCGCCGACCAGCGCCATCAGCTGGGGCCAGGCCTGCACCAGGATCGGCAGGAAAGCGATCACTACCAGCAACATCCCGATGGTACCGACCATGGGCGCAATCCGGCGCGAGAAATCAGGGGCGATCCAACGGCCGAGTGCGATGCCGATGATCATCGGAATGATCAGCCCGATCACCAGATTGCGCCCGATCACCGACAGGGGGAAAACCGCCTGCGCATCATAATGATGCGCTACCAACGTGCCGAGCGCCGGTACCGCAATCAGCGACACCACCCCCATCGCCAGTTGCAGCCCATACACATATTCGGGGCGCGCACCCGATTTCAACGCCTTGCCCGGAACCAGCGGCGGCACCGGCGAAATCGCCATCAGCAGAATGCCGGTCTTGGACGGAAGACTGAGTCCCGGCGCAATCGATACGACGATCAGGGCTGCGACCAGCGGAATGATATTGACGGCCACGATCGCTTTCAGCAGCAGCAGGGGACGGCACAGCACATAGGCGAATTGCCCCCTGGACGAAGCCATGGCGGCGCTGATGATCAGCAAGGCGAGGCTGAGGGTGACCAGCAGCGGGATTAGTTGCTTGATGACTTCCATGAACAAGGCCCTCGCATAATCATGTGCCGCGATAGCTTCGTCCTTTGTCTCCCCACGGAAAATGGGGGGAAACACCCATAGGATTGCGCGACGACTACTGAGCATGGGCATGGGCGCGGCCACGATATAAGAAATCGCTCCGGTCAGCATCGAACGATGCCCGCGACCTCGCGCCGCCCTGCCGCCACTGCTAGCGCGATATCAACAGTTGCTCGAAGGGTAATCCGTGCCACGCCGTCCCACTCTCCTCGCCATGCTCATCGCGTGACCGGGTCACGCCACCCGTTGGCATATCGCGATTTTCGTTATTTCTGGGCAGCGCGCATCTGCGCGATGCTGGCCCATAGCGGCTTGGTCGTGGCACTGGGCTGGGCGGTCTATGACGCGGCGCGGCTATCGATGGGCATCCGGGCTGCGGCACTGCGGTTGGGCCTGATCGGCCTGATCCAGTTCTTGCCGATCCTGCTGCTCAGTCCGATCACCGGACTGGCAGCCGACCGCTTCGATCGGCGACAGGTCGTGCGCCTCTCCATGCTGGGCCAATTGGCTTGCCCCGCGATGCTGGCCCTGCTTGCTTTTGGTCCCGGACAGGAACTGGCTACGCTCTATCTTGCCGCAGCCCTGTTTGCGGCGGCGCGCGCCTTTTACATGCCTGCCATGAACGCTTTGCCCCCGGCGCTTGTGCCTCGTCCCGCGTTGCCGCAAGCTATCGCCATCAGCGCGATCGCCGGGCGTATCGGCGGGATATTGGGACCGGTGATGGGCGGCTTTGCCTATGCGCTGGGGGCCGGATGGGCCTTCGCCGGATCGGCGATATTACTGGGCATCGCCCTGCTGCTGCACCTGCAGATCCGCCCCATCGTCCAGAGCTTTCACCAGGACGGCCGCCGCGCGTGGCACCTGATGTTGGAAGGGCTGCATTATGTCCTGCATAATCGCCTGCTGCTGGGCGCGATCAGCCTCGACATGTTCGCGGTACTGCTGGGTGGCGTCACTGCGCTGCTGCCGATATTTGCCCGTGACATCCTGCATATCGGACCTGCCGGACTTGGGCTGCTGCGCGGGGCTTCCTCGGTCGGCGCGCTGGCAACCGCGACTTGGCTCTCGTGGCGCCCGGTACGGGAAAATGTCGGCAGCAAGATGCTGATCGCGGTTGCCCTCTTTGGGCTTGCGACGATCGGGTTCGGCCTGTCACGTTCGGTGTCACTTTCGATGTTCTGCCTTGCCCTTTTGGGCGCCGCAGACATGGTTTCGGTTTATATCCGCCAGTCTCTGGTGCAGATCGCCACGCCCGACGACAAACGCGGCCGGGTCGGCGCCATATCGGGCCTGTTCATCGCCGGGTCGAACGAACTGGGCGAGATGGAAACGGGCGTCGCGGCGGCTTTCCTGGGTCCGGTCGGCGCGGTTATCATGGGCGGAGCGGGCGCGATCGGGCTTGCCCTCATGTGGCATAGACTATTCCCAGAACTGGCTGCTGCCCGCCGCTTCGATCAGGTCGAATCCGCCTGAGCCGCTCCGCCGCATTTGTCTTCCCAGGGGTTCCATCAGCGCAACGCCCCGACTAGGTAGACAAACGAAGAGCATATGGAGTGAGAATTTGGATATAGTTTCGGTCGTATTATTCCTGTTCCTGGCGGTTGTCGTAAGCGGCGCCATATCGCGGATGTTGCCCTTTTCGGTGCCGACACCGTTGGTTCAAATCCTGTTGGGTGCAGTAATCGGCCTCTCGACCTCCTACCGGGTCACACTCAATCCCGAATTATTCCTGTTACTCTTCCTGCCTCCCCTGTTGTTCCTCGACGGCTGGCGCATTCCCAAGGATGAGTTGCTCAAGGACGTATCGACCGTCGTTGAGCTGGCGCTGGGCCTCGTCCTGACGACGGTGATAGGCATGGGCTTCTTCATCAACTGGATGATCCCCGCCATGCCGCTTGCCGTCGCCTTCGCGCTGGCGGCCGTGGTTTCGCCGACCGATCCGATCGCGGTTTCCGCCATCGCTGCCCGCGTTCCCATCCCCAAGCGCATGATGCATATATTGGAAGGGGAATCGCTGCTGAATGACGCATCGGGCCTGGTCTGCCTGCGCTTTGCCATCGCCGCCGCGCTCACCGGCACCTTCTCGGCCGGCGATGCCGCGCTCAACTTCCTATGGCTCGCCTTCGCCGGCATCGCCATCGGCGTCGCGCTGACCCTGATCGTCTCGCGGGCGAAGGCCTGGGTAACACGGCGCTGGGGCGAGGAAAGCGGATCGCAAATCCTGGTCAGCCTGCTCATTCCGTTCGGCGCCTATATGCTGGCCGAGCATGTCCATGCCTCGGGCATCCTGGCCGCTGTCGCGGCGGGCGTCACCATGACCTTTGCCGAAATTTCGCGCGAGGCCATGGCCGAAACGCGGATGCGCCGAAGCTCCGTGTGGGAAACGATCCAGTTCACCCTCAATGGCATCATCTTCGTCCTGCTGGGCGAGCAGTTGCCGAGCATTCTGGCAGAAGCAAAGCGGACCGTGGCCCTGACTGGCCACACCGAGCCGGGCTGGCTCGCCCTTTACACTCTTGCCATCGTGCTGGGCCTGGCGGCGCTGCGCTTCCTTTGGGTGTGGGTATCGTTGCGTTTCACCATCCTGCGCAACCAGTATAAGGGCGTGGAAGGCCCCACGAGTCCGAGTTGGCGACTGGTTGCAGCAACATCCTTTGCCGGGGTACGAGGCGCGATCACGCTGGCGGGCGTGCTTACCCTGCCGCTCACACTGAATGACGGTACGCCCTTCCCGGCACGGGATCTCGCCATCTTCCTTGCGGCCGGCGTCATCATCCTATCGCTGGTGATCGCCAGTATCGCGCTCCCGATCCTGCTCAAGGGGCTGAACATGCCGCCCGAGGCATCCAAGCAGGCCGAGGAAAATGCCGCCCGTATCGCCACCGCCCAGGCAGCGATCCAAGCCATCGAGCGGCATCTTCACAGGCTGGCCGAAACGCATGGCGATGCCGACCTCTATGTCGAGGTCGGCGGCCGGATCATGGACCTGTATCGCGAACGGCTGGAAGCGCTCAGTGACAGCGAGGAGGACAGCCTGCGCGAGCAAGGTGCCTTGCTGTCCGAATTCCGGCTGGTGGGCGTCGCCGCCGAACGGGAAGCCTTGTCGAACCTGCTGCGAAACCGCGCGATCGGCAGCGAGACGGGACGCAAGCTCATCCGCGAACTCGATCTGTCGGAAGCGCGGCATCGCAGCTAGAACAAAGCAATGGCAGGAACCAAACCACAGGCCCCCGAAGCAGTGGCAGGCAACGAAGCGGGCAAGCCCGTCCGGCGCAAACGACGCTCGTCGGAAGAGATCAATAATCGCCTGATCGCTGCGGCCCAGGCGGAATTCAAGCGGCTTGGCTATGCTGGCGCAACCACTGCCGCGATCGCGCGCGCAGCCGAGACAACGGAAGCCCAGTTGTTCCGTAGCTTTGCCTCAAAAGCCGCATTATTCCAGGAAGCCGTATTCCGTCCGTTGAGCGCGCATCTGGAGCAGTTCAACCGCGATCATCTGATCTCGGCCGATGCTGCCCACCGTGCCGACAATGCCCGGCTTTATATCGCCGAATTGCAGCGCTTCGTGGCCGATAATGCGCGCCTTCTGCACGCAGCCCTACTCACAGGCAGCCACGAGGGCAGCGGCATTCCCCCCATAGAGAGCCTGACACGCTATTTCGATCGAGGTGCCGCCGTCCAGAGCGAGCGCATCGATGGCCCGCCGCGTGTCGACCCCAGACTGATGGTGCGCGTCTCCTTTGCGGCGGTGCTTGCCAATATGATGTTCCGCGACTGGCTGTTCCCCGATGACCTGAAGGACGATGCGGCAATCAATGCAGCGGTTGCCAATTTCGTCCTGGACGGCATAAACGCCAATGGTCCCATCCACCCTCACGACTGATCCCGGGCAGGCAAATTTCCGGCCTTCTTTGTCAACCGCGACAAATTACCCCGCATCACACATGCTATCCCGCCCGTTGCCACGGCTGCCCAAAGGGTGCCGAAATGGGAAGGACGGACGTGTTGGAATATTTGCGGAATGGAGAACATCTGCTCTCGCTTTGGCTGGGCCTGTTCGTGGCGAGCGGCATCGCCGCCGGAATCGTCAGCGGCTTCTTCAAAGCGCGCAAGATTCAACCTCGCGGCTTCAAATGGAAGATATTCCGCAACGAGGCGGGTTTTGCCATCATCAACCTGGCCATCACCGGCCTGCTGCTCGGAACGCTCAAGACCAAGTTGGTGGAAGCTGGCGCGATCAGTTTCAATCCTGCCCCGGCAACCTGGTGGATCGTGGCGCTCGAATATGCTCTCTATTTCCTGCTGTTCGATACCTATTTCTACTGGCTTCATCGCTGGATGCACAAGGAGCCGGTCTATAGCTGGGTCCACAAGATTCACCACAAGTCGACCTCCCCCAATCTGCTCACCACCCTGTCGGTCAGCCCATTGGAATCGCTCATCAACGGCGGCTTCGTGCCCCTGTTCCTGGCGGTCTTCACCGTTCATGACGCGACGGTCGCACTGATCGTGCCGACCAACATCGTGATGGGTCTATATGTCCATTCCGGTTATGAATTCCTGCCGCGCTGGTGGAACCGTAGCTGGGCCACGAAATGGTTCATCTCCGCGACCTTCCATGATCAGCATCATCGTTACTTCACGGGAAATTTCGGGGGATATACGACAATTTGGGATCGGCTGTGCAAGACAATGCGCCCCAAGTTCGAGGCCGATTTTGACAAGGTGAAGAGCCGATCGACCCACCCGGACGTCGTCGCCGATGCTCCGGCCGGTGAAAATGCCTGATATGCGCCAACACCTCTTCCTCCTCGCCACGATGGCAGCGCTGAGTTCGTCCCTGCCCGCCATGGCACAGGAACCCGTGCCGGCGATCGCCACCAGCTTGATGGCGCCAGGTCTGCGCGTCAGCAATATGGAACGATCCATAGCCTTCTATCAGACCGCACTGGGACTGGTCCCCGGTACGACGTTACAGCATGGATCCTTGACCGAAGTCATGCTCTGCGCCGACAGCAAGAACGGGCGACTGGCCCTGATCCTGCTGCATGACCGGGGACAAGATAGGTCCCCACCGATCACACCAGGCAACGGGCTTGCGAAGATCGTGCTGCGCGTGCCCGATCTGGCAGGCGTCGTGCAACGCATGCGAGCCGCCAACTATGCTACGAACGCTATCCGCCTTTCCGGCAAGGGACCGGCGATCCTGATGATCAACGACCCAGACGGCTATACCTTGGAGCTGGTCGGCAATCCACCACCCGCCCCCTCGCCCCAGGGGTGAGCGGATTGCGCCAGCCTGCATATCCTCCCGGCGATGAGCACGGCTTCAACCAGCTCATCGATTGAAATGTATCCAATCCTGTCATAGCGCGCTGTCATTGCCTCACATCGACCAAGATGTGCCGGCGCAGGATGGAGAGGAAAAGGGATGCGCGACATACCTGTCGTCGCCGTCGTCACCGGCGCCAGCCGCGGTGCGGGCCAGGGCATTGCCACAGCGCTCGGCCAGCATGGTTGCATCGTCTATGTGACCGGCCGATCGGAGCGGCCCGGGGATGCCAGCTTGCCTGGCACCATCCATGAAACAGCCGAGGCAGTTACGGCCGCTGGCGGGCGAGGCATTGCCGTCCGGCTCGACCATCGCGATGACGCTCAGATCGCGGCCCTGTTCGATCAGGTCCGAAATGAACAAGGACATATCGACATATTGGTCAACAATGTCGCGGCGATTCATGATGAACTGACCATGCCCGGCCGCTTCTGGGAAAAGCCGCTGAAGCTGGCCGACATCATCGACGTCGGCATCCGCAGCTCCTATGTTGCCAGCTATCACGCCGCGCCGATGATGGTCGGGCGCGGCAAGGGGTTGATCCTTTTCACCTCGGGATCAGGCGCGGCGCATTATGTGTATGGCCCGGGCTATGGCGCCCACAAGGCGAGCCAGGACAAGATGGCCGCCGACATGGCGATCGACCTGCACGATACCGGCGTGTCGGCCCTGTCGATCTGGATGGGCGCGTTGCGCACCGGGCGCCTGTTGCAACTGATCGCGTCCGATCCGGCCAAATATCGCTATCTGGAAGATATGGTGGAAACGCCGGAATTTACCGGCCATCTCATCTGGGCGCTTTCTCAGGACCCGGCTCTTGCGACGCTGAGCGGCCAGACATTCATAGGCGCTGAACTTGCCCGGCGTTATGGTCTGACCGACGCCGGCGGTCGCCTGCCCCCTTCTTATCGCGATAGCTATGGCGTCGCGCCATTGCCCCAATATGACCGCATCATCCGCTGAGGGGCGCCACCCATGAAGCAAACGGATTCCGCTCAGGTTGCGAGCCAGCGCGTCGCCGACATCGTCGCCGAATGGATCTTGTCCGGCCGCCTGCCGCCCGGCAGCCGGATCAAGCAGGACGAGATCGCCACCGAACTCCATGTCAGCCGCATCCCCGTGCGTGACGCGCTACGCATGCTAGAGGCACGCGGCCTGGTGACGCTGCGCCCGAATGCTGGCGCGCGCGTGGCACGGAGCAGCGGTCGCGACATGGAACTGAACTATCGCATGCGCGAAGCCCTGGAGCCCATGCTGCTGGCGGAAAGCCTGCCGCATCTCGTCGACATCGATATCGAACGGATGCGCGAGACATTGCATGCCCTGCGCGATGCGGCCGATGTCGAAACCTTCCTGCCGCTCGACCGGCAGTTCCACTGGATCGCCTTTCAGCGTCATCAAGCGCCCCAGCTTGCCCAGGCCGTTGAGCGGCTTTGGGATACCGGGCAAAGCTATCGCCGCGCCTATGCCAAGCTCGCACTTAAAAATGGCGGCCGCATCCTCCACACCGAGCAGGAACTGTATTTCGGCGCGATCGAGCGGCGCGAACTGGAGATCGCGCAGTCCGCGTTAATCCTGCATATCCGCCGTACCCGGACCGGCCTGTCCAGCTATGGCCATCTGATCGATGCAGAACCGGTGATCCGCACCAGCCGCCTGTGACCAGCCCAAACATCGCTGTGGCGCTGCCCTTTCCCATCCACCCCTGCCACGATTGCTCTACATTTGGTCGCCAGGAGAGAGGAACAGAGCATGAGTGACGACACATCGGCCGCCATCCGCGACACGCGCAAGGACTGGATCAGCGAGCATCGCGACATGTATCTCCGCTCGGGCGGCGCCCAGGGGCATATCATGGACATCACCGCCGTCGGCGGGCATGGCTTCACCACCCACTGCATGATCCGCTATACCGGTCGCAAGAGCGGCAAGACCTTCATCACCACGCTGATCTATGGCGATATTGGCGGTGAAGTGGTGATTGTGGCGTCCAAGGGCGGCGCGGATCATCATCCCGCCTGGTATCTCAACATCCGCGACAGCGAGCATGTCGACTTCCAGGTCGCGACCCAGGCGTTTCGCGCGACCTGGCGGGAGCCGGACAGCGAGGAACGGGACCGGGTCTGGGCCTTCATGTGCCAGGTTTTCCCCGCCTATGCCGGTTACCAGCAGTCGACCGACCGGCAGATCCCGCTGGTGATGATGAAGGCGATCGAACCAATCGCGCCCTTCCAACTGTCCGATGCCACCGGCGAGCGGCAATATTGAACGGGGAGAGAGCAATCATGATCAAACAGGTCGTCTTCCTCAAGAAGCGCGCAGACCTCTCCATGGACCAGTTCATGGACTATTATGAGAACCAGCATTCGCAGCTGTCGCAGAAAATGGGGGCAAAACCCGCCCTGCCCAACGCCCAGCGTTACGTCCGGCGTTACGTCACGCCCCAGCCCAATCCGCTGACGGGCGAGGTCATCCATCCCGGCTATGACTGCATCATGGAAATCTGGTGGAATAGCCGGGCCGATTATGAGGCCGCCATGAGCGGCCTGTCCGACCCGGCGATGCTCGACGTGCGCAAGGCCGATGAACTGCGCCTATTCGCCAGCAACAGCAACCCGGTCTGCCTGGTCGAGGAATATGACAGCCCGATGGGTCCCAATGGCGAGATGCTGCAGGTCACACTCACCCCGCAAGCCTGACCATCGACTTCGCCATCACGATATGTCCCGGGCCGATTGACCCGTGTGCCCGCCGCTCCTCATATTGGATACATAATGGGATCGAGAGGAGTGGCCTGATGGATATGCAGCAGGAACTGGCGAGGCTCGCCGTCACGGTACGCGGGCTGAAGGATCGACAGGATATCCTGGACTGCATCCAGCGTGAATGCCGTGGCCGTGACCGCCAGGACATAGATCAGATCAACAGTTGCTGGTGGGAGGATGGGGTCGATGAACATGGCCCCGTCATCACATGTGCGCCCGACTATGCGGCCCGCGCCAATATGGGGCATGGCAAATTCTTCCTGATGACCAGCCATAATATCACCAACCATCTGTGCGAGATCGACGGCGATACGGCCTATTGCGAGACTTACACGATTGGTGGGCTGTTCTGGCTGGACGGCAAGACCACGACGATCGCCTTCGGCCGTTATATCGACCAGTTGGAACGGCGGAACGGGGAATGGCGTCTGCTCACCCGGCGTTGCACGATCGAGATGTCGGCGGACACCGACGGCAGTTGGGTCTATTCCAGCAATGTGAAGGGCTTTCTCAAGGCGCATTGGAGCCAGGAGGATCCATCCTATCAGCGACCGATCGTCGCATCGCGCGAGGGTGAGCGCTGGTAGTCCATCGCGAAGGCGATTGCTGCGCAAGCCCTCTTGCCCCGCCATCTTTGACGGGTCTCAATCGGACCAGAGGAGAGATGCGTATGAATATGGCCACGCTGGATTGTTCCGACATCGACCAATATCTGGGCAAGGTGATGGATTCCTCGCCTCTGCGCGAACCGATCGGCAACAATGATATCCGTCGCTGGGTCCATGCCATGCATTATCCCAACCTGCTCCATTATGATCCGGCCTTTGCCATGGCCAGCCACTGGGGTCGGCTGGTAGCCCCCAAAGCTTTTGCATCGCCACCGATGACGGCCATGGTGCCGCCCCTGCCTGTGTCGGCCGGATCGCCAATTCCCACCTGCTGTTCGGCGGGGACGAATGGTGGTTCTATGGCCCGCGCGTTTTTGGTGGCGACACGATCCGCAACGAACGCATTCCGTTCGACTATGTCGTCAAGGACACCAAATTCGCCGGCCCGACCTGCTTCCAGCGCGGCGACAATAATTATTATAATCAGCATGGCGACTTCATTGCGCGCCAACGCTCCACATCGATCCGCTACAGCGCCCATGCTGGGGGCGCAGCCACCGATCTCTCCGATTCAGAGGAGCCTGAATGGAGCGATGAAGATGTCGATGCTCTGGAAGCGCGCAAGCTCGGTTGGGTCGAGATGTTGCGCGACCTTGCTCATAAGCCACGCTGGTGGGATGAGGTCGCGATCGGCGACCAACTGCCCGAGCGCGTCTTCGGCCCGCACAGCGTGGCCAGCTTCGCCACTGAATGGCGTGCCTATCTGGTCAATATCTGGGGCACGATGGATCTGCGCAAAAATGATCTCGAAGCACTGGGCTTCACCCGGAAATGGCGGGTTATGAAAATGATCCGGACATGCAGTTGCTTAATCCGGCCCTGACCGATGGTGCCTATTACGGGCCTTCGCGCGGCCATCTTTTCCCGAAATATGCCCGACGGATCGGCATGCCCCGCGCCTATGGCTATGGCGCGTCGATGGGGTCGTGGGTGACCGATTATTTGAGCGGGTGGGCCGGCGAGCATGGCATGGTCGTGCATTCCAATGCGTCCTACCGCGCGCCCGCGCTGAGTGGCGACATCACCGTGCAAAATGGTGCGATCGTCGACAAGATGATCGACGCCGACGGGCGACATCTGATCCAGGTCAAGCAGACCATGGCCAATCAGAAAGGTACGGTCATCTGCACTGCCGTCGCCGAAATAGCACTGCCCAAGAAACCGGAATAAGCGCGCATTGCTTCACATGGCGTTCATCCGGCGCCGCTATAGCGGTCCTCGTCACTTCTCCCCCCTTGAAGTGACACCTCCCTGAACCTCGGCCCCGCCGCATTCCCTTGTGCGGCGGGGCTTCTTTTGGATGAGGTCACTGTGCTGGCGCGCGACACCCAGCAGCCCGGCCAGCGTTGCACCGTCATCCGCCTTGCGCCAGGCCAGCCCCGTTTCCAGAACCGGCGCATCGTCAAGGTCAAGATAACGCACCCCCGTTCGTGCCAGATTGCGTAGCGAGGCGGGGACCAGCGCAACCCCCATGCCCGCCGATACCAGACTGATGATCGTCTGCATCTGGATCGCTTCCTGCCGGACCTCCACGCGCTGACCCCGCCCACGCAAATAGCCGGTCACCACATCGTGGAAGGCGGGTGCAACCCGGCGCGGAAACAGGACCAGAGGTTGGTCCAGCCAGTCGTCGCCTCTGCCTTTTCCCGGCACCACCCAATTGTCCGGCACTGCCACCACAAGCGGTTCGCGCAGCAGCGCCATATAGCTCAGCGCCTCGGGCAGGGCAGCATCGGGAGAGATGATGATACCCGCATCTCCCATTCCTTCCAGCAGGCTGGCGATTTGGACATCGCTGGTCGCTTCGGTCAGAGCGATCTCCACATCGGGGAAATGCGCCGCATACTCCCTGACCAGCATCGGTAGCAGACTATAATCGGCCGTGCTGACGAAGCTCAATCCGATCTGTCCCGTCGTTCCGTCACGCAGGCGCTGGGCGATGTCCGGTAGCCGGGCGACCCCTTCCACCGCAGGGCGCACATGCGCCAGCCACTGCCGGCCAAAGCCCGTCAGGGCCACACTGCGCTTCGACCGGGTGAAGAGCGGCGCGCCAAGTTCTCGTTCCAATGCGAGGATGGACTGGCTGAGCGGCGGCTGGGTCATGCCCAGTTGCTCGGCCGCACGCCCGAAATGCAGGGTATCGGCAACGGCCAGAAAATGACGGAGCGAACGCAGATCGATCATGGATAAAGTCTCCTGTCGACCTTATAATAACCCAATAATATATTTCACAACCTTCGTGCAAAGGCGTAGGGCGCAGCCATTGCAGGGAAACAAGATTACAGGAATGGCGCAAAATGCCTCATTATCGTTCACGCACCAGTACCCATGGCCGTAATATGGCCGGCGCGCGCGGCTTGTGGCGCGCCACAGGCATGACCGACGCGGATTTCGGCAAGCCGATCATCGCCATCGCCAACAGCTTCACCCAGTTCGTGCCGGGCCATGTCCATTTGAAGGATCTGGGCCAGTTGGTCGCGCGCGAGATTGAAGCGGCCGGCGGCGTCGCCAAGGAATTTAACTGCATTGCGGTCGATGACGGCATCGCCATGGGGCATGATGGGATGCTCTATTCGCTGCCCAGCCGCGACCTGATCGCCGACAGCGTCGAATATATGGCCAATGCGCACTGCGCCGACGCGCTCGTCTGCATTTCCAACTGCGACAAGATCACGCCCGGCATGCTGATGGCTGCGATGCGCCTCAACATCCCCGCCATCTTCGTCTCGGGCGGGCCGATGGAGGCCGGCAAGGCGGACATTCGCGGACAGACCGTCGCGCTCGACCTGGTCGATGCCATGGTCGTCGCTGCCGACGACAATTATACCGACGAGGAAGTCGCGGCGATCGAAAAGGCCGCCTGCCCCACCTGCGGCAGTTGCTCGGGCATGTTCACCGCCAATTCGATGAACTGCCTGACCGAAGCACTGGGCCTGTCGCTGCCGGGTAACGGATCGGTCCTCGCGACCCATGCCGACCGCGAAAAGCTGTTCCGCGAGGCGGGGCACACGATCGTCGATCTCGCCAAGCGCTGGTATGAGCAGGATGATGCCTCCGCCCTGCCGCGCAGCATTGCCAGCTTCGCCGCTTTTGAAAATGCGATGAGCCTGGACATCGCCATGGGCGGTTCGACCAACACCGTGCTGCACCTGCTCGCCGCCGCGCATGAGGGCGAAGTGCATTTCACCATGGCCGATATCGACCGGCTGTCGCGCCGCGTCCCCTGCCTGTGCAAGGTCGCCCCGGCCAAGCAGGACGTGCATATGGAGGATGTCCACCGCGCCGGTGGCATCATGGCGATCCTGGGCCAGCTCGACCGGGCGAGCCTGCTCGATACCTCGCTGCCCACCGTCCATGCGCCGACCATGGCGGATGCGCTTAACCGCTGGGACATCAGCCGCACCAACAGCGAGAGCGTGCAGGAGTTCTTCAAGGCGGCGCCCGGCGGCGTGCGTACCACCCAGGCCTTCAGCCAGAGCAACCGCTGGAAGGAACTGGACATGGATCGCCAGACCGGGGTCATCCGCAGTGCCGAACATCCCTTCTCCAAGGATGGCGGCCTCGCCGTGCTGTTCGGCAATCTCGCGCCCGAAGGCTGCATCGTGAAGACGGCAGGCGTCGACGACAGCGTCCTGACCTTCCACGGCACCGCGCGCGTCTATGAAAGCCAGGACGCAGCGGTCGCGGGGATTTTGGGCAATGAGGTGAAGGCGGGCGACATTGTCGTCATCCGCTATGAAGGGCCAAAGGGCGGGCCGGGCATGCAGGAAATGCTCTACCCGACCAGCTATCTGAAGTCGAAGGGGCTGGGCAAGGCCTGCGCCCTCATCACCGACGGGCGCTTCTCGGGTGGCACATCGGGCCTGTCGATCGGCCATGTCTCGCCCGAAGCGGCGGAAGGCGGGCTGATCGCGCTGGTCGTCACCGGCGATCCGATCCTGATCGATATCCCCAATCGTGGCATTCATCTCGCGGTCGACGATGCCGAACTGGCCCGGCGCCATGAGGAGATGGTCGAACGTGGCAAGAAGGCGTGGAAGCCCTTTGGCCGCAAGCGCAATGTCTCGCCAGCGCTGCGCGCCTATGCTGCGCTCACCACCAACGCTGCGCGCGGCGCGGTGCGCGACGTCAGCCAGGTCGAAAAGGACTGATCGGCCAAGCGCATGAGGTGATGATCCGACCGATGGATCGGATCATCACCTCCTTCCTTCATCATTCGTAGCGCAATGCGTGGATGGGATTGGTTCGCGCAACGCGGAAGCTGTGCGCACCGATCGTTCCCACCGCGATGACCAGCGCCAATCCGCCCGCCATCAGGAAGGGCAACGGCGTCAGCGCAATCCGCGCGTCGAAGCCATTGAGCCAGTCTCGCATCAGCCACCAGGCGATCGGCCAGGCAATCAGGTTGGCGATCAGCACCGGGCGGGTGAACTGCCAGACTAGCAGTTGCACGATCCGCCAGGTACTGGCGCCAAGCACCTTACGAATGCCGATTTCCTTGGTGCGGCGCTGGGCCGTGAAGGCGGACAGCCCGAACAGGCCGAGGCAACCGACGATCACCGCCAACAGGGCAAAGGCGGCGAAGGCCTGGGCGCGAGCTTCCTCGGCATGATAGACTTCGCGCACGATGTCGTCGCTGAAGCGGGCGGTGAAGGGCACTTCGGGGGCAAGGCGTTTCCACACACTCTCGATCCGCGCCAGCACTGTCGCCGGATTGCCATGATAGCGGATCAGCATCTCATTATGATTGTCCTGATCATAAAGGAAGAAGATCGGGTCCATCGGGTCGCGGATCGAACGGAAGCGTGAATCCTGCACGACGCCGATGATGGTGATCGGAACGCTGCCACCAAATTCGTCGCGCACCAGGCCGCCACGCACCTGCTTGCCGATCGCGTCCTGCGGCGAGGCAAAGCCCAGCCGCTTGACCGCCAGTTCATTGACGACGGTGTTGGCCCCGCGCGCGGCAAAGGCGCGTTCGGCCGCCGGATCCTCCGGGAAAGGCCGAGTGATGTCGTCGATCGGCCGGTTGATGTCGAAGCTCCGCCCGGCCAGCAGCTTGATGCCCATCGTGTCGAAGAATTTCGTGTCGACCTGATAGATGCCCATGCTGATGGGCTCTTCACGGCCGGGCACCAATATGCCGCTATTGGTGTTGTTGGTGGTGCTGATGCCGATATTGGTACGGCCGACCGAAGTCACGCCGTCGACCTTCTCGATTTCCCGCACCATCGTGTCGAGCACCGGGTCGAGCTGGCGGCGGCTGATGCCGGAAATCTGGATCAGCCCGTCGCGCTTGTAGCCGGGATCGGAATTGCGGGCATAGAGGGTCTGGGCATAGACCACCGCGGTGCAGATGATGAGGCCGATCGACACGGCGAACTGGGCGACGACCAGCGCGCTGCGCAGCCGGCCCGATCCCTCCGCATCGGCCGCCGACTTGTTCGCCTTCAGCACGCGGGCGGGCTGGAAGCGGGACAGGTAGAAGGCGGGATAGGCGCCGCCGGCCACGCCGACCAGCAGCACCAGGCCGATGATCGGCAGGATGAGACCGCCGCTGCCGAAATAATGGAGCGTGAGATCCGCGTCGAGGAAGCGGCTCACCAGGGGCAACAGCAATTCGGTCAGCGCCAGCGCGACCAGCATCGCCACCGCCGAAACCAGGATGGATTCGCCGATGAATTGCAGCACCAGCTGGCGGCGGTTGGCGCCCAGCACCTTGCGCAGCGCAACCTCACGAGCGCGCTGGCTGGCGCGGGCCGTGGCCAGGTTGACGAAATTGACGCAGGCCATGCCCAGGATCAGCAGCGCGACGATGGCGAAGGTGATGATCGACCCGCGATCATTGCCCGGCGTCATCGACCCATTCTGCGCCCGGCCGAGATGGACGTCGCGCACATTGACCAGGGCGAAGTTCATGTCATCGCCCTGGTTGAAGCGACGCCCCCCGAAAAACTGGTCGGGAATGTTGCGCTTTTCCCATTGCGGCAGCTGGGCGTTGATCGCCTTGACGTCGGCACCGGGCTTCAGCCGGAGATAGATCCAGCCCGATTGCCAGCCATATTGGCTGAGGAAATCGGGCGTCTGCGTCCAGTAGCTGGGCGGATCATAGCGGGCGAGCATGGTGATCTTGAGGTGCGAGGCCTTGGGCAGGTCCTTGAGCACGCCATTGATGCGATAATCGGTCGAGATGCCGCGCGAGATGAGCGTCAGCGTCTGGCCCACCGGATCTTCGCTGCCGAAACGGCGCTTCGCCTCGCTGTCGGTCAGCACCATGTCGCCGGGCTTGGCCAGCGCGGTGCGGGGATCGCCCTTCACCAGCGGCAGGTCGAGCACGTCGAAAACCGGGCCATCGACGAATTTCATTTCGTCCACTTCGGTCGCGACGCCGTTGCGTAACGCGACCGGCCCCGCCGAAAGCAGATGGACGGACGCGGCGATCTGCGGGAAATCCTTCCGCAGCGCCGCCTGCGCGACATACGGCGCCATCTGGAGATTATTTTCCCGGCCGCCATGCGGATCGGTATAATAGGTCTGGAACTGGAAGGTCCGGTCCGCCTGCGGCAGCCAGGCGTCGAAGGTCAGTTCATTGCGGACAAACAGCAGGATGATGAGGCAGGCTGCCATGCCGGTCGCCAGCCCCAATATGTTGATCGCCGCATAGGTCCGGCTCTTGAGCAGCGACCGCAGGCCGACCGTCAGATAATTGCGCCACATGGGAAGTCTCTCCGTCTTGGGCTATCAGGCGGCGCGGCGCCGTTCCTGCAGGATGCGGCCGTCCAGCATGTGGACGACGCGGCTGGCATAGTCGGCATGGGCGGGCGAATGGGTGACCATGACGATGGTCGATCCTTCGGCGTTGAGCGTCTGGAGCATCTTCATCACTTCTTCGCCATGGCTGGTGTCAAGGTTGCCGGTCGGTTCGTCGGCCAGGATCAGGCGGGGTTCGGACACGAGCGCGCGAGCAACGGCGACGCGCTGCTGCTGACCGCCCGACAACTGGCTTGGCCGATGGCGGGCACGATGAGCGATGCCGACCCGATCCATAACCGCTTCGACCTTCGCCTTGCGCTCGGCGGCGGGCATGGCGTGATAGAGCAGGGCGAGTTCGATATTCTCGGCTACACTCAGCTCGTCGATCAGGTTGAAGCTCTGGAAGATGAAGCCGAGATGCGTCTTGCGAATGCCCGCCAACTTGGGTTCGGGCAGGCTGGCAATTTCGGTGTCGCCAAAGCGGTATGAGCCGCTCGACGGACTATCGAGCATGCCGATGACGTTCAGCAAAGTCGACTTGCCACAGCCCGACGGCCCCATGATGGCGACAAATTCGCCCTGGAAGATATCAAGGTCGATCGCGTCGAGCGCGGTGGTTTCGACCATATCGGTGCGATAGACGCGGCTGAGTTCACGCAGGCTGAGCAACGCTTGGGTCATGTCTTTGCCTTTCACTTCTTTTCGAGGACCAGCCGATCCTTGTCGGCAAACCCGGTATAGGGGGATGTGAGCACCTGCTCGCCGGGCTCCAGCCCGTCGAGAATCTCGATATAGTCGGCGTTGCGGCGGCCCAGCCGCACGGCGCGCTTCACCGCCTCGCCGCCGTCGGGCGTCACTACGAACACCCAGCTGCCGCCGGTGTCATTGTAGAAGCTGCCATTGGGGATGAGACGCGCGCGGACCGGATCGCCCAGCGTCAGCTTGGCCTGAAGCGTCTGTCCGCGCTGGATCTGGGGCGGTTCGCCGTCGAGGAACTGCAGGTCGATTTCAAACTGGCCGTTGCGCACGGTCGGATAGATTTTCGCGACCTTCATCCGATAGCTCTTGCCGTTCCAGTCGACCGTCGCGGTTTGGCCGAGCTGGACGCGGGGCAGATAGAATTCGTCGATCCCGGCGACCAGCTTGTTGCGGCCGGGGCTGTCGATCTGGCCCAGCCGCTCGCCGCGCGCCATCGACTGACCGACCTGGATCGAGAAGGCAGAGACGGTGCCGGCAACCGGTGCGCGCAGATTGAGCGCCTCCAGGCTGGCGCGGGCGACGCCAAGGCTGGACTGCAGCGTTTCTGCCGAAGCGCGCAACTGGGCGAGCTGGCTGGTCTGGAGCCGCTCATCGGTCTGCTGGGTACGAGCGAGGACGGCCCGGCGATCGCGCTGATAGCTGAGGTCGTCACGCGTGTCGGCAAAGGTCCGGCCGGCGACGAAGCCGCGCGCGGCCAGCGGCGCTTCCCGTTCATATTGGCGCTGCGCCTTCTTGAGGTCGAGATCGGCCTCCAGCATGGCGCGATTATTGGTGAGGCGGTTCTGCGACAGCGCCAGTTCCTGGCTGCGCATCGAATTGAGCTGCTGCGTCACTTCGGTCTGGCGGGCCAGGACGGACAGTTGCAGTTCGGCGTTGGAGAGGCGCGCGAGCAGCTGCCCCTTCTGGACGGTGGCGCCATCCTCGACTAGCACCTCCTCGACCCGCCCCCCCTCGATCGCGTCGAGATAGACGGTGATGAGCGGCGTGACGCGCGCGCGCAGCGGCAGGAAATCGTCGAACCGGCCCTGTGTGACAGTCGATATGACGATGCGGTCGGCTGGCAGGCTCTGGCTGTTGCTGCTTGGCATATAATACCAAGCAACCCCCAGCAGCGCGATTGCGCCGATCGTGCCAAGAGCGATCTTCGCTCGCAAGGGTAGGGTCCGGCGCTGAACCACCCGATCCATTGCCCCCCCGCTGGTCGGTTGCGCGCATTGGGCAGCATCATTCGACATGCTGACAACGCTCATGCGCGGTCGCTCCACTGTCCGGTTTCGAACATATCCTGTCCGGTTCCGAACATCAGGCCAGGAAGGGCTTGCAATTGGCGCTCGCTCGCGCCGGGCAGCGGACATTTCCGCTCTCCACCGCTATCTGGCGAGGCGTTTCGCAGCCGAAAGGCCGGGAATCCGCCTGCGGCGCGACCATCACCAACAAGGTGGCGGCGACGCCAAACAGCACGGAGAGCGATTTAAAGAGCGAGGAGCCGGGCTGGGAATACATTGTCAGTCTCCATGGGAAAGCGGCAGCTTCCCTTTCCTTCCGCTTTCGCAAGGCTCATGCCATTTGCCATTCCGCGCGGATTTCCATGGGATCCGATGATCGATCGAGGATCTGGCACGGATATTGATTGCACGGTTCCGGACAGGAGCTGTACGGGAACGGACGGATGACCGAGGGGCGGATGACACAAGCCAAGCCATTTGAATTATGCGTGGTCATCGATGATGATGACGACATATTGCTGGCCGCGCGGCTATTGCTGCGCACGATCTTTGACGAGGTCCTGACCTTTCCCGATCCCGAGACCGCTTTTGCCGCTACCGCCGGCCGGACGCCCGAAGCGATCCTGCTCGACGCCAATTTCTCGCGCGGGGCCACCAACGCCGCCGAGGGGTTTGAGTGGCTCGGCCGTTTCCTTGCGCGTGATCCGCAAGCGGTGATTGTCATGATCACCGCCCATGCCGGGGTTCAGGTCGCGATCGAGGCCATGAAGCGCGGTGCAACCGACTTCGTGACCAAGCCCTGGTCGAACGAACGTTTGCTCGCCACGGTACGGACCGCTGCGGCGCTGCGCGCCTCGCGCAAGACGGTGGCGGAAAAGGACAAGGTCGCGTTGATCGCGGCGGCGCCCACGGGCGAGACGCCCCTGCTCGGCACCTCGCCAGCGATGGCGCGCGTCCAGCAGTTGATCGATCGGGCCGCCCCGACCGATGCCAATGTCCTGATCCTGGGCGAAAACGGGACTGGCAAGGAACTGGTCGCCCGCGAACTCCACCGCCGATCCCGTCGCGCCGACCGGATCATGTTGCCAGTCGATCTGGGCGCGATCGCCGAAAGCGTGATCGATTCCGAGTTGTTCGGCCATATGAAGGGCGCCTTCACCGATGCCCGGGCCGACCGGATCGGCCGGCTGCAGGCCGCAGATGGTGGCACCTTGTTCCTGGACGAGATCGGCAACCTGCCCCTGCACCTCCAGCCCAAGCTGCTAACCGCCCTGGAACAACGCAAGGTGACGCCGGTCGGCGCCAACAAGGCGGTGCCGGTCGACATCCGAGTGATCGCGGCCACCAACCTCAGCGCCGGACAGATTGCCGATGAACGGCGTTTCCGCCAGGATTTGCTGTTCCGCCTCAATACCGTCGAGATCGTCCTCCCCCCGTTGCGGGAACGGCGTGAAGATATTCCCGCTCTGATCGCCCATTATCACGCACTCTATGCGCGCAAATATACCCAGCCCATCCATCCGATCGCCCCGGACATTCTCGCCGCGCTGATCGCCTATGACTGGCCCGGCAATGTCCGTGCGCTGCGTCATGCGATCGAACGGGCCGTCATCCTGGCGGGCGACGCGCCCTTTTCGGCTGACGACATTCCCCTGCGAGCGCATGATGCGGCGGCGCCCCGGATCGAACGATCGGCCGTGGTCGAGGCAGACGAAGCGCCGGACGATATGAACCTGGAACGGGTCGAGCGCCGCCTGATCGAGGCGGCACTGACCAAGCATGGCTATAATATCTCCAACGCTGCCAGCGAACTGGGCCTCACCCGCGCCTCCCTCTATCGCCGCATGGAAAAACATGGCCTTTGACCGTCGCTTTTCGCTGGGCCTGGCCGCCCGTCTCGCCATGGCTATGGGCAGCCTGGCGGCACTCGCCTGGTCGTTGCTGACACCGGATCTGGGTGCGGTCCGCATCCTGTGTGCGCTGTCCGTCCTCTTCAGCGGCCTGGCCCTCTGGCATCATGTCCGACGCGCCAATTTTGAAATCGCCCGCTTCGTCGAGGCAATCGAGTTCGGCGATCTCCAGGCGCGTTTCGTTCGGCCCGACAGCGACAGCGGCTTCGACATATTGGGTGCCGCGCTCGATCGTGGCATTCGCAAGCTGCGCGACGATCGCGTCCGCTTACAGGAAGCCTCGCGCTTTTATGAGGCGCTGGCCGATGATGCCCCTGCCGCCTTGCTGACCATCGATCCGGATGGCCGGATCGAGCCAGTCAACAAGGCCGCGCGCAAATTGTTCAACCGCCATGCCGGTGTGCGTCCCGACGACTATGCCCCCTATGGCGCCCATTTCGCCGCGACTCTGACCGGGCTGGAACCCGGTCGCAGCCAGACCATGCTGATCGAAACCGATATCGGTCCACAACGGGTGCTCATCCGCTGCGCCAGCCTGACCCGACTGGGCGGCGCGACCCGGGTCATTGCCGTGCAGGTAATCCAGCAGGCGCTGAATGCAGTCGAAGTCGCGGCGCAGAGCGACCTCATCCGCGTGCTCACGCACGAGATCATGAATTCGATGACGCCGGTAACCTCGCTCGCGCGTACCGCCGCCGATCTGATCGCGCAGGCCGATGATGGTACGGACCCGGCCATCGCCGATGCCCGCGCCGCAATCGACACGCTGGCCCGGCGCGCCGACGGAGTGATGCACTTCGTCGAAACCTATCGAACGATCACGCGCCCGCCCCAGGTCGACCGACGCCTGTTCGCTGCCCGTCCCTTCGCCGAAGAGCTGGCCCGGTTGTTCGCGGCGGACAATGATCGATCCACCTTTCGTCTGGAACTGAACATCACACCCGATGACCATCGGATCGACGCCGACCCGGACCTGTTGGCACAGGTCATCATCAATCTGCTCCGCAACGCCGCCGATGCCGCCGAATGCTATCGCGACAAGCCAGAAATCGCGTTCAGCATCAGCGCCAGCAGCGCCGGCCGGACCCGGATCGAAGTGGCTGACAATGGCCCGGGCGTACCCGAAGCGCTGCGCCACGATATTTTCCTCCCCTTCTTCACCACCAAGAAGACCGGCAACGGCATCGGCCTCAGCCTGGGACGACAGGTCTTGCTTGCCCATGACGGGACGATCGAGATCGATAGTTCCAACAGCGGCGGCGCACTGTTTCGCCTGACCCTGTAGGGCTTTAGCGAGAGACCTGCCCACGCCCCGTGGCGGTCCAGTAAATCCCCCCCATCAGGTGGGCGAGATAGACCGGGTCGCGATACATTTCGACATCATGGCCAAGCGTGGTGACGAACACCCGGCCCTTTTCATAGGGATGATACCAGGCAACGGGATGATCCCTGCCCATCGGCTTTGCCACCTGGCCCGGCCAGATCTTTGTCGGATCATAGCTGCTTTCATCGACGTTCAACACCGGACTGATGGCGACCTTGAAGGGGTCGGCGAGGACATAATATTCGTCGCTCCAGATCCAGCGATCGGGCAGGCCGAAGGTTGCCGGAAAGCCCTTGTCGGCGATCGTCACCACCCCGGTCTGAAGCATGGGATGGTTGACGAAGCTCCGACCGACCAGCTTTTCATACCAGATCCAGTCATTGGGTGGCGTGATCGCGGCCCGATGCACCACGATCGCATTGCCCCCCGCGCGCATATAGGCCTCGAACTTCGCGCGCTGGCCGGCGTTCAGTTCCTCCCCCGGCGTATTGAGGAACATGACCGCCGCATATTGGCTGAGATCACCGTCGAAAACGTCGGTGCGGTTCGCCCAGGTGAAGCTGAAGGCGTGCAACTTGGCCAGCCGCTCCAGGCTATCCCGAGCGACCGGAATATATTCATAATGATATTTGTTGGGGATGGAGAGGATGAGCAGCTTATATTGCGGCTCGGCCTGCGCGGCCGTGGGGATGAGCATCCCCAGCAGTGCCAATAAAGCCCAGACCATCCGCTTCATTACGATCCCCCTAGTCGATCCGGGCCGCATATAGGCCATGATGCGACAGCATGAACAGGGTCTTGCCGTCCGGGCCGCCGAACAGCAGTTGTAGCGGCCGTTCGGGCACGTCGATCCGGCCGATCGCCTTGCCGTCCGGCGCATAGACGAAGACCTGGCCATTGGCGACATAGACCCGGCCCTGCGCATCGCTCACCACGCCCTCCCCGCCCCGATCGGCGAAAGGCTTGAGGTCGGTCAGCGTACCGTTGCCGGCGACCAGTGCGCTGTAGGTGCGGTTTTCCGATCCGTTGGTGACATAGATGCGCTGACCCGGCTTGCTCTGGACGAAGCCATAGCTGTCGAGCGAATGCGAGAAACGCAGGCCGCGATGGTCGACCGGTCCCTGGGCGAAGACGCGCCAGGCCGGCAGCGCGACGCTGCCGTCGGGCGAGACATATTGCTGGGCCTTGGGCTGCGCCACATCCTGCGTAAACATCTCGGCCAGGGTGGTGAACTGATAGGTCTTGGGATCGATCTGGTCCCTGAATTCGCCATTCACCCACCAGTTGACCGGGAAGATCGTGGCCGCGCTGCCCTGCCCGGCGGGCGTCGCCGGGATGACGCTGACCTGCGTGTCAGGCGCGCCGGGGGTGACGCTATAGACGGTGCCGTTGCGGCCATAGGAGGAGAGGACGAGGAGGTTGCCGGACTTGTCGATGGTGAGGTTCACCGGATCGAGCGCAGCGTCGCGGATCATCTCCAGCCGCCGATCGTCGGACCAGCGCCAGATCCGCTGGAAGAAGCGGTCGATGAAATAGAGCCGTCCCTGCGCATCGATTGCGCCGCCGCCCAGGCCGTAGAAGCCGTCGGCCAGTTTCTCGACCTTCGCGCCGCCGAAGGTCGAGGGCACGACCGGATCAGGCCTGGCGGGAATGTCGAGCACGGCGAACTCGCGTTCACGCACCTCCAGGCCGTGCGTGATATCCTGAATGGCGTTCTCGAACGGATATTTGGTGAGGCGCAGGAAAGTGGCGCAGCCATTTTCGTCGCAGGTTCCCACCCCGCTTTCCGCGTTCACATGGACGTTGCGAAAGCGGATATCGTGCGAATTGTAGAGCGACACGGCGGTTGGCGCGGGCTTGCGCGTGCGGGTGACGCGATAGCCGTGGAAATTGGCGACCAGGATGTTGTGGGAATCCCGGATTTCGAGCGCGACCGCGTCGCCGCTCTCGCCCGCTTCCCCTTCGGTCTGGGGCGCCAGCAATTCCCAGTTGGCGACGCGGTTGAGGCCGATTTCGGTGCGGACATGATGTTCGACCGAGGCCTGGATCAACCGGCCCGGCGTTTCGGTGTCGGAGATCAAGATTCCCGGATGGCCGAAGGTGCTGGGGCTCCAGATATTGGCGAAGGTGCCCCCGCCGCCCTGCGTCACCCACAGGCTGGCATATTGGCCGGCCCAGCGGCGCGCAGCGTCGGGATCGGCGGTGGCATTATTGTTATAGGGATTGCGCCGGCTACCATCGAAGGCGTCGGTGCCATGGCCGCCCTGGAACTTGACGTCGTTGACCATAGAACTGGCCCCGGCCTTCCACAGCAGCCCGGTCGCGCGCGGATTGGCGCCATTGGTGTCGAGCGCGAGACCGGCGACGATCGCATCGCCACCCTGCGCGCTTTCGACCAGCGCCTTGGGCGCGCCCACGCCCTGGAAGGCCGGCGTGCCGTCGGGCAGGACGATCTGGGTCAGGCTGGGGTGGAGGCCAAGCAGTACGGTATCGGCGCGCAGCCGCAGC
The DNA here is from genome assembly GCF_000281715.2 of Sphingobium sp. AP49. Lineage (NCBI taxonomy): Bacteria > Pseudomonadati > Pseudomonadota > Alphaproteobacteria > Sphingomonadales > Sphingobiaceae > Sphingobium > Sphingobium sp. AP49. The sequence continues at coordinate 2,207,550 of NZ_CP124576.1, read as the reverse complement.
GTGTCGCTGACCTTGTAGAAACCGGCGGGGAGGTAGACGACGCGATGGCTGTCGATCGCCTTTTGCAGCACGGCGGTGTCGTCCGTGGCATTGTCGCCCTTTGCGCCCAATGTGCGGACATTCACCCATTCGGAGACGGGCGGCAGCGGGCGGATGGCAGGCGCGGCCGGTGCGGGCAGGCTGGCAATGCTTTGCGCCTGCATATCCGTCTTATACTCGCCGATGCGGCCGAGGCCCGGCAGGGTCAGGCCGTGGGTGAAAGAGGACACCTTGTAGGTCGCGCCCTTCCCTGCCAACGTCCTGCCGCTCTCGCGGAAGCGAGCGAAAGTGGGCGTATTGGCGGCCAGCACATTCTGGAAGCCGATCTGGGTATAGACATTCTTCTCGTTGGAGATGATGACGCCGGCCTTCGACACATTTTCGAAGCGGACATCCTGCCCCCACAGCCAGTCGCCATAGCCGCGGTCGATCTCGATCCCGACCGGCACGTTGCGGAAAGCAACGTTGAGCAGGGTCAGTCCCGCCTCATGCTCACGGATGGCCGCGTCGCGCTGTCCTTCGAACGTTGCATCGACCAGGGCGAAGGGCCAGGCGGGCGAGGTCTTTTCGGCGAGGATGCCATAGCGGCCACCCTTGAAATGCAGATCTTCCGCCTCGTTCGCGACATGGTAGAGGCCCGCGAGGCCCGATCCGATGTCGAAATCGACATGGCTGACGAAACTGTGCTGGGCGGAATGGAAGCGGATCGCGGTCGCCGCCGGATTGCCGTCCATGATACGGAAATCGATATTGCCGAGCGCGGAATAGAAGGTGCCGGGATTGGCGTCGGCCACATTCTTGTCGAACGGCACGCTGCCGGCCGGGGGGAAGGCTGCAGGCGGGCTGTCCTTGTCGGTCTGGCGCTTGCCGCCAGCGAAGATCAGCATATGGGCGACGCCGCGCTGGAAACCGGGCGTATTGGCGCCGAGCAGGATCACCGGCCGCTGGGCGCCGACACCGAAGATGCGCACGCCCGGCCAGAGAAAGAGCGTGCGGCTGATACGATAGGTGCCGGCCGGCAGAAAGACGATACCGCCACCGCCCTGTGCCGCTGCCGCGTCGATCGCCTGCTGGATCGCCGCACTGTCATCGGTGCGGCCGTCCCCCACCCCCTTCACCGTCACCGCGCGCGGATCATCGGGCATGCTGGTATAGACGGATGGCGATGCGAAGGCCGGTTGGGCGGCCGCCAGACATAGCAGCACCGACGCACAAGCTCCGCTCAATCCTCGGCACATCAGGCCACGATACATCAGGCAGGCTCCGTAAAAAGAAGATGTCCCGGCCGTGCAGGACCGGGACAAGTTTTGGGGGGAGAGATTATTATATTCTATCAGAAATTGAAGCGGACACCGGCGCGGTAGGTGCGCCCCAGCGTATCATAGAGCGCCGGGTTCACGTCGAGACCGGTATTGGTCTGGGGCGAGGCGACCGGATCCTTGTCGAACAGATTATCGACCTTGCCATAGATGGAGACATTGTCGCCAAACTTGAAGGTGGCGCCGATGTCGACGTAGAAAGCGCCTTCCATCTTGTTATAGTCGATGGTCGGATGGTTCGCGGTCGAGGCCGGGCAGGACGACTGGCATACCACATATTGGTTGCCGAAGGTCCCGTCGCTGATCCAGCGTTCCTGCACCGTGAAGCTGAACTTGCCGCTGTCATAGGTCTGGATCGCCAGCCATTTCCAATCCGGCGTGTTGCCGTTGTTGGCGCCAGCCTGATCGACCGCATCGACCCCGGCAATACCCGCTTCGACAATGAACTTGCGGATATGGGTGCCCAGCGCCCGGATGGTGAAGCTGCCAGGCAAACCGAGCGGCTGCTGCCACTGATAGCTGGCCTCGATGTCGAAACCGCTGGTCCGCCAGGAGGCAAGGTTGAACGGCTGGACATTGACATAGTTGAGGCCGGGATTGGCATTGTCGAGGCTGAAGCCGCCGCAGAAGGCCTGGTTACCGTCATAGCAGAGCTGCACGATCTGCTGCGCCGACAGGGTCGACACGACATTCTTCAGCTTGATGTCATAATAATCGAAGGACAGGCTGAGGCCGGGCAGCCAGGACGGGCGTGCCAGCACGATGCCCACTTCGGTATTGCGCGCGATTTCCGGCTGCAGGTTCGGGTTGCCGATCGTATTCTGGAAGATCTGCACCGCCTTGCCCTGGAACGGATCGTTGAAATTGGGCACGGTGGTGACGGTCGGCGCGGCAAAGAGTTCGGACAGATTGGGCGCACGCACGTCGCGCGATGTGACCGCGCGCAGGCGGATGCCGTCGAGCGGCGTATCCCATGTGCCGCCGACCTTCCAGGCCCAGACCGTGCCCGAGGTGCTGTAATGAGTACCACGACCCGCCGCGTTCAGATTGGCACGGCCCATCGCCTGGCTGTCGAACAGCGGCATGTCGATTTCCACGAAGCCTTCATAGACCTCATATTTGCCGTTGCCATTCTTGTAGTTGCCGGCCGCCCAGTTGCTGCCCAGCGCGGAATTGAGCAGCGGATCGGCAGGATAGTCGGCGCTGTTGGGGCTGATGTCGGACACACCGGCGCCATAGGGATCTGCATTCACGCGATAATATTCGCGGCGATATTCGGCCCCGAAGGCGACCGATAGCGGCCCCGCCCACAGATCGACCGGATTGCCCGAGAAGTTGAGGCTGGCCACATCCTGGGTCAGCTTGGTGTGCTGGAACGGCCCATTTTCATGCGGCGCGATGTAGGCGAGCGCGGCGGACGATGGCGTAAAACCGCCGAAGATGTTGATCGGCTGGCAACCCAGCGCCCGCGCGGCCGGATCGGCGCAGACGATCGCGCCATTCAGCTCGATCGCGTTGGCGGCCGCAGCATAGCGGTTCTGCAGCACGATATCCTTCACCCGAATGTCCGAGATGGTGATGCCATGCTCATAATAGGCATCATAATTCCAGTCGGTGCCGGCGGCACCAAACTTGCCCTTGGCGCCGGCGACGAAGCGATATTGCTTGCGGTCGGTATAGACCTGAGGATCGGGGAAGGCCGCGTTGGACGAACCGAAGGCGAAGGAGGTGATGCCCGCAACCGCGCACTGATCCTGCACCGATTGCGGCAGATAGGGGTTGGAGCATTGGACGGTCAGGTTGGAACGATTATAGCCAGGGCTGGGCTGGTTATTGGTCTTCACCTGGGCAATGTTGACCGTGACATAGGCTTCATTGTCGTCGGCAAAATCATAGCCGATCCGGCCATAACCATTGATCCGTTCCAGCGAGGATTTGAGCGACGCGCCCGAACCCGGCGCGCCCGACAGGTCACCGCCTTCGCAGAAGCTGTTGCCGCGATAGCAGTTGGTGACCGTGCCGGTGCCGGTCGGCGTACCGTTCGAGCCATAGTTGAACTGATAGGGGTTACCAAATTGGTCGAAGGCGATGCCCTGCAACGGGCCGTTGTTGATCAAGCCATAGCGCGCATATTGATAGGGCTGGGCATAGTCGCGATAATTATATTGCGGCAGGCCATTATTGGTCTGGCCGGTGTTCATCAGCGTGGTGGCGCGATACCAGTCGCGGCTGCCGGCAAGGTCGGTGCCGAAATCGCCAGCGCCCACGCCGCCTTCATGATCATATTCGCCGCTCAGCACGACATGCAGGCGATTGTCCATGAACGACTTGCCATAGGCGGCCTGGACCAGGGCGGTTTCATCATCGCCATATGTGGTGATGCTGCCCAGGATATTGCCCTTGAAGCCTTCAAAATGGGTGTCGGTGATGAAGTTGACCACGCCGCCGACCGCGTCGGAGCCGTAGGAGGCCGACGCACCACCGGTGACGACGTCGACGCGCTTCACCAGCAGCTGCGGGAACATGGAAATGTCGGGCACGCCGGTGACGTTGGCACCGACGACGCGCTGGCCGTCGAGCAGGGTCAGGGTGCGGATCGCACCCAGCCCGCGCAGCGAGAAGGAGCTGAGGCCCTGCTGGCCGCTCGACGTGCTGAACGTGCCGGTGGCGGCGCCGGTCGAACCCTGAAGCGAAGGCAATTGCGCGATCGTATTGAAGATGTTGGGCTGGGCGTTGTTGGCGATCTGCTCCTCACCGATGACGGTGGTGGGCGTGGGCGCATTGAAGCCGCTGGTGGTGATGCGCGATCCGGTCACGACGATATCGGCGGCACGGGGCGCGGCGGCATCGCTGCCCTGCTCCTGCGGCGCAACCGTGGCAGCCGGTTCAGGTGCCGTCTGCGCCTGAGCGACTCCTGCCAGCGCCATCGCGACCAGGCTGACACCCACCAGATGGCGATGGATTGCGATCTGCACGTTCATTCCTCTTCCCCTCTTGTCACCAAGCGCCCTCCCGGCGTCGGCGCGCCCATGGCGGGCTATTGTGTGAATATTAATCCCTGCCCCGTCCGGCCGCACTTACGACATAGGTCGTAGATGGCCCGGAATGGCCGATTTTCAGGGCTTTGCAGCATAGAGCGCGTGATGCGTCAGGATGAAAAGCGTGCGCTTGTCAGGGCCGCCGAACAGGATCTGCAGCGGCCGGTCGGGCACATCGATGCGGCCCGTTTCCTGGCCGTCGGCGCCATAGACAAAGATCTGGCCATTGGCGACGAACACCCGGCCCTGCCCGTCCACCGCGACGCTCTCGCCGCCGCGATTGGCGAAGGGTTTGAGGGCGGTCAGCGTGCCGCCCGCGCCCACCGTGCCACTATAGGTGATATTTTCCGACCCGTTGGTGACGAACAGCCGATCGCCAATCTTGCCCGAGACGAAGCCGTTGGCGTTGAGGCCATCGGACCAGCGCCAGCCGGTATGGTCGACCGGCCCCTGCTGCCAAACGCGGAAGGCGGGCAGAGACAGGCTGCCGTCGGGCGAGACATATTCCTTTGCCTTGGGCGTGCCGACGTCGCGGGCGAACATCTGAGCCAGCGTCGTGAACTCGTAGGTCTTGGGGTCGAGTTGATCCTTGAACTCGCCATTATTCCACCAGTTGACCGGCAGCAGCGTCTTCGCCGAGCCAGTGCTGCGCACCGGGGTCGGCTGGATCAGCGTCAGCGCGTCCTTGGGACCGGCGGGGTCGAACGAATAGGCACCGCCCTTCGCGCCGAGCGAGGACAGGACCATGACATGGCCCGAAGCGTCGATGGCGAGATTGACCGGATCGAGCGCATGGTCGCGGACGATCTCCAGCCCCTTGCCCTCGCTCCAGCGGTGGATGCGCTGGAAGCGGCGGTCGATGAAATAGAGTGCCCCCTGTGCATCGACAGCCGCGCCGGAGATGGACCAGAAGCCGTCCTCCAGCTTCTCGACCTTCGTGCCCGAAGGCGTCGCTGCCGGGACCGCGCTGCCGGCCGGGCCGATATCCAGGGCAGCAAACTCGCGTTCGCGCACCAGCAGCTTGCGGCTCACATCCTCGATCGCATTGTCGAACGGATATTTGCTGGCCCGCAGGAAGGTGCCGCAGCCTTCATCGTCGCAGGTGGCATAGCCGCTCTCGCCATTCACATGGACGTTGCGGAAGCGGATATTGCCGGAGTTGGTGATCTTTACCGCGCTCTTTTCGGGCGCATAGGTGCGGGTCACGCGATAGCCATGATAATTGGCGAAGAGCAGGTTGCTGGAGTTGCGGATGTCGAGCGAGATGGCGTCGGGGCCGTCATCGACCTCCTGCTCGGTCTGGGGCGCCAGAAACTCCCAGTTATGGACGCTATCGAGCACGAATTCGTTGCGGGCATGATGTTCGACCGACATTTCATAGACATGGCCGGGCGTGTCGGTGTCGGTGATGTAGAAGCCCGCCTGGGCGAAGCTGTTGGGGCTCCAGACGTCGGCGAAGGTGCCGCCGCCGCCATCCGTCACCCAGATGCTGGGATATTGGGCGTCGAGGCGGCTGTCGGTGACCGGGTCGCCGGTGTTGACGCGCAGCGTGCCGAGCATCTTGCCATCGGCGGTGGGCGTCCCGCCGCCGCCCATGATCTTGACGTCCTCGACCAGGCTCTGCTCGCCCGAACGCCAGAGCAAGGCGGAGGCGCGCGGGTTCACCCGGCCAGTGAACAGGCCGAGGCCCGAGAGGATATTGTCGCCGCCCTTGCGGCTTTCCAGGATCGGCAGGACCGCGCCGAGACCGGCATGATTGGGGTTGTTGTCGGGAATGAAGAGCTGGGTGATGGCCGGGTGCAGGCCGATGAGGATGCTGTCCGGGCGCAGGGTCAGCCTGTCCGTCACCTTATAGAAGCCGGTCGGGAAATAGAGGATGCGATTGGCGTCGATCGCCTTTTGCAGGGCGGCGGTGTCGTCCGCCTTGCCGTCGCCGACCGCGCCCAGGGTGCGGACATTGACCCACTGGTCCATCGGCGGCAGGTCGCGGATCGCGGGCGCGCGCGGCGCGGGCATGGCGGAGAGCGGCTGGATGTCGGCGGTGGTGGCATAATCGCCCGTGTGGCCGAGCGCCGGGACGGCGAGGCCATAGGAGAAATTGGCGACCTTATAGGCCTTGCCCTTGCCGTCGATCGTCTTGCCGCTGTCGCGGAAGCGGGCGAAGACGGGGCTGTTCACGGCCAGCGCATTGTCGAAGCCGACCTGGGTGAAGACATTCTTCTCGTTGGAGATGACGACCCCGGCCTTCGACACATTTTCGAACCGGACATCCTTGCCCCACAGGCTGTCGCTATAGCCGCGGTCTATCTCGATCCCGACCGGCGTGTTCTTGATCGCGACATTAACGAGGGTGAGGTCGACCTCATGCTCGCGGATTGCGGCGTCGCGCTGGCCGTCGAAGCTGGAATCGAGCAAGGTGAACTGCCAGGCGGGCGAGGTCTTTTCGGTGACGATGCCATAGCGACCGCCCTGGAAATGGACGTTCTCGATCACGTTTCCGGCCTGATAGACGCCGGCAAAGGCGGTGCCGAGACGGAATTCCATATGGCTGAGAAAGGCATGCTGGGCCATGCGGAAGCGCACGCCGGCGGCGGCCGGATTGCCGGCGCCGATCTCGATATCGACATTGCTCATCGACGAATAGAAGGTGCCCGAATTGGCGTCGCGAACGATCTTGTCGCGGGGCACGACGGTCGGCACCGGGACCGGCACCTTGCCGACCTGATATTGATCGCCGCCGGCGAAGATCACCATGGTCGACACGCCCTGCTGGAAGCCGGGGGTGTTGGCGCCGAGCAGCAGTAGCGGGCGGGTCGGGCCGACGCCATAGACGCGCACGCCCGCCGGCACGATCAGCGAGCGGGTGATGCGATAGGTGCCCGATGGCAGGAAGACGATGCCATGGCCGGTCGCGTCGCGGGCCTGGTCGAGCGCCTGCTGGATCGCGGCGCTGTCGTCGGTGCGGCCATCGCCGACGGCCTTCACCGTCACGGCATGCGGCTCCGCCGGTGCCACGGGGAAAACCGAGGTGGTCGCGGCGAAGGCCGGTGCTCCAAGGGCTGTTGCCGCCAGCAAAGCCGCGATCATGCTGCGTCCGATCATGTCCGCCTCCCATCCTCATTTTTATTGATGAGGCATGGCTAGGGGAGCGGGGGCGGCTTGGCACTTGCGACAAAGGTCGTAGTTTTCCTGAGGGGTAGCGCGGCCTTATAGCGGGGAAACGCGATCGTGATGCGATCCCCCCTGCCCCGCGACCAAGGACGCCCGCTTGCCGATTTCCGCCGACCCTGCCCCCGTTTCGCCCAAAGCCGTGGGACGCGCCATCATCGTCATGGGGGTGAGCGGCTGTGGCAAGTCGACGCTGGGCGCGATGCTGGCGCAGGCGCTGGACTGCCCCTTCCTGGAGGGCGACAGCTATCATTCGGCGGCGGCGGTGGAAAAAATGCGCGGCGGGCAGGCGCTGACCGACGAGGATCGCTGGCCCTGGCTCGACCGGCTGGGCGCGGCGATCGCGGGCACGGTGGCGGCGCAGGGCGTGGCGGTGGCCGCCTGCTCCGCATTGAAGCGTGCCTATCGCGACCGGCTGCGCGCGGCGATCGGCGTGCCCGTGCATTTCATCCTGCTCGACAATGACCGCGACGAACTGCTCGCGCGGCTGGGCAACCGGCCGGGCCATTATATGCCCGCCAGCCTGCTCGACAGCCAGCTCGCCACGCTGGAACCGCCGCTGCCCGAGGAAGGGGCGATGATCCTGACCACCAATGTCCCGGCGAGCGAGCTGCGCGACCGGGCGCTGGCCTGGCTGGGATAGGGTCACACCGACGCGACAGTTGAAAGTTCATAGTGTCGATAGCCAGCGCTGGCGGGCCGAAAATGGCCATGACGCGCCTGTGACGCGCCGACGAAGCGACAGGGACGCGACAGTGGCGCTACACGGACGCGCCTCCGAAGCGACAGTCAGGCGACAGGGAAGCGACAGAAAGGCGACAGCCGGACCGGAACCAGGCGGCGGGCGCGGCGCTGGACAGCGAACCGGCGAAGGGCTTGGCGGCGAAGAAGCGGGCTGTTCCATCCGACAGGATAGATCAGAGAAAGGCTGAGTAGGACAGCGGAATGGCAGCTAGCGATCATCTCCCGTCATTGCGAGCGTAGCGAAGCAATCCATCTCGCGCCGGTGGATTGCTTCGCTACGCTCGCAATGACGATATTGGGTTTTGACGGCTAACGACTAATTCCAGACATGTTCCCCTCCCGCCAGCGGGAGGGAAATGGTGGAAAACCACTCGCTCCATCATCCAAGCGAAGTGGTGACAGGCGCCCTGCCCCCTCACGGCATCAGCCGTCGCCGCCCTTCCCACAAATGCCAGCGCATCGCCAGGGCCGCGCCTTCGGGGTCCTGGGCGCGGATGGCGGCGACGATCTGTTCATGTTCGCGCAGCATGGTCGCGATCACTTCGGGCGGGCGCGAGCGGCTGATGTCGACGCCGGCGCGCATGATCTTGTCGACATCGGCATGGAGCGCGTCGAAGGCGATCAGGAAGGCTGGGTTGCCGGTCGCCTCGGCAATGCGGCGGTGCAGTTCCATATCCTCGGCATGGGCCGGTTCGCTCGACAGCAGGGCGGTGCGCAGCATCTCCATCCCCTCCTCGACATGGGCCATTTCGAGCGGGCTGCGGCGGGTGGCGGCGAGGCGCGCGGCCTCCGCCTCCAGCACGAAGCGGACCTCATAGCTGCCCAATGTCCCGGGCAGTTCGGCGGCGGGCATGAAGGCGGCGAGCCGCTGCGGGCGGCTCTTGACGAAGGAGCCGGCGCCCCTGCGCGCTTCGGTAATGCCGTCCGAGGCGAGGCGGACCAGCGCTTCGCGCACGATCGCGCGGGAGACGCCGAACCGCTCCGCCAGTGCTGCTTCCGACGGCAGGCGATCGCCGACCTCCAGATCCTGGTCGTTGATGATCTCGACGATGCCGGCATAGGCATGGTCGGACAGCCGAACCTGGTTCATCGGCGCACCTGTGGATCGCTGGGCAACATCCTGTGCCTCCTAGTCAGAAGATGCTGCTCGCGACAAGCACGAGGAGCACCTTGGTCAGAAGATGCTGCTCGCGACGAGCACCAGCAGCAGGCCCACGACCGCGACCACGGTTTCCATGATCGACCAGGTCTTGAACGTGCCCGGCATGTCGGTGCCGAGATAGGATTTGACCAGCCAGAAGCCGGGATCATTGACGTGGGAGAAGAAGAGCGAGCCCGCGCCGATCGCCAGCACCATCCATTCGGGCTCCACGCCCGAGGCCGCGACCAGCCCCTGCATCACGCCGGCGGTGGTGATCGTCGCGACGGTGGCGGAACCGGTGGCGAGGCGGATGCAGACCGACACGCCCCAGGCGAGCAGGATCGGCGAGATCGCGCCGCCGGCGGCAAAGCGGACCAGCAGGTCGGAGAGGCCGGCGGTGACCAGCACCTGCTTGAGCGCGCCGCCCGCGCCGATCGCCAGGATGATGCCGCCCGCCGGCGCCATCGCCTCGGTCCAGATGGCGTTCTGGATCTTGGCATCGGTGATGCGGCGGCCGAACAGCAAAGGCAGCGCGGCCAGCACCGCGATCAGCAGCGCGACGACCGGATCGCTGACCCAGCCGAGCCAGTGGAAATGCGGCGCGACCGCCGCCGGCAGCAGCGCCACCGCCTGTCCCGCAGCGATCAGCACCACCGGCAGCAGCACGGCGGCGAGCGCGCGGCCGACCGAGGGGGTGGCGACATCGACCTTGACCGGATCGAGCAGCGGCGGATTGAGCTTCACGCCGGGCGCGGTGAAGCGGGCGAGTACGGGGCCGGCGATGATCGCGGTCGGGATGCCGACGATCAGGCCATAGAGAAGGGTGAGGCCAAGATTGGCGCCGAGCGCGTTGACCGCGAGCAAGGGGCCGGGATGCGGCGGCACCAGCGCGTGGACGACCGACAGGCCCGACAATGCGGGCAGCATCAGCTTGAGCTTGGCGGTGTCGCCATTCTGCCCGGCGGGGAGCGCGGCGGCGGCCGACGCGACGATCGGCAGCAGCAGGACCAGGCCGGTCTCGAAGAAGAGCGGCAGGCCGATGACGATGGCGATGAACAGGCTGGCCCAGGGCGCGCCCTTTACACCGGAGATGCGCAGCGCCGAGCGGGCCAGGCCGCCGGCGCCGTCCGACAATTGCAGCATCGCGCCAAGGCCCAGGCCCAGCGCGACGACAAGGCCGGTGCCGCCAAGGATCGTGCCCGCGCCCTTTTCGACCGCCTTGGCGGTTTCCTCCATCGGCAGACCAGCGATCAGGCCGACGGTGAAGGCACCGCAGAGCAGGCCGACAAAGGGATGGAGCCGGCCGCGAATGATGAGGGCGATGGACAGCGCGATGCCGATGACGGCGGCGATCAGCAGGCGATAGTCGGCGGGGTTCATCGGATGATGCCTCCCTGCTTTCCGGTTCGGCTGGACACCTGACCGCATGGCACCGATCGACGATATGGTAACGCCATCCCCACCCTCTCATTCCTGTATGCCTTCGGTCATTCGCAGGGCGAATCCCGAAAAGCTGTTAGACAGGTTATAGCCGTATTTTGGTCACAAGCTAGGTTATTTCACGAATATTGCAAAATTTCGCTTGAACCTGTCTGACTGATTCCAGTATCGTTAGCGCTAACGAATCCTGGGCCACCCGGCGCCCGCACGTGGATCACAACAGGGAGAGGCAGGATGCAGGATCTGCATATTCTCGATCGTCAGGACCCTATGGTCCCCGAAGCCCCACATCTCACGCCGACACAGATGAAAGTGATGCGCTGCGTCCATTCGGGCCTGCTCAACAAGCAGATCGCCTATGAGCTGGGCATGGCCGAGGCGACGGTGAAGGTCCATATGACCGCGCTGATGCGCAAGCTCAACGTCCGCAACCGCACCCAGGTCGCCATCGCCGCGAGCCATTTCAGTGGGATGCGCCCGGCGCTGAGCCGCGCCGCCGACTAATATCCAATTTTCTGGCGGGAGACGCCCTATGGACCGATCGCGACGGGAGTTGATGGGCGGCATCGGCGCCGGGCTGGTGCTGGCCGGCATGAGCGGGAGCGCCGCCGGCGCCGCGCCGCCACGCAAGCTGGGCTATGCCATTGTCGGCCTGGGCTATTATGCCGTGGAGCAGATCATGCCCAATTTCGCCGGCTGCGACCATGCGAAGCTGGTGGCCCTGGTCAGCGGTACGCCGGCCAAGCTGGCGCAATATGGCGACCAATATGGCATCCCCAGGACGCATCGCTACAGCTATGCCGAGTTTGACCGCATCCGCGACAATCCGGACATCGACATCGTCTATATCGTGCTGCCCAACAGCCTGCATGCCGAATACAGCATCCGCGCCGCGCAGGCGGGCAAGCATGTGATGTGCGAGAAGCCGATGGCGGTGTCGGCCGCCGAATGTCAGGCGATGATCGCCGCCTGCGCCAAGGCCGGGCGCAAGCTGATGATCGGCTATCGTTCGCGCTTCGAGCCATACAACAAGCTGGCGATCGAACTGGCGCGGGGTGGCCATGTCGGGCCGACCCGGATCATCACCGCCGAACATGGCTTTTCGATCAAGCCGAACCAGTGGCGGCTCGATCGGCCGCTGTCGGGTGGCGGATCGATGATGGACATCGGCATCTATAGCCTGAACGCCGTGCGCTACCTGACCGGCGAGGAGCCGGTGGAGGTAAGCGCGATCGAGAGCACCGACCGCAGCGATCCGCGCTTCGCCACCGTCGAGGACCGGATCGACTTCATGCTGCGCTTCCCGTCGGGCATCATCGCCAATTGCGTGTCGAGCTATAGCTCGGGCCATAATGGCTATCGGGTGATCGGCACCCAGGGCTGGATCGATATGGAGCCGGCCACCCCCTATAGCGGCCAGACGATGACGATCCGCAAGGATGGCGTGACCGCGCCGCGCAGCTTGCCGGCGCCGGCCAAGAACCAGTTTGCCGCCCAGCTCGACCATCTGCCCGAATGTATCATCAATGGCACCACCCCGATCGTCGCGGGCGAAGAGGGCCTCGCTGACCTGCGGGTGATCGAAGCGATCTATCGCTCGGCTGCGGAGCATCGAACGGTTACCCTGCCCGCATGATCGATCGTCGTACCCTGCTGGCCGGGATGGCCGCCCTGCCCCTCACCCACGCCCTTGCGCACGCGGCCGACCTGCCGGCCGCGCGGATCGACCGGATCGATCCGGCGATCGACCGCATCATCGCGCCCGGCGCGCAGGTGGAGATATTGGCGCAGGGCTATCGCTGGGTCGAGGGGCCGACCTGGGCCGCGCCGATCGACGCCCTGCTGTTCGGCGATCCGCCGTCCAACATCGTTTATCGCTGGACCCGCAAGGATGGGGTATCGCCCTTCCTCTCGCCCTCCGGCCTGCAGACGGCGATACCCAAGGAGATACGCGAGGCGGGCCTCAACGGCATCGCGATCGACAGGGACGGCCATCTGGTCGGCGCCGACAGCGGCACGCGCGCGATCGTGCGGGTGGACCTCAAGACCAAGGCGCGGACGATCCTGGCCGACCGTTATCAGGGCAAGCGCTTCAACAGCCCCAACGACCTGACGATCGCGGCCGATGGCAGCATCTATTTCAGCGATCCGCCCTATGGCCTGACCGACGGCGACACGTCGCCGCTGCGGGAAATCGGCGTCAACGGCCTCTACCGGCTGACGCCCGATGGCATGGTCACGCTGATCGACGGCAGCCATCGCCGGCCCAATGGCGTGACCCTGTCACCGGACGGGCGCACCCTGTATCTGGCCCTGTCGGACGAGAAGCAGCCGCAAGTGCTGGCCTATAGTCTGGGCGCCGACGGCCTACCGACCGGCCAGCGCCTGTTCCGCGACATGGCCAGGGAACTGGCGGCGGGCGAGCCGGGCCTGCCCGACGGGATCAAGACCGCGCCGGACGGCACGGTCTTCGCCACCGGCCCCGGCGGCGTCCATATCTGCGCGCCGGACGGCCGGCTGCTCGGCAAGATCCGCACCGGCAAGGCGATCGCCAATTGCTGCATCGGCGAGGGCGGCAAGACATTGTTCCTGACGTCGGCGGACCGGCTGGCAGCGGTGCCGCTCGTCCGGTAGCGGATCGGAAACTCTTCTATTCCAATCACGCGGTTGCGCTTGCGGCGCGGCGACGCCAGCTCTTGGGCTAGAGAGTAAGCTGGAAGGCCCAAGATGAAGAAGATCGGTTTCCTGTCCTTCGGCCATTGGTCGCAGGCCCCCTATTCCGCCACCCGATCGGCGAGCGACGTGCTGCTGCAATCAATCGACCTGGCCGTCGCGGCCGAGGAACTGGGCGCAGACGGCGCCTATTTCCGCGTCCATCATTTCGCGCGCCAGCTCGGATCGCCCTTCCCGCTGCTGGCGGCGGTCGGCGCCAAAACCAGCCGGATCGAGATCGGCACCGGCGTCATCGACATGCGCTATGAAAACCCGCTCTACATGATCGAGGATGCAGGCGCGGCCGACCTGATCAGCGGCGGCCGGCTGCAACTGGGCATCAGCCGGGGTTCACCCGAACAGGTGATCGATGGCTGGCGCCATTTCGGCTATGCGCCCGCGGAAGGACAGAGCGACGCGGACATGGGCCGGCGCCATGCCGAAGTGTTTCTGCGCCTGCTGAACGGCGAAGGCTTTGCCAAGCCCAATCCCAATCCGATGTTCCCCAATCCGCCCGGACTGCTGCGGCTGGAGCCGCATTCGGACGGACTACGCGATCGCATCTGGTGGGGATCGGCGTCCAACGCGACCGCGATCTGGGCGGCGCAGATGGGCATGAACCTGCAAAGCTCGACGCTGAAGGCCGATGAGACGGGCGAACCCTTCCATGTGCAGCAGGCCCAGCAGATCCGCGCCTATAAGGCAGCATGGAAAGAGGCAGGTCATGCGCGCGAACCGCGCGTGTCGGTGTCCCGTTCGATCTTTGCCCTGATGAACCAGGACGATCATGACTATTTCGGGCGCGGCGACGGCAAGGACCAGTTCGGCGTGATCGACAATATGCAGGCCGTGTTCGGCCGATCCTATGCCGCCGAGCCCGAACTGCTGATCGAGCAGTTGAAGGCGGATCAGGCGATCGCCGAAGCGGACACGCTGTTGCTGACCGTGCCGAACCAGTTGGGCGTCGCCTATAACGCCCATGTGATCGAGTCCATCCTGACGCATATCGCGCCGGCCCTGGGCTGGCGCTAGATCAGGACGATTTCAGCATAATAGACTGCGTCATTGCGAGCGCAGCGAAGCAATCCAATCCGCGCTCCTGTGGATTGCTTCACTTCGTTCGCAATGACAATTCCAATGATCAGCGATAGCGGCCCATCGTCACCTTGAGCCAGACCGGCTTGTCGATGAGGTTGAGGCCATAATCGGTCTGGTCGCCGTTCCAGATGCGGTCGAAGACCCAGTTGTCGCCTTCGAAATGGCCTTCCTCGACCTTGACGATCATGCCGTTGGCCGGGGCGCCGTCGCGCGAGCCGAACTGGACGCGGACATGGTCGCCGGTGAAGAGAAATTCATTGGCCGACAGTTGCGCCACGACCATGCCGCCGACCATCGCCTTGTCCCAGGCCGGGGTGTCGGCATTGGGGAACCATTCGCGCTGGCCGAACTGCCACTGGCCAAAGCTGGCCGTGACCGTCCAGTCGCCCATGGTGGTGCTGAGCGGCGTGCCGTCGTCCGGCCGCGCCGCGCCCCAGGTCGGGTGAGCGAAGGCGATCTTCGCCCAGGGGCGCATGGCTGCGCCGAGTACGCCGAATTTGGACGCGAAGGCGTGGATGGTCGCGTCGTCGAAGCTCTTGGCGCCGAGCGGATAGTTGAAATAATCGGCATCATCCATGCCGAAGGGCGCGAAGCCGATCGCGCCGCGCCCCAGCGCCGACCAGAAATAGCGGGCATATTCGGCGGCATTGCCGATTTCGGGCACCATCAGCGCATTGTCGGGCCTTGTGTAGAGATCGAGATGCTTGAAGACGTTGCGGCTGCCCCGGTCATAAATGTCGGGCGCGGCGAGATCGAGCGAGGGGGCCGCCGCCTTCCAGATGTCGATCACGTCACCCTGCGGCCCGCCGCTCGACACGGTCATCGGATCGACCGGCTTGTAGGGATCGGTCAGCGAGGCGTTCACATACATGGGCAGCGGCTTGATCGCCTTGCCGGCCTTGGCCAGTTCCTCGATATAGCGGGCGGTGTACCAGGTGTTGAAGCTGCGATCCGCCGTTTCACCGAACACGCTCCTCCAGCTGCCCGCCGGCTTCTTGAGCGCACGGGTCAGCTCGGCCGGGACCGGACCGTCGAACAGTTTCTGCGCGACGGCGCTGAAGTCGCGGGGATTCTGGTAGCTGCCGACTTCATTTTCGGGCTGCACCATGATGACCGTATTCTGCGCATCATGGTCGCGCACATAGGTCATGAGCTTGAGGAACGCGCGCTTGTCCGCCGCCAGCGTGGCGGCGCCATGGGGCGAGAGCACGCCATGATCCTTGCCATCGGCGGTCTTCATGCGCGGGAAGCGGCGATTGTCGAGCTTCACCCAGTCGGGGGTATAGGCAAGGCCGGTATTCTTCCAGGCGCCGAACCAGAGGAGGACGATGCGCTTGTCATGGGCGCGCGCCTCGTCGAGCAGGGTCTGGACGAAGCTATAGTCGAACTCGCCTTCCTTGGGCTCCAGCTGTTCCCAGGCGACCGGCACTTCAACCGTATTGGCGTGGATGCTGTCGAGTCGGTCCCAGACCTGCTTCAGGGGCGTCGCATAATTGCTGCTGTTATTGACCTGACCACCCAGCATCAGGAAGGGCGCGCCATCGACGATCAGGGCGTGGCGGCCATTCTTGCTCTCGATATGCGGCACTTGTCCGCCATTCTGAGCCAGCGCGGGGGTGGCGAGCAGCATGGCGCCCGTGAGCAGGGGAAGAAGATTGCGCATCAGATCGGGTCTCTCAGGGCTGTTCGTCTAGGGAAAATATGCGGGTGGCGGCGGTCCATTTGGCGCCGGGAACGGACCAGGGCAACGGCCGCTGGACACCGTCCATCTGCGCTTCCCAGGCCTGCACCGCCGGATCGGCGGCGTCGGCCGCCGCCTTCGCCGCCGGGTCGAAATCCGGGCCAGTCTCCATCAGCATGACCAGCCGGTTGCCGCTGCGATAAATGTCCATCGCCCGGACATCGGCAGCGCGGATGCTGGCGCCGATGGCCGGCGGCAGTGCGCCCGATGCGTGCCAGGCCTCATATTGGGCGATAGCGGCCGCATCGTCGGCCAGGTCGATCAGCAGCACATGACGCATCACATCACCCAGCCGCCGTCGATCACATGGACCGCGCCGGTGGTGAAGGCGGCATCGTCGCTGGCGAGATAGAGGACAAGGCCGGCAATCTCCTGCGCCTTGCCGAGGCGCCCCATCGGCTGGCGTGCGACGAAGGCGGTCTGGGCGGCTTCATAGTCGCCGGTGTCGTGCAGTCGCTGCTGCAGCGAAGGGGTGTCGACGGTGCCGGGGCAGATGCAGTTGCAGCGAATGCCCTGCCCGACGAAATCGGCGGCGACCGCCTTGGTCAGGCCGATCACGCCCGCCTTGGTCGCGCCATAGGCAAAGCGGTTGGGGATGCCCTTCACCGAGCTGGCGATGGAGGACATGTTGACGATCGCGCCCGCGCCCTTTTCCACCATGCCCGGCAGGAAGGCCGAAATGGTGTGATATTGGGCGGTCATGTTGAGCGCGACGGCAAAGTCCCAGTCGGACTGGCTGCATTCGAGAATATTGCCCGCATGGACCACGCCGGCAATGTTGGCGAGGATGTCGATCGGGCCGATGTCTGCGGCCAGTGCGCGCACGGCGGCGCCGTCGGTGACGTCGAGGGCGAGCCGTTCGCAGCCCTCCAGCCCGTCAAGCGCATCGAGATCGCGGTCGGTGGCGAAGACGCGGGCGCCCTCCGCCACGAAACGCTCGACCGAGGCGCGGCCGATGCCGCGGGCGGCGGCGGTAATGAGTGCGGTCTTGCCGGCGAGGCGGCCGTTCTGCGGGGCGCTCATGCGCGCGCCACCATCGGCAGACATTCGGGACCGATGGGATCGAAAGCCTTGTAGGTCAAAATAAACTCCTGATGGCCCAGTTGTTCGGAAAGGCTGCGCTCGCCCGCCGCGACGGCGAGGATTGCGTCGTAGATTTCCTGCCCGACATCGTCGAGGGTCGCTTCCCCCTCCAGGATGCGGCCGGCATTGACGTCCATGTCGGCGGCCAGGCGGCGGCCGGTTTCGGGATTGGCGCAGATCTTGATGACCGGCGAGATCGCCGATCCGACCACCGATCCGCGCCCGGTGGTGAACAGGGTGACATGCGCGCCGCAGGCGATCAGCTCCACGATCTCGGCATTGTCGGAGATGTTGGGGAAGCCGAAGCGCGGTTCGCCATCGGGCACGACGTCGAGCAGATAGAGGCCACCCATCGGGGGAATATCGCCCGGCTTCAATATGCCGTCGATCCGCGAGCTGCCCGACTTGCTGTAGGCGCCCATGGATTTTTCCTCCTGGGTGGTGAGGCCGCCTTCGGCATTGCCCGGCGCGAAGCTGCCAAAGCCCATGACGGTATAATAGGCCTCCGCCTTCTGCACGCAGGCCTCGATCGCGGCGGCGAGTTCGGGCGTGGCGGCGCGGTCGGCCATGATCTTCTCGCAGCCGACCAGTTCGCCCGTCTCCTCGAAGATGCAGGCCGCCCCTTCCGCCACCAGCCGGTCAAAGGCGCGGCCGACCGCCGGATTGGCGGTGATGCCGCTGGTGCCGTCCGACCCGCCGCAGATGGTGGCGACGACCAGTTCCTCGACGCCCATCGGCACGCGCTCGACCGATGCGATCTGCGCCCGCACCCGTTCGACCGCTTCCAGCCCGGCGGCGATGGTGGCGGCGGTGCCGCCCTTTTCCTGGATCACCAGCAGTTCGGCCGGGCGGCCGCTGGCCTCCACGACGGCGCGCAGCTTCTCACGATTGAAACTTTCGCAGCCGAGCGAGACGATGACGAGGCCACCGACATTGGGATGGGTGGCGATCGCCTCCATCACCTTGGCCGCATAGGCATTGGGATAGCAGCCGGGGAAGCCGATCAGCTGGACATCGGGATCATCGGCCTTGTCGACGATGCGGCGCGCGACATGGTGCGCGCATTCGACCAGATAGGCGACGGCGACGACATTGCGGATGCCCTTGCGCCCGTCGGAACGGAGCCAGCCCTGGATCATGCGCCCTGCTCCAGCGCGGTGCGGGTGTGGCTGCTGATATAATCGCTCTTCATATTGTGCATATGGACCCATTGGCCAGCCGCGACCGGGGCCGTCATCGACCCGATCGGCGCGCCATATTTGATGACCTTGTCACCCTGCGCCAGCGCCATACGGGCGATCTTGTGGCCGATCGCGATGCCTTCGCGCGCGGGGATGGTGCCGCCGGATACGGGCAATATGTCGCCCGCCTCGATCGCGCTGACGCAGATCAGCACATTGTCGTCGGGGTGCAGCAGGATGAGGCGGCTGTCATGTTCAAGCATGGCTGTGGGCCTTGGCAAGAGGATGGGCACGGGCGGCCGCGTCAAGCGCCGGCCAGAGCGTGTCGGGAATTGCGGCGCCCAGACGGGCGATCGTGTCATGGACCTGATCCGCGCCGACCAGGCCGGGGATCACGGCCATGACCTGCGGGTGGCGCAGCGGATATTGCAGCGCGGCGGCGGGCAGCGCGACGCCGGCGTCGCGGCAGAGCGCCGCCATGGCATGGGCGCGGGCGAGGATCGCCGCATCCGGTGCGGCATAGTCGAAATGGAGCGGGCCGCTGAGATCGCGGGCGAGGATGCCGCTATTATAGGGGCCGCCGACGATGACCTGCACATCGACGCTGGCGCAGCGGTCGAGCAGCTCCTCCGCGCCGCGATCGAGCAAAGTGTAGCGGCCGGCGATCAGGATCGCGTCCAGTTCCACCCGGTCGAGCAGGTCGTGGCAGATCGCGACCTCGTTCACGCCGATGCCGATCGCGCCGATCGCGCCGGCATCACGCAGGTCGCGCATCGCCCGATAGCCGCCGTCAAGGAAGGCGGCGAGATGATCGGCATGCGCGTCGCCATGGGTCAGGCGGCCGATATCATGGGCGAGAAGCAGGTCGATCCGGTCGCGGCGCAGGCGCTTCTGGCTGCTTTCGAAGGAGCGCAGCACGGCGTCATGGCCATAATCGAAATGCGGCTCGAACGGGTCGGCATCGACGAAGCCATGGCGCTCGCCCTGCGCTTCGGTGGGCCGCAGCAGGCGGCCGACCTTGGTCGAGACCCGCGCCTTGCCCTGCGGGTCATGTTCGGCCAGCGCCGCGCCCAGCCGCCGTTCGGCAAGGCCAAAGCCATAATGGGGGGCGGTGTCGAAATAGCGGATGCCGGCGGCAAAGGCGGCGTCGAGGGTCGCGCGCGCCTCCGCATCGCTGACGACGCGATAGAGATTGCCGATGGGCGCGGTGCCCATGCCCAGGGTCGGGAAGTCGATCATGCGGCGGCTCCCTGCGTGACGCGATAGAGGCGGGCGGCATTGTCGGCGAAGATGGCGCGATGGGCCGCGACCGGCAGCGATGCGCGGGCGCGATCGAGCCAGGCAACATAGTCGGACGCGAGGGTCAGCACCGGCCAGTCGCTGCCCCAGAGCAGGCGATCCGGGCCGAACAGGGCGAGCAATTCTGCGATGAAGGGAGCGGCGGCGCCGTCCCTTGCCCCCGGCGCCAGCTCGGTGAGCAGGCCCGACAGTTTGCAGGCGACATTGGGGCAGGCGGCGAGATCGGCCATGGCGGCGCGCCAGTCTGCCGGGATCGCCTCGCCGACCAGCGGCTTGGCAGCATGATCGATGATGATGCTGAGGTCGGGCTGCCGCCGGGCCAGCCGGGCGAGCGAGGCGAGATGCTGCGGGCGCACCAGCGCGTCGAGCACCAGGCCATGGCGGGCGAGCGCCGCGAAGCCGGGCGCCAGTTCCGGATCGTCGAAACAGTCGGGCGCGCGGCCCTGCATCATCGGGCGAATGCCGACCAGTGGCCCGGCGACCTGCAGCGCCGCGACGCGGGCGGCGACATCGCCGGTAAGGTCGACCCAGCCGACGACACCGGCGATCCGATCCGTCCCCGCCGCGAGCGCGAGCAGCCAGTGGGTGTCGGCTTCCGATTCCTGGCTCTGCACCAGGATCGCGGCATCGACCTTGTTGGCATCGAGCTGCGCGAGCAGATCATCCAGCCCATAGTCGCGATGGATCGCCGGCAGGTCTGCGCCGGGCCAGCTGCAATCGTTGCGGCCGAGCTGCCAGAGATGGACATGGGCGTCGATCATGCCGTCCCGCCCTTCCCGCGCATCACATGGGCATAGGCCGCGACCACCAGGAAGCAGAAAGCGGGCACCGCCATCGCCGCGTTGATCGTGCCGGCCATGTCGGAAATCAGGCCCATGACGGCGGTCAGCACCGCGCCGCCGATGATGGCCATCACGATCATCGATGCGCCCGGCTTGGTCAGTGGGCCAAGGCCGTCGAGCGAGAGGACGAAGATGGTCGGATACATGATCGACATGAAGAAGCTGGCGGCCACCAGTGCTGCGACGCCGGGCAGGCCGAGCCAGATCGAACCGACCAGCGCGAGGCCGAGATTGACGAGCGCGAAGAGGCGCATCAGCCGCGCGCCATCGAAGCGGGTGAGCAGCGCCGCACCGGCGAAGCGGCCGGCCATGAACAGGCCGAGCGACAGGGTCAGCAGCCAGGCGGCATGCTGGGCGGTGATGCCCGGCAGCGCGGCCTGCGCATAGCGGATGAGATAGCTCCAGATGCCGACCTGCGCGCCGACATAGAAGAATTGGGCAGCGATACCCGCCAGATAGCGCGGGCGACGCAGCAATTCCCGATAGCCTGCGAGTGGCGCGGCATCGGCATTGCCCTCGACCGCAGCCTTCGGGAAGGGCGTACGCCCCAGCAGAAAGGCCCAAGCCAGCACGACGATCGCGATCAGCAGATAGGGCAATTGTACGGCGGCGGCGGCAGCAGCACCCTGTGTCGGCGCATCGGACAGGATCAGGGTGGCGCCCAGCGCCACGCCGGTGATGGATCCCAGCGGATTGAACGCCTGGGCAAGGTTAAGCCGCCGGGCCGCGCTGGCGGCGTCTCCCAGCACCGCGACCATGGGATTGGCAGCCGTCTCCAGAAAGGCGAGGCCGCTGGCGATCACGAACAGGGCGAACAGGAAGAAGGGATAGCTGACCACGGCAGAGGCCGGCAGGAACAGCAAGGCGCCGAGCGCGAACAGCAGCAGGCCCAGGATCACCGTCGCCTTGTAGCCGAAACGTTCGGCGGTGATGGCAGCGGGAATGGCAAAGCAGAAATAGCCCATATAGAAAGCGGACTGGACCAGCCCCGAGGCAAAGTCGGAGAGAGCAAAGGCGTGCCGGAAATGGGCGATCAGCACGTCGTTGAGATTATTGGCGAGGCCCCAAAGAAAGAAGAGGCCGATCGTCAGGATCATCGCCGCGCGAGAGCCTTGCTCCGCCGGTCCTTTTTCTACCCTTGCATCGGCCAGCATCATCATCCTCTCTTTGCCGGGAAAAGTCGGTGGGTCCGTCCCTTTTGAGATCGGACCCACCCAGTCGGGAGGAGGCTAGAAATGCCCCCGGCACGGATCAATAGCTGAGCCGCGCCGTCAGGCTGATGCGACGATCGTTGACGACCACGTCACGCGGACGGCTGTCGATACCGAAATAGGTCGCACGACGGGTGTTGGTCAGGTTCGTGCCGTCCAGCGCCAGCGCGAACTGCGGCGTCACATTATAGCTGATCGACGCATCGAGCTGACCGAAGGGCTTGTTGAACACCGGCAGGCTGCCGGTGCCGTTGCCCGCCGTGGTGACGACATATTTGCTGCGCCAGTTATAGGCGACGCGGGCCGACAGGCCGCCCTTTTCGTAGATGCCGACGATATTGTAATTATACTTCGACAGCAGTTCGAGCGGGACGTTGGTGACCGGGCCGCTAGTGGCGGGCGACGGTGCCTGCGAGTCCACATAGGTGAAGTTCGCCTGCATGCCGAGGCCGTCGAACGGACCGGGCAGGAAGTCGAAGAACTGCTGATAGGCGAGTTCAAAGCCCTTCACCTTGCCCTTGGCGACATTATTGTAAGACGTCACTTCATACTGGTAGCTGTTGCCATTGTCGAAGGTGACGTCGCGATAGGACACGGCGGTCTGGATGTAGTTCTTGATATTCTTGTAGAAGGCCGCTGCGGTCAGCGAGCCGGTCCGCGAGAAATACCATTCCAGCGTGGCGTCCAGATTGTCCGACTTCATCGGCTTGAGGTACGGATTGCCGCCGCTGGTCGTGTGGATCTGATCCTGCTGGGCGGAACCCGGTTCGCTGACGGTCAGGCTGGGGTTGAGCTGCGTGAAGTTGGGACGCGAAATGTTCTTCGCGGCGGCAAAACGCAGCTGCAGATCGTCGGTCAGGTGGACGCGCAGGTTCAGGCTCGGCAGGACCGAGGTATAATCCTGCGACACGGCGATCGGGTTGAACACGGTCGGGCCGCTGACTTCATTGCCGTTCGCATCCAGCACGATCGAGGTCTGCTGATAATAGCCCGACACGTCGAGATTGGTGCGGACCACGCGGACGCCGATATTACCGTCGACCGGATCGGCCTTGAAGAAGGCGGTAGCATAGCCGGTGAAGGTCTTCTGCCGCTGCTGGTTCGTGCCGCTCTGGGTATAGGCCGGCGCGCTGGCGATACCCAGCGTGTCGAGCGTATCCTGATAGTTGCGGATGATGCCACGGTTGAAGGCGATGATGTTGCCGAACAGGTCCGCGTCACCCCGGAAGAAGTCGCCCAGATCGACATTTTCCAACTGGGTCGGAACGCTGCTCAGGCCGGTGTAACGATAGCCGGTATCGATCGTCTTGTTCTTGCGGTCGGCATAGCGCAAGCCCGCCTTGATCGACGACAGGATGCCGGCGTCGAAGCGATATTCGGCGTCCAGGCGCGCGGTCTTGTCCGACGCCTTCGACTCGTTGAGGTTATCGAGATAGAAGGCGCTGGTGTAGGTGGCCGGGTTGGTGAGACCAGTGCTCGAACCGATATTCACAACCGGGACCGAACCCGAAATATCCTGATACAGCGTGTCGGCGGTACCGTTCAGACCGACGATCGAACGCAGATTCTTGGTCTTGGCATCGACATACTGGCCATCGGCGGTGATGGTCAGCTGGTCCGAAGGCTTCCACTTCATGTTCAGCGAATAGTCCGTCGTGGTCGAATGACGGGTCTGGGCGCTGGTGTTGTTGCCGATCGGCAGATCGATGAAGGTGCCGCTCTGGAAATCGCCGTTATCGGCATAGGTGAAGGGCGCGCCCGCCTGCGGGATGATCGCGCTGCCCGAGCTGTAGGCGAAGAAGCTATAGTCGTCGAAACGGAACTTATAGTCCGAACGGAAGACTTCTGCGGTCAGCTCCAGCGTGTCGCTGGGGCGCCACTGAAGCGCAACGTCGGTGCCGAGGCGACGACGATCGCCATAGACTTCGCCGATGCCGGTGCCATGCGGCAGGGTCGTGGTCTGGCCGGTGCGGCCCAGGCCCGCCAGCACGGCGGCGTCGGTCGCGTTGGTCGGATCGAGCGTGTAGAAGGGCTCGGTCGAGATCGTGTCCTGACGGAAGGCGGTCTTCTGGAAGGAGACGCTGGCAAGAATGCCGATTTCACCGATGCCGGTGTCCCAACGGTCGCTGACCATCAGCGAGGCCGAGGGCTTGAACTTGTCGGTCAGGTCGAAATAGCTCTGGGTCGCGGTGGCGGCGACCTTCAGACCGTCAAAGTCGAACGGCTTGCGGGTGCGGAAGTTGATCGTGCCCGACAACTGGTCCTCGATCAGGTCGGCCGACGGGTTCTTGTAGACGTCGATGCCGGCCAGCAATTCGGACGGGATGTCTTCCAGGCTGAGCTGGTTGGCGCCCGAGGCGGTGAAGATGTCGCGGCCGTTAAGTTCGGTGCGGACCTGGGTCAGGCCGCGGATCGCGACCGAGCTGCCTTCGCCATATTGGCGCTGCACCTGGATGCCGGGGATGCGCTGCAGCGCTTCGGCCACGTTGCGGTCGGGCAGCTTGCCAATGTCTTCGGCGACGATCGAGTCGACGATGACGTCGCTGTTGCGCTTGATCGACTGGGCGCTGGAAAGGCTGGCGCGAACGCCGGTGACAACGATGTCCCCTTCGGACGCAGCTTCAGGCGATTCGGCGTTCGTGGCGGTGGTGGCACCGACGGCGTCCTGCGCCATGGCGGGCGCAGCGCAACCCAGCACGATACCGGCCAGCGAGATACCCGCCAGCAATTCCGCACGCGACGGAATATACAGATTCTTGAACATGTTAACCCTTCCTCTCCCACGGCTCCTGCGCGGAGCACTGATCGACTTCGGCGCCGCACACTGGCCGCGGCAAGCTCTTCCCTGACGCCGCCTTCTCGCTATTGGGAGCGATACCAAACGGCGCGGTCCTATTACGCCCGGTTTCGCATTTGTGAAATATAAAAATTGATTTCACCTGTAGATGGTGTGTAGGAGGAGGCTAACGGATGATGGCGCTACCATAGGCGATGGCGCCCGCTTGGTGAGGGGACCGGAATGAATGGCAAGACGCGCTACCAGGCGCCCGCTCTAAAAAAAGGGCTGGAAATACTGGAGCTTCTGGCCGGTGCCAGCGAACCGATCATCATGTCCGACATTTCCACCGCGCTCGGCCGATCGGTCAGCGAAATCTTCCGCATGCTCCAGGTGCTCGAAGAACATGGCTATATTGCTCGCGCCGAGGACGGCTATCGCCTGACCAACCGCCTGTTCACCTTGGGCATGAGCCAGCCGCCGATCCGCGACCTCGCCTCCACCGCCCTGCCGATCATGCAGGACCTGGCCCGCAATGCGGGGCAGAGCTGCCACCTTGGCGTGGTGTCGGGCGTGGAAATGGTGGTCATCATCGCGATCGAAGCGCCGGGGCTGTCGGGCTTTGCCGTGCGCGTGGGCTATCGCCGACCGCTTCACCGCTCCAATTCGGGCCGCATCCTGCTGGCTTTCCAGTCGCCTGAAAATCGCGAGGCGATGCTCAGGGAAATCCGGGCAAGCGATCATATGATCGAGGAATTGGACCTGGTCGCGCGGCTGGATGCGGCGGTCGCGACAGGCGGCGCGGTCTCGCCCAGCCCCATGCTGACCGGCATCACCGACCTGTCCGCCCCGATCCTGGTCGGCGGCGTCGCCCGCGCATCGCTGACCATGCCCTTCGTCGACGGCGCGGCCAATCGCGCCAGCATCGACCAATGCAATGATCTGGTCCGTGCGGCGGCGCAGGCCATCGGCACGGCCGTGTCACCGATCATGACGGCGCCATCCCGTCCCCTGGAGGAAGAAGAATGACTGTCCTGGATCGCCGCACCGCGCTGATCGCCGCAGCCGGTCTCGCTGCACTGCCGCGCATCGCCGGCGCCCAGACGACCGCCGCCGACGAAGTGATCGAACTGTGGCCGGCCTCCCCGCCGGGCAGCACTGGCGCGCGGATCGTCCGCAAGGTTGCCGACCAGTCGAAAGATCCTGCCAAGCCCGACCGCTTCGTCACCGGCATTGCCCGCCCGGTGCTGGTGGTTCGCCGTCCTGCCCGCCCCAATGGCGCGGCGATGCTGGTGGTGCCGGGTGGCGGATATGGCTTCCTGTCCTACGACAATGAAGGGACCAGCCAGGCGGCCTGGCTCAACGAACGGGGCATCACCGCCTTCATCCTGCTCTATCGCCTGCCCGGCGAAGGCTGGGCGCAGCGGCAGGATGTGCCGTTGCAGGATGCGCAGCGGGCGATGCGGCTGATACGGGCTCGGGCTGTCACCTTCGCTGTCAACAAAGGCCGCGTCGGCGTGCTCGGTTTCTCGGCCGGTGGTCATCTGGCAGGGTCGCTGGCAACCCGCCATGGCGAGCAGGTCTATGCCCCGGTCGATGCCGCCGATCGCGAAAGCGCGCGGCCCGATGTCGCCGGCCTCATCTATCCGGTGGTCAGCCTAGACGCGCCCTTCACCCATGGCGGGTCGCGCGACAATCTGCTGGGCGAAGGTGCTAGTGCCGAGATGCGCCGCGCCCGATCGGTGGAGATGCGGGTGGATGCCCAAACATCACCCGTCTTCCTGGTCCATGCCAGCGACGACGGACTGGTGCCGCCGGCCAACAGCATCGCCCTGTTCCAGGCGATGGAAGCCGCCAGGCGGCCGGTCGCGCTCCATATCTTCGAGGATGGCGGCCATGGCTTTGGCACCCGCCTGCCCAGGACGATGCAGGCGTCGGCCTGGCCCGACCTGTTCATGACATTCGCCGCCAAGCAGGGATTGATCCCGGCATGACATATGCGCTGCCTGTCCTGTTCCTGCTGATGGCAGGCACGGCGCAGGCCGCGCCGAGCCATTATCAGAGTTCGCCCGAGCGGCGCACCGTCGCGGACAAGGATTGGGGGCCATGGCTTGGCCCGTTCCGCGCGAAGCTGGTGCCCAGCCTGATGCAGGATTTTGGCGAACGCTATCTCTATGCCCCGGCCAATGCAGCCCTGCCCGCGCCGAAGGCCGGCGAACAGCGCGTCGTGTTCCTGGGCGATTCCATCACCGATCGCTGGAACCTGGCGGCCAGCTTCCCCGGCAAGCCCTATGTCAATCGCGGCATCGGCAGCCAGGTGACGGCGCAGATGCTGCTGCGCTTCCATCAGGATGTCGTGGCGCTGCAGCCCAGAGTGGTGGTGATCCTGGCCGGGATCAATGACGTTCAGGGCTTCCTGCAGCAGGAAACACCCGAACAGATCGAGGCCAATTGGGAAGCGATGGCCGACATCGCGACCGCCCATCATATCAAGGTCGTGTTCGGATCGATCCTGCCGGTCAACAACTATAGCGACGCGGCGAAGGATGTGGTGGCGGAGCGCAAGCCGGCCGAACTGGTGGCGCTCAATCAATGGCTGCGCGCCTATTGTGCGCAGCATGGCCATGTGTTCGCAGACTATCACAGCGAGATGGTCGACCAGAATGGCCTGATGACCGCCGCCTATACCCAGGATGGCGTGCATCCGCTGGACAATGGCTATGCCGTGATGGCGCCGATCGCTGCCAGGGCGATCGCGCAGGCGCTAGGAACAAGGAAATGAGGACGACGATGCTGCGTTTCACCGCTCCCCTTCTCGCTGCGGCCTGCGCGCTGGCGCTGGCCGCGCCGGCCCTGGCCGAAACCAAGGTGCCGGGCGATCCCCATGCCGACGATCCGGTCGGCATTGTCGCCGATCCCTGCCCCACCCATGAAAAGCCCAGCGACGAGGCCGGCTGGAAGCTGTGGAACCTGCACATGCTGACCCGCGATTTCGGGCAGCTCTGCCGCTATGCCGCCGCCAACAAGGCGATCGAGGGCCAGAAGGTGCGCGTCGTCTTCATGGGCGATTCCATCACCGACAACTGGATCAACCTGGACCCGACCATGTTCCAGAACGGGCTGGTCGATCGCGGCATCAGCGGCCAGACGACGCAGCAGATGCTGGTGCGCTTCCGCAATGACGTGATCGCGCTGAAGCCGCAGGCGGTCCACATCATGGCGATGACCAACGACATCGCCGGCAATACCGGCGCGGCGACGATGGAAACGGTGCTGGGCAATATCCAGACCATGGCCGACCTCGCCCGTGCGCACGGCATCAAGGTCATCATCGCCTCCGTGCCGCCCGCTGCCGCCTTCCCCTGGAGCCCCGGCATGACGCCCGCGCCGCAGGTCGCCGCGATCAACACGTGGCTGGCCGACTATGCCCGCGCCAACGGCTTCACCTTTGTCGACTATCACAAGGCGATGGCGCAGACCGACGGCGCGATGAAGCCGGGCCTGTCCAGCGACGGCGTCCATCCGACCAAGGAAGGCTATGCCATCATGCGCCCGCTGGCCGAGGCCGCGATCGCCAAAGCGCTGGGAGCCAAGTGATGCAGGATTTCGGACGCCGATCCTTCCTGGCGGGCGCGGCTGCGCTGGGCCTGGCCAATGCCGCCCGTGCGGCCAGCCCGATGGGCACCGCCAAGGGGCCGGTGCAGGCCAACTGGCCCTCGCTGGTCAGCAATTACCGCTATCCCGACTGGTTCCGCGACGCGAAGCTGGGCATGTGGTCGCATTGGGGGCCGCAATCGGTGCCGGCGCAGGGCGACTGGTATGGCCGCTTCATGTATATGCAGGGCCACCCGATGTACGAGCATCACCTCAAGACCTACGGCCATCCGTCGGTCGCGGGGATGAAGGACATCCAGAACCTCTGGACCGCCGACAAGTGGGACCCCGATGCGCTGATCGCCAGATATCAGAAGGCGGGCGCCAAATATTTCATGGCGCTGGCCTGCCATCACGACAATCTCGATTGCTATGACAGCCGCTATCATGCCTGGAACAGCCTGCGCGTCGGGCCGAAGAAGGATATTGTCGGCATCTGGGAAAAGGCCGCGCGCCGCGCGGGCATGAAGTTCGGCGTGTCCAACCATGCCGCCCATGCCTGGCACTGGTATCAGCCCGCTTATGGCTATGATCCGGTCGGCCCGCAAAAGGGCGTGCGTTACGACGCGTTCCGGCTGCGCAAGGAAGACGGCACGGGCAAATGGTGGGAAGGCCTCGACCCGCAGGAACTCTATACCGGCGGCCATGCCGTGCTGCCCGACGGCATCGACACGATCGAGGCGATGGACAAGTGGCACGACGCCAATAATGGCCAGTGGATCGAGACCGGGCCGAAGGATGACCCGGCCTATGTCACCCGCTGGCTGCTGCGCCAGACCGACCTGGTCGCGAAATACAAGCCCGACATGGTCTATATGGACGATCATGAACTGCCCTTCGGCCCGGTCGGGCTGGAAGCGGCGGCGGACTATTATAACCGCTCGATCGAATGGCACGGCAAGATCGACGTGGTCATGACCGGCAAGCAGTTGAAGCCCTATGCCCGGTTCGGCATCGTCCAGGATGTCGAGCGCGGCTATACCGACCATATCTGGGACGAACCCTGGCAGACCGATACCTGCATCGGCGACTGGTTCTACAATGTCGCCCGCCTGACCGACAAAAGCTACAAGAGCGCCGAGCAGGTGATCCAGCGGCTGGCCGATGTCGTGTCGAAGAACGGCAATCTGATGCTGTCCATTCCCCAGCCCGGCGACGGCGCCATCGACAGCGAGGCGGAGAAGATCCTGGACGCCATGGCCGGATGGATGGTGCATGGCGGCGAGGCGATCTTCGGTTCGCGGCCGTGGAAGCGCTATGGCGAAGGGCCGACCCAGGCGATCGTCGGCATGCAGAATGAGGAGAAGGCCAAGCCCTTCACCGCGCAGGACATCCGCTTCACCACCAACAAGGGCGCGCTCTATGCGCTGTTCCTGGGCAAGCCCGCCGGATCTACGACCATCCGCTCACTGGCGCGCGGCCAGGTCGCTGGCACAATCGAGCGGGTGACGCTGCTCGGCGGTGGTTCGCTACCCTTCCGTCAGGATGGCGCGGGCCTCCACTTCACCATGCCGCACGGCATCGATTTCGTCCCCGCCGTCCGCATCGACGGTCGGGGTCTGGTTTAATGCAAGTACAGGGAATGACAGGGATGATCGCAACAGGCTTCAAGGCAAGATTGGCAGGCATCGCATTGGGTGCGTCCTGCATTGCCATCGCCGCCCCCGCGCTCGCCGCACCGATGGCGCTGCTGGACCGCAACGGCGCCAAGGTCGCCATCGAACCCTATGCCCCGAACATCGTGCGCGTCACCATCGCCGTCGATCCCGATCTGGCGCAGGCGGCACCGGGCGAAGGCCCCAATGCCAAGACCGACACCACCGGCTGGAACCACAGCAGCAACGCCACCGGCGACATCTTCACCTCGTCGGCCCTGTCGCTGACCGTCGATGCCCAGCCCTGGCCCAAGGCACCGACCCAGATGGAGCGTTATTTCGCCCCTGCCCTGCCACCGGTCAGCCTGTCGGTGAAGGATGCCAGCGGCACGGTCCTCACCAAGATGACCGGCTGGGAAATGTCCCCGGTGACGGTCAATGGCGAGAAGACCTTCAAGGTCGGTGCCAGCTTCGACGCGCCGCTGGACGAGCATTATTACGGCCTGGGCCAGAACCAGGAAGGCTATATGGATCTGCGCGGCAAGCAGATCGACTGTTCGCACAGCTATGATGCGCCGGCCGGCGAGACCGTCTGCGTGCCCTTCCTGGTCACCAACAAGGGCTATGGCATCGTCTGGGACAATCCCGCCCGCACTTTGGTATGGCCAGGCCTGCACAGCTCCACCCGCTTCCAGAGCCAGGTCGGCGAGCGCGTCTCCTTCTTCGTCATCACCGGCAAGACCACCGACGAACTCTATGCAGGCTATGCCAAGCTGACCGGCGCGACGCCGTTGCCGCCCAAGGCCGGCTTCGGCCTGATCCAGAGCAAGGCGCGCTACGAAAGCCAGAAAGAACTGCTCGACATCGCCAATGGCTATCGCCAGCGCAATCTGCCGCTCGATGTCATGGTGCTCGACTGGTTCTACTGGACCCGCATGGGCCAGCTCGACATCGACCGCACCTATTATCCCGATCCCAAGGGCATGAACGACCAGCTCAACGCCATGGGCATGCGATCGATCATCAGCGTCTGGCCGCGTTTCGAGCGCGAGGGTCGCTATTTCGAGTTTCTGAAAGCCAAGGGCTGGTTCCTGCACGACAAGGACGGCTTGCCCGTAGACGGCCTGCCGATGCGCTCCGACCGGGCCGGCGCGCTGATCGACAGCACCAATCCGGAAGCGCGCGAATGGTTCTGGGGCAAGATCCGCGACAATATCGCAAGCCAGGGCTTCGACTGGTTCTGGCTGGACGAGACCGAGCCGGACCTGATCCCCGATGGCTATCAATATTCGATCGGGTCGGGCGATCGTTATCACAATCTGTTCCCGCTGGTGCACACCACCGGCGTGGCCGAAGGGTCGGAGCGCGACCGCCCCGGTTTCCGCAACATGATCCTGGCCCGCGCCGCCTATCTGGGTTCACAGCGCAATGGCGGCCTGTTCTGGTCGTCGGACGTCAAATCAACCTGGGAAGCGCTAGAACGGCAGGTGCCCGCCGGCCTCAACTTCACCGCGTCGGGCCTGGCCTATTGGGGCAGCGACATTGGCGGCTGGCAGTGGCCGAGCGGTCCCAAGGCGCAGAACCCGATCCTGGTCGATCCGACCGGGGCGACCGCGATGGGCGCGGACTATCCCGACTATCCCGAACTGTTCGTGCGCTGGTTCCAGTATAGCGTGTTCACGCCGACGCTGCGCATCCATGGCCAGCGCCCCGGCACGGCGCTGTGGGAATATGGCAAGGCGGCCGAGCCGATCCTGGCCGACTGGCTGCGCCTGCGCTACACACTGATGCCCTATATCTATGCACTGGGCCGCCACACCTACGACAGCGGCGCGCCGTTCATGCGCGGCCTGTTCATGGACTTCCCCAACGATCCCAAGGTGTCGGACATCGGCGACCAATATATGTTCGGCCCCGCCTTCCTGGTCGCCCCGGTGACCAAGCAGGGCCAGACCAAGCGGTCGGTCTATCTGCCGGCCGGCACCGCCTGGTATGATTATTGGACCAACCAGAAGTTCGAGGGCGGCCAGACGATCGAGGTCGACAGCCCGATCAACCGCATCCCCCTGTTCGTGAAGGCTGGGTCGATCGTGCCGATGGGCGTGCAGATCAAGAGCACGGCCGAACGCCAAGCGCTGGAAGGCATCCGCGTCTATCCCGGTGCCGATGCCCGCTTCACCCTCTATGACGATGACGGCAAGACCAATGATTATCGCAAGGGCGGCATGAAGGCCGAGCTGGTCTGGGACGACAAGGCAAAGACGCTGACGAGCAAGACGAAGCTGCCCACCGGCCAGGCCATCAGCGGCCTGGTGCAGATCGTCGGTCAATAAGGAGACAAAGAAGATGACGGGTATCAATCGCCGCGAACTGGGTCTGGGGCTTGGCATGGGTCTGGGCGCCGCCGCGCTGGGCGCGGGCCTGGCCGGGTGCAGCTCCGCGAGCACCCAGAATGCGGCGGGGGCTGCGCCGCAAGGCGACCTCGCCTTCCCCTCCGACTTCCTGTGGGGCTGCGCCACCGCCGCCTATCAGATCGAGGGCGCCGTGAACGCGGATGGCCGTGGGCAGACCAACTGGGACGTGTTTTCGCACACGCCCGGCAAGGTCGCCAATGGCGACACCGGCGATATCGCCTGCGACAGCTACAACCGCTATCAGGACGATATCGCCCTGCTGAAGGCGCTGGGCGTCAAGGCCTATCGCTTCTCGATCGCCTGGTCGCGCATCTTCCCCGATGGCCGGGGCCAGCCCAACGCCAAGGGGCTGGATTATTATAACCGGCTGGTCGACGGACTGCTGGCGGCGGGCATCACCCCGCATGTCACCATGTTCCACTGGGACCTGCCCAATGCCCTGCCGGGCGGCTGGCAAAATCGCGACACCGCTTACGCCTTTGCCGATTATGCCAGCTACACGGCCGGCAAGCTGGGCGACCGCGTCAACCATTTCATGACGCTCAACGAACTGCGCTGCTTCACCGACCTCAGCTACATGACCGGCGGCAAGGCGCCGGGCCTGAAGCTGCCGATGAAGGAGGTGAACCAGGTGCGTCACCATGGCGTGCTGGCCCATGGCCTGGGGCTACAGGCGATCCGCGCCGCGACCAAGGCGGGCACGCAGGTCGGCATTGCCGACAATCCCAACATCTATGTGCCCGCGATCGAGACGCCCGAGCATATCGAGGCGGTGAAGAAGGCGGTGCGCGAAGAGAACGCCATGTTCCTCACCGCGATCATGGAAGGCCGCTATATCGACAGCTATCTGACCGCGCAGGGCAAGGACGCCCCGGTGGTCAAGGATGGCGACATGAAGCTGATCGGCGCGCCGCTCGATTTCCTGTCGGTCAATGTCTATACCGGCAACACCGTCCGCGCCGACGAGACCGCGCCGTCGGGCTACAAGATCCTGCCGCATCCGGGTCAGGCACCGCGCATGCCCTCCCCCTGGCTCTATGTCACGCCGGAGGTCATCTATTGGGGGATGCGCGCCATAGCCGAGAACTGGAAGCCCAAGGGCCTCTATATCTCCGAAAATGGCTGCTCGGCCGACGACAAGCTGGCGGAAGACGGCAAGGTCTATGACACCGACCGCGTCATGTATCTGCGCAACTACCTCACCCACCTCCAGCGCGCGACCCGCGAAGGCATCCCGGTAAAGGGCTATTTCGTCTGGAGCCTGATGGACAATTTCGAGTGGGAGGATGGCTATACCAAGCTGTTCGGCATCCACCATGTCGACTTCAAGACCCAGAAGCGCACGCCCAAGCTCAGCGCCGACTGGTATCGCGAACTGGTGCGCACCAACAAATTGGTGTGATATCGACCGGCCCGGCATCCCATGATGCCGGGCCGTTTTCCTATCGCCTTATTTCTTCGCGTCGGTGCGATATTCGAGCGCCGGCCCCTTGTCGCCCAATAGCGAGCGGTAGACGAAGTCCTGGCCACGCCGACGATCCAGTTCGGCCTTCGCTTCCGTCAATATATCCGGGCTCTGGAACAACTGGGCAGCGGTCAGCGCCATCGCCTTGGCCGCAACCACGGCCCCCTTGGTGCCCACGCTGGTGCCACTGGCCGCAACCGCCTGCCAACTGTGCGGCGGGGTGCCGGGTGCCCAGGTGGCAGCGACCATGCCGACCGTCGGCGTCGTGTAGCTGACATCGCCGACATCGGTCGACGCCGGGGTCAGGCCGCCGCTGCTATAGGGTTCGACACTGCCGTCACCCATCCGTGTCCCCTTGGGAAAGCTCGACTGGATCTTGGTGATGAAATCCTGTTCCTGCGCGGTATAGCTGGGCAGCGCTACCTGCTTGAGGTTGTCGTACATCACATGGCCCAGCACGTCGTTGGGCAGCAGGTCGAACGTGCCGCCCACCTGGTTGAACTCCACCGTCGTGCCGGTACCCAGCGCTGCGCCCTCGGCTGCCTTCTTCACGCGCTCCATGATGTCGGCGACCACCTGCTGATTGGGGTGGCGGACATAATAATAGACCTCGGCCGTGTCGGGCACGACATTGGGCGCCTTGCCGCCATCGGTGATGACATAATGGATGCGGGTTTCCTGCGGCACATGTTCGCGCATCATGTTGACCATCGCGTCCATCGCCTCCACGCCATCGAGCGCCGATCGCCCGCGTTCGGGCGCAGCGGCCGCGTGTGCAGCGATGCCGTGAAAACGGAATTTACCGCTGATATTGGCGAGCGCCGTATTCTGTGACGCGCTGTTGCTGTCGGCCGCATGCCAGTGGATCATGGCGGACACATCCTTGGTCAGGCCTGCGCGGACGATGAAGACCTTGCCCGATCCGCCTTCTTCTGCCGGCGTACCATAAAGGCGCAGTTCGCCCTTGATCTTGTGTGCGACCATCCAGTCCTTGGTAGCTATGGCAGCGGCAACAGATGCGGCGCCAAAGAGGTTATGGCCGCAGCCATGGCCCGCCGCGCCGTCCAGTGGCTTGCGCACCGGCTCGGCTGCCTGGGGCAGACCCGGCAGGGCGTCATATTCGGCAAGCAGGCCGATCACCGGGCCATCGCCGGTCCGGAAACGGGCGATGAAGGCGGTCGGCATGCCGGCAACGCCGGCCTCGACCGTGAAGCCGGCGGTCTTCAGTTCCTGCTGCAACAGGGCCGAACTCTTCGTCTCCTGAAAACCGACTTCGGCATAGTTCCAGATCTGCAGGGCATTCTTCGCCAGCGTATCGGCGCCGCGATCGACATCGGCCATGATTGCCATCCGGTCGCCGTCCGCCAGCGGTCCGGCCAGCGCCGGCCCCGATACACCCAGTGCGAGAAGGCCGACAAGCGAGCGGACAAAGCGTGGCATGGACAGATCCCCTGAAGCTGCAATGCGGGATAGCGCCAGCGCGTTCCCGATGGTGAAAGCGCTTATCGATCAGGGGCATGGATACCGCCATCACAAAACTGAAATTTTTGATGGGGGAAATTTTCGGGCCTGCGTCTCCGACCATGAGAGGGTTTCCGGCCGAACACCCGGACGAGGGGAAGCCACCGAAACTATTAGCCCATCCGAAAGGGATCGGATGGCGGGAGCCAGGGGAAGACTTATGGGACTGTATCGGAACAAGGGCGCCTGCGCGGCAAGCCTGATCGCGATGGGCTGGGCCATGACGGCCGGCATGGCGGCAGCACAGGATGCTGCACCGGCGGATGAGGCTGCGTCGGCGGAAATCGTCGTCGTCGGTTCGCAGATCAAGGGCGCGAAGATCAACGAGGCGCTGCCCGTCACCGTCATATCCACCGAGCAGATCAAGGCATCGGCCGCCGTATCGGGCGACGAGCTGTTCCGCTCCATCCCCCAGTTTGGCGATGTCCAGTTCAACAGCCAGTATCTGCCCGGCAGCTCCAACGGCGCGCGCGGCGACGTCGGCTCGCTCGATCTGCGCAGCCTGGGCATCGGCAATACCCTGGTACTGCTCAATGGCCGTCGCGTCGTCGTCAACCCGACCAGCCAGGCCAATAACCAGCTGGTGCCGGTCCTGACCTATAACACCAACGCCATTCCGGTTAATGGCCTCGAACGGCTGGAAGTGCTGCGCGACGGCGCGGCCGCGATCTATGGCGCGGATGCCGTCGCCGGCGTGGTCAACACCGTGCTCAAGCAGGATTATCAGGGCGCGGAACTGTCGCTGCAATATGGCGACGCCGAAGGCACGGGCCTGCGCGAATTTAACGGCAATGGCGTCATCGGCACCAACTTCGCCGAAAATCGCGGCAACATCACCCTGTTCGGCAGCTATGACCATGGCACCGGCCTCGATTCCACCGATCAATATTTCACCGCATCATCGGACCGGCGCAGCCTGTTCGAGGGAACGCGGTTCGAGGGCGCAACCTCGCTCGATGGCCGATCGACCACCACGCCCTATGCCAATCTGCGCACCTACGGGAATGTCCCGGTCACGATCAACGGCTCAGCCCTGACCAATGCGTCGGGCCAGTTCCATGTCCAGCCGACCAGCAGCGCGGGTTGCGTCGCCACGATCGGCAATGATCGTTGTCTTCAGAATGGCGCCATGGCCACCGCCGGCGCGGATCGCGACCTGCGCTATGACTCCTTGGCGGCCGGCACGTCGATCATGCCGCGCCTCAACCGCCTCAACCTGTTCCTGACCGGTAAGTATGACCTGACCGACGACGTCACCTTCTTCACCGAAGCCGGCTTCTATCGCAGCAAGACCAAGGCGCAGCAGAGCCCGGTCGCGACGCTGAGCTCGATCCCGATCTATGTG
The DNA here is from genome assembly GCF_000281715.2 of Sphingobium sp. AP49. Classification (NCBI taxonomy): domain Bacteria; kingdom Pseudomonadati; phylum Pseudomonadota; class Alphaproteobacteria; order Sphingomonadales; family Sphingobiaceae; genus Sphingobium; species Sphingobium sp. AP49. The sequence goes on along the minus strand of NZ_CP124576.1, from coordinate 2,170,724 downwards.
CCGGCCAGCAATTATTGGAACCCGCTGGGCCAGGCCGTGTTCGCGAACGGCACCGCAAATCCCAATCGCCTGGCCGGCACCAATGCGCCGACATCGGGCCTGCCGCTGACGATCAACAATTATCTGTTTGAGGATTTCGGTCCGATGACCGTCACCGTCACCAACCAGCAGCTTCGCCTGCTGGCGGGACTGCGCGGCGAATTCAAGGGCTTCAACTGGGAAAGCGCGGTCAGCTATTCGGAAGCCTGGGCGCGAGACGTCAGCGATAATATCAGCCGGACCAAGCTGCAGGAATATCTCTCCCTGTCGACGCCCGAGGCCTATAATATCTTTGGCACGTCGGTGAACAGCCAGTCGACCATCGATGCGATGCGCGAGGATCTGGTCCGCTATACCAAGTCGACGCTGGCGACCTATGACTTCCGCGTGTCGAAGGCCGACCTGTTCACCCTGCCCGGCGGCAATGTCGGCTTTGCTGCCGGCATCGAGGCGCGGCGCGAGACCCAGCTTGATGATCGCGATCCGCGCATCGACGGCACCATCACCTATACCGATCCGCTGAGCGGCGCGACGTCAGGCGACTTCGTCAACTCGGCGCTCAACAACGACACATCGGGCCATCGCGAAGTGTTCGGCGCCTATGCCGAATTCGCCATTCCGGTCGTATCGCCGGAAATGGGCGTACCGCTGGTGCGCAGCCTCGACCTGCAGGTCGCCGGCCGCTACGAACATTATAGCGACTTCGGCGATGTCGCGGTGCCCAAGGTGGCGGGCGCCTGGGACGTGGTCAAGGGTATCCGCTTCCGTGGTTCCTGGGCCAAGTCCTTCCGCGCGCCGAACCTGGAACAGGTCAACGCGACGGTCGTGACCCGGGCCAATAGCCGCACCGACTATGTCTATTGCGAGGCGGACCTGCGCGCCGGGCGGATCGACAGTTTCTCCGACTGTTCGCGCGCCCAGACCACCTCGGCCCGCCGGTCGGGCAATCCGGACCTGAAGCCCGAACGGGCCAAGACCCTGTCCTTTGGTGTGGTGCTGGAACCGCCGCTGCCTGACGGCATGGGCCACCTGACCTTTACCACCGACTGGTGGCGGGTGCGCCAGACCGGCCTGGTCGGCATCTTCGGCGAAGGCAATGCGCTGATCCTCGACTATCTGTTGCGCCAGCAGGGATCGAGCAATCCCAACGTGATCCGCGCCACGCCCACCGCTTCGGACATTGAGGCGTTCGACGGCACCGGCCTGACCCCTGCGGGACAGGTCCTCTATGTGCTCGACCAATATACCAACCTGCAGCCGCAGACAGTGAAGGGCCTGGATTTCAACCTGACCTATAGCTCGCCGGAAACCGGAATCGGGCGCTTCAGCTTCGCGGCCAATGCGTCGCACTTCCTGAAATATTATCAGGAACCTTCGCCGGGCATCCAGCAACTGCTGGACGCGCGCGCGGCGGGCGACATCAACGCCGGCACGACGATCAGCGGTGGCGGCAGCCTTCTGCAGTTGGACGGCAAGCCCAAATGGCGCGGCTCTGCCTCGCTCACCTGGTCGCTGGGCAATGTCACGGTCGGTGCCTTCGCCCAATATACCGGCAAGGTCTATGATACCGGTCTGATCGACAGCGATGGCGACTATTGGGCGATCAAGGCGACCACCACGGCCAATCTCTATGGCCAGTATCGCTTCAGCGAAGGGCCACTCAACGGCACCAGCATGCGCCTGGGCGTGCGCAACCTGTTCGACAAGGCCCCACCGCTGTCGTCGGACGGCTATGAGGGGACGCTCTATTCCCCGCTGCGTCGCTACTGGTACATGAACGTCAGCCACAAATTCTGATGCCCCCTGGGGCACCGGTGTCGTGCCGGTGCCCCCTTTTTTCCTTTCGGGACAGGTTATTGATGACATCTTTGCGCGCGCTTCCGCTCATGGCCCTTATGATCCTGAGCGTGCCCGGCGGCACCGCGCTGGCCCAGCCGGTGCCGGCCCTCAACCCCGCCCCGACCAGTCTGTTTGCCCTTGCTGGCGGGCAGAAGGTCATCCTGCCCAGGGCGGGCGCCAATGGCGTCATCGCCCGCTATCTCTACACCCCCTCGATCGCCGGAGGCCTGGGCGCAGCCGAGATCGGCCTGGATCGCGCGCGGCTGGGCGAGACCCAGGTGCTGCTGTTCCGCAAGGTCGGCAACAAGGTGCTGGCCGAGTTCGAAAATTACCGCTTCCGTGCGCTCAATGGCGACGCCGGCGAGGAGCAGGCGGTTGCGCGCTCCTTCTCCAATTCGCCGATCTGGTCGGGCGATATTGTCAGCGAAGATGACAGGGGGATCACGCTCGACCTGTCCGGCCTGCTGATGCGCGACGCCTTTGACGTTGCCGGGCGGCTCAAGGCGACCAAGGTCGGCAATTTCAAGATTACGCCGACCCTGTCCTATGTCGATCCCGCGCAGAGCCTGGCCTTTCCCGACAATGTCGAGTTCGAGGCGGCGCTGACCTTCACCAGCGACGAGCCGGGGCGCAGCATCGAGCGGGTGCTGCCCGACGCGCGGGGCCTGACGGTGCGGGTGCATCACAGCTTCATCCGCCTGCCCGACGACAAGTTCCACACGCGTGACCATGATCCGCGCACCGGCACGTCGGTGCAGGTGATCCGCAACAATTATGCCGCCGCGCTGGACGAGCCGATCGTCACCCGGCTGGTGCGCCGGTTCCGGCTGGAGAAGACCGATCCCAATGCCGAGCGTTCGGCGGTCAAGAAACCGATCATCTTCTATGTCGACCGGGCCGCGCCGCAGGCGATCCGCGATGCGCTGAAGGAAGGTGCCCAATGGTGGGCGCAGGCGTTCGACGCCGCCGGCTTCATCGATGCCTTCCGGGTGGAGGAACTGCCGGTCGGCGCCAATCCGATGGACGCGCGCTACAATGTCATCGCCTGGGTCCATCGCGAAACGCGCGGCTGGTCGACCGGCACCACCATCGTCGATCCGCGCAGCGGCGAGATCGTGCGCGGCGTGGTGCAGCTGGGATCGCTGCGCGCCTGGCAGGACAAGCTGATCTTCGAGGGGTTGGCCGGTGCATCCAAGGAAGGCAGTGGCGCCAGCGACGACCCGATCATGCTGGTCAAGGCGCGGCTGCGCCAGCTGGCCGTGCATGAGGTCGGCCATGCGCTGGGCCTGTCGCACAATTTCGCCGGTTCGACCTTCGAGAACCGGGCGTCGGTGATGGACTATCCCGCGCCGCGCATTGCCGTGCGGGATGGCGCGCTAGACTTTTCCGACGCCTATGCCACCGGCGTCGGTGCCTGGGACAGGTTCGCGATCGACTGGCTCTATCGCCAGTTCCCGGCCGGCACCGACGAGAAGGGCGCGCTGGACGCCATGACCCGCGCGGTCCAGGCCAAGGGCTATCGCTTTGTCGCCGATGGTGACACACGCGGCGATGGCGATGCCCAGCCCTGGGGCAATATGTGGGATGACGGCACGGATGCTGCCGCGCAGCTGACCCATATCATGGATGTGCGCCGGATCGCGCTCGACCGCTTCGGGCTCGACAATCTGCCCGCCGGGGCAGCCGCCGCCGATCTGCGCCGGATGATCGTGCCGATCTACCTGTTCCACCGTTACCAGGTGACGGCCGCGTCGAAGCTGATCGGCGGGGTGGATTACAGCTATGCGGTGAAGGGCGACGGCCATGAGCAGGCGCTGCCGGTCGACGCCGCGCAGCAGCGGGCGGCGCTGCGCGCCTTGCTCGCGACGCTCGATCCCGCGGCGCTCGATCTCCCCGATCGCCTGTCCCCTTTGCTGTCATCGATCCAGTCGGGCATGAGCGACCGCCAGACCGACATCGAACTGCTGCCCGGCCGCACCGCCGCCGCCTTCGACTGGACCCGCGCGGCCGAGGTCGCGGCCGACGGCAGCTTCATCGCGATGCTGGCGCCCGAGCGGCTCAACCGGCTGGTGGCGCAGAATGCCGCCGATGCCGACCAGTTGTCGCTCGACGAATATCTGGGCGCGATCGACGATCGGGTGATGGCCGCCGGGGCAACGGGCCGGCAGGCGGAAATCGCGCGGCAGGTCCGTGCCCGCTATGTCCTGCGCCTGATCAGCCTGGCCGATGACAAGCAATTGTCGTCGACCGCGATCGCCATCGTGCGGGCGCATATGGAGAGCCTGGCCGGGCGCCTCGGCAAACGCGGCGCTGCCGCCGACGCCGCGCATAACCGCTATCTCGCCGTCCTGCTGACCGCCTCGCCCGAGGAGCGCGCCAAGCTGGCCGAGCCGATCGCGCCGCCGCCGCCGATCCCGCCGGGCGCGCCGATCGGCAGCGATGCCGAATGCTGGTTCTGCATGCCGGCGGTGCCGGCGACCGAAGAATAATCATTGCCTTTGAGGGGGAAGTCCCATGCGTAAATCTGTTGTCACTGCTCTGCTGGCCTCGGCCATCGCCCTGCCGATCGCGCTGCATTCCGCTGCCTCCGTCTCGGCCCCGGCCGATGGCGGCACGGTCGCCATCGTCGGCGCGACCATTTTCGACGGCACCGGCGCGGCGCCCGCACCCGGCACCGTGCTGATCCAGGATGGTCGCATCACCGCCATCGGCGCCGATGTGAAGGTGCCGCGCGGCGCCAGGGTCATCAACGCCAAGGGCAAGGCGTTGCTGCCCGGCTTCTTCGACGTTCATACCCACTGGACCGCCGGAGGCAGCCCCAGCACCTTCCCGCAGATCGCCAATGCCTATGTCGCGGCTGGTGTGACCACGGTGAATGATTTCAACGAGGCGCCCGAGGCGTTCGCGCCGCTGCGCGCCTGGCTGGGCCAGATGAACGCCCCCCATGTCCGCTTTGCCGCGCGCATCAGCACGCCCGGCGGCCATGGCGCCGACTGGGCCGATCAGGCGACCACCATCTGGGTAAACACCCCCGGCGCCGGCAAGGCCGCGATCGAGAGCCTGGTGCCCTATCAGCCCGATCTGGTGAAGATCTTCTCCGACGGCTGGCGCTATGGCGTGTCGCCCGACAATACCAGCATGGACGAATGGACGCTGAAGGCGACGGTCGAGGCGGCGCATGTCCAGAACTGGCCGGTGCTGACCCACACCGTCACCGTCGATCGCGGCCTGGTCGCGGCGCGGGCGGGCGTGGACTCGCTGGCCCATGGCCTGCAGGATCGGCCGATCACCGCCGAGGAAGTCGCCGCGATCAAGCAGAGCGGCATGGCGATGGCGCCGACGCTGGCGGTCTATGATCCCTATAAGCGCGGCGACGTGAAGGCCGACGATCCGCGCCTGAAGCAGAGCTTCCGCAAGTTCGGCTTTGCGCTGGGCAATGTGAAGGCGCTGTTCGATGCCGGCGTGCCGATCGCGCTGGGCACCGATGCGGGCATGCCGGGCACGCCGCATGGTCCGTCGACCCTGCACGAGCTGGAATTGCTGGTGCAGGCCGGCCTGACGCCCAGCCAGGCGCTGGTCGCCGGCACCCAGACCAGCGCGAAGATCATGCGCATCGATGCCGATCGCGGCACCATCGCGGTCGGCAAGCGCGCCGACATCGTGCTGATCGACGGCACGCCCTGGACCAACATCAAGGATGTCTACAAAGTCTCGCAGGTGCTGATCGACGGCAAGCTGGCCTTTGGCGCCGGCGCCCCGGCGCTGCCCGCCGCCAACAAGACCGACCGTCTGCCCTCGATCAGCGTGCCCGCGCTGATCGACGATTTCGAGCGCGACGATCGCCGCTCGTCGATCGATACGCTGCGCGTCGACACGCCCGATGGCGGCATCGACCGGTCGGTCGAGATCACCCAGACGGTGCCGCGTGACGAGGGCGGCAAGGCGCTGTCGCTGTCGGCGCGCATGGCGGTCAAGGACGCTGCCTATGCCGGCTTTGCCATTCCGCTGAGCCGCGGGTCGATCACCCCGGCGAAGATCAGCGGCTATAAGGGCCTGCGCTTCGAGCTGAAGGGCGACGGCACCTATACCGTTCGCCTGAACGGCCTCGATGGCGTCTGGGAAGCGCAGGTGCAGGGCGGCGCGGGCTGGGCTGCGGTCGAGGTGCCGTTCAGCCAGTTCAAGCCGGTTGAGCGGCGCGGCAAGACTGGCCCGGCCTTCACCGGCGACGGCATCACCCAGGTCGAGTTCGGCGGATCGCGCGGTCCCGGCAAGCGCATGTGGTTGCAGATCGACAATGTCCGCTTCTACTAAGGGCTGACGGCCTCTTTCAAAGGGCGCGATCGAGCATCGCGCCCTTTCCTCTTTCTGCCCGCTTACGACCAGATATCTGGAGAGATTGCATGAAACCCCATTGGCTTTTCCTGTCGGGCGCGCTGCTGTTGCAGGCGGTCCCGGCCGCGGCTCAGACCAGCACGCCGACCCCGCCCGAGCGCTTCTTCAAGCAGCCGCCGGGGACCGACTATTATCTCGCCAACTACAGCGAATATGAGGCCTATCTCCAGAAGCTGGCGACCGAGAGCGACCGGATGAAGCTGGTCGACATCGGCAAGAGCGCGGAAGGGCGCAGCCAGTGGATGGCGATCGTCTCCTCGCCCGCGAACCTCGCCAAGCTGGACGAGTATCGCGCCATTGCCGAGAAGCTGGCCCGCGCCCATGGCGTGGACGAGGTCGAGGCGCGTAAGCTGGCGGCCCAGGGCAAGGCGGTGGTCTGGATCGACGCGGGCATGCACGCGACCGAGACGGTGACGTCGCAGGGGCAGATCCAGGTGCTCTACCGGATGCTGACCCAGTCGGACCCGGAAACGATGCGCATGCTGGACGACTGCATCATCCTGTTCGCGCATGACAATCCCGACGGCATGGAACTGGTCGCCAACTGGTATATGCGGTCTGCCGATCCCAAGAAGCGCGAGATGGCGACGCTGCCGCGCCTCTACCAGAAATATATCGGCCACGATAATAACCGCGACAGCTTCATGGCGGCGATGCCCGAGACCGAGAATGTCAATCGGGTGCTGTTCCGCCAATGGTATCCGCAGATCGTCTATAACCAGCATCAGACCGGGCCGGAGGGCATGGTGGTGTTCGTGCCGCCGTTCCGCGATCCGTTCAATTTCAACTATGACCCGATCGTCATGGCGCAGCTCAACGAAGTCGGCTTCGCCATGCACTCCCGCCTGATTTCGGAAGGCAAGGCCGGGTCGGGCACACGCAGCGCGGCACCCTATTCGACCTGGCACAATGGCATGGAACGGTCGGTCGCCTATTTCCACAACAGCATCGGCCTGCTGACCGAGATCATCGGCGGGCCGACCCCGGCGAAGATCCCGCTGGTGCCATCGACCCAATTGCCGCGCGGCGACGAGATGATGCCGATCGGCCCGCGCGACTGGCATTTGCAGGATTCACTCGACTATCAGTGGACACTGGACCGCGCCGTCATCGACTATGCCTCGCGCAATCGCGAGCGGCTGCTGTTCAACATCTGGAAGATGGGTGCCAACAGCATCGAGAAGGGCCGCAAGGATAGCTGGACCATCACCCCGTCCAAGGTCGACCGGCTGGCCAATGCCAAGGCGCTGGACGAAGGGCGCGGCCCCAAGAAGGTCGATCCCGGCCTTTACAAGACGATGTTGCAGGCCCCGGCCGAGCGTGATCCGCGCGCCTACATCATCCCCGCCGACCAGCGCGACATGCCGACCGCGATCGCCTTCCTCAATGCACTCATCAAGAATGGCGTCGAGGTGGAGCGGGCCGATGCGCCGTTCCAGGCGGGCGGGAAAAGCTATGCCGCCGGCTCCTATATCGTGCGCACCGACCAGGCCTATCGCCCGCATGTGATCGACATGTTCGAGCCGCAGGACCATCCGCACGACACGGATTTCCCGGGTGGCCCGCCCAAGGCGCCCTATGATATTACCGGCTATACTTTGGCCTATCAGATGGGGATCGGCTTCGACCGGCTGCTCGACGGACTGGACCAGCATTTCACCCCGGTGCCCGACCTGCTGGCGCCGCCGCCCGGCCGGATCATCGGCCAGGGCAAGGCCGGCTGGATCGTCGGTCATGAAAGCAACAACAGCTTCATCCTGACCAACCGTCTGTTGAAGGCCGGCGAGCGTCCGGCCTGGCTGAAGCAGGCGATGAGCGCCGATGGCGAGGCGATGCAGGCGGGCGCGATCTGGATCCCGGCATCGGCCGGCGCGCAGAAGATCGTCGGCGACGCGGTGACCGGGCTGGGCCTGACCGCCCATGCGCTCGACGCCGCGCCGCAGGGCGAGCGCATTGCGCTCAAGCCCCTGCGCATCGGCCTGGTCGATCGCTATGGCGGCAATATCCCGACCGGCTGGACCCGCTTCCTGCTGGAGAAGTTCGAATTCCCCTTCGCGCCGGTCTATCCCAAGCGCCTCGATGCGGGCAATCTGGCCAAGGATTATGACGTCCTGCTGTTCGCGGACGATGCCCTGCCGCCCAGCGGTGCCTGGGGCGCGATGCGGGCGGGCAAGCAGCCCGACATCAAGGACACGCCGGCCGAGTTCGTGCCGATGCTGGGCGAGGCGACCGACGCCAAGACCGTGCCGGCGGTGGCCGAATTCGCCCGCAATGGCGGCGCGGTGGTCGCCATCGGCAGTTCGGCGCGGTTCATCGACCTGCTCGGCACGCCGCTGAAGCCGGCTTTGTCGCGCGAGGTGGAAGGCGCGTTGAAGCCACTCGACACCAAGAGCTTCTACATCCCCGGCTCGATCCTGCGCGCCCGGGTCGATAACCGCCAGCCGCTGGGCTATGGCCTGCCCGACCAGGTCGATATCTTCTTCAACCAGGCGCAGACCTTTACGGTGACAGCGAACGCGACACCCTATGGCCGGGTTTCCTGGTTCGAGGGCCGCGACCTGCTGCGCAGCGGCTGGGCCGTAGGGCAGGAGAAGCTGGCCGGCACGATCGCCGTCGCCGATGTCGATATCGGCAAGGGCAAGCTGCTGGTCATGGGGCCGGAAGTAGCGCAGCGCGCCCAATCCTATGGCACGTTCAAATTCCTGTTCAACGCGCTCTTCTATGGCGCGGCCGATCGGAAATAAGGCCGGAAACAAGGAAAGGATCGGGGCGGCGGCAACCGCCCCGTTCTTCTCGATCAGCCCCGGACGGCGCAGTCGCCGGGGATGATCTGATCGCCGCGGGTCAGGACGATCCGGTCGGCGCTGCGCGCGACATGCACCAGTCCCTGCTGCTCCAGCGCCTCCGCCAGGCCGTCGGCATTGTCGATGTCGAACACGCCGCTGATGGCGATATGGGCGGCCCCCTCCTTCACCTCCAGCCGGCCCGATCCATAGCGGTTCATTTCCGCCGCGACGTCCGACAGGCAGCGGCCGGTGAAGACGATGCGCCCATCACGCCAGGCGCTTTCGCGGGTCACATCGACCGGATCAACCGAGACGCTCTGGTCCTTCTGCGTCAGGCGCATGCCGGCGGGCAGCAGGGTGGCACGGCTGCCATCGCGGGTCGCCGCAGCGGTGACGACGCGCACCAGTCCCTCGGTCGTGGTCACCTGTTCCCGGCCAGCCAGGCGCGACACGTCGAAGGCGGTGCCGACCGCCGTGGCCGTCAGCTTGCCGGCCGATACGCTGAAAGGACGGCTCTTGTCCTTGTGGACGGCGAAATAGGCACGGCCCGATTCCAGCGCGACCGCCCGCTTGTCGGCGGAGAAGGCGAAGCGGATCGCGCTGTCCGCGTCCAGGATCACGCGCGAGCCATCGGGCAGCTGGATATTGCGGCGACGGCCGGCCGGGCTGAACAGGCGCGTGCCCGTGGCTTGCGCCACCTGCTCGCCGGACAGCGCGGGCGGGACGGGATGCTCGGCCGGGCGGCTGGTGAACCACAGGGTCGCCGGCACCGCCAGCAAAGCAGTCAGCGACGCCGCCAACAAGGCCGCACGCCAGGGGCGGCGCCCGGTCGATGGCGCCGCGGCTTCGGTCTGTCTGGCCTGCATCTGTGCCAGCATCGCCGTAATCGCATCATCCGCCTGCGCCCGGCCCGCGCTGTCCCAGCCCTGCTGAACTGCATTCATCGCCGTGCGATGCGCCGGCGCATCGCACCATGCCGCGATCGCCGCCCGTTCAGCAGGCGTCGCCATGCCGGATTGCAACCGTGCCCAATGGGCTGCCGCGATGTCGAAGGGGTCGTCCCCATCCTGGGTCATGAACCGACCGTTATCCTATCGTGCCAGGCGCCGGGCGATATGCGCGACGGCCTTGGCAACATGCTTTTCAATCGCGCTCACCGAAATGCCCAGCCTTTCCGCAATCTCGCCATAGGCCAGCCCTTCATAGCGCCGCATCAGGAAAATGTCGCGCGTCCGTTCCGGCAGCTCTTCCAGCGCGCGGACGACCTGGGCGATCTCTTCCCTTGCCTGTAAGACGCGATCAGCGGTCCGTTCCTCAGCAGGATGATCCTTCTCCGTCAGTTCATCGTGGCCCTTGGCATGACGAACCTGGTCGCGCCGGGCCTGATCGCGCAGGACGCTCGATGCGGTGCGGAAAATATAGCCTTCCAGATTGTCGATGCCATCGGGTGAATCCCGCACATGCATGCGCAACATCACATCCTGCACCAGATCATCGACGATATGGGCGCCGGCGACGCGACGGGCAAAATAGCGGCGCAGCGCAGGAATATAGGCGGAATAGTCCGCCGTCTTATCCTCCGCCTTTCCCGACTGCCGCAACGATGATCCTGATAGACGGTTCAATCCGATACCCCTTGCCCGCGCTTCCCAATGCCTCGTCCGCCGCCCATGGCCGCCAGCACTACCAATGCCGATCCCAGCTCAGCTGGATCGATCGCGGTCCAGAACTGAACGTTTGACCGACCCCATATCCGTTAGTCACGGCGCGCAGATTTGCGACGCGATTGAAAATATTGCGTGCCCGCAGCGACAGGCTGGTCCGTTCCCGGCGCCAGGTCAGCGCCGCGCCGAACAATGAAAATCCCTTGGTGGCAGTAAAATCCGGATCGTCCCGGGTGAAGGTGGACCAGGAGCCGGACTGATATTGCCCGTCACCCTCGATCGCCAGCTGGCCATGGCCGCCGACCGCCCAACCATGCGTCAGGCTAACCCGCAACCGGCGGTGCGGTACGAACGGGATGGCGTCGCCCTGCTCCGCGCCGCCGACCAGCGATGCGGCATCGGACACACGGGTCAGGTCGGACCGGATCAGACTGGCTTCCAGCCGGGCGGTCAGGCCCGGTAAGGGCCGCGCGACCAGCTCGAACTCCGATCCCAGGATCATGGCGTTGCCGATATTGACCAGATAGGCGTGCGACCGGTTTTCCGACAGGGCGCGATACTGCATGTCGCGCCAGTCGTTCATATAGGCGGTCAGCGTCATTTCAACGTCTCGGCCCAGATGCAGGTTCAGTCCCAGCTCGGCCCCCCACAGGCTGTCACCGTCATAGGTACGACGATCGGCCAGCAATACCGACGCGGTATTGACCCCGCCCGGACGGATGCTGCGGGTCAACTGGGTGTGCCAAGTCGCGCCCGGCGCGATTGGCAGGTCGACATGCAGCCGCGCGCTCAGCCCGCCCGAGCGATTGACGGTGCGCGGCCAGGAATCGATCGACCCGCTGAGCAGATTGGGCACGACCACGTCATTCTGTGACGAGACGCGATAATCGTCATAGCGCAATCCCAGCGACACGAGCAGATCCTCCTCGCGATAGGAGAGCGTCCCGAACAGCGCGGCCTGATCGCGCGTGATCGCCAGCCTGCGCGCGCCAAATATCTCTCCGGTAGCGCCCGGATCGTCGCTATACGACGACAATTCGCTGCGCAGCCTCTCGGTCCGGTGATCGATCAGCACGCCGGCGATCCAGCCCAGCCCATGCGCGTTGTCATGGCTCAGGCGCAGTTCCTGCAATATCCGCGTCGACACGATGGGGATATGCAGCAGCGACGGCGCGAGGCTGGCGGCATAGTCGGCGAATTGCTGAGCCTGGGCGGGATCGCAGGTCGGCGTGTCGAGCCCGAAATAGCGTTGGCAACCGTCTGGATCCTGCCCCTGCAACAAGGTGGCATTGGTCCGATCATAGTGGCGGTCAAGCGTCCAGCGATACGCGGACGTGATGCTGGTCAGGCGGATGGCGCCGGTACCATAGCCGATCTTCAACCGGCCCATCAGGAAATCATGCGTAGTCGCCGCCGCAAAATATCGGTCGGTGCGATATGGACCGAGCGACTGGAACCAGGATGAGGCATCCGCGATACGACGATGCTGCCAGGCCAGAAGAGCGGAGATGTCGAGATCGGGCTGCGGTGCGATCCGAGCGATCAGGCGCAGGCCGGAAATATCGTCATCATTGATATTGCGGGCGCCGGTCCGGACATTGTCGACATAGCCGCCCTCTCGGCTGGCATAGGCAGTCGCACGCAGCGCGGCGCGCGTACCCAGTGGAATGTTGAGGGTGGAGGAAGCCGACAAGCCCGGTTCGCCGCCCTGCTGGATGCCAAGGCTCAACCCAGCGCCCCCGCCCCACTGGCCCAGATGCGGTTCTTCCGGCTCTATCTCTATCTCGCCGGCCAATGCGCCTACGCCATGCTCAGCGCTGCGCGCCGTGCGCGATATGCGCACCTGCGCCACGTCCACCAGGGACAGGTCGCTGGTGGTGCGCGCAGCATCGCTGCCGGTGCCAGACGGGCCGACGACCGGAACATCGGCGAAATAGACCAGGGTCGTCGCCTCGCCGGCCATCCCGACCCCACGCACGATCAGGGCATTTTGCCCCGCATTACCCGGCTCACTGCTGATGCCCGGGCTGGAATCGAGCAGCGCGGCGATGCCGGCGGATGGGCGCGGGCGCAGACGCAGATCGCCGAAAAAGCTCACCGGATCGGTCTGCCGCGCCGCCGTCACGACCAGGGCGGGAACCGGCGTGGGCCGTGCGCCCTCCCTGCCCGGCACCAACGGTTCGGTCGGCGCCCTGAGCGGATCAATCACGATCACCCCGCCAGCCGTTTCCCGAAAACCGAGGCCGCTACCCTTCAGCAGACGCCGCAAGGCCGCCTCGAACGACATCATACCCGCCAGGCGGGGGGAGAGGCGTTCGCCGATGACTGAAGACCGGAACACCACCTGACGACCGCTCTGCAGCGCCAGTTGCTGGACCGCATTTGCCAATCTCTGCCGGCTGATATCGACGCGCACATCCGCCGCTGTCCTGGCCTCGACAGGGGGAAGGGGCAGTGTGGCCATGGCCGACAGGACGAATGCTGCCTTCCAATCCCGCCATGATCGCCTCTGACGCCCGCACGACGCGGCAAACGCCATTTTTCGTGCGCACACCAATTTGAAACCTTATTCCTTCGACCCATGAGGAGAAACGAGCGTCACCGCGATTTCCATCAGCATATTGCGCAAATGCGCCGCCCGAGCACCGATCGCCCGGGACGCATTGCGGCTAATGGCGGCGCGATCGCACGGGTTTCGGAATAGGGCCTCCTCCACGCCATCGACGCATTGAAACAGGCCATGATTGCGCGAGGTTGCGCGGAATTGAAGACACTGGATATCCCCGGACAGAAGAGAGCCAAAGCTGCTGGCGTGGACGCCCGGGCATGGTGATAAGCTTCAGGGCAATCCGCTTAATCTCTACAATTAAAGTAGTCAATTATCCCGCATGATTCCGGTGCCGTCGCCCAAGCACCCGAACACGCTAGCGCTTCCATAGACCGGGCGCTGTTCGGCAGATCTGTGCCGGAAGCGAAACATGACCGTGCGACTGAGGCATGCGCCACAGGATCACATATCAACCATATGTAATTATTTGATTTTTTCTATGATGAAAGGATCAGGCCGTGCCGCCCCGCTGATGATCGCGGCCAGGACGGCTTGCTCCGATCGACATCCGCCCTGCCGACATGCCGTTGGTCAAGACATGAAATATCATCGGCTGATCAATTTATCTTGATAAAATGTCCGTGGTGGGCCTAGCAGCAACCGAAATTGTTAATTATCAGATTGAAAACAAAGGATTTTTTCTGTGGCGATTGCGATCATGCCCGCAGAGAAACCCAGGTCCAAAAGTACCAATATTCTCCTATTTTTACAACCACTTAATTTCGACTCACCCTCCTCCCCGCTCCTTTCTGCCCGTAGGTTTGAGCTAGGCTCAGGACCTATTAAATCGGTTGTGCGCGAGCGACGGGTTTGATTCATTGGTGGCGGAGGTGCCGTCATGGATGATCTGCTGTTGTTATCGGAAGCGCAGATGCGCCGGATCGAGCCGTATTTCCCATTGTCTCACGGCATCGGGCGAGTGGACGACCGGCGCGTGCTAAGCGGCATCCTGTTCGTGATCCGCAACGGGTTGCGGTGGCGGGATGCGCCTGCGGCCTACGGACCGCACAAGACGATCTACAACCGCTTCATCCGGTGGAGCCGGCTTGGTGTATTCAATCGCATCTTTGCCGAACTGGCAGCCGACGGCGATGCTGCGGATCGGCTGATGATCGACGCGACGCACATCAAGGCCCACCGCACCGCCGCCAGCCTGCTCAAAAAGGGGCTCTATCCCGCTGTGTCGGACGCAGTCGCGGTGGAGTAACGACCAAGCTCCATACCTCACGACCGCACTCTTTATCGTCAGCGTCATCGTATCGAGAACATGTTCGGACGCCTCAAGGATTGGCGCCGTATCCACACACGATACGACCGATGTGCTCACACCTTCCTCTCAGCCGTCGCTTTCGCCGCCAGCTTCATCTTTTGGCTCAATCAATGAGTCCTGAGCCTAGTCGACACAGGCCAACAAACCTTGGCGACCCCTATGAGGGAAGCGGCTTCGCCTTTGACATGCTCTCGATTGTCGGATGCAGAAAGAGCTGATTTACGGCGCGATTTTGATTTGAGATGCAGGTGCCGATTTTTCGAAGAATCCTCTTAATTCGGGAACGACCCTTCCCGCTCACTCAGCCGTAATTTTCTCATCACCGATTGCCGACCGTCTGCATTTTGCAAAGCCCTGCATAGAAAACGCAGATCAACTGGATGACTATCGTGTCGCGACCGACGTCGTCGATCGAGATGGCGATGAGTGTTTTGAAATGTAATCCGGCGTATCAGGTGTTTTGATTATTTGCTGGCGAAGCGATGCGCTCCCTGATTGGAGCGAAGCACAACCGACTTCCAACTTTTTACCCTAATTTATCCCGGGGCCAGAGACCTGCGATGATAGCCCAATTTCCGAGGTGCTGATTGGTCTGCACCCACCCCGGAAAGGTAAGGATCATGAAGAAGCATTTCGTCAGTGCCATCGCCATCCTCGCGGCGATCAGCCCTGCCGCAGCTTACGCAGCTTGCGCGCCGGCCCCCACCAGCATCGCCGCCAAGGCGGTTCCCGTCATTCATTACAGGAACACCACCATCGACGGCGTGAAGGTCTTCTATCGTGAAGCCGGGCCTGCAGACGCGCCCGTCCTGCTCCTGCTGCACGGCTTCCCGACCTCATCCCATATGTTCCGCAATCTCATCCCACTGCTGGCGGACCGCTACCGGGTGATCGCGCCCGACTATCCGGGATACGGCCAGAGCGACGCGCCCGCCCATGGCAAGTTCGCCTATACATTCGCGCACCTGACCGACATCGTCGACCAACTGACCGACAAGGTCGGCGCAAAGCGCTACAGCATGTACGTCATGGATTATGGTGCACCGATTGGATATCGGCTCGCGCTCAAGCATCCCGAACGGGTCGAGACCCTCATCGTCCAGAATGGCAACGCCTATACCGAAGGGCTTGCCGCCTTCTGGGATCCGATCAAGGCCTATTGGGCCGAAAAGACGCCAGCCCGCCGCGAAGCGCTGGCCGGCCTGCTGACGCTTGAAACGACGAAATTCCAATATACCGACGGGATGGGTGACGTCGCCAGGATCAGCCCCGACAACTGGGTGGTGGACCAGGCGCTGCTCGATCGGCCGGGCAACAAGGATATCCAGCTCGATCTTCTGGGCGACTATGGCAGCAATGTCCCGCTCTACCCGCAGTTCCAGGCCTTTTTCCGGGAGCGCAAGCCGCCGACGCTGATCGTCTGGGGCAAGAATGATGTGATATTCCCCGAGGCCGGCGCGCATCCCTATCTGCGCGACCTTCCCAACGCGGAGATGCACATCCTCGACAGCGGTCATTTCGCGCTGGAGGACAGGCTGGATGTGATGGCGCCGCTGATCCGCGACTTCCTCGACCGCAACCTCTGCAAGTGACGCGCATGGCGGGGCTACGGCTCCGCCCGCATCACCCGAAAGGAACAGACATGACGGTTCCCGCTTCCGACACCCGGGCCACAAGTGCCCCATCCCTGTCCATCGTCCTTGTCCATGGCGCCTTCGTCGATGGCTCTGGCCGACAGGGTGGTCCCGCCAAGAGCGCAGCGACGCATCACACATGTGCAACAGTCAGCGAGATCGACAGCAGCCACGCGGCGATGCTGTCCCATCCCCACGAGGTGGCCGATTTCATCGCGGCCGCTGCCGCCACCCTGGCATGAGCCTGGAGAAAGATCATGACATACCCTGCCACCTACCACCGGACCGCGACTGTCGACGGCATCGAGATATTCTATCGCGAGGCCGGCCAGCGCGGGCAGCCCGTCCTGCTGTTGCTCCATGGATTTCCCAGCTCTTCACACATGTACCGCAACCTCATGCCAGCGCTGGCCGATCGCTATCATGTGATCGCGCCCGATCTGCCGGGATTTGGCCTGTCCGCGATGCCTTCCCCGGCCGACTTCGCCTATGGCTTCGCGCGCTTTGCCGAGATCATGGCTGGCCTGCTCGATCAGTTGGAGATTGGCCGTTTCGCGCTCTATGTGATGGATTATGGCGCCCCCACCGGTTTCCGCCTGGCGCTCGCGCATCCCGACCGGGTGCGCGCTCTGATCATCCAGAACGGCAACGCCTATGAGGAAGGCATGGGCGATTTCTGGGAGCCCACCCGCACCTATTGGGCCGATAGTGGAGCCGCGAACCGCGACGCCATGCGGCCCTTTCTGTCGCTGGACGGGACGCGCTTTCAATATCTTACTGGTGCCAGCGACCCGGCGCGTATCGATCCGGCAGCCTGGCTGTACGACCAGATGTTCCTCGATCGTCCTGGCAGCGTCGACATCCAGTTGGACATCATCACCGACTATCAGACCAATGTCGCGCTCTACCCTGCATTTCATGCCTATTTCCGCGAATATCGGCCGCCGGCGCTGATCCTGTGGGGAGAAAATGATCCCATCTTCCTGCCCAACGGCGCGCGCGCATTCCTGCGCGACTTGCCCGATGCAACGCTCCATTTTCTCGCGACCGGCCACTTCGCACTCGAGGAAAAGGCCGATGAGATGATCCCCCTGATGCGTGACTTCCTGGCGTGCCACCTGCCCCACTGACCAAAATGCAAGCAACGGAGAGTGACCATGTACAACAGCAAATCCAAATCAAGCGTCCTGCCCTCAGGCGGCGGCGCTGCGCTGATCGATCCGTCCGACGCCCTGATCCTGCTGCTCGATCATCAATCAGGCCTGTTCCAGACCGTGAAGGACAGTGCCGTGTCCGACCTGCGCCGCAATGTCGAGATGATCGCCAGGCTTGCGACATTGCTCGACATTCCGGTGATTACCACGGCATCGGAGCCTGCCGGCCCCAACGGCCCGCTCATGCCCGAAATCCATCACCATGCCCCCCATGCCGTCTATGTGCCGCGCAAGGGCGAGGTGAATGCTTGGGACAATGACGATTTCGTTGCCGCGGTTCGATCGACGGGACGCAAGACGCTGATCATGGCGGGCGTCTGGACAAGCGTGTGCGTCATGTTCCCGGCGCTCGATGCGCGCGCGGCAGGCTATGATGTCTATGCTGTGCCCGATGCTTCTGGCGATCCCAGCGAGATGGCCTCACGCGTGTCGCTGGCGCGCTTCGTCCAGGGCGGGGTCAAGCCGACCTCCACAAACGCCCTGCTGTCCGAACTCCACCGCACCTGGGCGCGCCCGGAGGCGGCGGAGCTCGCCACCCTCTACGGGCTAGTGGCGCCAAACTATGCCGCCGTGGCGGAAAGCTACGCTCGCGCGCAACAGGCCGCGAGGGACGCACTCTGACGCCACATCAATCCACCCTGCGGACGACAGGCGCGAGACGTATCGGCTATGGCATATGGCTTCATCGACATCGTCATCACGCTCGCCGTTTGCAGAGTGTACGAGGAAATGGGAGCGGACCATCTCTGCTCCCATTTCAAAGGCCGTCGTGACTTTGACCGGCTTTCGGCTGGAGACATGGCGGTCATCGGCCGACGCGATAGCTTCCACATCGCGTCGGTGTCGGAAAGTGGCCAGCGCGCGTCGGACAAACTATCCGATCTGGAAAAGCGACGTGCTGGCACGCTGGACTGCGGCCCCGCCACCCATGCTCCGCGCCCATCGGACCGACTTTTCCAGGAGCCGTTTTGCCTTTTCGACATGCCCCTTCTCGCCTTCGACCAAGCCCGCGACCCGCAGGAGTTCCGGATGGCACCAGCGTTCTTCACGAACATCAGGCTGACCGAGCGCGTCTGTCAGGCACTGTTCTGCATGCCGCACATTTCCAGCCTTGAGCCAGGCCTCCGCGAGCAGACAGCGGTAAAATGCCACCCGGGCGACCCAGCTATTGGCCTCGAGGTCGGCGATGCTCCTTTGCATGGTGGCAAGGCCAGCCTCATCGCCGCGAGCCACCTGGATGGCGCCTGCGAAAAATTGACTCGTCCCTTCGTAGATCCCGATATTCTCGCGCTTGCTGACGTCCGCCAATTGCGCCTGAAGTCGGGAAGCCGCCGACAGATCGCCGGTCAGGAAGGCAACAGGCAAGCCCGCTAGACAGAGCGCATTGCCGAGCGAGATCATATGGTCGAGTTCGGTCGCCCGCGCGATTGCCCGACCGGCAACGTCGGACGCGCGTTCGCTATCTCCCTGCAACCAGAGCAGAAAGGCATGGGAAAGGCCGATCGCTACGGGCAGTTCCACCTGAAATCTCGACAATCGACGTCCATCGGCCAAGCTCCCCCAGCTTGCCGTCAACTCCTCCAGCCGAACCGACGCACATGAGAATCTTCCCGCATAGATTTCGGCATGCGCCAGGAAGCGCTTGCCGTCGGGCGCTGCCGCCCAGTTGAGACCGGTGGCGGCGGCATAGCGGTGCATGCTGCGTACGGCCGCGAGCGGCTTGCCGGAATAGGTCAGGAACACGGCTTGACCGCAAACAGCCGGGAGTTCGAATTCCGGATCTGCGGTGTCGCGGGCATCATCGATGCTGCCCCGCCACGCCAGATTGGTCCTTGGATGCATCTGGCGGGACAGCGTCATAGCCCAAGCCTTAGCCGTCGAGAGCTTGACGCGGTCCACCGGCGACAAGGCCGACATCGCCGGCGCTGCCGCTTCGGTCATCTCGATAGCGGCCAGCAGCTCCTTGAACGCCGACAATTCCTGCCACAGTGGCAGGGCCGCAACCACGACGGCTGCGCCGATCTCCGCATCGCCCGCTGGGTCGAACGCCCAGATCATCAGGGAGCGAACATCGTCGATGAGCGCCCGATATTTTTCCAGCCATTGTCGGGAAGTCTGGAGCGACCATTCGCGCTCAGCGACCTGCAACTTGTCGCGCATACCGATTGCAAAATGGCGCCGCGCCAGTTGACGATGGGGCGCTCCGAAAAGCCGCTGGGCTGCGTAGGCGGATGTGCTTTCGGGCAGTCTGTAGAGCAACGCGCCCTGGTTGAATTCCGTGGTTACCAGCGATTTTGTGGCCAGCTGGGATAGGGCGTCGCGTCCCGCCATCGGCTCCATCCCCCCGGCAGCGTAGAGCGCCTCCACATCATCGGCACTAAAACGGCCGGAGAATAGTGAGAGCAGTTCGAGCAGAACGGCCTCCCGTTCGGGAAGGAGGCGGTAACTCCAGTCGAGCGTCGCCTCCAATGTCTGGTGGCGCAGCGGCATATTTCTTGGACCGCGGCCCATTACGTCGAAGCCCTGTTCAAAGAATTGTTTGAGCGCGGTGGGGGCAAGCACACTGGCAGTGCCGGCCGCCAGTTCGATCGCCAGCGCCAGTCCTTCCAGTCTCCCGCAGATCGACGCGATGTTGCGAATATATTCGTCGGTCAGTTCCGCGACACTCGCATTCTGAACCTTTGCCAGGAAAAGCTGAACCGCAGGATAAGTAAGCGCCTCGCCGGCGTCTATATTCCCCGCTCCATCGGGATAGAGGAGGCCAGGCAGAAAATAGACTTCTTCGTGGCGAGTTCGCAATGGTTCTCGGGTCGTGATGATAAGCCGGGCCTGCGGAAGCGCTGAAGAAATCCGCTCGACTATGGACGCAGCCATCGAGAGCACATGTTCGCAATTGTCGATGATCAGGATCATGTCGTCGCGGCTGAGGCGGTCGATGACGGCAGCGATCGGATCGTCCAGCCCGAGCGAAACCCCAACCCCCGATGCCATGGCAGGCACGACAAAATGCGGATCGCTCAAGGTCGAAAGATCGACGAAGGCGACAGCTTCATGCGCCTCGCAGCTTATCTGCGCCGCAGCGATGGCGATCGACGTCTTTCCCGCGCCCCCCGGTCCAACGATAGATAGATAGCCTGGATGCTGAAGCTGCGCGTTGATGAGGCGGATAGCCTCTTCGCGGCCGAAGAGATGTGGCACATCGGGCGGCCCGACATGAGGCCCGGCCAATTTCGCGCTCGCAGTAACAGAATGCTGGCGGCCGCCTCCAACTTCCCGAACGAACTTGTATCCGCGTCCGGCAATCGTGGCGATATATTCCGTTTCGGGATCAAGCTCTGCCAGGCTGCGGCGGAGCGCACCCATATTCACCTTGAGATTATGCTCGTGAACTATGTAGCCCGGCCAGACATGCGCAAAAAGGTCCGCCTTGCTGACAACTTCGCCCGCCCGCGACGCAAGCAGGGTCAGAATGTCGAAGGCGCGCGCGCCCAAGGCGACGGGCTGCCCCTTGAATAGCAAGGTCTGTCGTTCCGGCAGCAGACGAAAATCGCCGAACTCATAGACTGAACGCTGTATTGGCGCGTCAAGGCCATCGCTGATCGCCATGTTTCCCCCACAGGTCACATGGCTGCCGGGGTTAACTCATTCCCGTATGTTTGCAAGTTTGCCACGGTGGTGCGGTGACTGACTGAAGCCGTGCTGCTGCCGACCCATTCGAGACGCTGCCCCCGAAAATCCTGCTATCCAGTTGCAGCCCGTCCGCTTTTCGACGCCGCCTTCAACTTCTTAAGGCGCCTGACCGATTTCATTATCACCGCGTAGCAATGGAAGTTGATAGGAGAACCCATCAGGTTCGATTACGTGGACGATGTGTGAACGACCTCAGATCACTTCCCGCAGGCCGCTGGAATAGGCGCAGGCCAAATTCGGGCAAGATCGCGATGAGATGGTCGAATATGTCGGCCTGTATCCCTTCATAGGCGGCCCAGACGGTGGTGTTGGCAAAGGCATAGATTTCCAGCGGCAGTCCATTTTCGCTGGGTGCCAACTGGCGCGCCAGCAGGGTCTGATCAGCACGTATATTGGGATGCGCACGCAGATAGGCCAGGACATAGGCACGAAAGGTGCCGATATTGGTCAGCCGCCGACTGTCTACCCCGTTGTCCGCCGCATGGTCCACATTCCAGCGTAACAGATCATCCTGTTTATCATGTAGATAGTCCTGCAACAAACCAAAGCGCGAGACAGCCCCCAGCCCAAATTCATCGAGAAAACCGACGCTGTTCTGGTCGATCACCAGTGCCCGCATGATCCGGCGGCCACCCGATTCCTGCATCCCGCGCCAGTTGCGAAAACTCTCGCTGATCAGCCTGTGCGTCGGGATGGTGGTGATGGTGCGATCAAAATTCTGGACTTTCACCGTGTGCAGCGCGATATCGATCACGTCGCCATTGGCGTCGAGCTGCGGCATCTCGATCCAGTCGCCCACCCGGATCATGTCGTTGGAGCCGATCTGGACGGATGCGACCAGCGACAGGATCGTGTCCTTGAATACCAGCATCAGCACGGCCGCCATCGCCCCCAGCCCCGACAGCAGCAGGAAGGGCGACTGGTCCATCAGCGCCGCGATCATCAGGATGCTCGCCGCGCCATAGACCAGCAACTTGGCCACCTGGACATAGCCCTTGATCGGCCGGTTCGCGGCGTCAGGGCGGCGCTGATACAGGTCGTTGCCGAGCGTCAGCAGGCCGCTCAAGGCGATGGCCAAGGTCAGGATGATGAAGGCGGAGCACAGGCTGGCGATGAAGCCGGCGAGCCTGACCGGCAGATGCGGGACGGCGGCGACGCCCGACTGGATGATGAGCGCCGGCACGATGTTGGACAGGCGCGCGACTACGGCACCGATATGCGCGGCCTCGACCCGGAACGGCAGATGATCGATCAGCCGCAGCAACAGGGTCAGGACGATACGCTTGGCCACCCAGTTGGCCGCCCAGGCGAATGCGCCAAGCAGCAGCAATCCCGTCACGGCCTGCAACCAGGCGTTGTCGACATAGCCGCGGGTGAGAATCTGAAGGCTGTCCGACGCGATATAGAGCTGGCTGATCATGCGGCGCGCTCCTGCGCGAACGGATCGTCGTGGAGCGATCGACCCGCCGTTTCCGGCATGAAATGTAGCGCAATCAGGCCAATGATGCAGGCCGCCATCATGTAAAAGGCGGGCATGAGTTCATTGCCGGTCGCGCCGATCAGCGCGCTACCGATCGCCGGCGCCGTACCGCCGAACAGCGAAGTTGACAGATTATAGGCGATCGCAAAGCCGGCGAAACGCGCGGCGGTGGGGAACAGCGCCGGGAAGGTCGCCGAGATCGTCGCCAGTTGCGGCACATAGAGCAGGCCGAGCAGGACAAAGCCGATGATCGCGCCGGCAAATCCGGTCGCCATCAGCATGTAGAGCGGCACCACCGCGACCAGAAGGCCGATTAGCGACAGCCGCCACATCGGACGCCGGCCCACCCGATCGGACATATGGCCGGCGATCGGCAGGAAGACCATCATGAAGAGCATGCCGATGATCGGCACCACCAGCGCCTCGTCCGGGGACAGGCCGATGCGGCGCTGCAAATAGGTCGGCATGTAGCTGAGCAGCGTATAGTTGACGACATTGAGCGCCACGACCAGCCCGCCCACGACCAGCATCGGCCGCCTATGATCGCGCAGCAGTCGGGAAAGGGACGGCGATCCGCTGCCTTCGGCCGCCTGCTCGCGAAAGACCGGCGTGTCCTCCATCCTCGATCGCAGATACATGCCGATGAGGCCCATCGGCGCGGCCACCAGGAAGGGAATGCGCCAGCCCCAGGCGTGCATGACCGCATCCCCGAGCAGCAGCGAAAAGCCCAGCATCAGCGCCGCACCGAAGGAGAAGCCGGCGAGCGTGCCGAATTCCAGGAAGCTGCCATAGAAGCCGCGTCGGTCGTCGGGTGCATATTCGGCCATGAAGGTCGCGGCCCCACCATATTCGCCGCCAGTGGAAAAGCCCTGCACCATGCGCAGCAGGATGAGCAGCCCGGGCGCAGCCCATCCAATCTGTGCATAGGAAGGGATGAGGCCGACGGCGAGCGTCGCGCCCGACATCAGCAGGATGGTCAGCGCCAGCACCGACTTGCGCCCCAGCCGGTCACCCAGCGGTCCCCAGAACAGGCCACCAATGGGCCGGACAAGGAAGGAAATAGCGAAGGTCGCCAGCGCGAACAGAACGGCATCGTCCACCTCGCCCGGAAAGAGCGCGGCGGAAATATAGGTCACGCCATAGGCGTAGATGCCATAGTCGAACCATTCGGTGGCATTGCCCAATGTCGATGCAGCGATGGCCCGGCGCAGCGTGGCCTTGTCGGCCTGCACCGGGGCAGCGGGGGTGGCGGAAACTGCGGAAGTGGTCATTGAGTCTGTCCGTCTACGGTATTGGGATCGAGCAGCGACGCCACCGGCGTCGTGCGCGGCACGATCTGGAATTCCTGCTGGTCGGGCACCGGCACGGGCGGGGTGGCCGCCTGGCGCCAGAGACCGAAGGCCAGTGTCGCGCCGGCACACAAGGCGATGAAGAGGAAGAGGCCGCTCGTCGGCGCCAGGCTCATCAGCAGGGCAGCGCCGAGCGGACCGATCGCCGCCCCAACCGAATAAAGCAGCACCAGCCGCCCGCTCGCCGCAACCCGCTCGGTCGCGAGCAGCCGGTCGTTGCAGTGCGCGACGCAGAGCGGATAGAGGGCGAAGCTGAGCCCCCCGAACAGGGCGCCGAGTGCCAGCAACAGCGGGCCGCCCGCCACCAGCATCGCCAGTGCCGAGCAGACCGCCAGCGTCGCGGCAAAGCAGCCGACGATCACCCGGCGCCGGTCGAGCCGGTCCGACAGACGCCCCAGCGGCCATTGCAACGCGACGCCGCCCAGGATGACGATCATCATGAAACTGGCGGTCGCGCCAAGGTCCAGTCCCAGCCGGCGCACATGCACCGCCGCCATGCCATAGAAGGCGCCCAGCATCAGCCCGGTCGCGACCGAGCCGACCGTGCCAAGCGGTGACGCGGCATAGAGGGCGCGGATGGTGAAGGCCTGGGCATCGACCGGCGCGGGCGCGCTGCTGCGCGTCAGGCAGAGCGGGATGATGGCCAGGGAAATGAGGATGGATGCGATCTGGAACGGCACCGCCGGCAAGGCGCCGCTGGCGCCCAGCAGCAATTGCCCGACCGCCTGCCCGGAATAAAGGGCGACCATATAGGCGGCGAGCACGCTGCCGCGCGTTTCCGCCTCGGCCCGATCGTTGAGCCAGCTTTCCAGACAGATGAACACGCCCGCGACGCAGATGCCGTCGATCAGGCGCAGGCACGCCCAGAAGAGCGGATACTGGACCAGCGCATAGGCCAGCGTACTGGCGGACAACAGCGAAACGAAGGCGGCGAAGGCGCGGATATGCCCCACCTGTCGCACGATCGCCCCAGCCCGCAACGCGCCCACCACAAGTCCACCGAAATAGGCGGTGGCGACCGCACCGATCGCCATCGTGCCTGCCCCTGCCCGCTCCAGCCGCAGGCCGGTCAGCGTGGACAGGAAGCCGCTGCCCGCCATCAGCATGAAGATGGCGAGCAGCAGGCTGCGGACGGGGTGAATCGCGGCGAACATGGGGGGTGACCGGGGGCGGATCAGGCCGCGCGCCGATCCTCCGCCGGTTCCGCCCCGTCCTCCACCAGGGCGCGGTGCAGCGCGCCCACGGCGGTCTCATAATGATCGACATCGACGATGAACTGCACGTCGACATTGCGGATCTGGTGCTGCATCGCGACGATCGGCACATGGGCATCGGCCAGCGCCCGCAGGGCGTCGGGCACCAGCCCCGGTCGCGCGATGTCGCTGCCGATGACCGACACGATCGCCACCGGCTGGGCCGATATGGCAGCGTCGGGATAGCGCGCCTGCAAATCCGCGATCACCCGCTTCACCGTCGCCGCATCGGCGGACAGATAATGGGTGATGGTGTTGGCGTTCGACGCCTTGCTGACGATCCAGGCGCCATGGCGGGCCAGCGCGTCCAATATCGCCGCGTCATAGCCTTTCACGCCGACCATATCCTGCTCGAAGAACTGAAGCGCCTGCGCTTGGCGCACGCCGGTGACGATCTCGACGCGCGGCGTGTCGGAGACATAGGCGCCGCAGATCAGCGTCCCGCCATCCTCCCGGTCGAAGGTGTTGCGCACCCGCAGCGGAATGTCGGTCTGGCGCAGCCCCCTGCCCGCGCCGGGATGGATCGCCTCCATGCCCAGATTGGCAAGCTGGTCCGCCACGTCATAATTGGTCCGGCCGATCTTGCGCGCCTTGTCCGTGCCGACCAGGCGCGGGTCCGCACTCGACAGGTGAAACTCCTTGTGGATGATCGCCTCGCGCGCCTTCGTCAGCACGGCAATGCGCGAAAAGGTCATTTCCGAATAGCCGCGCGCATAGAGGCGCACCATGCCCTCGCTGCATCCGGCATAGCCGGTGACGATCGGCAGGGTGGTGGAAAGGTCGATCGGCGCGAACGCCTGGCCGATCCGGTCGTCCAGTTCGCGCATGTCCTGCTGGTCCCACAGGGTCAGGTCGACAAACTGCGCATTGACGCCCCGGTCGCGCAGCAGCAGCGCGGTCGAATGCGCACTATGCGCTTCACCGAGACCCGCCAGCAGTTCGCGCACCGTCACCAGTTGTTCCTTGACGCAGAAGCGACCATGGCTGCGCAGCCGCGCCAGATCGTCAAGACAGGCGGCGACAGCATCGATCCGCATGTCGACAAAGGCATTGGCCTCCGCCAGCCGGTCGGCGCGGACGAACATCGTCGCATTGCGCTCCTGCATGGCGCGGCGCACCGCCTCCATCGCCTGGCGCCAGCCGTCCGCATCCTCGTCCGCCACGAAGCGGGCATAGACACCCGGTTCGCCGCTTTTCTTGTGCTCCAGCAGCAGGTCGGTCATGCCGGCATAGGCCGACACGACGAAGATGCGATGATAGAGGTCCGCGCCCTTTCGGCCGGCGATCAGCACATTGTCGAACAATGTCGCGGTCGCGGCCATGGACGTGCCGCCGATCTTCTCGACGCTATGCAGGCTGCTCATGCCAGCGCCTCCTGCATCAGGGGGCCGGTGATGGGCGTGATGACTGGCGGTTCGCCGCGCGCGGCGATGAAGGCGGGACGCGGCCGATCGACACCAAAGGGCGCCTCCAGCCGGTTGGACACCGCATTATAGACCAGAAAGGCATTGGCGCGCGGGAAGGGCGTGATGTTGCCGTTCGACCCGTGCATGATGTTGCAGTCGAAGATCACCACCGATCCGGGCTTGCCGGTCGGCGCGACGATGCCATGATGATGCGCCAGTTCGGCCAGGCTATCCTCGTCGGGAACGCCATATTCCTGGCGCTTGAGCGACTGGCGATAATGGTCTTCCGGCGTTTCGCCGACGCAGGTCAGATACTGGCGATGCGATCCGGGGATCAGCATCAACGGGCCGTTATGCGGCGTATTTTCCACCAGCAGCACGGACATGGACAGCGCGCGCATGCGCGGCATGCCATCCTCCACATGCCAGGTCTCGAAATCGCTGTGCCAGTAGAATTCCTTGCCCTGGAAACCAGGCTTATAGTTGAGCCGCGACTGGTGGATATAGACATCGTCACCCAGCAGGAAGCGGGCCACGCCGGCCAGGCGGCTGTCCGCCGCCAGCCGCTCGATCACCCGGCTCTGGGCATGGATGCGGAAGATGGAACGGACTTCCTTGCCGCCCGGTTCGGTGATGACCGTTTCGGCTTCCAGTGCATCGGGATCGGCCAGCAGCTTGCGGGCCTCGTGCTGGAGGAAGGCGACTTCCGCGTCGGGGAAGATGTCTTCCAGCACCAGATAGCCGTCGCGCTCGAAGGCTTCGGCCTGGTCGCGGCTGATCGGCGCGCCTGCGCTCCAGTCGGCATGGACGACCGGATCGTGGCGCGGCAAGAATTCCGCCATGTCGGCATGGCGGGACGGGTAGAGGTCTTTCATGGGACTCCCCCTTTTTCAATCTAAGGTAATAAGGGCGTGGCAGGCTCGGGCAGCCCCCAAGCCGGCGTCACGCATCAGTCGGCCAGCGCAGGCTCGCGCGCGGCGCTGGTATCAGCGGGATAGGCGCCATTCTCGTCATGCACTTCCTTGCCGGTGACCGGAGGATTGAAGGTGCAGGCGCACAGGATATCGGTTTCCGGCCGCACGATATGCTGGTCATGGGCATTGAGCGCATACATGACGCCGGGCGCCAGCTGATGGGTGATGCCGGTGCCCAGATCCTCGATCGTGCCCGTGCCCTTGAGCACCAGCACCGCCTCCAGATGGTTCTGGTAGTGCATGTGCAATTCCTCGCCCGCGTACATGGTGGTGACGTGGAAGGAAAAGCCCATATTGTCGTCCTTCAGCAGAAGGCGGGCACTTTCCCAACCCTTGGACTTCACATTGCGGTCGGACTTGCGGATGTCCTGAAGCTTGCGAACGATCATGTCTGAAATCTCCTCTTATTCTGCAGCGACGCCATAGGTGACGGTCAGCGCGGACCGGATGCTCTCCTCAAGAATGTCGAGGCCGGCCGACAGCACGGCGTCCTCGATCACGAGGGGCGCCAGCACCTTGACGATCTCGTCATGCGCACCGCTGGTTTCGATGATGAGCCCCTGCGCAAAGCAGGCGGCGGTGATGGTTTGCGCGATTTCGCCCGATCCGACGTCGATGCCGCGCATCATGCCGCGGCCGCGCGTCGACAGGCCATGTTCGGCCGCCATCGCGTCCAGCCGCCGTTCCAGCAGCGCGCCGCGACGGGCGATATCCTGTTCGAACTGCGCATCGCCCCAGAAATGGCGCAGCGCAGCGGTGGCGGTGACGAAGGCATGGTTATTGCCCCGGAAGGTGCCATTATGTTCGCCCGGTGCCCATTGATCCAGTTCCGGACGGAACAGGGTGAGCGCGAAGGGCAGGCCCATGCCCGACAGCGACTTCGCCATGGTGACGATGTCGGGGGTGAAACCCATGCCTTCGAAGCTGAAGAAATTGCCGGTACGGCCACAGCCGGCCTGGATGTCGTCAACGATCATCAGCGCGCCATGGCGCCTGGCGATCTCGGCGATCCGGCGCAGCCATTGCGGCGAGGCGGCATTGAGGCCGCCTTCCCCCTGCACCGTTTCCACCAGGATGGCGGCCGGCGCGTCGAGACCGCTCGACGGATCGGACAGGCGCCGCTCCAGCAGGTCGGCGGTATCGACATCGGGACCATGATAACCGTCATAGGGTTCATGGGCGACATGGCTCAGCGGCACGCCCGCGCCGCCGCGCTTGGCGGCATTGCCGGTGCAGGCGAGCGCGCCCAGCGTCATGCCGTGGAAGCCGTTGGTGAAGGCGATCACCAGTTCGCGGCCAGTGATCTTGCGCGCCAGCTTGATCGCGGCCTCGACCGCATTGGTACCGGTCGGCCCGGTGAACATGGCGCGATAATCAAGCCCGCGGGGACGCAGGATCACATCCTCCAGCGTGACAAGGAAGTCGGCCTTGGCATCGGTGTGCAGGTCGAGGCCATGGGTGATGCCGTCGCCGGCGATATAGTCGACCAGCGCAGCCTTCAGGACCGAGTGATTGTGGCCATAGTTGAGCGTGGAGCAACCCGACAGGAAGTCGAGATAGCGGCCGCCCTGATTGTCGTGCATCCACACGCCTTCCGCGCGGTTGAACTGGCGCGGCATGGCGCGGGCATAGCTGCGCACGGCGGACTCGCGCCGCTCATAAATGGCCGTGTCGGGCATGGCGCTGGTGGGTTTGGGCTGGGTCGTGACGGTCATTCTTTTCAATCTCTCTCAACTCTGCGCCGGGGTCGGCAGTGGGCCGATGCGCGCCTGCCATTCGGTGGCGTGGGCGCTGGCAAAATGGGCCTGTTCTTCAAAGCGGGCGGTCTTTTCGATCCGAACGCCCCACCGCCGCGCCAGCCCCTGAAACAAGGCCCAGGATGCGCGATTATCGTCGGTGATGGTCGTCGTCAGATGAGTGACGCCGGCCTGCTCGGGCCGGGCCAGCAGCGCCTCGATCATGCGCCCGGCAAGGCGCTGGCCGCGCGCGGCGGACGACACCGCGACCTGCCACACGAAGAAATTGTCGGGCGCTGCCGGCGGGCGATAGCCCGATACCCAGCCGACCACTTCACCACCCCGCTCCGCAACGACGCAGCTGTCGGAAAAGTCGGTGCATTGCAGCAGGTTGCAATAGGCCGAATTGGGATCGAGCGGCGGACAGGCCGCGATCAATCCGCTGATGGCCGGCCCGTCCGTGGCGACGGGCTTGCGTAAGACGATGTCCTGCCCCTCGCCCGATCGAGAGCGCGCAGAAGCCCGTGGCGGCGAAGCTGCCGCTGTAGCTTGGGAATCGAAGATTATTCATCTCCCGAATTATATTTTACTCGGAGAAGCAGATTCTCCGGCGAGACGGGCGGTTATATGCCGATCATCAGCGCCATCTTCAACCCCAAAGCCGAAATTATATTTTATATGATGAAGTATATAATGAGGAATTTTTGGCCCCGTTGGCGCTTTGCGGGACTTCGCGCTATGCGCCTTCCCATGGATTCCGAAATCGCCTCCCTGACCCTGCGCGCGCTGCGCCGCATCCTGCGCGCGACCGAAATCGGCAGCCGTCAGCTGGCGACGACGACCGGGCTCACGCCATCGCAATTGCTGGTGCTGCGGGAAATCGACACGCGCCTGTCCGTCACCCCCTCCGCCGTGGCGCAGGCGTTGCAATTCAGCCAGGCGACGATCACCGCGATCGTCGACCGGCTGGTCGCGCTCGGCTTCGTCCAGCGCCAGCGCGGCGAACGCGACAAGCGCCAGATCAACCTGACCCTGCTGCCCGCCGGCCGCGACGCCCTGGCCGACGCCCCCGACCCGTTGCAGAAGCGCTTCACCGATCGCTTCGACGCTCTCCCCACCTGGGAACAGGCCATGATCCTCGCCGCGACGGAAAGGCTGGCCGTGCTGATGGACGCAGATTGGATCGACGCCGCACCGCTGCTCGACAGCGGCCGGATCGACCGCTCCCAGCCACTTTGACGACCCTTATGAGACTCTCAGCCATCAATTTTCGTCGCCCAGTTCCGGACGTTCCGGTTCAACGGCTCTCGACCAACGTCGGCCATTCGAATCATCTCCCGTCAACGCCGGGTCCTGACAAAATTGGTTCTATCAAAGAAACCCGGATCGCATGAAAATTTGGGAATCAGAAATTTGCGGCAATGATCTGTTGGTTGATGTTGCCAAAAACGGATCTGTTGTTCCCAGCTACGCCGAGCGAAACGTGATCACCGAAGCTCAGGAAGGGGGTTTGAGGTTCACCTTTTTCGATCATCTCGATGGCGCGTCGTTCCGACACGCAGCAGGAACCAACCTCTTCAAAATTGGCGTTTGATACCGTTCCAGAGCCAAGGATGGTTCCAGCGACCAGATCGCGGGTGCGGGCGGCGTGGGCGACCAGTTCATGGAAGCCGAACGCCATTTCGCCGCCATGGGGATTTCCGAACCAGACATCGTTGACGTGCACCTGCAGCGGCAGATGGACGCGACCGTCCTGCCATGCGTCGCCCAGTTCATCGGGCGTGACCGCAAAGGGCGCGACAGAGCAGGCGGGCTTGGCCTGGACCCAGCCAAACCCGGTCTTCATCTCGATCGGTGCGATCGCGCGCAGCGACCAGTCGTTGATGAGCAGGACCAGCTTGATATGGGGCAGAGCGTCCTGCGCGCTGGTGCCCATCGGCACGGCATCGGTAATGATGCCGAACTCGCCCTCGAAATCGATGCCGTCAGCTTCGCTGGGAAGTACCACATCCTGCGTTCCGGACAGGAAGCGGTCGGACAGGCCCTGATACATGAGCGGCCGGTCGGTCTCGATCGGCGGCAGGTTGAACGCCTTCTGCATCAGTTCGCCATGCTGCGGGAAAGCGGAACCATCGAGCCATTGCCAGGCACGAGGCAGAGGCGCGAGCAGGCGGCTTTCGTCCAGCACATCGCCGTCCCCCTGTTCCAGTCGGTCGGCAAGCTGGCGCAGCGCCGGCTCGACGCTGTCCCATTGCTCGATCGCCTGCTGCAGCGTGTTCGTAATGCCCACTGCAGACAGGTAACGACAGGCATCGCGGGAGACGAGGATCAGGCAGCCGTCCGGCTGACCATTGCTGAGAGTGGCGAGGCGCATCTCTATTCCTCGAAGATTGCGACCGCGCGGGTCCAGCCGGCTGACGCGCCCTTGATCTTGTGCGGGAAGCAGCTGACCATGAAGCCATAGCCGGGCAGGCTTTCCAGATTGTGCAGCTTTTCCAGGTGGCAATAGCCGATGTCGCGGCCGGCCTTGTGCCCTTCCCAGATCAGTGAGGTGTCGCCGGTCTCCTTGACCTTCTGCGCAGTGTAGCTGAACGGCGCATCCCAGGACCAGGCATCGGTGCCGGTGACGCGCACGCCCCGCTCGGTCAGATAGATGGTCGCCTCATAGCCCATGCCGCAGCCGCGATTGACAAAGTCGGGCTGCCCCAGCGCCGTGCCGGCGGCCGTGTTGACCAGGACGATGTCGAGCGGCTGGAGGCTGTGGCCGAGACGGGCCAGTTCGGCCTCGACATCGGCTGCGGTGGCGACATAGCCATCGGGGAAATGGCGGAAGTCGAGCTTCACGCCGGGCTGGAAACACCATTCCAGCGGCACTTCGTCGATCGTGATCGAGCGTTGCGGTTCGCCGTCGCGGCCATCCATGGTGGGATGGAAATGATAGGGCGCGTCCAGATGCGTGCCGTTATGGGTCGTGAGCGTCACCCATTCCGCGGCGGCGAAACCCGCGCCATCAGGCGTGTCTTCCGCCGTCACGCCAGGGAAAAAATGCTGGAGCTCGGCGACGGTTTCACCATGCGCCTGATAGGTTATTTTGGGCCGAAGAAACGGCGGATCGGAAACCACATCATTGTCGAGCGTGATCGACAGATCGACGAAACGGCGGGTCATCGGGGCATTCCTTGAAATACGGGATATGATGAAATCATGCGGCCAAAGCCGCGCGAAGAGCGGGAGGCGTGACGATCAGGGCGAGAATGGCACCATAGGTCGTCTTGAAGAGCAGAGCAGGGATTGGGGCGATCGTCGCCATACCCGTCATCCAGACCAATCCGGCAACCAAAGCTGTGCCGATGCTAGCCGATAATCCCGCCAGGATTAGTGCGCGCACCAGCAGATTGCGCGGAAGGACCGAGCGATGAGGACCAGGCGCCAGCGTCCCATTTTTGAGCTTTTGTCGGGCGAGCGCACCAGGAATGAGAACGCTCATCAAGGCGATCATGAAGCTCTGCGGAAGAAAATCGAACACCCATTGCCCGACGCCCCAGCTTTCCACCGGCCGGCCGATTCCGAACACCGCAAAGAAGATCACCAGCGACAACAAGGCGTTGATTGCCATGCTGATGCGCGTCTCCCTGCGGATATAGGCGTTGATGACCGCAACCTCTGTCATTATCGGGCGTGCTCACCCAGCGTCTCGGCGAACCAGTCCGAGATGAGGTCGCGGCCATAGGCCATATTGTCGGCGCCGACATGCTCGACGCCGCCTTCTCGCGCAGTGAAAATGACCTTCTCACGGCG
Organism: Sphingobium sp. AP49; assembly: GCF_000281715.2. Taxonomy (NCBI): domain Bacteria; kingdom Pseudomonadati; phylum Pseudomonadota; class Alphaproteobacteria; order Sphingomonadales; family Sphingobiaceae; genus Sphingobium; species Sphingobium sp. AP49. Next base: position 2,137,592 of record NZ_CP124576.1, on the reverse strand, counting down.
AGGTGAATTGATCAGCTGATCATAGAGATCATCTGCGTAGGAGACGCTGATCTGCCGATCGTCTCCGCCATGGGTGACGAGGAATGGCACCTCAATGCGGTCCATATGGCCATTGAGATTCATGGCTTGCGATTTCGCCAGGAAGTCCTCCTGATCGCTGGCACCGAACGCCCAATGGACATGCGCCCAATAATGGGGAACCGGATTCTCCCCTTCGCGAGACATGCGCTTGTCCTGCACCTCACGCCAATTATGGTTGGCCCCCCAGACCGCGCCACTGGCAAAGCGCGGCTCATAGGCGACCGCGCGTGGCGCAAAATGCCCCCCCAGCGAGATGCCGGTCATGCCGATCGCTTTTGGGTCGACTTCGGGCTGTTGCTCGAGCCAGTCGACGGCCTTGCTGGCCCAGCTTTCGCTATGCGGATCGACAGGCAGACCTTGCAGTCGCAGCGCCTCGCCCGATCCGGGCTGATCCACACATAGGGTAGATATGCCCCGGCGAGCCAGTTCTTCCGGGAGCCGGCTCCAGTAAAGCAACTCCTTGCAGCTATCGAGCCCATTGCAGAACACCACTACCGGCTTCCTGCCGTCCCCGGGCGCACGGGTGAAAAGCGCAGGCATGGTTCCGGTCTCGAGCGGAATTTCCACCCGCTCGCGATTGATCTGGCCAAGCGCGGTCGACCGGTCGAAGGCCGCTCGCGCCTTGGCATAGGTCGCCTCGCGTCCGGGCGCGCCATGACCCTGCATCCGTTCGGCCGTGATCAGATAGAGCGATGCCCGCTCCAGCTTGTTCGAGGCGGAGAAATAGCGCCCTTTGGCTTCATCTTCTCCCGCTAGTTCCAGCAGCTTGTCGCCCATCGCCGCCCAGGCCTTCATGAACTGGGGCGTGCCGGCGTCGGCGCCGCTATTGGCAGCATCCCGGATCGGCTGACACATGTCGATGATTTCGCCGAGTTGGGCGCCCGACTCCATCGCGATCGAAATCGAGAGATTCCAGATATAGTTGGGGAAATATTCGAACAGCGCCATGGTTCAGGCCTCTACCGGCTGGAAGAGGCCCTTGTCGGCCTCGGGATGTGGCATGGTCTGAGGACCGCCGGTGCCGATGCCCCACTGATCCATCACCTTGGGGCCGGGCACATGGACCTGTGGCTCATGTGACTCGAAATCGACATCCTCCAGTTCAGAAGTGTATTCGACGGCGAAGCCGGTGGGCGTCGTGAAATAGCTGAAGGTGTTGTTGCCCGCAGTGTGCCGGCCCGGACCCCAACGAATGTCGGTGCCCTTCTGGCGCAGTCGGTTGATGCCGACCATCATGTCGTCGACGCTCAGCATGTCGTAGGCGACATGGTTGAGACAGGGAGGCCCCGGGAGGATGGCCAGCCGGTGATGAGCTGCATTGCAGCGCAGGAAGCACATGAAGTCGCCCAGCCAGTCGCTGATCTTGAACCCCAACACGTCGACGAAGAAGCGGACCAGAGCTTGATGATCGGGCGAATGGAGGACGATGTGACTGATTTTCTGTGGGATGCCGTCCCAACGGCTGAGCGTTCGTGCGGTACGCCGCTCGACATCACTGGAAATCTCGAATGGCAGGCCGTCTAGCGAGAAGAAGCGAAAACCATAGCCGCCCGCGAATGTGGCTAGGTTGCGAGGTGGAAAGATAATCCGGCAGCCTGCGGCGACCACCTTGCCATGAAGCGCATCGACATCGGCCTGGCTTTCAGCGGCAAGAGCGATCACGTCAACGCGACGATCTTCATTCTCGCGCAGGCGCACGACATAGGCCTCTTCGCCGCCATCGGCCGCAAAATGGACCATGCCATCCTGCTCGCCTACGTCGACCAGCTTCCACTGATCGGCGTAAAAGGTCCGCTCGGTGGCCAGGTCGGGCACGCCGTAGCCGACATAGCGAATTTCAGAAACGCGGCTCATCAGATAACTCCTTGGGTAAAAGCATGGGAGGCGGACTGCCGCCTCAGATCGGCTCGGCGATCATCTCGAACATTTCATGGGTGGCGGCCGCGTTATCGACAGGCGGCCCCTTGCCGATCTGACCGTGGCAGATGGCGAGGCTGGCCCGAACGATATAGGCGCACCGCTCGAACCGGCGGGCATGATAGGCTTCAAAAACGCTCTCCAGATCATCATGTTTGGAGAGTTCATCGGCCAGGACCAGGCTGTCTTCGATCGCCATACCCGCGCCCTGCCCCAGATGCGGCGTGGTCGCGTGGACTGCGTCTCCCAGCAGGACGATCCTGCCCTTGTGCCATGGCCCTTCGACCAGCAGGCCTTCGAGCGGGCGATAGACTACAGCGCTATCTTGTGTGATCTCTTGCGCCAGCGCCTGAATGGCTGGCGCGGTCCCCGAAAGCTTGGCACGCATGACCGCTGCCAGCCCCTCGAGCGGATAGCGCGGATTGTCGGGCTCGGGCGTGGTCGCATACATGTACATGAGCGCGTCCGAGATGGGCACGAGACCAACGCCGATTGGGCCGTTATAGACTTGCAGCGCATCCAGCCCTGCGGGGCGCGCGAAATTGTAACGCCATACCGACTGGCCGGTGAACTGGGGCTTGGGGGCATCGGGAAAAATGAGGTCGCGCGTCTGCGAATAGACTCCGTCCGCGCCCACAACCAGGTCGTAGCGCTCGCTGCTGCCATCGGAGAAATCGACAGTCACGCAGTCGGCTCCGTCGACGATGCGCTCGGCTGTTACGCCCAGACGGACGGTCGCGCCGCTGGACAGCGTACGGTCGCCCAGCACCTTGTGGAGAGCTGGGCGACCGATGCCGACATTGGCGGGCTTCCCTTCGACCAGCCGGGGCGAGGGCACGCGGGCAATCTTCGTCCCGTTGGGAAGGAATATCTCGATCGCGTCGAAGCCGACTCCGGCAGACAGATAATCGTCCAGCAGGCCAAGTTGCGCCATCGCGCGAACGACGTTGGACTGCTGGATGATGCCGACGCCATAGACAGACCAGTCGGGATCCCGCTCGATCACATCTACCTGGTGCCCCTTGGCGCGGAGAGCAATCGCAGCCGTCAGGCCCCCGATACCACCGCCAATGACCAATATGCGCTGCGCTTCCAAGCGTTCCTCTCCTCAAATCTGTTATGGGAGAAGTGTAGGCCGCGCTTTTGAATATCAAAATTCGATTGTTTGGATCGAAATTTATCCATCTTGTGGATGGGAGGCTATACGGCGCAATTGATCACGAAGCCAGCTGAGCCCTTCGTCAGCTGCGCGCGTCTGATGGAACTGGACAAGTTCCTGCATCACAGGGAAGGCAAAAGGCAATGGCATCGACGTAAGCGGAAATAAGCGCATGGCCGCCCGCGCCAGCCGCTCATGCATGACTGCCAGGCGCTGGGTTCCCACTAATAGCCAAGGAACGGTTGTGAAGGACGAGGTCGATATCTCGATCCGGCGATGCTTGCCCATCAGCGCCAGATGTCGATCGGCAAAGGCGATATTGGACCGGGAACCAATGGCGACGCCAACATGGCCTGCTCCCAGAAATTTCGCTTCGTCGATGGGAGCCTGAAGCAACGGGTTCTCGTCCCATCCCACCACCACATGCTCTTCCTCGAACAGCAATTCCGTCGGGTGATCGGCGGAGAGAAATTCGCGCGGGCTGATCATCAGATCCGCCTTTCCATCCCCGATCAGTTCGGGGCTGTGCTGATCGGGCGAGATCAGCTGCAGCCTCACGCCAGGCGCCAGGCTGGACAGGTCCGCCATCAAGGGCGCCACGAGCGCCGTGATCACATAGTCGGACGCAATGACCTTGAAGGTTCGTTGCGAAACAGCCGGGTCAAAGGAGGCCGATGTCGCAAGGAGGGTCTCAATCCCGCCGAGGCATTCACGCACCAGCGGCGCGAGACTTTCTGCAAAGGCGGTCGGATACATGCGTTTGCCATGGGTCACCAGCAGGGGATCACCGAAATAGTCGCGCAGCCGGGCTAGGGCAGCACTCATCGCGGGCTGGCTCAGATGCATCTGCCGCGCCGCGCCGGACACCGAATGCGTCTGCATGAGCCCTTCGAAGACAGCCAGAAGATTGAGGTCGAGGCCGCGGAAACGCATGATCCATCCATTTCATGATTGGATAACGATAAGATCAAACGATTTAACCTATGGACCATCAAGCCGCTACTGTTTCCTCACAGATGCGTCGAACCGGGCGCGCACATCAGGAGAGGATTCAGGCATGAAGGCGGCCCTACTAGCGACAGCTGCAGCGATATTGATCCCGGTTACGCCGGCCTTGGTCCAGGAGCAGGCCAACGGCGAGGCGGCGCAGGCCGAGGCATCCGGCATCGCCGACATCATCGTTACAGCGCAGCGGCGTAGCGAGAATTTGCAGAAGGCGGCGATAGCCGTCAGCGCAGTGGCCGGCGATACGCTCGTTCAGCAGAGCATCACCCAGGCCAATGATCTCACCCGGGTCGTGCCCGCGCTCCAGGTGGCGCCTGCGGCTTCCTTCACCCAGATCTATCTGCGCGGCGTCGGCACTTTTGGCGCCAATGCCTTTGCAGAGCAGGGCGTCGCCTTCAATCTCGATGGGGTCTATCTGTCCCGTCCCGCCGCACCTGCCGGCCTCTTCTATGATCTCGAACGCGTCGAGGTGCTCAAAGGGCCTCAGGGCACCCTTTATGGTCGCAACGCCACCGGCGGCGCCGTCAACGTCATCACCGCCAAGCCCAAGCTTGGGGAGACGTCGGGATATATCAACGCGGAATATGGCAATTACGATGCCATCAAGGGTTCGGCCGCGCTCAACCTGCCCCTGGGTGAGAAGCTCGCCTTCCGTATCGCGGGGCAATATGTGAAGCGCGACGGCTATTACAGCGATGGCTATGATGACGAGGATAGCCAGGCTGTTCGCGCCCAATTGCGTGGCGAGACCGGCACCGGTTTCGACGCCACCCTTTCGGTCGATTATGCGCATGTGGGCGGCATGGGTTCCGGCGGCACGATCATGCCGCTGCTCGATGGAAAGCATCGGCTCGGCCCCAGCGATCCGCGTGTCATTGCGGCTTATGTGTCCCGTTCGCCAACGCCGCCGGTCCCGCAGGCGATCGCCAGCGATGATGGCTATCAGGACAATGACTTCTTCGGCGCAGCGCTGACGCTCAATGCCGATCTTGGCTTTGCAACGCTCACCGTCATTCCCGCCTATCGCAAGACGGATCTCGACTTTCGCTCCTATGCCTCGAGTTTCCTGATCGACGTCCAGGAAAAGTCGAGCCAGATGTCACTCGAGACCCGACTGGGCGGGCATAACGGCCCCCTCGAATGGGTCGTTGGCGGCTATTATTTCGCCGAAGATGTGAGCGCCCGGCAGCTATTCGACCAGGCCAGCAATGGCACCCGGATCAACTCGGAACTGGAAACCGAAAGCCTCGCGGCCTTCGGTCAGGCGACTTTTTCGGTAACCGACAGATTCCGGCTGACAGGCGGGCTGCGTTACACAACCGATGCAAAACGCCAGGCAACCGAGGCGCATACGCTTCCCTTCGTCGGTTTCGTCAATCCCGCGCAGGGCAACTTCACCCCGATCATCCTCGATATCGTCAGCTATCCGCGTACCGACGTGGATTTCAACAAGGTCACATGGAAGGCGGGCGTGGAGTATGACGTCGGACCGCGATCGCTGCTCTACGCATCGGTTGCCACCGGCTTCAAATCGGGCGCGCTGTTTGCGGCGACAGGGCGCAACTATTCAGCGCCCGAGAATATGACGGCCTATACGATCGGCTCGAAGAATCGCTTCTTCGACAACAAGGTCCAGTTGAACGCGGAAGCGTTCCTCTGGAAATATAAAGACCAGCAGATCTCGCATCTTGGTCCAGTCCAGGTTGCAAGCACGCCGGCGGGCGCGATCTACGGCCCGGTCTTCACCACGGAAAATGCGGGTAAGTCGACCATCTACGGTCTTGAACTGGAGGCGCTGTTCCAGCCGACGAGCAATGACCAATTTTCGGCCAATATTCAGTATCTGCACAGCAAATATGATGAGCTGACCTATCAGGCCTATTCGACGACCGGCACGGCGCCGGTCATCGGCTGCACGGTGACGCCCACGAGCCAGACCGGTGCCTCACCGGCCGCCCGCATCTATGATGTGGATTGTTCGGGTCGACCGCTGGTCAACGCGCCCAGGTGGGTGTTCAATCTGGGCTATGAACATAGCTTCCAACTCGGCGATCATGGCAAGCTGATTGCGGCAGCTGATACGCGGATCGAAACGTCCCGCTATCTCTCGCTCGATTTCCTCGAGCTGGGGCGGCAGGGCTCCTACATGATGTCCAATGCGCGGCTCACCTATGAAAGCCCGTCGGGCAATTTCTCCCTGACCGGCTTCATCAACAATATCGAGAATGAGCTGGTGTTTGCCAATTCGCTGCAGAGTCCGGCGAAGCCCGGCGTCATTTACAATCAGCTGAGGCCGCCCCGCACCTATGGCGTGCGCGCCGGTTTCCGCTTCTAGTCGATCCCAAATCAGCTCGCGCGTCAGCCTCTGGCTCGCGCGAGCGTCAGGAGAATATATGGGTACAGAACCCGGCACATCTTTCCGTCGTATCGTAACCGGCCATGATGCAGATCGACGATCGCGCATCGCCAGCGATGCGCCCCCGGTCCGGGTTTTCGACAATCTGGGGGAGGAGGGCCTGGTGTTCCACGAAGTCTGGAACACCAGGCAGACACCCGCCATCCTTGACCGGAACGACGCCGAACCTGCAGAAACGCATCTGCTGTTGGCGCCGCCGCCGGGCGGGACACGCATCCGTGTCCTGGACATCCCGCCGGAGCAAGCCGGGGCGGATTTCGATGCCGTGTTCGATGCGATCGGCGGCAGCGACGCGCATGTCGGCAAGACATCCGATCGGCATGCCAGTTTCCATCGGACCCGTTCGATCGATTACGGCATCCTGCTCTCGGGCAGCATCACATTGATGATGGACGAGGGCGAGACCGTTGCCCATGCCGGCGACATCATCATTCAGCGTGGCACCAATCATGGCTGGATCAACCGTTCCGGCGCACCTTGCCGGATCGCCTTCATCCTCATCGACGGCGTCCTCGACGACGATCTGGCATGACCCTGCTGGTTACCGGGGCATCCGGTTTTGTCGGCCGCCAAGTGGCGCGCCTGTTGGCCGATGAGGGTGGCTATGGCGCTGTCAGGCTGACGGATCTAACTGCGCCCCCCATACCGATCGGCAGCGGATTTGAAGCCGTCGCTTTCGACCTGGCCACCACGGAGCATCTCGACGCATTGCTCGAAGGGGTCGACCGCGTCATCCATCTCGCCGCCGTTCCTGGAGGCGCGACGGAGCAGACGCCCGGATTTGCTCGCCGCATCAATGTCGATGCCCCGCTCGCCATCCTCGAGCAGATGGACCAGGCCAAGCGCCCGTGCCGCTTCGTCTATGCCAGCTCGATTGCGATATTGGGGCCGACGCCTTCACCCGTCGATGATGAGACGGTGCCCGCGCCGGCCACCCTTTATGGCGCACATAAGCGCATGATCGAGATCGCACTGACGCAATTCGCTCGTCGAGGGAGCATCAAAGCTGTCGGGCTGCGCCTGCCAGGTATCGTTGCTCGCCCCATGGGTCCAAGCGGTCTCGCCTCTGCTTTCATGAGCGACCTCTTCCACGCGGCGCTGGAACAGCGGCCGATGACTTTGCCCGTATCGGCAGATGCCAGCATCTGGATATTGTCTGCGCGGCGGGCAGCCTTGAACCTGATCCATGCGCTTCATTGCGACATCGAGGACGGCATAAGCCTGACCTGCCCGGCTCTGCATGTCACCATCGGACAGCTGGTCCAACAACTGTTTTCAGACCCGACGCAGGTCGTTCATGCGCCCGATCCTGAGCTTCAGTGCCTGTTCGGATCCCAGCCCGCTCTTGTAACGCCATCAGCGACCAAGGCCGGCTTCCGGGCCGACGAAAGCCTTGAGGCGCTGATTGCTTCGGTGTTCGCCTCGATTTGCGCTGAGGCGGCCTCTATCGCCCTATAGCGCGACCCGCCGGCATCGACGGATCACGGCCGAGGAAGAGCTCCGCGACGAGGCTACGAAACCAGACGATCGCCGGATCGCGATCGACACGCCGATGCCAGAATTGCTGGAGACTTATCAGCGGCGTCTCGAAAGGCGGCGGCAAGAGCTTGAGTGGCGCCATGGTGGCGAAGATGGCAGCGACCGCATGCGGCACGGTCGAAATGAGGTCGGACCCGGCGACAAGCAGCGGAACGCTCATGAAATGGGGAGATTGCAGTTGAATACGGCGGGATAGGCCAAGCTGCTGCATTCGGATTTCCACCAGTTCCTGGCTCCGTCCCTTCTGCGACACCAGGATATGGCCGAGCCCCAGAAATTGCTCGAGCGAAAGCGCGTCACCCACCTCAGGATGATCCTTGCGCAGGATGCAGCTGAAGGGGTGTTCGAACAATGTCTGGCACAGGAAATTGCTACCCTGGAGATCCGGGAAATAGCCCATGGCCATATCGACCACCCCGTCGGACATGGCGCGCTCCAGCTCATGGGGCGGCATCGAGTGGGAGCGCAGGGTCGCACGCGGCGCGCGTTCCTTGAGCACCTCCAGCAGGGTCGGCAGGAAGACGAGCTCGCCGATGTCGGATGTGCTGATCGAAAAGCAGCGTTCCGCATGGAGCGGGTCGAAGACCGGCAGCCCCAGCAGATCGGCATCGACCATCTCCAATATGCGTCGGACCGGTTCCCGCAATCGGTCGCCCATGGGTGTGGGGTGCATGGCGTTGCCGATCCGCACCAGCAACTGGTCCTGGAAAAATTGCCGGAGCTTGCCCAGCGCGAAACTGACGTTCGGCTGGCTCATGTTGAGCCGCCGCGCGGTCGCGTGCACCCCGCGTTCCTCCAGCAAGGCATCCAGCACCACCAGCAGATTGAGGTCGAGCCTACGGTAATCCATGAAACTGATCCAGCATATCGATATAACTATTTACATTGATTGGCTGGCAGCGCGCTAGGCTTTCTTGAGAATAAGACAGGAGAGCGATGTGAGCGCGCAGTCGGGGCCAACGGTCGGATCATCATTCCTCCACGACATCTGGTATGTCGCGGGTTGGGGACATGAATTGCAGCCAGGGAGCCGGACCTCCCGAACCATATTGGGGCAACCGCTCGTGCTGTTTCGCACCGAAGGCGGCGAAGTCTCTGCGCTCGAGGATCGCTGCTGCCATCGGGCCATGCCGCTGAGCGAGGGTGTCGTGATTGGGGAGAGCATTCGCTGCCCCTATCATGGCCTTGAATTCGGCACGGACGGTGCCTGCGTGCATATCCCCGCACAGGACAAGATACCCAGGACTGCGCGCGTTCGCCATTTCCCACTGGTCGAAAAGGACGCACTCCTGTGGATCTGGATGGGGGATGCGGACAAGGCGGACATCGCGATCATTCCCGATCATCCCTATCATCAAGATCCAGCCTGGGCCTGGCGGAGCGCCCATTATGATGTCCAGGGCAATTGGCAGCTGCTGGTCGACAATCTGATGGATTTGTCACACCTGCCCTATATCCACCCCTCGACCATCGGGGGCGATCCGGAACTGCATTTCAAGACCCCGACGATATCCACCCGCCTGCCAAATGGTGTTCGCGTCGAGCGAAAAATGCCTTCCTCTGTCCCCCCGCCGACCTATGTGGCTGCTGCGGGCTTCAAGGGGCTCGTCGATCGCTGGCAGGAGATCGAGTTCCAGCCGGTCTTCATCCGCATTCATACCGGCGCATGTGACGAAGGGACGGGCGCCTATGATGGCGATAGATCCCATGGTCTCTCGATGCTCGGCTTTCATGGCATCACCCCGGAGACCGAGACGACGACCCATTATTTCTGGTCGATGGCGACAAACATCACGCGCGGCGACATTCCCGACCTAGTCTTCGAACAGACGGCGCGCACCTTCAAGGAAGACCAGGCCGTTCTGGAAATGCAGCAGCGGCGCATCGCGCGAGAGCCAGGGCGGCAGCTGATCGACATCGCAAGCGATGTTGGCGGCCGACAGACGCGCCAGTTCATCCAGCACCTGTTTCGGGCCGAACAGGAGCGAGAGGCCGTGGAAGCCTGAGGGCATGGGATAGGGGCGATGATGCTCCTATCCCTTCGTCTTTCCCTCGATCAGTGCGCGCATCTTTTCCATCCGCCCATCGGGCACTGCCAGGCGCATCATCTCTCCTAGGAGGAGGATGGCATGTTCAGTTTCTGCTCGGTGCGGCAGATAACGGTCCGCAATGGACAAACCGCGCACGGACCACACCATCAGGCGCATGACCGTTCGGGCAAGCGCTTCATCGCCGCCAAAAGCGCCCCGCATCACCGCCAGAGCCGATTGCTCGACCTCCTCCTGCATCGGCACGACGAGCGCGGCGAGCTCAGGATCGCTACGGGTCGCCTGAAGGATTTCGAGTACCGCCATGCCGGGAGGGCGACTAAGTACCGACCAGAGCAAGCTGGGCCAATCGAACAGATTGTCGCCCATTCCCGTGCGCACGCGGATCGCTTCATATTCTGCCATTTCATTGTCGAACACGTGGCGCACCACCTGCGTCATCAAGGCCGCGCGCGTGGCGAAATGGTGCAGCATCGCACCGCGGCTGACACCCGCGCGCTGTGCAATCAACGTAGTGCTGGCACCGGCATATCCATGGTCCCCGATCGAAGCGATGGTCGCCTCGATGAGGGCCAGCCGCGTCTGGGTGGTCCGTTCTTCCTGAGTCCGCCTGACCCTGGGCGCTGCTCGATCCATCATCTTCCTTCATGAACAGGTCGCCGACGCTTGGCGCCGGCGGCCATCCTCTCATCTATCACAGCTGACCGCATGCATAACAAAAATGGATCGATATCCATACAAACAATCAGGATTGACTGTTTTTATGACAAAGACCAAAGCGGTCGGCAAGTGCAGGACGAGCTGCGCAAAAATAGGGAGGATGAAATGCGGAAGGCACTATTGTTTGTTGGCGCGAGCCTGATCTCCGTCGCCCATACAGCCTATGCACAGGAAACCGCTCAGAACGAGGGCGTGACCGACATTGTCGTGACCGCGCAGCGTCGCGCCGAACGGCTTCAGGATGTCCCGGTGAGCGTGACGGCGCTTGGCGGCGACACGCTCAAATCGCGCAACCTCAATGATTTGAGCCAAGTCGCGCTGGCGGCGCCCAGCCTACAGGTCGGCAATGACAACAGCTTTGCCATTCGCGGGGTCGGGACGCAGGCCTTTGCGACCACGATCGATTCCAGCGTGGCGACCGCACTCGACGACGTCAATCTGGGCCGGCCATTCCTTGCCCAGGGACTTTTCAACGACGTCGAACGGGTCGAGGTGCTGAACGGGCCGCAAGGGCTTCTCTTTGGCAAAAATGCCTCGGCAGGACTTCTAAACGTCGTATCGACCCGTCCCAAGCTCGGCAGTTTCGGCAGCGAGACCAACCTGGAGCTCAACAATCGCAGCACGCCGGGCAGCGATGCGGAGGCCTGGTCCGTGATTGCGCGACAGACGGTCAATATTCCTGTCGGCGACACCGCAGCATTGCGGATCAACGGAACCTATTCCGTGGAAGAGCCTGGCACCAATTTCGTCGGTACCGGCGGTGTCCGCAACGACCTGGATCGCAAGCAATATGGGGTCCGCGCCAAATATCTCCAGGAGATCACGCCTGAGCTCGAGCTTTATGTCATCGGCGAATATGCCGAATCTCACGGTGTCGCGGGCATCTATGACCGCACCTATCGCGAGCTTGGCGAGGGAAGTGTCAATGCAGCCCCGCTTGCAGCATCTGGCATCGTTCCAGGCGACAAGAATTTCACCTTCGCGGGCGACGGCGGATATTGGCGTGACCTGAAGCTGGGCGGCGCCCAGGCTTCGCTCTCCTACACCGCAGACAGTGGCCTCGTCGTGAGCAATATCTTTGCCTGGAAATTCTATAATTTCGACGCCCAGCTCGATACCGACTTCACCAACAGCAACGGCGCGAACATCAACTATTCCCATGCCGACTATGATCAGTTTTCGAACGAACTGCGCGTGGCCCTGCCGGCCGGAAACCGCCTGACGGGACAGGCCGGCCTCTATTATTTCCATTCGACGATCGATCAGCGCAGCCAGATTGCCGGCAATAATTATCTGCCCGACTTCCTGCTGCCGACATTCCCCTTCTGCGTCGGCGCAGCTGCAGTGCCCGGCGCCTTTCCTCCCACCTGCTCGGTCAGCAATGATTATTTCCTCGGGCGGGACAATCGCTATCGGATGAAGACCGACAGCTATGCTGCATTCGGGCAGTTGACCTATGCCCTGACGGACGCGCTGAAGCTCTTCGCCGGCGGCCGCGTCACGCGCGACGAAATCAGCATCGATCTTGACCAGAATCGCGGTGCCTATTTTGTGACCCTCGGCGTGCCCGGCGAAATTGCGCAATCCTATGGCCATACCGATTTCAGCTGGCGCACGGGCGGCCAATATCAGGTGGCGCGCGATGCGATGATCTATGCCTCCTATGGTCGCGGCTATAAGGGCCCCGGTTTCAATGACACCGGCGCAACCGCAACGACCTCGCTGCTGGTCAAGCCGGAAAAATCGAACACCGCCGAAATCGGCGCCAAGACGAGCTGGTTCAATCGCCATCTCGTGGTCAACGCATCACTCTTTCATACGAAGTTCAAGAATTACCAGACCCAGTCGCTCGACACCCAGCTGCAGAGCTTCGTGGTCCAGAACGCGGCATCGGTCATCAGCAAAGGCGTCGAGCTGACCGTCAATGCCAACCCGTTCCGTGGGCTCTCGATCAACGGGTCGGCGACCTTCCTCAGCTCCAAGTTCAAGGATTTTGCGGGCGCCGAATGCTATCCGGGTCAAGCCGACGCCAGCTGCGCAACAAGCGGTTCGTTCAACGCCGGCGGCAAGCGCACGCCGACCGCGCCGAAATTCACTTCGTCCCTCCAGGCCAGCTACGAGTTCCAGACGGACGGGACCATGCATCCCTTCATCGAGGGCAACTGGTACCATCGGACCCCGATCAATTACCTCATCAATCAGGCCCCAGGCGCCACTGTGCCGACGACCGATCTGATCGGGGCGAGCGCAGGCGTGCGGATCGATAATGGCATGCGCCTGTCGATCTTCTGCAAGAATTGCACGAACGAATATAATCCCAACTTCATCGGGCTGGATTCCGGCGACGCGATCTCCGGCGTCGCCACCTATCAGCAGCAATTCGGGTTCGATTCCGTACGCACCATCGGCGCCAACATTCAGTTCCGGTTCTGAGGATGGATGATATGCCCTTTGCGCTCTCACGCCGCTCCATGCTTCAGCTTGCCGGAGGGAGTCTTGCGATGATGCTTGCCAGTCCTGCGCTCGCCGCGCGTCGCAAGCTGCGTCCTGACTTCCTCTGGGGGGCAGCCACCGCCGCCCATCAAGTGGAAGGCAATAATGTCAACAGCGACAGCTGGGTCATGGAGCATCTGACGCCCAACAGCTTTGCAGCGCCCTCCGGCGACGCCTGCGACAGCTATCATCGCTGGCGTGAGGACATGGCACTCGTCAAGCAGATGGGCCTCAACTGCTATCGCTTCGGCATCGAATGGTCGCGCATCGAACCGGAGCAGGGAGAATATTCCAACGCTGAACTCGACCATTATCGCCGTATGGTGGATGGATGCGTCGAGCTGGGCCTGAAGCCCTTCATCACCTACTCGCACTTCACCGTCCCGCGCTGGTTCGCAGCAAAGGGCGGGTGGGAAGAGCAGGCCAATGTCGATCATTTCCTGCGCTTTTGCGAGCGGGCTGCCAAGGCGCTGGGTCCGAACTATAGTCATGGGCTTACCTTCAACGAGCCCAATCTGGCCGCCCAACTATCATGGCAGCCCGGTTTTCGCGCAACCATGCCATATTTCATCCAGGCTTCGGCAGCCGCCGCCAAGGCGGTGGGCAGTGACCGCTTTTCATCGACGCCGATTTTTGACATCCGCCGTGCCGGCCCAATACAGGCGGAGGCTCATCGCCGAGCCATCGAGGCGATCAAGTCCGTGCGCCCCGATCTGCAATTGGGGCTGAGCCTCTCTGTTGCTGACGAACAATCCGCTCCTGGCGCGAACGGGTTGGAACGCAAGATTGCGGAGGTCTATGCGCCCTGGTTCGACGCGGTCGCCAAGGATGATTTCGTGGGTGTCCAGACCTATGGCCGAGCCGTGGTTGGCAATGATATCGACTTGCCGCCCGCATCCGGCGCGGAACTCACGCAAACCGAGATGGAATTCTATCCACAGGCGCTCGAAGCCACGGTACGCTGGGTCTCCAAAGCCACCAAGCGGCCGATCATCGTCACTGAAAATGGCGTGGCGACTGCCGATGACGGCCGCAGGATCGCCTATATCGACGGAGCGCTCGCGGGTCTCTCGCGAGCGATCGCCGATGGCGTGGACGTGCGCGGCTATATCCATTGGTCGCTGCTCGATAATTTCGAGTGGAACAGGGCCTATACGGCGCAATTCGGGCTGGTAGCTGTCGACAGGACGAACTTCCGCCGCACATTGAAGCCAAGCGGCTTGCATCTTGGCCGGTACGCGCGAGACAACAGTATCTGACCCGTTCCCTCGCCCGACGCATATTGATTTTCCAAGGAACTGCCCATGCCCATATTCGATCGTCGTTCCTTCATGGCGACCAGCGCAATTCTGGGCTTGAGCGCCAATCAGGCACGAGCCGCATCGACGCTGCGGTTCGGCGCCACCCAGTTGCGTGCCGCCATGCGGAAGAACCCGATCGGAATTGACGACCGGCATCCCAGCCTGTCCTGGCAGATCACTGGCCCTGACGAGACGATGCAGTCGGCATATCGCATTCTCGTCGCGTCCAGTTCGTCTTTGCTTGGACGCAATGTCGGCGACATATGGGACAGCGGGCGCATCAAAGGCTCCGCCTGCACGGGCATCCGGTATGAAGGCAGACCCTTGCGCTCGCGCGAGACCTGCCATTGGAAAGTGCAGGTCTGGAATGGAAAGGGCAACACCGGCTGGAGCGACCCAGCCTCTTGGGAAATGGGCCTTCTCGAGACGAAGGACTGGACGGGTGACTGGCTGGCCGCCGAAGATGCCGTCGAGCGCGAAGACCGGCTCAGCGGTGTCCAATGGGTAGGCGGCAACGCCCCTGCGCCCGACAAGCCGCGCAGCTTTCGTCTGGCCTTTCGCAGCGATGCAGGCGACGCGCTGCTGTCCATCTTCGGCGATGGCGTGATGTCACGGCTGGAGCTCGACGGCAAACCACTCGCCTTGCCTGCGCGCGATCCCAATGCTTTTGGCGGCGCGCCTGCAACACGCCTCGCCTTGCAGCTCCCGGCCGGTGATCATCTGCTTAGCCTGGATATTGCGCCTGCACCGGGCTTCTTCATCAAGCCATTCGTCTCGATTGCCGGACAGATCCGTCTTCCTGCATTGAGTGGCTCGAGCGAACGGTTGAGCGGCAGCTGGGAAACCCGCCTTGGCGAGGCAGAAAACTGGGTGGTGGCGCCGCTGCTGGATTCACAGCCCATTTTCCCCTGGCCTCCCACGCCGGCAAGATTGCTGCGGCGCAGCTTCTCCAACGATAGTGCGATTGTCCAAGCCCGGCTCTATGCGGCAGCGCTTGGCGGCTATCGCCTGTCGCTCAACGGACGCCGGGTAAATGACGATGAACTGCAGGCAGAGCCTGTCAATTACGCCGTTCGCATTCCCTACCGCGCCTATGATGTTACCGATTTGATCCAAAAGGGCACCAACTGCCTCGGTGCTGTGATCGGCGATGGCTATTATGCGAGCTACCAGGCGCCCGACGGCCGCTATGCATTTGGCGGTGCGCCCCGCCGACTGCAATTGATGCTGGAACTGACCCGGTCCGACGGCTCGATCGAGCGGATCATCACCGACGGCCAATGGCGACACGCGCGCGCCCCCATATTGATGTCGGAAATTTACGCCGGCGAAGACCAGGATTTGCGATCGCAGTCCCAGGGCTGGGATCGTCCGGACTTCGACGATAGCAAATGGGATCGGTGCTGGACGGCGCCGACGCCAATTGCCCCGATTTCGGCGGCACTTGCCGAGCCGGTACGCATCATCAGACAACTGCCGCCAGTCACCATTCGCAAGCTTGGCGAAGCACGCCATATTGTCGACTTCGGCCAGAATTTTGCGGGTCGCGTGCGGCTTCAGGTCAAGGGCGTTGCAGGGCAGCCGATCACCGTGCGCCATGCTGAAATCTTGTCTGAGCAGGGCGAGCTCGACCGTCGAAACCTGCGGGCGGCAAGGGCGGAAGATCGCTATTGGTTGCGCGGAGACGGATCGGAGACGCTCGAACCCGTCTTCAGTTACCAGGGCTTTCGTTATGCGGAGATCAGCGGGGTCAGCACGCTAACTTCGGACATGATCGCTGGCCTGGTCCTTTCGAGTGCCATGCCTGAAATTGGGACGTTTCAGATCAGCAATCCGGACGTCCAGAAGCTCTGGCTGAATACGCTGTGGAGCCAGCGCTCCAACTTCATGGGAATTCCGACCGATTGCCCGCAACGTGACGAGCGGCTTGGCTGGACCGGCGACGCGCAGATTTTCTGGGATGCCGCCAGCTTCAACATGGATGTCGGGGCTTATACCCGCGCCTTCTCCCGCACGATGCGCGACGCGCAGGCCAGCAATGGCGCCTACCCACTCTGGACCCCTTCTCCGCAGGGGCTGGGTTGGGGCACCGACAGCCCGACCCCAGGCTGGGGCGATGCCGGTGTTATGCTCCCCTATACCGCCTATCTGCACAGCGGCGATCGCACGATCGTCGACGAAAATTGGCAGGCGATGACCGCTTATGCGCAGGGCATAATCGCAAAAAACCCCGATGGCCTGTGGTCGACAGGGCGTGGAGCAGATCTTGGCGACTGGCTCGCGCTCGATGCGAAGTCGCCGATGGACGAGACGACCCCCAAGGCGCTTATCGCTACAGCCATGCTTGCTCGCTCCGTGGAGCAGATTGCGCAGATGGCGGAATGGACGGGCCGCGCTGACGAGGCCGGAACTTGGCGCGCGCATCATGATCGGATCCGCAGCGCTTTCGCATCGGCCTTTGTTCGTGATGACGGAAGAGTCGGAAACGGCAGCCAATGCAGTTATATTCTGGCGCTCCGGCTCAATCTGGTTCCGCAGGCGCTTCGCGCGAAAGCCGCCTCGCTCTTGGCGGCAGATATTCGCAAGCGTGGAACGCTGCTCACAACGGGGTTCCTTGGCACGCCGCTGGCGCTCGATGCGCTGGTCGATGTGGGAGAAACTCGGCTCGCTTTCGATCTGCTGCTGCGCACGAAATTTCCTTCCTGGGGCTATATGGCGCGCAAGGGCGCTACGACGATATGGGAGCGATGGAATGGCGACACCGGCGATGTCGCGATGAACAGTTTCAACCACTATGCGCTGGGTGCCGTCTGCGGCTTCCTGTACCGGCGAGTGGGCGGCATCGAACCTGTCGAACCGGGCTTCGCGCGGTTTCGCGTTGCCCCCGTCTTTGACGCTCGTGTGCCACAGGCAAGCACGAAACTGATCAGCGTCAGGGGATTGATTGAGACCCGATGGGCCTATCAGGCAAACGCTGTGAAGCTTGAGCTGACGGTGCCTGCAAATAGCAGGGCGGATATCGCTTTACCTGACGGTCTGCGCACCGTGGGACCAGGCGATCATCACTTTATAATATAGCGTATTGTCACCCCGGATCGAGCTGTTCGTGCGGCGGTACAACCGACCCACGCCGGACGCTCAGCCGCAAATTTCTGCGTTCCAAGAGTGGACCGTCTGCTTCCCTATTCCGGATGCCCCAGACTTGCCGGAAGGAGACGAGCTGCTTTGAACCTGGGAGAGCCAGCAATTGTGATCGTCAGGCTGGCAGCACAGGTCCAAGCGCCTCGATAATCCGGCAATCAGCAACGATGCCGCCATCGCAGGAATCGATCACGGCCTTCAGTTCCTTGCGAAGCGAAGTAAGGTCCGCAAGCTTGCGATCCACTTCTAGCAGATGCTCTCTGGCTATCCGGTCGATCCCGGCGCAATCACAACTGCGGTCGCCTGAGATGCTGAGCAACGCCCGGACTTGATCGAGCGAAAACCCGAGATCGCGGGCGCGGCGGATGAAGGACAATCGGCCAAGTTCCGCATGCCCATAATCCCGGTAATTGCTCGTTGTGCGCGCCGGCTTGGGTAGCAAACCGATTTTCTCATAATAGCGGATCGTCTCGATCTTCGTGGCGGTCGCCTTGCCCATGTCGCCGATCGTGAATGCCATACCCTTGACCCTGTAGTTGCTACAGGGACTATATAGCCTGTCATCACCGAAACAGGAGATGCATATGGCTGGCGGATGCTGCAGCGGATCACAGGACGATACGGATAAGCTCAGTGACGCAGCCTGGCGGCGCGTGCTGTGGATTGCGCTTGCCATCAATGCGGTCATGTTCGGCGTGGAGATCGTCGCCGGCGTCACCGCCGGGTCAGCTTCACTGAAAGCTGACGCGCTCGACTTTCTGGGCGACGCTGCCAATTATGCGATCAGCCTTGGTGTCGCGGGCATGGCGCTGGCGTGGCGGGCGCGGGCTGCGATGGTCAAGGGCGTATCGATACTGCTGTTCGGTCTGTGGGTGCTGGGCAGCACCATCTGGATGGCGACGCAGGGCTTAGTTCCTGCTGCCGAGACAATGGGTATTGTGGGCATGATAGCGCTTGTCGCCAACCTTGCCTGCGCCGCGATGCTGTGGCGTCACCGAGCGGGTGATGCGAACCGGCGCTCGGTATGGATCTGCTCGCGCAACGATGCGATCGGCAATATCGCCGTGGTCGCCGCAGCGCTGGGCGTGTTCGGCACTGGCACGGGTTGGCCGGACATCATGGTCGCGGCGATCATGGCCGGCCTTGCCCTGTCCGGCGGATGGCAGATCATCCGCCAGGCCCGTGGTGAACTGAGGCGCGTGCCTATTCCCCGCCGAAGCGAATCCGCACCCCTCCATTGAGGACGAACCCATCAGTCGGTGCCCAGGCATCGACCGTCCATGCCCCCGTCGCCGCCCGGCGTGGCAGCAGCAGCGGGTCATATTTCGTCTGCCGCACATTGAGCAGGTTCTCAGCATTGAGGAACAGGCTGACCTTGCCCAGTATCAGTTCACCCATCGCGCCGAGTTGAACATGGGGCTTGCTTCGCGACCTGTAGGGACTGTCGTCCAGCGATTGCCGCCCGGTGTAATAGGCCTCGATCCCGAAGCGGCCGCGCTCTTCCTTCTCCCACATGCCGATAAGGCCTGCACTGTCGCGCGGTGTCAGAGGCACGGTGCGGCGTCCCGGATCATCGGGATCCGGTTCGCTCGCGGCAACATGGACGTAACTGCCGGTTAGAGAAAGACCCTGCCAATGATAGCGCAGCAGCACTTCGGCGCCGCGCGTCCGCGTTACGCCATTGGCGTTGATGAGTGTGATATGATCCGCGTCCACCGTCTGCAACGGCGTCCACCGTCTGCAACTGCTGGGCATGGTCGATGTTGGAGGCAAACAGGCTGAGGTTCGCCTCGAACGGTCCGCTGGCGTAGCCGAAGTCGATCGATCCGCTGTCAGCAATCTCCGCCTTGAGCTTTCCATAGGGTAGCAGGCGCGCGAGGCCGTTGGCCTCTGTCTCCTCGACGAACGGCGTCGGCGCGTAGAAGCCGCGCCCGAGCGAAGCGCGGATCGTCCAAGCACCGGGCCGATAAAGCGCGGAAAGGCGCGGGCTAAGGTGCGAGCCATAATCGCTATGAGCGTCCCAGCGCAGGCTTCCCGCCAAGGTCAGCCTGCGAGCCAGCTCCTGCTCGCCCTGCACGAACAGCGCGGGCACGGTGTAGCTGTAGTCGAAGGCCGAGAATGCCTTGGAACGATAGTCGTCCAGCTGGACCGCAGCGCCTGCCAGCCATGTTGTCGCGCCTGCCTTGCCGCCGATCGACGCCTCGGCAAATGCCGTCCGATGGCGGTCATTCTCCACTGTGTCGCCGAACACATGGCGATGCGACTGGGTGACGCCTGAGGCGCGCAGATGCAGCGTCCCGATGCCTTCCAGGGGCGTTTCGGCAGTAAGGCCCAGATCGTAGCGTCGGCTGCGCAGCGTCTGCGCGAAAGGCGATCCGTCCAGCGCATTCGCGCCTGGCATCGTTCCGCCGTCGCGTTGCTCTGCCATCGCGCCGAAAGTCAACAAGGCCTTGGTGCCATCGGCAGCATCGAGAAACAGCCGTGGTCGGGCCGTGAAGCGCTCATAGCCGGGCATGTCGGCCCATCCGTCGTCGTTCAGGTCCTTCCGGCTTTGTCGGTCGTAGCCGGCCGTGAGCGAAGCGCTGAGTACGCTGCTGAGCGGCGTGGCCACATAGCCCGTGACATCCTACCCGTCGCGACTAGTGGCATTGAACAGCAGTTCGCCCTGCGGTTCGCCGGCCGGACGACGCGAGACCAGATTGATGACCCCGCCCAATGCGGAGGGGCCGTAGAGCGCCGAGGCAGCGCCCTTGATGATCTCCACTTGGCCAAGATCGGTCGGTGGGATTTGCAGCAAACCGATGGAAGGCGTCTGCCCGCCGTAGAGCGGCAATCCGTCAGCCAGTATCTGCGTGTAGCGACCCTTGAGGCCCTGGATGCGGACATTGGCTGCCCCAAGGGCGGGCGATGTGGCCTGAACCCGCACGCCCGGCGTCTCACTGACCAGCATGGCGATGTTGCCAGGGCGAATGAGGAGCTTCTCCTCAATTTCCTCACGATTGATGACGTCGACGCGGATGATCTTGTCGTACAGCGCGTAGAAACGATAGCCGGCTTCCGCCTTCGCTTTCGCGTGCAACGCCTTCTGTAGTTTCTGGACGCTTTTCGGAGTTGATAGGTTTCCCAATCTCCTGCCCTCACCACTTGTTGCGTTCATCTTGAACTGAGGCTCCTTCCCTCCACCGGCATTACCCGACTTCCTCGGTATTACGGGCCTCTCCGCCACCCCATCGCGCCCGTCCCATCCCTCGCGGGCGTCCGGTTGCCGATCCCTCGGCACGCCATGGGGCTTCCCGTGTTGCGTGCACTTTCCTTGCGTACATGCTGTCGCCACTACCCCGGTGCAGCAGACGGGCTCAAACGTCGCTCAAACTTGCCCGTCCATATCAACCTTCCCCGTAAGGGTTAACGGGTCGGCCTGCACATCGTCTTTTTCGAGGATTGCTCAGCGTTCACTCACGTTACGACCTGTACGCTCGCACGGTCACCTACGTGACCGTCATCCGAGGGCTTCAGACATATCGTCACCTCCATGCCTGCCCCGGTTGCTTCCGGCTGGAGCATCGCCGGGTGGGCCTTTCACCCACTAGAAAGTGCCGCCTTCGCACGGCGCACACCCACGCCGGTCATTCCGGCAGCAATTTTGATCATCTAAGTGCCGACCGTCCGCTTTCCCATGCAGTGCGAGAAGTAGACGGTGAAAAGAATGCATCAGACGTAAGGCATCTCTTCGACCATTGTGGCGATCATAGCTTCTTGTGGTCCCTCTAGCGCAGAATGAGGTTGGTCAAATCTTCGTTCTGCCTGTGCATCTCGCGGATTAGTTCGATCAGTGCCTGCAACTTGCGCGGAATATGGCGCCGCCCGGCGAAATAGAGCGACAGGCCGGCAAAGGGCGGTGTCCATTCGTCGAGCAGCGGGACCAGTCGCCCGGCCGCGATATGGGGTAGCGCGCCGCACTCCTCGACATAGGCCAGCCCAGCGCCATTGACGGCCGCGTCTAGGATCAGGTCGGTCGCGTCCAGGATGAGATTGCCCGGCGCGTCGATCAGCATGGCCTCGCCATGTCGCTCGAACTCCCAGCGATAGAGCCGCCCGCTGGACAGTCGCATGCCGATGCAGCGATGGTCGAGCAGATCAGCCGGCACCATCGGGGCACGATGCCCACCCAGATAGGCCGGTGCGCCGACGACTATCATCCGCAGTTGCGGAAAGATCGGCACGGCAATCATGTCAGGCGGGATCGCATCGGCCAGCCGCGCGCCCGCGTCGAAGCCCTGGCCGGTAATGTCGACCAGCGCGCTTTCGGTCACGACTTCGACCATGACCTGAGGATAGCGGCGGCCATATTCGAGAATGATCGGCTGAAGCATCATGCGTGCTGCGCCTGGCGAGGTGTTGATCCGCAGCGTACCGGACGGTTCGCTGGTGTTGGCGCCCAGATCATCGACGGTCTGGCTGATCGCCTGCAATGCCGGCCCGATCCCGGCCAAGAACTGCTCGCCCGCAGCGGTCAGTACCACGCTGCGCGTCGTCCGGTTGAACAGGCGCACGGCCAGCCTTTCCTCCAGCGCGGCAACTGCATGGCTGAGCGCGGAGGAAGACAGGCGCAGATCACGAGCAGCCGCCCGAAAGCCGCCATGGCGGGC
Organism: Sphingobium sp. AP49; assembly: GCF_000281715.2. Classification (NCBI taxonomy): domain Bacteria; kingdom Pseudomonadati; phylum Pseudomonadota; class Alphaproteobacteria; order Sphingomonadales; family Sphingobiaceae; genus Sphingobium; species Sphingobium sp. AP49. Next base: position 2,115,123 of record NZ_CP124576.1, on the reverse strand, counting down.
GACCGCCAGCACCGCTTCCATCTCCGCGATGCTGGGCATCATTGCGCGAAATTCCTCATCAATCTGTGCAATTTTGTCCTTCTTATCAGATCGACGGCGCGGGTCCACATGCTGCGCATATGCAAGATGGAGGATTCACGCCATGCAGATGATCAGCGAAAACTATATCAACGGCCGGTTCCTGCCCGTTTCGGGCGATGAACAGGTACCCTTGTTCAACCCCGCCACGGAGGAACGGATCGGCATTGTCCGCCTGTCGAACGCGGCGGATGTGGATGCGGCCGTGGCTTCGGCGAAGCGGGCCTTTCCCGTGATGGCCCATAGCACGGTGGCCGAGCGCATCGCGATGCTGCGACGGCTGGCCGACGTGGTAGCCGCCAATGGCGATGCGATGGCATCCGCGATGGGCCAGGAATATGGCGCCCCGACCTATTTCATCGACTATAGCGCGCGGCGCGCAGGCTCGGTCTTCCTCGACATGGCACATGTGCTGGAAAGCTATGCCTGGCAGCGCCGGATCGGAGTTGCCGAGGTCGAAATGCGCCCGATCGGCGTTGCTGCGGCGATCACGCCGTGGAACAGCAATTTCGGCTTCATCTGCGCCAAGCTAGCGACCGCCATCGCAGCGGGCACTTCGATCGTCATCAAGCCGTCCGTGATGAGCGCGCTGCAGACCCATGTCCTGCTGCAGGCGCTGCACCGGGCCGACCTGCCAGCCGGCGCGCTCAACATCGTCAACGGATCGGGCGCGGTCGCCGGCGCCGCGCTCACGGCCCATCGCGACATCGCCAAAATCAGCTTCACCGGATCGACCGGCACCGGCCGGGCGATCCTCCACGCTGCCGCCGAACGCATGGCCCGCGTCACGCTCGAACTTGGGGGCAAGGGCGCGCAGATCATCCTCGACGATGCAGATCTCGACGCCGCTGCCGTTCAGGTCCTGACGAGCGGCTTCATCAACAGCGGTCAGGCCTGTATCGCCGGTACCCGCATCCTGGTTCCCGCGCGGCTGAAGGGCGCGTTGCAGGATCGCCTGATTGCCGCACTGGCGGATTGGCAGGTCGGCCCGGCCAGCGACCCGGCATCGCGCATCGGCCCAATGGTCAGCCAGAGGCAATGGGACCGGGTACAATCCTATATCCGGCTCGGCCAGGCGGAGGGCGCGACCCTGCTGGCGGGCGGCGATGGGCGGCCCATGGGGCTGGATCGCGGCTGGTTCGTCCGGCCCACGCTGTTCACCGATGTCGACAATGATATGCGCATCGCGCGCGAGGAGATATTCGGCCCGGTGCTGTCGATCATCGCCTATCAGGGCGAGGCGGATGCGATCCGGATCGCCAACGATAGCGATTATGGCCTGCAAAATTATCTGCTGGGTACCGACCCCGACCGGCTGAAGCGCGTGGCACGACAGCTGGATTCCGGCCGGGTCGTCATCAACGGCGCCGCGCATGAGCCGCTCGCCCCCTTTGGCGGGGTGAAGCAGTCGGGAATCGGCCGCGAATTTGGCAGCTTCGGCCTCGACGCCTTCCTCGAACCGCGCACGGTGCTCGCATGAGCCGGATCGCGTTCGTCACCGGCGCCAACAAGGGGCTGGGCAAGGAAGTGGTGCGCCAGCTCGGCCAGGCCGGCATGACGATGCTGCTTGGTAGCCGCGATGCCGGGCGCGGCGCAGAGGCGGCGGCAGAGCTGCGCGCCGAAGGGATCGATGTCCAGTCGATCCTCATCGACGTGACCAGCGACGCCAGCGTGATCGCGGCCGCCGCTCAGATCGAGGCCGAGCATGGCCGGATCGACATATTGGTCAATAATGCCGGCATGTTGCGGCGCGTGCCGACGATCGAGACGTCGGCGGCAAACATGCGCGAAACCTATGACACCAATGTCTTCGGCCTGGTGCGGGTGACGCGGCAGATGCTGCCGCTGCTGGTCCGATCCGACGCGCCGCGTATCGTCAACGTCTCCAGCACCAGCGCCTCGCTCGCACTCACCAGCGATCCCGCCACCCTGTTCGGCCAGTCGGACACGATCTTGGCCTATGCCTCGTCCAAGACCGCCATTTTGATGCTGACACAACATTATGCCCACGCCTTCCAGCGCAGCGCGACGCACCGGCACATCCGCATCAACAGCGTGACGCCTGGCCATATCGCCACCGACCTCAACGGCCATGCCGGCACCCGCACGGTCGAACAGGGCGCGCGGGTGGTCATGACCTTTGCGACGCTGCCGGAAGACGGCCCCAATGGCGGCTTCTTCAATGAGGATGGCCCCCTGCCCTGGTAAAGCAAGGCCGCCCCTTATTCCGCATAGTCGGTGAAGACGAAATCCTTGCCCTTTTCCAGCCCCTCCAGCTTCTGGTGACAGGCAAAGCAACTCTGGACCACGGCGGGGTCGGGATTGGGGCGACCGCCCTCGAACTGGCCATAGCCCCAGCCGCCGGTCGCGGCATAGCGCTTCGCATCCTTGACGCTGACCTGCACATTGGTTGGCGCGCCGGCAACGAAGGATTGCGGGGCGGGAAACACCGCGTCGTTGCGCGGAGAGGCCTGATAGCGCCAGGCCAGCCGGACGATCACCGCGCCATCGGGAAAAGGTCGCTTGCCATCGCGAAAGGCCTTCACCGCAATGGCATTGCCCAGGATCGCCCGAATATCATCATTCTTGCCATTTTCCTGCGCCACGCCGATCAGCGTCCAGTCGCGATAGCCCTTGGGCAGGGTCACGCCATAGATAGGGGACGCCTGCGCCTTGCGGGCCGGGCTGGCGAAGACCACCGATCCGCCCAGCAGCAATGCCGCCATGCCCAGGGCCAGAGTGCCGATCCTTGTCATCGCTTGGCTCCCTCATCCGGCCATGCGTGCGGCGTCGAGCACGGCTTTTGCAAAGGCAGCCGGCGCCTCCTGCGGCAGATTATGACCGATGCCGCCGTCGATCAGACGATGCGCATAAGCGCCGGTGAACTTGGCGCGATAGGCGGCCGGATCGGGGTGCGGCGCGCCATTGGCATCGCCTTCCATCGTGATCGCGGGGATCGTCACTGGCGGGCCAGCAGCCAGCTTCGCCTCCAGCGCATCATATTGCGGCTCGCCTTCGGCCAGACCGAGCCGCCAGCGATAATTGTGGATGACGATCGCAACATGATCGGGATTGACGAAGGAGGCTGCCGACCGGGTGAAGGTCGCATCGTCGAACGCCCAGCGCGGCGACGCCAATTGCCAGATCTGCTTGTTGAAGGCGTTGGTATTGGCGGCATAGCCGGCCTTGCCGCGCTCCGTCGCGAAATAATATTGATACCACCATTGCAGCTCCGCGGCTGGCGGCAGCGGCTTGGCATTGGCCGCCTGGCTGCCGATCAGATAGCCGCTGACCGACACCAGCGCCTTGCACCGTTCGGGCCACAGCACCGCCATGATGTCCGCCGTGCGCGCGCCCCAATCGAAGCCGGCCACCACCGCTTGGCGGATGCCCAGCGCATCCATCAGCGCGATGCCATCCGCGCCCAGCGCCGCCTGCTGTGCATTGCGCGGGGTGGCGGCGTCGCGGAAGACGGTGCTGCCATGGCCGCGCAGATGCGGGATGATGACCCGATGCCCCTGCGCCACCAGCAGCGGCGCGACCTCGGCAAAAGCGTGGATGTCATAGGGCCAGCCATGAAGCAGCAGGACCGGCGCGCCATCGCGCGGCCCCATGTCGACATAGCCGATATTGAGCACGCCCGCGTCGATCTGACGGATCTGTCCCAGCGCAGGCGGGTTCGCACCGGCAACCGGAGCGCCAAGCGCCCGCCCCGCCGATCCGCCAGCCACCAGCGTCGCGGCCATGGCGGCGGCGACGCGAACGAAATCCCGGCGAACCGGGTCTGCAATATCCTGACGCATCATCATTCTCCCATCCATGGGTTGAACCGGATCCAAGCTGGCCGGCACTCACAGCGACCGCTTTCTGATAGGCGCATCGCCAGCGATGCGCCTGTTAATCGCTGTGATCTGCTGTGAGCGCGCATGCGACATACCCCCATGATGGCCTCGCAAAATTTCGCGATGGGCATTTTGACACATCTTGAATGATTGTTCCATTACTCTATCTAGAAGGGCATGGCCCGCCCCAAACAATTCGATATCGATGCCGCCGTTGCTGCAGCCGTAGGCGTGTTCCGCGACCATGGTTATGAAGGCACATCCGCGCAGATGCTGGTCGATGCCATGGGGATCGGTCGCCAGAGCCTCTACGACACGTTCGGCGACAAATGGGGCATCTATTGCGCAGCCCTGCGCCAATATTGCCAGCAGGAGGTTGCCGCCCATGTCGCGGCGCTGGCCAACGCGCCGCGCGCGATCGACGGAATCCGCGCCATGCTGGAACGGGTGGTGGCGGATGCGGCGGCCGGCTGCATGGGCATCGGTTCGGTCGTCGAGTTCGGCTGCACCCGTCCCGAACTCGTCCGCATCCGGGATAGTTTCGGCGCGGTGCTCGCCCAGTCGATGACCGATGCACTGCACCGCGCGCGCCAACAGGGCGACCTTGGCGCGGACATTGCCATCGATCCGCTCGCCACCTTCCTGCTCCAGACCATTTCCAGCATCCGCCTTGCCGCACGGGCCGGCGCCAGTGCCGATCATGTCGCCGCGATGATCCCCTTTGCGATGCGAGCACTTCGCTGACCCCTTTTTTTCCCAATTATGGAACGATCATTCAATATAAGGAGACTGACGATGAAAGCTGTCACCATGCGGGCCTATGGCGGGTCCGATGTACTGGAAATGGAGGCATTGCCCGACCCGCAACCGGGGCCGGGCGAAATCGCCGTCGCGCCTGTCGCTGTCGGTGTCAACTTCATGGACATCGGTATCCGTCGCGGCATGATGAATGTGCCGCTGCCCCATATACCCGGTGTCGAGGGCGCGGGCCGGATCTTCGCGCTGGGGGCCGATGTCGAAGGGCTGGCGATCGGCCAGCGGGTCGCCTGGGTCTATGCGCAGGGCAGCTATGCCGACCGGGTAATCATGCCGGCCGGTTCCGCCGTACCGATCCCCGACGATATTGACGACCGGACCGCCGCGTCGCTGATGATGCAGGGCCTGACCGCCAGCCATTTCGCCACCGATTTCTATCCCGTCCGCGCTGGAGACATAGCGCTGGTCCATGCCGCCGCCGGCGGCCTGGGGCAGATATTGACCCAGATCATCCGCCTGCGCGGCGGTCGCGTCATCGGCCGGGTGTCGAGCGCCGACAAGGTCGCCGCTGCCGAGGCGGCTGGCGCTGAGCATGTCATCGTCGACGCCAATGGCGACTTCGCGGATGCCGTGCTGCGCCTGACGGACGGACGCGGCGTCGATGTCGTCTATGACGGATCGGGACCGGCCACCTTTGAAGGATCGCTGGCGTCGCTACGCAGTTCGGGCACCTTCTGCTGGTATGGCCCGGTGCTGGGCGCCCCGACGGACTTCGACCTCATGAAGCTGCCACGCAGCATCAAGCTCGGCTACGCGGTCTTCTTCGATCATATCCCGACGCCCCATCGCCTTCGGGCGCGTACCGCGCAACTGTTCGACTGGGTGCGCACGGGCCAACTGACGATCGCCCCGGCCACGACATTCCCGCTAGCCGATGCCGCCATCGCCCATGCCGCGATGGAAAGCCGTGCCACCACCGGCAAGCTGTTGCTGATTCCGTGAACGCGAAAGGATCGGCTGCACGGCACGCGCAGCCGATCCTTATATCAGCCCCACCTTCGGCAGGCGTCTTCAGTCCGCAGTCGCTGCCTTCTCGATCAGCCGGGCGACCTCGGGCGCGTGCGACACCATCACGACATGCGATGCGCCGCGGATCACCACGCTCTGCCGCGCCGCTGCGCGCTGCGCCATGAAGGCCATGGCAGCGGGCGGGATGTTGCGGTCGGCGTCGCCATAGATGAACCAGGACGGCACGGTCTTCCACGCCGCCTGGGTCGCGGCTTCCGACAGGGCGGCTTCGGCGATCGGGCGCTGCCCCGCCGCCATCAGCCGCGCCTCGGCCGGCGGCACGTCGGCGGCGAACTGGTCATGGAAGCGGGCCTGCAGGATATAGAGATCCTTGCCTCCCGAACCGAGCGAGACCGGCGGCGCCAGTGCCGGCCCAAGCGTGCTGCCAGGGAATTTGCCAGTCAGGCCGATGGCAGTTTCGCCAACGTCAGGTGCGAAGGCCGCGACATAGACCAGCCCCTTTACATTGGCGTCGCCAGCCGCCGCCTCGCTGATCACCGACCCGCCATAGGAATGACCGACCAGGATCACCGGTCCCGCGATGCTGCGAACCAGATCGGCCACGACATCGGCATCGGCGCGCACGCCGCGCAGCGGATTGGGCGCGCCGACCACCCGATAGCCATCCTGTTCAAGGAAGGAGATCACCCCGTTCCAGCTGGAACTGTCGGCAAAGGCGCCATGGACGAGGACGATGGTCGGCTTGGTTGGCTGCGCCTGCGCATTGCCCGCCGCGAGGCCCGCCAGCAATGCGCCCATGATGAGAGTCCGCATGTCAAATCTCCTGAGGTTCGGGGTTTCAGACGAGCGTAACCAGGGCATCGATATTGCCCTTGATCGCCTTGGAATAAGGGCAGGTGCGGTGCGCCTGTTCGATGATCTGCCGGGCCATGTCGGATGCGAGGCCGGGCACCGAAACATTGAGCCGGGCGGCAAGCGAATAGCCTTCGTCGCCATGGCGCAGCGACACCTCCGCATCGATGGCAAGGTCGTCCGGCAGGGCCACGCCCTTTGCCTTCGCGGCGATCGCCATCGCGCCTTCGAAACAGGCAGACCAGCCGGCCGCGAACAATTGTTCGGGATTGGTCCCCTGCCCTGATCCGCCGGGTGTGGACAGAGGGAGGTCAAGACGACCGTCGGAACTGCGGGCGTGGCCTTCACGTCCGCCGGTCACATGGACCTGGGCGGTGTAGAGCGTCTTGGTGTCGGACATGGCAAGTCTCCTTTTATTGAGGGAGTTCAGCGCAGCGAGCGAAAGGCGGCGCGCAGTTCCTGCGTGAACAGCATCGGCTGTTCCCAGGCGGCGAAATGGCCGCCATCGGCCACCTCGTTGAAATAATGGAGGCGGCTGTAGCAGCGCTCGGCCCAACTTCTGGGCGCGCGGAAAATCTCGCCGGGGAAGACGCTGATCGCGACCGGCAGGTCGATGACGCCGCGCGCGTTGAAGTTATTGCTATGATCTTCCCAATAGATCCGGGCGGCCGAGGCGCCGGTGCCGGTCAGCCAGTAAAGCGAAAGATCATCGAGAATGGCATCGCGGCCCAGCACTTTCTCGGGCTGGCCGTCGCTATAGGTCCATTGCGCGATCTTCTCATACATCCACGCCGCCATGCCGACCGGCGAGTCCACCAGCGCATAGCCGATCGTCTGCGGCCGCGTGTTCATCATCGCGGCATAGGCGGCATTGTCGCGACAGAAGACGGCGAGTTGGTCGAAGGCCCGGCGTTCCGGCGCGCTCAAGGTGGCGGGGGCGGGATCGCCGGCGGCAAGGATATGGGCGATCTCGGCCGGCACGACGGCCGGCATGTTGAGATGGATGCCGATCAGGCCCGGCACATGCTGCAACGCCATGCGCTGCGAGATCACCGATCCGCAATCGCCGCCCTGGCTGACATAGCGGTCATAGCCCAGCCGTCGCATCAGCACTGACCAGGCCCGACCGATATGGTCGGATCCCCAGCCCGGCACGCGGGGCTTTTCGGAAAAGCCGAAGCCAGGGATGGAGGGGATGACGAGGTGGAAGGCATCGTCGGCCGTGCCGCCATGCGCGGTCGGATCGGTCAGCGGGCCGATGACCTTCAGAAATTCCAGGATCGAACCCGGCCAGCCATGGGTCAGGATCATCGGCATAGCGCCCGCATGATGCGAGCGGACATGGATGAAGTGGATGTCGAGCCCGTCGATCCGGGTGCTGAACATCGGCAGCGCATTGAGCTGTGCCTCGACCGGACGCCAGTCATAGGCGCCAGCCCAGTAGCCCATCAGCGGTTCCAGCGTCTGGCGGCGCACGCCCTGGCTGTCGTCGGAGACCGGCTGGGCGTCGGCCCAGCGGGTTTCGGCGATGCGCCGCTTCATCGTTGCAATGTCCGCCTGCGGGATGGCGACGCGAAAGGGCCGAACAGCCGTGTCGTCGATCGCGGCCCGCAGCGCGGACGGCATGGTCCCGGCCGCGCCTGCCAATGCAGCGCCTGCCATGAACCGGCGGCGTGATGTCGAATAGGGTTCCGTCATGTTCATTTCCTCGATCCGGGAAGTCATGGTCCCGGAGATAGAGGAGCGGGCGCGGAACGCCCGTTAGTTGGGATGATGAACCGTTAGCCGTTGCAAATGCGATCCGCCGACGCGCCGCTGCCGCCAACTAACACGCGCGCATGGGACCTAACGGGCGCCCGCGCGACCGGGCGCTACATTGCGGGCAAGAAAGCAACCACAAGGCCGCCCGCCATGACCAGAACCCGTTCGATCCGCTTCATCGCCGCCGCCCTGCTGGCAGCCGGTGCCACCACCATCGCCTGCTGCGCCGATGCGATCCGCGCAGCCCCTTCCCTTGCCGCGCCGTTCGGCACTCCTCGAAAGGCCATTGACGTGCTCGATCATGCAGGCCCCTGGCTGACGCCCGTGCCGGGTGGCGTGGCCTCGCTGCGCGGCAAGGTGGTGCTAGTGAATTTCTGGACCTATTCCTGCATCAACTCGCTGCGCGCCCTGCCCTATCTACGGGCCTGGCAGGAACGTTATGGCGATAAGGGACTGGTCGTGGTCGGCATCCATGCGCCCGAATTCCGGTTCGAGCATGATCCCGCCAAGGTCCGTCAGGCCACAGCCCGGTTGGGCGTGGGCTATCCCAATCTTCAAGACAATGACTATGCCGTCTGGCAGGCGTTCGGCAATCAGGGCTGGCCCGGCTTTTATTTCATCGACGCCAAGGGGCAGGTGCGCGGCTATCGCGTCGGCGAGGGCGATTATGCCGAATCCGAACAATTGATCCGCCGCCTGCTGGCCGAGGCCGGCCACGATCCTGCCGCCATTCCCGTGACGCCAACCCAGGGGAGCGGGATCGAGGCGCCGGCCGACTGGCGTAATCTGGCATCGGGCGAAGCTTATCTGGGCCATGACAAGGCAACCGGCTTCCAATCGCCCGGCGGCCTGCGCCGGGATGCGACCGCAAGCTACAGGGCAGCAACGGATCTGCCGCTGGGCGGGTGGGATGTGTCAGGCGACTGGACCGTCGGATCGGAATTTACCCGCCTGGATGCACCCAATGGCACGCTGCGCTATCGCTTCCATGCACGTGACGCGCATCTGGTCCTGGGCGGCGCACCCGATGGCCACCCGATCCGTTTCCGCGTGACGATCGATGGCGCGGCGCCCGGTGCCAGCCATGGCGCCGATACCGATGCGCAGGGCTGGGGCGAAGTGCGGGAAGACCGGCTCTACCAGCTTGTCCGCCAGAGCGGCCCCGTTCGCGATCGCACCATCGCTATCCAGTTCGCCCGGCCGGGAGCCAGAGCCTATTCCTTCACCTTCGGCTGATTTCCCGGTCCATCTCTCGCCATCCTACTGGTCGTTGCCTTTCGCTAACGATATGGCAATGCAGCAGACAGCGGCGCGAGCGTCGCCGGAAATGGGATGGTGCAAGCGTGGCGGACGGAGAGAAGCAGCTTCTGGGCGAACGGCGCAGCTTCGGCCCCTTCGCGCTACTGCCGGCCGAACGGCTGCTCACCCGCGACGGCATGCCCGTGGAGATTGGCGGCCGCTCCTTCGACCTGCTGGTGGTGCTGACCGAACAACCGGGCCAAATCCTTTCCAAGCGCGATCTGCTCAAGCGCGTCTGGCCCGATGTGGTGGTCGAGGATGGCAGCCTGCGTTTCCACATGGCGGGACTGCGCAAGCTGCTGGGCGAAGGCACCGATGGCGCGCGCTACATCGCGACCCAGGTCGGGGTCGGCTATGCCTTCGTCGCCCCGGTCGCGGTGCAGAGCCCTGCAAATATGGCGTCCCCTGCGCAGGCGGCAGCCGTTCCATTGGCGCCAGCGCATAATATCCCGCCCCGCCTGCCCCATCTGATCGGACGCTCGGATGATCTGGCCTTGTTGCAGGATCGGGTTGCAGACACCCCCCTTTTCACCATCGTCGGGGCCGGCGGGGTCGGCAAGACGTCGCTGGCGATCGAGATCGGCCACGCCCTCGCCCCACAATTCGCCAATCGCGTCGCCTTCGTCGATTTCAGCATGTTGGAAAACCCCGGCCTGGTGCGGCCGATGATCGCCGGCGCCATGGGCCTGACCGTGCAGAGCGACGATCCGCTGGCGGTGATCCTGGGCCATCTGCGCGATCAATCCTTTCTGCTGCTGCTCGACAATTGCGAACATCTGATCGGCCCCACCGCCGAACTGGTCGAACATATCATCGACGCGGCGCCGCAAGTGCGCATCCTTGCCACCTCGCGCGAGCCGTTGCGGGTGCGTGGCGAACACGTCCATCGCCTCGACGCGCTGGGCTATCCCGACGATGGCGAAGCTCTGACGCTTACACAATTGCGCGCCTATCCCGCGATTGAGCTGTTCCTGGAACGGGCGAGCGCGGCCGACAGCTTGTTCCAGGTGGATGAAGGCGATGCGCGCCTGATCGGGGATCTGTGCGCCCGGCTGGGCGGCATGGCCCTGCCGATCGAGCTGGCGGCCGTGCGCGCCGCGACCCATGGTCTGGAAGCGACAGCCCGGCAACTGGGCGAACGCTTCAGCCTGATGTGGCCGGGGCGGCGCACCGCCCTGCCGCGTCAGCAGACGTTGCAGGCGACGCTCGACTGGAGCCATGACCTCCTGCCCGACGTCGAGCGGATCGTGCTGGAGCGGCTCGCCATCTTCGTCGGCCCCTTCTCGATCGACGCGGCGCTGGCGGTGGTGGCCGATGCGCTGGTGGGCGCGGACGATATCGCGGCCGCCGTCGATCAACTGGTCGCCAAGTCGCTGATCGCGCCCAATCGGATGCGTGGCGCGGGCACCTATCGCCTCCTGGAGATGACCCGCGCCCATGGGCGTCAGCATCTGCTCGCCCGTGGGCAGTCGGATTTCCATGCCAATGCCCGGCGCCATGCTGCCTATTATCTGGCGGAACTGGAAGCCCTGCTCGCGCAGGAGGATGACGTCCTTCAGGATCAGCGCCCCTTGCGGCAGCAACTGGGCAATATCCGCAGCGCGCTCGACTGGGCCTTTGGCGAAGACGGGGATCGGCGCATCGCCGTGCGCCTTGCCGCTGCCAGTGCGCCGGTCTTCCTCAATCTCTCGCACCTTATCGAATGCCGCAACTGGTGCAGCCGGGCGCTTGCCGAAATGGCGGACAGCGAACGCGGCACCGCGATCGAGCTGGAATTGCAGGGCGCGCTGGCCATCGCGCTGATGTTCACCCGCGGCAACCGACCGGAAGTCGGCAAAGCGCTCGACCGCGCGCTGGAAATCGCCCGGCGGCTGGAGGATCGCTGGAGCGAGTTGCGCATTCTCGGCCGACTGCACATTTTTCATGAGCGGATCGGCGAATATCAGGTCGCAATGGACCATGCGGAACGAGCGATCGAAATAGCGGAAGCGATTGGCGAGGATGAGGCGATCGGCGTCGCCTATTCCCTGTCGGGCATCTCGCACCATCTGGCCGGCAACCAGATTCAGGCGCGTGCTGATCTGGACATGTCCCTTGCTTGCTCGCCTCCATCGCTGCGCAGCCGGACCGTCCGCTATGGCTTCGACCATCGCAATCGCTCGATCATCGCATTGGCCCGCACGCTCTGGCTGACCGGTGATGAACAGCGAGCCAGGGCGCTGGCGCGCCAGGCCGTCGAGGAAGCCGCGACGCTCAATCATCCCGTGACGCTCTGCATCGCGCTGATCTGGTCGCTGTCAATCCACAGCTGGATGATGGATTTTGCAGCTGCGGAGGAAACGCTCGCCACCTTTGCCGACTGCGCCGAAGCCAATGCGCTCGGTCCCTATATCGCCGCCGCCAGCGGATTTGCCGGCGAGTTCGCGATCCTGCGCGGGCAAGCAGGTGGCGACGCACTGGCCGCCATCGAGCAATGTCTCGTCCGGCTACGCGCTGCCCGCTATGATCTGCTGACGACGCCTTTTTCCATCGCACTGGCCCAGGGCCTGATGTTCGACTCGCGTTTCACGGAGGCTGGCAATGTGATCGACGCCACCATCCAGCGGTGCGAGGCGAATGGCGAACAATGCCTGATGCCGGAACTGTTGCGGATCAAGGCTAGGGTCGCAAACGCGCGGGAAGACAGCGCAACTGCAATTTCCTTCTTGGATGGCGCTATCACGCTCTCCCGTCGGCAAGGCGCTGCCGGATGGGAGTTGCGGGCCGCCGGTGATCTGGCTTCTTCGTGACGGCTGTTGGCGGATGGGTTCGCTTGGGCGTAGGAGAGCCTGGAACGCCCCTTATCAGCCGCTCAGAGCCAGAGTCCGGCGCCCAAAATGCAGACCTTCCGCCTTTTCGGCAAACTGGCGAACAATTTTGCCGTTCTGCAAAGAGAGCCGCAGTAGTCGTATCTTCAAAACACAACCTTAACATCTGACTATAAGCACGGCGACGAAGCTTGCCCGTGATCGTCTATGGCAACCACTATATGATCGGAAAGCCATAAGCCCAGCCACCGTCCAACAAGCGTCATGCCAGCCTCTTCTCCGAGCGACAGTGCGATGTCACGGCACAATGCGCCGAATGTCATGCCGTGACGCAGTTTGATCAGCGCCTGCGACTCGGCATCGTCGATAGTCCTGATGCGGCACTGCTCGCCCTGACGCCACAAAATGACGATATCGGGCATGTCCAGATATTGCGGCGCGGGTGGTTCTTTCTGATCAACCAGAGCCGACCATATGACAAAGCCATTGGTTTGGAGGTGTATAAGGTCGACCGACGACGCGAATGTCAACACCGCGCGATCCCAGTCGACATTGCCCAAACCGCCCAGCCGAACGGCGGGGCTGTCGGCTGCGACGAATAGCTCTTCCAGTGCAAGCTCAATGCCAGCGATTTCCGCTATCTCGGGATTGGCAGCGTGAAGCCGTGCAAGTGTTGCCGGAAAATCGCGTCCATATGCGTCTAGTGTCCAGTTGCTCGGCGGGACGCTGTCGATGTGATGTACGGCGGCATGAAGAAACATATCCTCACCGATCCACGCACGGGTTCGCGGAAAGCTGACTTCCAGACAGGTGACAAGCTGGGTGCGGTAATTATTCTGATAGAGGGCAAGGCCAGGCCCGGCCTCTGCACCGATGCGATCGGCAGCAGCCATGTCTTCCCGTAGCAGCCAGTCTCGCATGTCGCGCTGAAGCGCCAGCAGGCTCATGCCGCTTCCTCCAACTTCCCGGCGGATATCCCGCGCGCGGTGGAAAGCTCCACCAGCAGGTCGGCCAGCGGCGGGATGGCGTCATCGCGTTCGATCATCGTCGCGACCGGTCCAAGTTTCGGCAGGACATGCGCATAGAGTTGCCACACGGACCGAGGCACCGCCTGGTCATGCGTGTCGATCAGCAGATGGTCGCCATGGCTGTGCCCGGCGAGATGAATCTGCCGCACGCGGTCATGCGGCACGCCGTCGAGATAGGCGACAGGGTCGAAGCCGTGATTGCTGGCGCTGACGAACACATTGTTGACATCGAGCAGCAGTCCGCAGCCCGTTCGCGCGCACAGGGCGTCGATGAACTGCCATTCGGTCATGTCCGCCGGAGCGAAATCAATATAGGTCGACGGGTTCTCTATCAGCATCGCACGGCCCAGCGCGTTCTGTGCGCGGTCGATATTGGAGCTGACGATATCGAATGCTTCCTGCGTGTAGGGCAGCGGCAGCAGATCGTGCGAACTGAAGCCCTCGATCCGCGACCAGCTGAGATGGTCCGACACGAACAGCGGCTCGATATCATCGACAAGCGCGCGTAGCCGCGTGAGATAGGCCCGATCAAGTCCGTCGGCGGAACCGATGGACATGGACACGCCATGCAGGGCGACGGGGTAGCGGGCACGAATATCGCGCAGAATATGTCGCGGCCGACCGCCGTCGATCATGAAATTCTCGGAAATCACCTCAAGAAAATCGACCGCAATGCGATGGTCCAGAAAGTCGGCATAATGCTGTTTGCGCAGGCCAAGTCCGAAACCGAAGAAGGAGGGGATCATGGGTACACTCCCTGCTGATTAGGGCTGCCCGACGCGCCTGTGCACGCCGGGCAGTGAAACGTCATTTCGGCTCGGTCAGGCTGCCTCCGGCGGCCTTGCACGCCTTGACGGTCATGGCCTTGAAACCATGCCCCTTGCAGACGTTCTGCCCCTTGCATTCGTTGCTGGCGGTCTTGCAGTCCGACGTGCCCTTGCAGCTGTTGATGCCGTAGCAGTGAACGACTTTCGTATCCGCGCTGTCCTGCGCCCCGGCCGGGGCCGCTGCTGCTGAAACGATCGCGATGGCGGCCGCCGAAGCAGCCATGCCAATGCCGCTGTTATAGGTGAGCATGATGATCTCTCCGAAAGAATGTTAAGCCAATCTGGCCCCTGTCTTTCGGTCTGGAGCGGCCCCCGGTTACAGGGGCGGCAGAAATTTACCGAACCGATGGCAACATGCCGCGCAATGGCGCGGCTTCCGCTTCACCAGCGCAACAGCCGCGGCCCGACCAGCATGCCGAGCAAGGTCGCGAGCAATATTCCCAGCGAATACCAGGTCAGGACGAAGATCGCCGACACTTCGGGGCAGTGGATACAATAGACTGTTGCCGCGAAGGCCCCCGCCAACAGCCCAGCGGCCGCTCCGGCCGCGCGCAACCGGGTCGGGGCAAGCCTGCGGAAGGACCATAGCAAACCGGCGAAGATCGGGGCCGACAGCGACAGGACCAGCCAGGGGCAACTCTTCCAACTATGGCCGAGCCACATTGCCAGCCATTGCGACGAGGGCGTGCGCGCCAGTTCGAGCAGGCCGACCGCCGCAAGAAGCAGGACAGGTATTGCAAGCACCCACAATCCGCGCAATCGACCGCTATCGGGGCGTGCGAGTTGGGCCGTGGTCATCAGCGCGGCGATCGACAGGGAGAAGGTATAGCCCCATTTCACCCAAAAGGACGTGCCCTGCATTGCGATGCCCAGATCCGGGCGGACACCGATCGACGCCAGAATGAGAAGCGCTGATGCGATCCCGCCAGCGACGATACCGATAACCAATCGTCGCGCGACGCTGTTTCGGGCTACCGGGTGAGTATCACTGGCAAGATGCCGGATCAGATCATCCGTGTTCATCGCATCGCCCCCTGCACCCGTGCCATCAGCGCCTTCAGCCCGCGATGCACCGAAACCTTCACATCGGATTCGCCTATGCCTTCCGCGCTTGCCGCTTCGGCGACGCTCAATCCCTCCAGCCGGGTGGCGCGGATCATCCGCGCCTGCTTGGGCGGCAACTGCTCCAGAAGATCGTGTATGTCGAGCTTTGCGATGCTGCTTGCCTCAAATTCGTCGGCGACCAGCAAGTCTTCCAGATCGTCGATCGGCCACAATCTGCCGACACGGCGGAAATGGTCGATCATCTTGTAACGGGCGACTGCATAGAGCCAGGCGGTGAAGGCACGCCCGCGATCGTAGGTCGCGCGGCGGGTGTGAACGGCAATAAGAGTGTCCTGCACCATATCCTCGACATCGTCGTCGGCGCCGCGAACACGGCGTCGATAGAAACCCCGCAGCAGCGGAACAAGCAGGCGCAGCAATGCCGCATGGGCGGCGGCATCGCCGTCAAGCCCATCGATCATCAACGCGCGCAGATGCTCCTCTGTGGTCTGCATTCAATCTCCTCGCCCGCATGTTCGGGCCGGACCGACCATCGGTTACAGCATCGACGGATAATTTTTACGCCGTTCGATTGTAACCGCAGCTTGTGCTTCCCCGAACCTGCCAATGTGACACGGGCTTCCCGCCTCCTCCCCGGTCACCGCGCGGCCCGGCCCTGTGTCCGGGCCGCGCGCAGAGGCGCTGGATCGAAGAGGACATCATCATCATGCGTACCACCCATGCGGCACTCGCCGCCAGCATCGCCATCGCTTCGGCGACCACGCTCGCCGCGTCCGCCCATGCAGAAACGACGCCGAAGATGGAGAAATGCTACGGCGTCTCGCTCGCCGGCAAGAATGACTGCGCGGCCGGTGCCGGCACTAGCTGTGCGGGAACGTCGAAGGTCGATTATCAGGGCAATGCCTGGAAACTGGTGAAGGCCGGCACCTGCACGTCGATCAAGACGCCCAAGGGCAACGGCGCGCTTTCCCCCAAGGCCTGATCCCAAGGACTGATCATGGCGGCCGGGGCACCATTCCGTCCCGGCCAACCTTCCTGGAGACGAATGATGAACATGCCCCTGCAAATGCGCAACACCACCGTCCGACGGATCAAGGCGCAGTTGCTCGATGCGCTATTGCTGCTGGTCGCCCGGCTGGGCATTGCCGCCATATTCTTCCTGTCGGGACGAACGAAGGTAGAGGGTATCATCACCATCACAGACAGCACATATGAATTATTCCGCACCGAATATGCTCTGCCGATCGTTCCGCCCGAGCTTGCGGCAACAATGGCAACCTGGGCGGAGCATCTCTTCCCGATATTGCTGTTGCTGGGCCTGTTCACACGGCTTTCGGCACTCGCCCTGCTCGGCATGACCCTGGTCATCCAGACATTTGTCTATCCCGACGCATGGCCGACTCATCTCAGCTGGGCCGCGATCCTGCTTCCCCTTGTCGCCCATGGTGGCGGCATATTCTCCATGGATGCGCTCATTTTTCCCCGATCAAGGATGTGAGGCACAGGGAGCGTCAGAAATTTTGCCTGACAGCAACCGATATTCTCCCGCACCGCGTTCACGGGAGGCCAGCTTCGCAGCACCGACCGCGAACGCCAGATTATATGAAAATTTGTCGTTGGACCAAGCCGGTTGGGACGACGGCATGATCCCACGGCCGGGCAGTCGGATGCATCACAACCGACCCATGGCGGCCGTTCGGCGGCCATTTTTTGGCTCTGCGGTCCGGACAGTCAGCTATTGGAATTGCCCCCTCGAAGCTGACTGTGAAAGGCCGGCTCCGATGCGCTGCTGCGATAGAGACAGGCGGAGCGCCTTGCTTCCACGCAGAGTTTCAATATTCGACGATACGTGCTACAAGCATGTCGCTGAACGTCGACTTTGACGGCTATTGGGCCGCCACGGCTCTCCCTTTGTCCACTATTGCCCTCATGAAGCCAGGACGCGCGAATGGTCGCGCGTCCGAATGAATGATGGGATAAGGACAGTCTTTCTGATCGCCAAAGCAAAGATTTCCATGGCGCAGACGCCGCTTCTCACCGTGAAGCAGCGATATGGAAATCGCCATCGACATCCGCGGCTGGGGCTTTCTCTTCCCAACGGTCGGTGTCCATCGGATAGTCTGGACGGGCCACGCCGTAACATCATGTGGCCGGGCCGGCCATTTCAATACACATATATAACAGGACATTTTCCAACCGCATGAAAAATACAAGGAGCCAGGCTTTCAGGTGCGCATCGGTGCCGCAGCGCGGGCTCGTACAGGGGCACTCGATCAACTGCGGGCCAAGCCGCCAATAGATGAGGCGGCTGCCGCCGGCCGCTTGGCCAGTCGGCTGGCCAAAGAAGCAGCCAAGCGGGAAAAGCGGCAGCATGCCTTGCTTGCTGCCAAGGCGCTCAAGCATGCGAAGGCGCAGGAAGCGGCCGCCGCAGCAGCAGTAAAGCAAAAGCCGGTTCTGACCGAAGCCGAGCGCAAGGCCGCGCGCGATGCGCGCTATCTCGCACGTAAGAATCGGGCGTCGTCGTGACGGCTTGTAGCGCACCATATGGGCTGGAGGCCCTACCGGTGCACTGCGGCTCAATCCCACCCATCATTTCCGGGCAACAGCCCAATTGATGCGGCATGATGCCGCTAGGACCAACTTCATGAAAACCATATCCAAGGCCGGCAAAGGCGCGAGCCTGCTGCCACCGGGCCACCCGTCGCATCAGCCGTTGTCCGCTACCCTGTCCAGCAGCGAACTTAAGCGGATCGTTGCCGCTGTGCTGGGCTGACTTCTTCTACCGGCGGAGCATTCGCGTCGCCGGCCTGCTGTCCCTCAACCAGGAGCGCCTATGTCCCGTGCAAATGTTAAACCCTTTCTGATCAACACGGATGAGGATGGGAATTACCGTCTCACGACGCGAGAGACGCGCCATAATTCTCAAGGCTATCCGCTGGTAACATCCCAGTTGCAGGCGGAACTTTTCAAGACTGCGACGGCTGCCCGCAATTTCGCGCGCGATGTCTTCCAAGCCGAATCCGGACAATATGCGACCAAATGAAGCGCTATTCTACCTTCGCACCGGGAGGTTGATTGCACTTCAGCGCTGAACATTTTCCGCATTACGCATTTCGCTACTGGCCGCGTCCTCGTCGCTACCACGCTTTTTCGAAAAGGCCTCCGCACGATCGAGGAGGCCGCGATGGCGTTCCTGCGCGAGCCTCAACGCCTCGCTGGAGAATGGCACCTTCTCACCGCGCTTCCATCGCGCTGAAAGATCATCGCTCATGCGCTTGCTCTCGCCATCTACCAGGTCGCTGATGCACAGCGAGGCATCGGAGACCACGTCGGACGTATTGACCGCGTTGCGGCTGATCGCATTGCTCGTCCGGACGGCGTTCGCCGACTGACGATTTGACTCCCGCACCATTGCGATGGTCCGATCATAGTCGGCGCGGGTCTGGACGTTGACGAAGCCGCCGCCGCCGGCATCTGCAACCGCCTTGAGCGCTGCCGCGTCCTTTGATGGAAGTCCGAAACCGATTATATTCACCACCGCCCGTGTGTTGCCGCCATTTATTCGACGCGCGACGGCAACCGGATCACCGCCGCATGTCTCCTTGCCGTCGGAGACGACGTAGATCACCTGTTCGCCGGGCTTCGCGGCAGTGTCCAGTAGCACCTGCGCGCGCTCGAGCCCGGCGGCGAGCGGTGTCCAGCCGATGGCGCGAACTTCCTTCACCGCGGCAGTAAGCCTCGCCCGATCAATCGACATCGGCGCGAGTACGTCAACGCCTCTACAGGACTTTGCCTTGCCAGCCTCGCTATTGTCACCTTGCTGGCCGAACACAAGCAGCGAAGCCTGGACGGTGGACGGGAGACCATCGATGAAGCCGAGCGCGGACTGACGCGCCAGTTCAAGCTTGCTCTGGCCACCGATCGCCCCGGCCATGGAACCTGACCCGTCGATAGCGATGATCACGCGTGTCGGCGGAACAGCGGTGCCGATCGGCCTTCCGCGTTTCTCCAGCACCGCCTTCTCCAGCTCGACCTTTCCGAAACATCGGTCGGGATTTTCGGTAATGAAGACGAACCGCCGATGACATGCGCGAGAATGTCAATGCCGCCCAGGCGTTCGAGAGCAGCATCCGCCAGCGCCTTGCTGCCTTCCGGGGTTGCGAGGTCGGCCTGGACGAACTCCACTCCGTCGATGGGCTCCGGCGTTCCGCGCGCGGCGGTGATGACGCGCGCGCCTCCGGCCAGAAACTGGTCGACCGTGGCGCGGCCCGCACCTTTGGTGCCGCCGCTGACGAGTACGCGCTTTCCTGCGAACTCGGTCCGATCAGCCTTGATCGTCATGCCGTGACCTCCACTGCCTTGATCGCATCGGCTTCGATCGCGAAGCGGTAGGTGAAGCGGATGGGACTACCGGGAAAGTCGCCATGGGCGGGGCCTTCGACGACGACCAGACCATCTTCGCGGCGGATCGCATCCGGTGTGAAGATGGCTTTCACGGCGATGACCTCTTCCTCGAACAGGGTCCGGATCTGGTCGTGGCCCTCAAAGCGCTTCCCATTATCCAGGAAAGCCGCGTCAGCAGCAAACGGCTTGAGCATGGCGTCTGCATCGAGCCGTGCGTTGGCCGCGACATAGTCGGCGATGGGTTCGGGTAGTTCGATCGGCATTGCTATGCTCCTTGCGGTGACGAGGAGAATTTAGCGCCGTACAATGATTGTGATAATCGGGCTAAACCGGCATGTGGCGTTGCGAAAGGCGGGACAATGTCGAAACACGGTTTGATCGAATTTGACGCTGTGCTCGCGATAGCGCGGCGGGCATCGTTCCGCGCGGCAGCGCTGGAACTGGGGCTTTCCACCACTGCGCTAAGCAATGCCATCGGCAAGTTGGAAGGGCAGCTTGGCGTCCGACTGTTCAATCGCACGACTCGCAGCGTGTCCCTCACCGATGCTGGACGAAATTTCGTCGAGCAGGTTGGACCCGCTGTGAGCACTCTCCACGAAGCGATGGGAGCCGCTCGGTCACAGCAGGAAACACCCTCCGGAACTCTGCGGATCAATGCCTTCGCCACAGGCGCACGGGAGATACTCGGCCCACTTTTGCTGAAGTTCCTGCGACATTATCCCAAGGTTCATATCGATCTCGTCACCGAGGGCCGGATTGTCGACATCGTCGCTGAGGGGTTCGACCTCGGATTGCGAACCGCAAACCTGGTGCCGACCGACATGATCGCCATTCCAGTCGGACCTCCGCGCAGTTTTGCCGTCGTGGCGTCGCCTGAATATTTCGAGGCCAACGACAAACCACGCACACCCCCGGACCTACTTCACCACTCCTGCTTGCGCATCCGGCTGCCAAACGGCGCGCTGCATCGCTGGCACTTCGAGAAGAACGGCCAGCCCGTTTTAATCGACGTTTCCGGCCCCATAACGCTGGACGAGGCGAGCTTGTCGCGCATCGCCGTGCTCGATCATGTCGGCATCGGTTATTTCATGGAAATCGATGTCCGGGACGACATCCAGGCGGGACGCCTGATCCGTGTTTTGGAAGACTGGACGCCGCCGCTCGCACCCTTGTGCCTCTATTATCCTAGCCGGCGAAATGCTTCAGCTGCTTTCAGGGCCCTGATCGAGATGGCGCGACAATCACCCGTGTAACCGACTTGCCGGGACTGCTTTTGCCATCAACTGCCATTCTCCGTGCTAGGCTGAATGGCGGTACCAGGGTCGACATGCCAAAATACCGGACCTTCCGCACTTGGGGATCAGGATTAGCACCCTGAGCGGCTGCAAAGGGTCGGCGACGGAAGCCGAAATCTGTCAGCCTGACCATCCCACAGCCTCATGCTTTCCGCTGACATATCGAGCATTGAGCCCTCGGATCACATCATCTGCCAGCTATTTGCCATCGCACGTCAGTCACTGGCGCTGACGTGAGGCTCAAACATCGCTGAGACGGTGCATTTCAATCGATCTCTCTCACAGATTGCATAAAATAACTCACTCGCCTTATTTAGATGATGGGGAGAGCGAGATGACGAATTTGAAGCGGCAACGTGACGATCCGCGCCGGGAAGCGACGCGCGATGCACTCATCGATGCGGCGGAACGGCTGATCTCCGAGGAGGGGCTGGAGAAGACCTCGACGCGGCAGATCGCGACGGCAATCGGCGCGCTGAACACTAACGTCGTGGCCTATCATTTTGGCAGCAAGGACGGGCTGATCCAGGCAGTCCTTCACCGTCGCCTGCCTGGCATCGACGCTCGGCGCGGTGCATTACTGGCTGCTCTCGATGTGCGTGATGAAACGCCCACCATTCTCGATTTAATGACCGTGTTTGCGCTGCCGTTGTTCGAGCAAACCGGCGCCAATGGCCAGCATAGCTTCGTTCGCTTCCTGGGCGCGCTGGAACGCTCCGGCAAGATTGCGGCACGCGGCTTCGTCGTTGGAGACTATCCGCAATCAGAGCGGGTGACCCAATTGCTCGTCGCCTGTCTGCCGCCTGAGACCCGCCATGAGGGCCATCGCCGGCTGCGCTTGGTCTTGAGCATGCTCACGACCGCCATCCAGATGCTTGATCACGACGGGGTGTCGCCCGGCAACACCCGCCACATGTTCGAGAATGCGATTGTCATGGCCGCCGCCGCATTCGGTGCCCCCGCGGCAAAGGAACTCCATTCATGAAGAGCTATTTCAACCGCGCCTGTGCGACACTGGCGATGATCGCCGCCGGCCCCGCTTTCGCGCAGGATCGCACAGTCCTGCCGATCCCTGCGCCTGTCTTCACCGGCGTCATTGCCGAAGAAGCCGTAGACTCGACCCCCATGCCATTCCACTCCGTTCGCCCACCAGAAGGGGCGCCAAATATTCTGCTATTCATGTCGGACGATACGGGTTTCGCGATGGCGAGCACATTTGGCGGTCCGGTACCCACGCCGAACTTCCAGCGGCTGGCGATGATGGGACAGCGTTACAATCGCTTTCATACTACGGCCATCTGTTCGCCCAGCCGGGCAGCGCTGCTCACCGGACGCAATCACCATAATGCAGGCGTCGGCTATCTTTCCGACCTGCGCCTCGGCTTTCCTGGATATGGCGGCGCCATCCTGCCCGAAACGGCTACCATTGCGCAGATGCTGCGTCTCAACGGCTACAGCACTGCCATGATCGGCAAACATCATAATACGCCTGCCGACGAACGCAGCGAGGCTGGCCCCTTCGACAACTGGCCGACCGGGCTGGGCTTCGAGTATTTCTATGGCTTCAACGCCGGCGACAGCGACCAGTTCGCGCCCAACCTGTATCGCGGCACCAGCCGGGTTGACCCGGACGAAGGCGGCATCGGCAACGGCGGCAAGATGCTGGACCGGCGCCTTGCCGACGATCTCATCCGCTGGGTGCACAACCAAAAGGCCGGCGCCCCGGACAAGCCCTTCCTGATCTACTACGCCCCCGGTTCGACCCATGCGCCGCATCAGGCACCCGCCGAATATATTGCGCGCTTCAAGGGCCAGTTCGACCTGGGCTGGGACGAGGTGCGCGCACAGACCCTGAAACGCCAGATTGCAGCAGGGATCGTTCCAAAGGGCACGAAGCTGACGCCGCGGCCCGCCGAAATCCCCGCATGGGCAAGTCTCTCCGCCGAGGACAAGGCCTATGCTGCACGGGGGATGGAAGTCGCTGCGGCCCAGCTTGCCTATCAGGATGAGCAGTTTGGCCGCGTGCTCGATGAACTCGAACGCATGGGCGAACTCGACCATACATTGGTTTCCGTTATCATCGGCGACAATGGCGCCAGCGCGGAGGGCAGCCCGAAAGGGGCGTTCAACGAACTGCGCGCGATGGGCGCGGATGACGAAAATGAGGTCTACACCCACGCCAACATCGACAAGCTGGGCGGGCCGATGAGTTACGGCAATTATGCTGCTGGCTGGGCGCTGGCGATGAATGCGCCGCTGCGCTGGAGCAAGCAATATGCGTCGATGCTGGGCGGCATCAGGGATGGCATGATCTTGTCCTGGCCGGGGCATGTTGCGCATCCTGGCGCGGTTTGCGGCCAGTTCGGCCACCTGATCGATATTGTCCCCACCGTTCTGGAGGCCACCCACCTGCCTGCCCCCACTATGGTGCTGGGCACCGCGCAGAAGGCTATCGACGGACAGAGCCTGCTATCCAGCCTGAACCGATGCGAGCCAGCCAAGCCGCGCACGCAATATTTCGAGATGGGCGGCAAGGTCGGCCTGTACCAGGACGGCTGGTTCCTGAGCGGCGAGGATGGTCGGCTATCCTGGGAGATGGTCCCCCGGAACGGGGCCAAGCCTGCGCTGCAATGGTCGCTCTATGATCTGGATCATGACTTCAGCCAGTCGACGGACCTTGCGGCCAAAGACCCTGCGCGTGTGCAGGCGATGATCGCAACCTGGCGCGATGAGGCCAGGCGCAACAATGTCTTTCCGCTGTTTCATACCGCCGGCCGCGGCCGTGCAACCCCGGCGATGATGAAAGGCAGTGGGCGCAAGCAGTTCAATTACTGGGGCAAGGATGTCAGCCTGCCGGCATCTGCCGAGCCGCGCCTGATCGGCCGTTCTTTCACGCTCGATGCGGATATCGTGCTCGACAAGGCCGATGCTTCGGGCGTTGTCCTGGCGCTGGGCAGCCACTCTGGCGGTTGGAGCCTTTTTCTGGATGAGGGGCATCCCACATTTGTCTGGGCGCGTTCGACCGACCCGGCGGAAATCATCCGCATCAGAGCCGATGCCACGCTTCCGAAAGGCGCGACAACGCTGCGCATGCGGTTTGCGGTGGAGGGGCGTGCTGGTCCGGCCGAGCTGTCCATCAGCAGTGGAACAGGAGAACTCGCGCGAGGCCGTTTGCCTTCAAGCATTCTTATGCCCAGCGGCAACACTGAAACACTGGACACCGGCCGGGACATTGGTGTGCCGGTGACGGACTATCGAACGCCGCATGGCATGCTCGATGGCGACATCTCCCGTATCAGGATCAATCTCGACTGAAGATCCTATTTCATGTCGAGCTTGAACGTATAACCAGAATGCTCCGAACATCACTCGTTGCTGATGGTGCCAGCTGCAAAAGCTGACCTTCTGCAGCTGGGCATCGATAATTGATCTCTGAATGGCAATAATGGGTCGTCATTGGCGCGCGCCCATCTCCACCTCCGTCTCTCCTACAATGTCGGTCAAACAAACTTTATGGTCGTCGAAGCTACCGGTAATCCTTCCGAGCGTGCTTCAATGCAAACGGTCCCCGGCTCACCTTGTGAACGCAGAATTGCCATTGCTCGACCACGGAAAGTTTGCGCCTCGGGCGCCTGCAACGAACCCGTTCCGATTGGATCGGCGCTGCCAAAGGCGATGATTTCGGCAGCGCCAATGACGTTTAGCCTGATGCGACGTTGGTCGTCGGGCAGCCGGCGACCCGCCTTGTCCTGCACCTCGATCGGCACGAAAGCGAGCGATTGGCGGCTGCTGTCTATCCTATGGCGCTCGGGCAGCAGGCGCAGCCTTGCGGCACCTCCCACTGTCTCCAACTTGCGGCGGGCGACTTCCACGCTGCCGCGATAAGCGATGGCCTCCAAAACGCCCGGAGCATAAGGTACTTGCAGTTCCGCGCACATCTTGTCCCCGGCTGCCAAATTTCTCTCGCCGACAGGCTTGCCGTTCAGCAGCAGCACGACCCGGTCAGCCGAGGAATAGAGGCGCACGGCGAGTGGCTTGCCCTCGTTCCCGGCCCAACTCCAGCTTTCCAATTCGTCTGACCAACCCCAGGCTGAGACCCATTCGAACATACCTTCAGACACCGGTCGTTGGACGGCCATCTCCAGCGAGCTTAAACCCCAGGCAACGTCGCGAGCTAGCGATTGCGCCTTCTGATAGCCCAGCAGATCGAGATCGCCGCACCACGCATTCGCCCAGGGCCAAGCGGCAATGTAGAATGGCGGGCTCCCAGTCTTGAGCTGGGCTTGGGCGCCGATCCCTGCTTCGCCGATATAATCCATCGCCGTCCAGACGAACTCGCCCAGGAATGACGGCTCATGACGCAATAATTCTGCATAGTCGAACATGTTCTTGGGAAAAGTCTCGGAGGCATAAACGACCCGCTCCGGATGCCGGGCGAACTCCCGCTGCATCTCCTCCAGCCGATAATTATAGCCCGGAACATCCAGAAAGATGGTCGACGCATTATCCCGCTTCCCTGCCATACCCGGCCGTGCAGTCGCAGCCTCTGCAATCATCTCGGCGCCGAGCACGCCGTTGAGCCCGGCCGTCACCGGGCGCGTTGGATCGAGTTTCTTGACCGCATTGGCCAGCGTCCAGGCCCAATGCACGCCTTCGTCAGTGGCGCGGCTCGGAATCTCGTTGCCGATGCTCCACATGATGACCGAAGGGCTGTTGCGTGCTGGCAGGACCATCGCTGATATGACGTCCTGCCAATGCGCGCGGAACTGAGTGGCAAAGTCCTGCGGTTCCTTGCTCTCATGCCAGACGTCGAACGCTTCCTCGATCAGCAGCATGCCCAGGCGGTCGCATACGCTACGCAGGCTGGCTGCCGACGGATTGTGTGAACTGCGAACCGCATTGAAGCCACGCGCCTTGAGCAGGCGGATACGCCGTTCATCGGCATCGGCGAAAGCGCGTGCACCAAGCAGGCCATTATCATGGTGAATACAACCGCCATGGAGTTTGATCGGCGTCCCGTTGATCGCAACTCCGCGATGCGGATCGAAGGTGACGATGCGGATACCAAAAGGCTGTTCAGTGCGGTCGATCGTCCGACCGGCCTGCCTCAGTTCCGTTTCAAGCGTATAAAGGGCGGGGCTTTCTGGTGACCATAGCCGGGGTCCGCGCACCACCAGCGCCTGGCTGACCTCTGCATCTACCGGTGCCACGGCTTCGGCAATCACCGCTCCATTTTCGTCACGCAGGCGCGTGACAAGGTCCATATCGGCCCGTGCCCCTTCGATGCGAGTGGTAATGTCGATCTCGGCGCGACCTCCCTCGATCCGACGGGTCCAGCCGGCAACGCCCCAACGCGCGATACGGGTGGAGGCGGGGAGGACGTTGAGCGTGACTTGCCGGTAGAGGCCAGAGCCTGCGTACCAACGTGTGTTCCTGCCGAGGTTGCGCACGCGCACTGCAAGGACATTGTCGCCCTTTCGATCGAGAGCAGGTGTCAGATCGAAGGCGAATGGGATGTAGCCGTGAACATTGCCGCCAATATGTCGGCCGTTCAGCCAGACGTCGGTCTCAAGATAGGCGCCGCCGAAGAGTATCTCGATCATCGCTTCCGCTGGGTAACCATCGACCCTGAAGCGCTTTCGATACCAGCCTTCGCCGCCCACCGTGAACCCGGTCGCGTTGCCGCCAAGGGCATGCTTGTCGAACGGTCCCAACTGATCGGGCGGCTGGCCTCCGGGAATGTCCTCGACACTCCAGTCATGTGGGAGGTCCACCCGCCGCCACGTCGTATCATCGAGGCCGAGTGCCTCGAAGCCTTGCCCTTCGCCGCGATGAAAGCGCCAGTCGTCGTCGAACGAAATAGCGCGGCCGACAGAGCCGGCGCTGCGGGACGTGGCAGCGGCGGAGGCCGTTTTGCCCTGCCCCAGTGAAACCAACGCCGTACCCGCTGTCATAGCCAGAACGTTCCGTCGATCCGTTTGCAAATCGCTGTCGATCACCACTCCACTCCCAGTGCGAGGAACTGGCTGTCGATGCGCGCCACAGCGTCGCGTGGTACCGCTCCGAAAGGCAGCAGCGATTCTAGCGAGAAATTGTTGAGGTGGGGCCGGATCTGGTCACCACCAACCCGACGATCCATGCCGGGGATCTCCCTTGTGACGATTGCCCATGCCTGCGGGATGGTCTTGAGTATCGCAATCGGGGTTTCGGCTGCGCTCAATCTTTGCGGTAGGCGTCGTGGCTGGGCGAAATCGGTGGCCGGCGGAAAAAGTGGAGCATCCATGCCTAGTGATCCTCTCCTGCTTGATCTTTTGTGTGTTGCCGTACGTGTGCGACGATGTGTCGTGGCAAATTAACGCTACAATGTGTAGCGTTTCAAGAGGGGATGGCCCGTGACGCGCTCGGGAGAGAATTGAGGATGAACTCATATGGTGTGAAGCAAGGCAGGCCGACTGCCGAGACGGCTGCGGCGATCACCCGCAATATCCTGGATGCGGCGACCGAGATTTTCCTCGCGGAAGGATTTGAGCGGACAAGCATGGATGCGGTTGCGACACGCGCCGGCGTGCCACGCAGTACCCTGTACAAGCGCTATTCCGACAAAACGGCTCTATTGAAGGCGGTGATCGGGCAACGCGTCAGGGCGTGGAGTGAGGTCAACTCCCGCAAGAATTGGATGCTCAGCGAACGATTGGATGAGCGTCTCGAATTCTATGCGACATGGTTATTGACCTGGGCGACCGAAGCGGAGGTTCAGGCTGTCACCCAGCTTGCTACCCATGCTTGGCCCGATGATGCGGCCGAACGCTATGCCGTCCTCGGTCACACCGAAATGATCGATTACATCGCGCTCGACATCAAGACATTCGCGCAGAATGAGTTTGCGGATGCCTACAAGGCTGCGACGACATTCATGGCGATGCTCTCGGGGATCCTTGCATTCCGCTCCAGCAGGAAGCCACTGTCCGATGCAGAAGCCAGTGAGCATGCTGGATATCTCGTAGGTATTTTCTGCAATGGCCGAAACGGTTGGTAAGCGAGGGACGAGCGCTCACCATGGGAAAAGGCTGCCGGTCCGTATTCTGGAAACGAAAAATCGGAAATGAGTGACCAATAAGGGTCGACCTCAGCGCGGCAGCTGGGACGAATGGCCGGCTCGAGGATCTGGAGGAGCGACCGCGTCTTTGATACACCAACCACCCCGACAGATCCTAGATCGGGAACGACCGCGAAAATCTTGTCCCTCCTGAGACGGGACAACCGCTTCGTGGCCAGCAATACGCCGGCCTCTGCTGACATCAGTAGCGCGCCGCAAGAATTGCGGTGTCCGACTTGCGGTTCCAACGGCGACCACAGATGACATCCTAAATGAAACATCATAGCATGGCCTTGATAATTAGCATATTTTGATCAATCAGGAACTATGCTCAACGAAGACCATAAGCGCAGAGTGGCACGGCTATTGCGGGGCGAACGGCGTGTAACCGACCTTGATCGGCTGTTCGCTGACTTGCGCTTGGCCAAACCTGGGCGAGCTAGCGTGCAAGAGATCGGCCACTTTGCGGCGCATCGCGGGGAGCGAGACACAGGTATAAGTCTTCAGCGAGCCAACGATATCCAAACAAGCGCGCGATTATGGCAGCGTCAGATGAATGGAGAGCGGCCAAGCATCGAACACATTGCAGACGCAGTATGTTGCTCTGCTTGGACGTCAGATTGAGCATGTGCTTGAGATCATCCCACGCGAAAGGCGCGTTATCGAGCACGCTTGCGCGATGGACGGGATCGTCCCGGTAATATTTTCTTCCGATTGATTCTGAGACCCACGCCGGATTGTAATTGGTGAGCCTGATCGCCGCCTCAGGTGGTTGGTTCAGATCAACGTGATGACCCATGGCAAATTGGGTAAAGCCGATGAAATGGGTTCCTTCATCGAGCAGGTTAAAGAGTTCGCCATCGTCCGAAGCGGCTCTGATCCGATCGATCAGGTTCCAAAAAGGCTTGTCCATGATGTCGCACTCCCTCAATCTGGCCAGCGATGGCCAATTCACCGCTCTGAGGCGGTCCAAATGAGGGCTGCCAAACACGGCGCCGGCTTCCGAGGCCGACTGGGTCGGCACAATTCTCGAACCTCTCTATTTGAGTATTACTTTTCCCGAAGCCGTGGGCATTTTGACAGTCCCTTCCGGCCTTTGGCACCTCTCCTGCGCCGGATATTTATCCTTCAAGCAGGTTCGAATAGCGAACCATTAGAACGGCGTAGCATCGGAAATTCAATTCATTTTGCATCCGATCTAGTTATACCTAAGTATTGCCGACCGCCTCTTGACGGTCAGAAGCTCAATGAAAGTCATGGCTACGGATGCGGACCAAATCCTCTCAATCCCTGACCTGATCGAACGGCGCTGACGCCAGCGCCCTATTGGGTAGCGACAACTTTACGCGCGGGTCCGGACCGGCTCCATGCTTTGCACCATCCCCCACCCGGTGGCCAGACGAACGTCCGTTGTGCCAATTGAGCGCAACATGTCATCCTGATCGATGATCCGATCGCAGATGATGTGGATGACCTCCCCTTCCTTCTGAAGCCGCCCCCGCATGCTGATCATTGAAGCGGACATCACCTGCCTCCGGTAGATTTCGAAACGGTCGGGCCAGAGTATCCCTTGCGCCACCCCGGTTTCGTCCTCGATCGTGACGAACAGCACGCCTTTGGCAGAGCCTGGCCGCTGCCGAACTAGGACCACGCCAGCCACGTCCCACCCGCACAAGGGTCAGGGAAAGCAGGCGAGAGGCAAGTTTGACCAGTAGATTGGACGTCGATCTGTCCACGCAATTTTGGAGCTCCAGCAGTTCGGGCAGTTCGGTCAACGCAGGTTGCCTCGCTCCTCTCCTAGCTGGCTTGAGAGCATCCTTGATCTCGTCGATTTCCAGCAGGATCGGATGATCGACATAGCCCTCAGCCTTTGCCCGGCGGAAAATGCATTTGATATAGCCACGCACCCGCTTGGCGGTCTCGATCGATCCACGCGCTTCTATGCGGCGTAGGGCACGCAGGATGGCTGCACTCTCGATCTGCCCGACAGGCATGTTGCCAAATAGCGGATAGAGATCGCGCTCGAGACGATGTCGAACCCGTTTGAAGTTCGACACAGACCATATGGGCTCTTGATCCAGGAGCCACTCATTGCCCAGTTTCCTGAATGTGGCTTTAGAGGCCTCAGCCTTGGCGAGCTTGACCTTTTTTTCTCTATCGCTGGGTCTTTTCCTTCGGCCAGTAACTTCCTGGCCTCATGATGAGCATCTCGCGCAGCGACTAATCCCAGTTCCGGGTAGCGTCCAAGCGTGATGGCCTTTTCAACGATCCCCACGCGATATTTGAAGCGCCAGGTCTTACCCCCAGCCTTCGATACGAGAAGATAAAGCCCTCCGGAATCAGCGAGCTTGTAATCGCTGCGAGCAGGCTTGGCGTTTTTTATGTCATTAATGGTAAGCGGCATGGGAATTTAGCCCCCAATTCGGCGCGCTCTACCCCCAATTTCGCCCCCAGATTCGGTGAACCGACCTGATCTGTTAAGAACTGTTTTGGACCATCATGGCTCGACAACTCCTTGCTTTACAAGGATTTATCCATACCACATGAGCTGTTCTGGAAGCAATATTTGGTGGGCCTGGCAGGACTCGAACCCGCAACCTAGCCGTTATGAGCGGCCAGCTCTAACCATTGAGCTACAGGCCCCACCCCGGGTCGCGGGATAGGCAGCATCAGGCCGCTTTGCAAGCCTCCACACGCACCGGAACTGCGTCAAACAGCGCATCCAATGTGGCGGCCCTGACCCCGCGTCGTGCCAGATGGTTAAGGACCGCGTCCCACCACGCATAAAAGGCCGTCCGATCCCGTTCCTCGCGCACATAGGGCGTATGGCCCGGCTCCAATGTGGGCGAGTGAAAGCTGAAATTGAGGACGCGAACCCCCTCCTCCATCAACGCGTCGATCGCCGCCATTGCCTCCTGTGCCGAAATGCCCTCAGGCGTCAGGGGAACGCGCGCAAGCATGCGTGCGCGCGCGAGCATTCCCGCCAGCGGCCCGATCGTCCGGGTCGCGCGATAGAAGCGCTCGCCCCCAGCCCGCAACAGCCCGGTAATCGCGGTCGAAAGCGGCAATTCCATCAGGGATCTGTTCGGCCCGGCCCAATAGGGGTTCTGCGGCAGGCCATGAAAATCGGGCCCATATTGGTCGCTATAGTCGAATCGGCTGCGAACCGACGTATCGAGCCGAAACCCGGCCGCTTCGAGCAGCCGCGCACTGTTCATGCCAACACCGTAGCGACCGGCGCGATAGACCGT
Source organism: Sphingobium sp. AP49 (assembly GCF_000281715.2). NCBI lineage: Bacteria > Pseudomonadati > Pseudomonadota > Alphaproteobacteria > Sphingomonadales > Sphingobiaceae > Sphingobium > Sphingobium sp. AP49. The sequence continues at coordinate 2,083,733 of NZ_CP124576.1, read as the reverse complement.
AGGCCGCTGGCCAAAACGATCGGCGATCCGTCGCGCAAGCGCTTCCAGCTTTGCCGCCTCGACCGCTTCGGGAAGAAAGCCGACATAGCTGTTCGGCGCCGACACCTCTTCCACATGGGGCGGATTGACCCAAGGATGCAGATGCGCCCCGATATCCGCCGCGTCGGCATCGACCCATTCCGCCATCATCGCCGCAGCGGCATCATTTTCGACTACCGGATAGTCGGTGACATAGATCGGCTTGACCCCGGCGGCGGCAAAATAGGCCTGCCCGCGCGCCATGCCCGCCAGCGCAGTCACACCCTGCGCCTGACGGCTGAACGGCGCGTTCCAATCAAACTCCTCCTCGGTATCCACGAACAGCATGAACCGGGTACCGAAGGCGGGATCGAGCGCAATCATGTCCTCTGGCAAGGGCGCCCGAAGCAGATTGCCGTCATGGAAGGAAGGCTGCATCTCTCTTCCCTGGCACAGAATGGTTGCGATAGCGTTTCCCCCGCCCGCGCGCCATTCCGCGTCAGGCGTTCCCCGCCGCATCTTCCTGCCGCACCTGCGCCGGGATTACCAGCATGACCCGCCCCGCCTCGATATCCAGGCTGCCACCGCACCCTGCGGCAAGACTGCGGATCAGCCGCAATGAAAAGCCCAGGCCCAGCAGCGGCCCGTCGGCCCAGTCGCCATCGGGCGTATAGCCCGGATCAAGCAGATGGGCTTCCTCCATCCCGGCCAGCGTCGAAGGCCGATCGATCGACAGCACCACGCGGCCGCCCCCCCCGTCCGGCTGGAACCAGCAGGCCCCGGTAACCGCTTCGCCGACCGGCGCCACAGAGATCAGCGTGCGCAGCAGATGCTGGATCATGCGTTCACCCTGAACGGGATCGATACTGACCTGCGGCAGGTCGGGCGCGATGACGATATCGATCGGCGTGCCGGCATCGCCCCCCTGGTCACGAAATCGCGCTGCAACCTGCATGACCAGCAGGGCAGGATCAATCGCCTGCAGCGCGCCGCCCGCATCACCGCGCGACACCTTGGCCGCTAGATCGAGATCGTCGAATGCGGCCAGAAGATGTCGGGCATCAACCGCGATATTTCCTGCCATCTCCCGATATTCCGGACCGGCCGCCCCGAAAAGTTCCTGCTCGATAATTTCCGCAAAGCCCAAGATGGCATTCAAGGGGGTCCGCAGTTCATGCACCAGCTGGCGCAGGGAATCGGCCGAAAGCCCCGCAATGGTGACTGGCCCTGCCGGCGGCGTCGCAGCCACTTCATGCAAATAAGGCCGTCGTGCCTGTCCGCGATAGCCCTGGAACCGCCCCGATCGGGGGTCAAAGAACGGCGTCGCGGAAAGCCGCCATTCGCCCTCCATCGCCCCACCGACAATCGTGAAGCGTCCATTTTGGAAACCACTGCGCCGCTGGAAGGCACCGGCGACATGGCCGTCGGGACCACTGGCCCCTTCCAACGGCATTTCCCCCAACGACAATCCGACCAGCGCGGCGCGCGGCCCCTGATCGACCCAGACCAGCAAGCCGGCGGCATCCGTTTCAAATGCGAAGGCGCGCGCCTCCGTCGCCCGGGCGGGCGCGACGTCGTCGGTCGCATCGGTGGGACGGCGCGTACTGGTGAACCGCGCAATGCGATCCACCAGATTGCGGATCTGATCTTGTCCCTGGTCCACCACGCCGTGCGTCGGCGCCGCATCCGCCCTGTCCCGGGCCATAGGCAATAGTGCGGGCGCTTCCACGATCGCGGATGTCGCGATGTCCGCCGCCGGCAGCGGATATGTGCCCTGCACCGGGGCCGCCACCGTCAACACCAGGTCTGCGGGGCCAAATGCCTCCAGCCCATGCCGGGTTTCCGCGCCCATGTCGCGACGACCACGCAACACGCCACGGGCCGTCGGCGTCAGTTGCGGCAGCAATTGCGCCCACAGCGTGTCCGCCAACTGCGCGCGCGCCATGGCCGCCGCTGCGATCGAGGGACGATCATTGGCAAAGAAGCGGATCAGGCTGGGCGAACGCAGCCGCCCCCCCAATTCCACCACGGTCGCGATTCGTTGAACTTCCGAGACCCGCCCACGAAGACTGTCGAGCCGGTCGAGCAACGCATCGCGGTCCGCCTCCATCATCGGCGGGCGATCATAGCGGTCATGCTGCGCCAGCAGATCGACGCACTGACGCCATAGCGTCACTGCGCCCAGGCCGCCGCGATTTTCTGCCGCGAGCACTGTCTGCATGATATCGTTGAAACGCAACTACAGTCCCCATTTGCGCGCCAGGCGTGAACATCATCCCCACCGGCGGACCGATATTCCTTACCGATAAGCCCTCCTCTCCTAAAGGGAAAGGGCCTAGTCCCGCGCACAATCGGATCGTCGCATAGTGGGACAATTGCATTGCTCTGAAACATTATTATGATACGCCGGGCGTAACAGGTAAGGAAATAATCAATCTAATGGCGGGGCCTAATATCGACGACATCGACCTGCAGATCCTGGGCGAATTGCAGCAGGACGGCAGGATGACGAATGTGGAACTGGCAAGGAAAGTCGGGCTGACCGCTCCGCCTTGCCTGCGCCGCGTGCGCGCCCTGGAGGAGGCGGGTGCAATCACGGCCTATCATGCCGTCGTGGATCCGGCCATGCTGGGCTATACCATCACGGTTTTCGCGATGGTCAGCCTCAAGAGCCAGGCCGAAGCAGACCTGAAGGCGTTTCAGGACCATGTCGCAGCGCTGCCCGAAGTCCGCGAGTGCCACATGCTGAACGGCGAGATCGATTTCATCCTGAAGGTGGTCGCGCGCGACCTGCAGAGCTTCCAGCAGTTTCTGACGTCGAAGCTGACACCCGCCCCCAATGTGGTGAGCGTCAAGACATCGCTCACCATCCGGACGTCGAAAAATGTCCCGGGCGTGCCCCTGCCGGTCTGACGGCCCGAGCCATCATGGCCAATGTGCCCCCTTGTGGGTGAAAAAACGGCCGGTCCCATCGGGATCCGGCCGTTTTGTTCATCAGCCGGCAGTCGGCGCCGCGTTCTGCTGCGCCGACTTGCGGTTCTGGAGATCGACCCAGACCGACCAGAAGCCGGCAACATTGCTCCAGCCTCCGCTATTTACCTGGGCCAATGTCGTCTTGGCCCCCGTCAGATCGCCGGACCGGGCCATGGCGATGCCCAATCGTGCATTGGCCCGACCTTCATCGACCCCGCCCTTGCTGAGCGCCGCGCGATACTGCTCCACCGCCTGCGGATACTGACCCAGCGAAAAATAGGCATCGGCCGCGTCGAGCGCAGCCTTGCCATCCTTTGCAGCAGCCGCCTTCTTGGCCAGCGCTGGCATCGCCGCGATATCCTTGGTCGCCTTGGGCGTCACCGCCTTGAGCAGTTGCGCCGTGGTCGCCTGGGTCGTCGTCAGCTTGCCCGCAGCGCGACCGGCTTCGATGATCGCCTTGGCCTCGGCGAAATTGCCGGTCTTTTCCGCAAGCTGGGCATAGGCCTGATAATCGCGCTCGCTGGCCATGGCCCCATTTGCGGCCTGCAGACGATACAGGTCGAGCTGGACCTGGGCGTCATTCTCCTGCCCCGCCAGATAATTGATCAGCGCCGAACGCCATTCCGGCGTCGAGGGATAGGTTTCCAGCCTTTCGCGATACAGGCTGCTGACCTCGTTCCAGTCACCCGCCTGATACGCCATGGAAATGGCCCGGTCATACCAGGCTGCCGGAATTGGCTGGCCGGACGCCTTCTGACGCGCCAGCGCTTCCTGGACGAAGGGGCGCGCATCCTTGGGCTTGCCCTTGCGCATCGCAATGTCGGCCCGCAGCATGGTGGCGTCGAGACCATCATAACCGAGCGTCTTGGCATAATCCAATTGGGCAACCGCATCAGCATAATTGCCAACGGTATAGGACAGATAGGCAGCCACAAAGCGCAGGCGCGGCGCATCCGTCTTGGGAACCGAACTGGTCTTGAACATGTCGGTCAGCGCGATGCGCTGCGCCTGGACGTCACGCCGCAATACGGCAGTCTCGAACCGCAGGCCCGCGGCCACATAGGCCTCGAAGTCCGTTGTCGGGCTGAGCGTCGCGATCCGCAGATTTGCGGTCGATGCGTCGCGTGCCTTGATCGCAGCTTCGGCAGCCTGGACATCCGCCCGGAAGGCATCAGACATCTGGATCGGTGGGCCAGCCACCACGATCTTCTTCTTTGCGGACGCCGGCCCCGCCAGCAACATGGCACCGGCCAATGCCACCGGCAGGCCGAAAGTCAGAATAGAAACGCGTCGCATGGCCATGACAGGCCTCCCCCGAATAATATCCCCGGCCCCGCGACCGGTCATGTCGTCACAATGAATACGCGCCGCCGGACCAGCCGGCGGCGCGTCGTTCCAATCAGCCCTTGGTAGCCAGATAGGTCAGCCACAGATCCGCGATCTGCTTGCGTGCGCCGCCCTGAACCGACTGGAGCGCAGTCTTGGCCGATGCCACATCACCACCCAGCGCCTTGGCGATGCCCATGCGGGTATTGATTTCGTCGGCATCCACCCCGCCCTTCTGCTTGGCCAGCTCGAACATCTTCGATGCCTTGGCATAATCACCATAGCCCATATAGGCATCGGCCGTTGCCGCAGCGATCTTGCCATTGGCAGCCTTTGCCGCGTCTGCTTCCGCCGACGCCAGCGACGCCTTGTCACCCGGAATCTTGCCGACAGCCGCCTGATAGGTTTCGCCGCCCTGGCTCGCGTTCAGGACACCCTTGCTGCGCCCTGCGTCGATCGCCGACTTGACCTCGCCATAAATGCCGGTCTTCGACGCCATTTCGGCATATTCCGTGAAGTCGGCCGCGACGACCAGCCCGCCCGATGCTGCCATCAGGCGCAATACGTCGAGATTTTCGCGGTTGGTGATGTTCGGATTGGCCTGCTGGAACAGCCGGATCAGGGTACGCAGATTTTCACCGCTCGGATTGGCGGTATAGGCCAGCTTCGCCCATTCGGTCACTTCAGGCAGACGCGCGGCGGCAGCCCGGCTGACACCGATCTGATACCATTGGGCGGGCACTGCCTGGCCCGAAGCCTTGGTCGCGTCTGCCGCCGCCTTGAGCGCAGCCAACCCCTGCTGGTTCAGGCCACGCGCCGGTTCAGCCGATGCGTTGGCCGTACCGGCCTTGCCGAAATAGGCCTGCGCCAGGGTCGGGTTGACCGATTCCGGCTTGTAGTTCACCGCCAGCGCAGCCTGGGCACGCTTGATCGCAAGATCATAATCCTTGGCAGCGAGCGCCTGATCGGCCGCCACGGCATTGAACTGCCCGGCCTGCTCAGGCGGGGTCAATCCACTGTCGAGCATCTGGGCCAGCGCCTCGCTCTGCATCGCCGTATCCTTGGCAGCAATCGAGGTGTTCAACTTGATGGCGCCGATCTGATATTTGTCATCATTCGACGCAGCCTTGCTGTCGGCTTCGGCCAAAGCCGCCTTGGCACCGGCGAAGTCCTGGGCTTCGGCAGCCTTCTGCGCGGCCTGCAGCGACTTCAGCACTTCGGGCGAAATGTTCAGCTTGGGGCCGGCCTGCTTTTCTTCCTTCTTCGCGGCGGAGGCGGGAGCCGAAACGGCGCCGCCGGTCAGCGCCAGAGCCAGCGCGAGCGACAGCGGGGTAACAAAACGCATGATCCTCATCTCCTTTTCGTGCCTGACAGCCGGGACCACAGGCGACATCCGGGTTGTGCGCCGATTAGGGGGCGGCGCGTGAACGGGCTTTGAACAAGCCTATATCGGCGTATTTTGCAACTGTCATGCTGCGCGTTCGTTCCGCTTTTCGCCGCCCCGCCGATTACCGCCTTGGCTGCACGTGCGAGCGCGCGCGTACGCGCGAGGGGTGACAGGATTGTTTCGCTCGGCTAGTGCGGTGGCAGCACATCACACCCATCCAAAAAGAGAATCGCATTGACCGACGAGACCGTCCTCGCCGACCCTTCGGACATCAGCCCCGTCAGCATCGTTGACGAGATGAAGTCGAGCTATCTCGACTATGCCATGTCCGTCATCGTCGCCCGCGCCCTGCCGGACGTGCGCGACGGCCTGAAGCCGGTGCATCGCCGCATTCTCTTCTCGGCCCAGGAATCGGGCTTCGTCTACAATCGCCCCTATCGCAAGTCCGCCCGTCTGGTCGGTGAAGTCATGGGTAAATATCACCCCCATGGCGACAGCTCGATCTATGACGCCTTGGCCCGCATGACCCAGGACTGGTCGATGCGCGTGCCGCTGATCGACGGCCAGGGAAACTTCGGCTCGATGGATCCCGATCCGCCAGCCGCCATGCGATACACCGAAGCGCGCCTGGCCAAGGTCGCGACCGCGCTGCTGGAGGATCTCGACAAGGATACCGTCGATTTCACGCCCAACTATGACGCGTCGGAAAGCGAGCCGCAGGTGCTGCCGGCCCGCTTCCCCAACCTGCTGGTCAACGGCGCCGGCGGCATCGCGGTCGGCATGGCGACCAACATCCCGCCGCACAATCTGGGTGAAGTGCTGCGCGCCTGCCTCGCCTATATCGAGAATCCGGCGATCTCGACCGACGAACTGATCCAGATCGTCCCCGGCCCCGATTTCCCGACCGCGCCGCTGATCCTGGGCCAGTCGGGCGCGCGCAGCGCCTATCATACCGGTCGCGGCTCGATCCTGATGCGCGCCCGGCACGAGGTAGAGGAAGGACGCGGCGACCGCCGCTCGATCGTCCTCACCTCCATCCCCTATCAGGTCGGCAAGAACGGCCTGGTCGAGAAGATCGCCGAAGCCGCCAAGGACAAGCGGATCGAGGGCATCAGCGACATTCGTGACGAATCGAGCCGCGAAGGCGTGCGCATCGTCATGGACCTGAAGCGCGACGCCACCCCGGACGTCGTCCTCAACCAGCTGTGGCGCAACACCCCGGCACAGTCGAGCTTCCCCGCCAACATGCTGGCGATCCGTGGCGGCCGCCCGGAACTGCTCGGCCTGCGCGAAATCATCGAGGCGTTCGTCAAGTTCCGCGAGGAGGTGATCACCCGCCGCACCAAGTTCGAGCTCAACAAGGCGCGCGACCGCGCCCATATCTTGCTCGGCCTGGTCGTCGCGGTCACCAATCTCGACGAGGTGGTGAAGATCATCCGCGGTTCGGCCAGCCCGGCGGCCGCCCGCGAATCGCTGCTGGCACGCGAATGGCCGATCGGCGAGATCGCGCCCTATCTGCGCCTGGTCGAAGCGATCGAGACCGAAGTCACCGGCGAAAGCTACAAGCTTAGCGACGTCCAGGTCCGCGCCATTCTCGACCTGCGCCTGCATCGCCTGACCGCGCTCGGCCGCGACGAAATCGGCAAGGAACTGGCCGAGCTGGCCGAAGCGATCGCCGAATATCTCGCCATCCTGGGCGACCGGGTGAAGCTCTACGCCGTGATGCGCGAAGAGTTCGAGACGATCGAAAGCGAATTCGCCACGCCGCGCGTGTCGGTCATCGCTCCGGCCGCCGACGGCATCGACGACGAGGATTTGATCGAGCGCGAGGAGATGGTCGTCACCGTCACCGTGCAGGGCTATATCAAGCGCACCCCGCTCGAAAGCTTCCGCGCCCAGGGCCGTGGCGGCAAGGGCCGTTCGGGCATGGCGACCAAGGATGAGGATGCCGTCACCGAACTGTTCGTGACGTCGACCCATACGCCGGTGCTGTTCTTCTCGACCGCCGGCAAGGTCTATCGCATGAAGGTGTGGCGCCTGCCCGAGGGTGGCCCCGCCACCCGCGGCCGGCCGATGGTCAACCTGCTGCCGCTGGCACCGGGCGAAACCATCCGCACCGTGTTGCCGCTGCCCGAGGATGAGGACAGCTGGAAGGAACTGCACGTCATGTTCGCCACCGCGAACGGCACCGTGCGCCGCAACAGCATGGACGCCTTCGCCAATGTGCCCAGCAACGGCAAGCTCGCCATGCGCTTCGACGAAGGCAGCGACGATCGCCTGATCGGCGTCGCCCTGCTGACCGAAGAGGATGACGTGCTGCTCGCCACCCGCCAGGGCCGCGCGATCCGCTTCGCCGCCACCGACGTGCGCGAGTTCCAGAGCCGCACCTCGACCGGCGTGCGCGGCATGACCCTGAAGGACGGCGACGAGGTCATCTCGCTCTCGATCCTCAAGGGCTTCGACGCGACCACCGAGGAGCGCGACGATTATCTGCGCGCGGCGCCCTGGAAGGAGAATGAGGCAACCCCGGCGATCAATATCGCCGAACGCATGGCCGCCTTTGCGCAAGCGGAACAGTTCATCCTGACCGTCTGCGCCAATGGCTATGGCAAGATCAGTTCGGCCTATGACTATCGTCGCACCGGTCGCGGTGGCCAGGGCATCACCAATATCGACAATATCGCCCGCAACGGCCTGGTCGTCGGCAGCTTCCCGGTCGCGCTGGAGGATCATCTGATGCTGGTCACCGATCAGGCCAAGCTGATCCGCATGGGCCTGTCGTCGATGCGCGTCATTGGCCGCAACTCGGCCGGCGTGCGCCTGTTCAACGTCGCCAAGGACGAGCATGTCGTCTCTACCGCGCGGATCGAGGACAGCGAAGATGACAATGTCGAAGTCCCGGCTGACGGCGACGTCGAGGCGACACCGGAAGCCGGCAGCGAGGGTGGCGAGGCGTGAGCGAGCTTTTCGCCTACAAGATACTGACCGCCGAACAATATGACCAGTTCAAGGCCGACGGCGTGTTCAAGGGCGCGCCGATCGACCTGCAGGACGGCTATATCCACATGTCCACCCGCGATCAGGCGGCCGAGACGGCGGCCAAGCATTTCGCGGGACTGGATCGGCTGGTCATGCTGATGATCGACCTCGCCCCCTTTGGCGAGGCGATCAAATGGGAAGTGTCGCGCGGCGGCGCGCTCTTCCCCCATCTCTATGGCGACCTGCCGATCGGCGCCGTCGCCGGCAAGGTGATCCTGCGCCTCGACGACGCCGGCAACCACCTGTTTCCAGCCGGGTTCTGAGCCATTCCCATTCCTTCCCGAGCCAGTCTCGGGGAGGAATGGAACTACCCCCGCTCCATCTCCACCACCCGGCCGCGCACGACGCGATAGGTCCAGCCGCCCCAGCGGATGCGGTTGGAAAGTGAGGCCTGGAGCTGGACTGCCAAATGCGCCCAGCAGACGGCAAAGGGCGTCACCATATCCCAGCAGAGCGATCGCCGCGCACGCGCTGCCTGCGCCGGTTCCAGCACAGCGCCCAATATCCGCCGCCGCGCCGCCGCCCGGCCCCAGGCCGCGCCATAGCCGATCACGATCGCCGGCCAGCCGCCCCAGCCCAGCGCCCAGAGCCAGAAACCCGATTGCAGCGCGACCGCGCCAGTCGCCACCGCCCACATGCGCGGGCTGTTGGTGATGATATGGCGATATTGGCGCACGCCAAAAGCCCAGAGCGCGCCGATATTTCCGTCCAGCGGGCTCGCCACCAGCAGGTCGCGCACCGGCCGCATCCGCAGCTTGGCGCGCCAGCCAGCCAGCCCGATCGCCATGTCGTCGGACAGGCGCCCGGCCAGCGCCGCATCGATGTCGATCCGCTCGGCCGCTGCCCGCGTCATCGCCATCGCTCCACCCCAGGGCATGGTCGAACTGGCCGCGCGCGGCAGCGTCGCCAGTTGTAATTCGACCGCGCCGACCAGTGCCGGCATGCCAGCCCCGGCCGGCAGCAGCAGGCGATAGCCTGTCACCATATCCGCCTTGTCCCGCGCCAGCGGAAAGAGCAGCCGCCCGACCAGCCGCGCCGGCGGTTCGATATCCGCGTCGATGAAGATCAGATATCGATCGGTGTCACGCAGCGCCGCCAGCGCCGCCCGCAACTTGTGGACCTTCTGCCCCTCGTCGCTCGCCACGCCCGCCCGCGCGATCTGCACCCAGTCCGGGTCGGACGCCGCCAGCGCCTCCGCCGCCGCGCACGTCCCGGAGGTAGCCAGCAGCAGACGAAAAGGCGCACTCTGTGCCTTCAGGCGGGTGACAAGGTCGCTGTCACCTTCCCAGTCATCACGCACCGACAGGATCATCACCGCGCCGTCCGGCGCCTCCTCCTGCCGGTCCACCGGCAGATGCCGCCAATAATTGACCACGCCCAGCAGGCTCAGTGCCTGGAGCAGCAGCCACAGCGCCAGCATCATCGTCACCACCAGCCCCCTTCGCGGCTCTTTACCGCCTCAACGGCTCCTGTATGACGGGCAGGACCATGCTCTCCAACCCCTTTCTCTTCACCCTGCTCCGCCTCCTGCCAGCCGGCGTCGCTTCCTGGCTGGGCGGCTGGCTGTCGGTGCGGCTTGCCCGCCCCAGGATGAAGCTGCGCGATGCCCGCGCCCGCGCCAATCTGGCGCTGTTGCGGCCCGACCTGTCGGAAACGGCGCGGGAGGACATCCTGACTCGGCGCTGGTTCAATATCGGTCGAACGCTGGCCGAGTTGGCCAATATCGACCGGCTGGTGAGCCCCCGCCATGTCCATGTGATCGATGCCGCCGGCTATCGGACGGTGCTGGATATGCCCGGGCCGATGATCTTCCTCACCACGCATATGGGCAATTGGGATCTGATGGCGGCGCATCTCAAGCATGCGACCGACCGGCCGCCGCTGGGCGTCTACGATCCGCCTGAGGATCCCCGCGTGGCCGCGCAGCTCAAGCGCGCGCGGCAAAGCTATATGGGGGAAGCGATCACCGGCAGCGGCGGCGCCGCGCGCGAGATCATGCGCCATTTAGCCAAGGACCGGGCGATGCTCTACATCCTGGTCGATGAGCGACGCGAGCAGCAAGTCTGGTTTCCACGCTTCGGCCGGCCGTTGCCACCGTCGGGCAATCTGTCGATCGCCCTGCGGCTGGCGCGCAAGACCGGGGCCTGCCTCACGCCTTTCTATCTTGCCCGGACATCGGGCGCCCGCTTCGACCTCCACTGGCACCCTCCACTCGACCCGGCGACCCTAGATGACAAGGCGATCATCGCAACCGCCGACGCCTTTCTCGGCCAGGCCTGCATTGCCCATGCAGACGAATGGCTGGCGCTGCACGACATGGACCTGACCCGCGAAGGCCATGCGCCTTTCCCCGCGACGATGTGACTTCCCTGCCCTTACGGTTTAAAGGCCCGCCCATGTCCCGAATCGCGACCAAGATCTGTGGCCTGTCGACGCCGGAGACGGTGGGCGCCGCCGTGCATGCGGGCGCAAGCCATGTCGGCTTCGTCCATTTTCCCAAAAGCCCGCGCCATGTCGAACCGGACCAGATGCGCGCGCTCGCCGTCGCCGTCCCCGCCCATGTCGAACGCGTCGCCGTCGTGGTCGATGCCGATGATGAGCAACTGGCCCGCCTGACCGGTACCGGAGGCATCACTGCATTGCAGTTGCACGGTAAGGAAAGTCCGGAGCGCGTCGCCACCATCCGCCAACGTTTCGGTCTGCCGGTTTGGAAGGCGATTTCGGTCAAGACCCGCGCCGACATCGACGCCGCCCATGCCTATGCCGGCACGGTCGACCGGTTGCTGTTCGACGCGAAGACGCCCGATGGCGCCGCGCTGCCCGGCGGCATGGGCCTGCGCTTCGACTGGACCTTGCTGCGCGGTCTTGCGATCCCGACGCCCTGGGGCCTGTCGGGTGGCCTTGGCATCGGCAATGTCTGCGAGGCGATCCGCCTGACCGGCACGCCGCTGATCGACGTTTCATCCGGCGTCGAGGATGCCCCCGGCATCAAGAGTGTGGACAAGATCATGGCCTTCTGCAAAGCGGTGTCCGCATGTTGACGCTGAACGCCCCTGCCGTGCGCATTGAAGGACGATGGCGCTGATCGCTTCCTCTTGAACCGAAGCGAACGCCCATCATTTGTCCCCGGAAAGATATTCATGACCGACACCATCACCCTGCCCAACAGTCTTCCCAATAGCCTGAGGACTCAGCCGGACGATAATGGCCATTTCGGCGCCTTTGGTGGCCGCTATGTCGCCGAAACGCTGATGCCGCTGATTCTGGAACTGGAGCAGGTCTACAAGGCCGCCAAAGCTGACCCGACGTTCGACGCCGAGTTCGCGGAACTGCTGCGCTCCTATGTCGGCCGCCCCAACCCGCTTTATTATGCCGAGCGGTTGACCGAGGCGCTGCGCGCCAAGGCGGAACCGGGCAAGGGCGCCAAGATCTACCTAAAGCGCGAGGAACTCAACCACACCGGCGCGCACAAGATCAACAATTGTATCGGCCAGGCGCTGCTCGCCCGCCGCATGGGCAAGAAGAAGGTCATCGCCGAAACCGGCGCGGGCCAGCATGGCGTCGCCACCGCAACCGTCGCCGCCCTGTTCGGCATGGAATGCAAGATCTTCATGGGCGCCAAGGATGTCGAGCGGCAGAAGCCCAATGTCTTCCGCATGAAGCTGCTCGGCGCGGAAGTCATACCGGTCCATTCGGGGTCGTCGACGCTCAAGGATTCGATGAACGACGCCCTGCGCTACTGGGTGTCGAACGTCCATGACACCTTCTACATCATCGGCACCGCCGCCGGCCCGCACCCCTATCCGGAGCTGGTGCGTGATTTCCAGTCGATCATCGGCAAGGAAATCCGCTCGCAGATCATGGAAGCCGAAGGCCGCCTGCCCGACATGCTGATCGCCCCGGTCGGCGGCGGCTCCAACGCCATCGGCATGTTCCACCCCTTCCTGGACGATCCCGAAGTCGCGATGATCGGCGTGGAAGCCGCCGGCGAAGGCCTCGACAAGAAGCATGCCGCATCGCTGGCTGGCGGCGCATCGGGCATATTGCACGGCAACCGCACCTATCTGCTGCAGGACGAGGACGGCCAGATCACCGAAGCGCACAGCATTTCGGCGGGTCTGGACTATCCCGGCATCGGCCCAGAACATAGCTGGCTGCACGAGATCGGCCGGGTGAACTATATGCCGATCAAGGATGATGAGGCGCTGGACAGCTTCCAGACCCTTTCCCGCCTCGAAGGCATCATCCCCGCGCTCGAATCCGCCCATGCCGTGGCGGCGGCCGAACAGGTCGCGCCGACGCTGGACGCAGACAAGATCATCGTCGTCAATCTGTCGGGCCGAGGAGACAAGGACATCTTCACCGTCGCCGACGCCCTGGGAGTGGAGATGTGAGCATGACCGACCGTCTCGCCACCCGCTTCGCCGCCTGCAAGGCACAGGGCCGCGCCGCCCTCATCACCTTCGTGACCGCCGGTGATCCGGACGTCGCCGCGACCCCAGCCATCCTCGATGCGCTGGTCGCAGGCGGCGCAGACATCATCGAACTGGGCATGCCCTTCACCGATCCGATGGCCGATGGCCCAGCGATCGAACTGGCGAATCTGCGCAGCCTCGGTTCGGGCACCAAGACCAGGGACGTGTTCGCGCTGGCCACCGATTTCCGCGCGCGCCACCCGGAAACGCCGCTGATCCTGATGGGTTATGCCAATCCGATGCTGGTGCGCGGTTCCGACTGGTTCGCCGATCAGTGCCAGGCCGCCGGCGTCGACGGGGTGATCTGCGTCGATATCCCCCCGGAGGAAGATGCCGAACTCGGCCCGGCCCTGCGCGCCGTCGGCGTCCATCTCGTCCGCCTCGCCACCCCGACCACGGATGCGGCCCGCCTGCCCGCCGTGCTCAATGGCGCCAGCGGCTTCCTCTATCATGTCGCCGTCGCCGGCATCACCGGCAAGCAGCAGGCGGCACAGGCCAATATCGAAATCGCCGTCGATCGGCTGAAGGCCGCCACCGACCTGCCGATCGCGGTCGGCTTTGGCGTCCGCACGCCCGAACAGGCCGCCGCCATCGGCCGTGTTGCCGATGGTGTGGTGGTCGGCTCGGCGATCGTCGACATCGTCGGATCGCATGGCGATGCCGCCGCCCCCTTCGTCCAGGACTTCGTCGCGTCGCTCAGCGGCGCCCTTACCACTTTCTCCCGGGAGACCGCAGCATGAGCTGGATCAACCGCGTTCGTAACGCCCTGCCCTTCACCAAGAAGGAAACCACCGCAGAGACGCTGTGGCACAAATGCCCGTCCTGCGCCGAGATGATCTTCATCAAGGAATGGGAAGAAAATCTGTCGGTCTGCCCGCGTTGCGACCATCATGGCCGGATCGGTCCGGATGCGCGTTTCGAGCAGATCCTCGACGCCGGCTTCATCCTGCTGCCGACCCCACATGTGACCGAAGATCCGCTCAAGTTTCGCGACAGCAAGCGCTATCCCGACCGGATCAAGGCTGCCCGCGCCGCGACCGGCGATCAGGACGCTCTGATCAACGCCCGCGGCGCGATCGACGATGTGCCGCTGGTCATGGGAGTGCAGAATTTCGCCTATATGGGCGGGTCGATGGGCATGGGCGTGGGCGCGGCCTTCATCCAGGGCGTCAACGATGCGATCGCGCACAAATGCCCCTATGTCATCTTCACCGCCGCCGGCGGCGCGCGGATGCAGGAGGGCATCCTCTCGCTGATGCAGATGCCGCGTTCGACCGTGGCGATCCAGAAGCTACATGCCGCCGGACTGCCTTATATTGTCGTGCTGACCGATCCGACCACCGGCGGCGTCACCGCCAGCTATGCGATGCTGGGCGACATCCAGATTTCGGAGCCCAATGCCCTGATCGGCTTCGCCGGCCAGCGCGTCATTGAAAGCACGATCCGCGAAAAGCTGCCCGAAGGCTTCCAGCGCGCCGAATATCTGCTGGATCATGGCATGCTCGACATGGTGGTCCATCGCAGCGACCTGCGCGATACGCTGGCCCGCGTGATCGGCTATCTGACGCCGCGCGCTGCGGCCTGACCATATATAGCGCGATAGGGGGATCAGCGCGCCATGGCCGATCACGCCGTTTCGGACGATCCAGAGGTCCAGGCGCAGCTTGACCGGCTCTGGTCATTGTCGCCGGGCGCCGACATATTGGGGCTGGAACGGATCACGCAACTGCTGGAGCGGCTGGACAATCCGCATCGCCGCCTGCCGCCGGTCTTCCATGTCGCGGGTACCAACGGCAAGGGGTCGACCTGCGCCTTCCTGCGCGCCGCGCTGGAAGCGGATGGCAAGACCGTCCATGTCTTCACCTCGCCCCATCTGGTCCGCTTCAACGAACGGATACGGATCGCAGGCCAGTTGATCAGCGACACCATGCTCGCCCGCTATCTGGAGCGGGTGCTGGACGTCGCGGAGGGAATTGGTGCCAGCTTCTTCGAGGTGACGACCGCCGCTGCCTTCCTGGCCTTTGCCGAACATCCCGCCGATGCCTGCATCATCGAAGTCGGGCTTGGCGGCCGGCTCGACGCCACCAACGTCATCACTGATCCCGTCGTCTGTGGCATCGCGCAGCTTGGTATCGACCATCAGGCTTTTCTGGGCGACAGCCTGACCGCCATCGCGGGGGAAAAGGCCGGCATCGCGAAGCCCGGCGCGCCTTTGGTGACCCAGCGCTATCCCGATGCGCTTTTCCCGGTGATCCTGGACGCGGTAGCCCGCGCCCGCACCAGCTGGCTGGCGATGGGCGACAACTGGGACGCCGCCATCTATCGTGACCGGCTCCATTATCGCGACGAACAGGGCCGTCTCGACGCCCCCCTGCCCCGCCTGCCCGGCGCGCACCAGGCCCAGAATGCAGCGCTGGCCATCGCGATGTTGCGCCATCAGCAGGTTGTGCCGGTCAGCGAGGCCGCGCTCAAGGCTGCGCCGCTCTGGGCGCATTGGCCCGCCCGGCTGCAACGGCTCGACCGCGGCCCGCTGCTGACCATTCTGCCGCTGGCCGCCGAGGCCTGGCTCGACGGCGGCCATAATGAGGCCGCTGGCCAGGCGATCAGCGCCTTCTTCACCGCCGAGCGACTGCATAGTCGCCAGATCCATTTGGTCATCGGCATGTTGGCCAACAAGGATATGGATGCCTATCTCGCCCCCTTTGCCGGCCGGATCGCGCACATCCATGCCCTGCCGGTGCCGGGGCACGACCATCATCCGCCCGAGCGCTTTGCCGCCATCGCCGCCCGCTGGGGCATCTCCTGCACGGCCCATGCCGAACCAGAGCAAGCGATCGCGGCGATCGCCCAGGATGCGGCCCAGGCCGATGACGCAACGCCCATCCTGCTGATCGCCGGCTCGCTCTACCTTGCCGGAGAGATTTTGCGGTTGAACGGACAATTGCCCGACTGATTTAGACTTGCGAATGCCTCGCAATAGCGTAGCTTGTGTGTCCCCGAGTCACACAAAGGCGCACCCGCATGGCATATGGAGAAAGCTACCCCGTCGAACTGCCCCGGCCCATTCCGGGCGGCTATGGCAATCGCTTGTTCCTGTTCGTCATGCGCCGCATGGCGACGGCCGGGGTCAATGATGCCCATGCCGCCAATGCGATGCTGGGCGCCTTTGGCAAAAGCTATCGCCGGCCGCTGGTGCTGATGCGGGCGATGATGCTGGAACTGGCGCGCGCCGCCAGCCGCAAGATCCTGGTCGCGCCCTGTTGCTGCGCGCGGATGACGGCGGACGAGGCAGCGATCATGCAGGCGGTAGGCGATGCGCTGCGCGATCCGCGCATCGCGTTTGACAATGTTTCGGGACTGCTCGGCAATGATGATGCGCTGGGCGCGCTCACCTGCCTGCAGGCGGTGGCGCAGGCGCATAGCGACCTTGGCCGGCCGCTGGACCTCTACGCAGCGGGCTGATCCCCCGCGACGCTGGCGGCCGTACCGATACTGGCATCGATCAATCCGGCCCGCATCATCAGCCAGAAGAGCAAGATGCCCGGCACGGCCAGCGCCGTCGTCAGCAGATAGAAGTCGACATAGCCGAACCGTTCGATCAGCGCGCCGGCCGTCGTCCCGGTCAGGAAACGGCCGACGATGCTGGCCGCCGCCGAGATCAGCGCATATTGGGCAGCGGTGAAGCGCAGGTCGCATAGCGCGGAGAAATAGGCGACGACGGTGACGCCGCCGATGCCGCTGGCAAAATTCTCAAAGCCGATCGCGCCGGCCATGCCCCAGTTGCTCTTCCCCAATGCCGCCAGCGCGGCAAAGCTGAAATTGGACACGCCCATCAGAACGAGGCTGACCAGCACCGAGCGCTTCATGCCCATCCGCGCATAGAGGATGCCGCCAACGAAGATGCCGATCAGATAGGCCCAGAAGCCAATGCCCACATCATAGATGGCGATCTCGTCATTGCTGTATCCCATGTCATCGAACAGCAGGCGGAAGGTGAGGTTGGCGAGCGTATCGCCGATCTTGTGTAGCAGGATGAAACAGAGGACGAGGACCGCGCCCCGACGGCGGAAAAACTCCACCAGTGGCCCAGCGATCGACTGCCACACCTCACCCATCCCGCGCCGCGCTGCTGCCTCGCGATGCCGTTCCGGCTCGCCCAGCACCAGGCCGGTCAGCATCGCCGGCAGGGCGAAGACCGCGCAGGCCAGATAGGCGCCGTGCCAACCGATCCGCGCCGCCAGCACCAGCGCCAGCGCGCCGGCCGCGACCGACCCGATCCGCCAGCCATATTGCGACATGCCCGACCCCACGCCCAACTGCTCGGGCTTCAGCGTCTCGATCCGATAGGCATCGATCACGATGTCGAAGGTCGCGCCCGCCGCCCCGACCAGGATCGCGGCATAGGCGGTCTGCAACAGGCCGGCCGTAGGATCGACCAGCGCCAGATTGGCGACGGCGGCCATCACCAGAACCCCGGTCAGCAACAGCCAAGACACGCGCTGCCCCAGCCGGCCGATGATCGGAAGGCGCACGCCATCGACCATCCAGGCCCATAGCCATTTGAGGTTATAGACCAGGAAGGCGAGCGTGAAGGCGGTCACCGCCTTCTTGTCGATGCCATCCTGCGCCAGCCGCGTCGTCAGCGTCGCGCCGATCATCGCATAAGGAAAGCCGGACGAAACCCCCAGGAAGAAGGCGGCAAGCGGCTCCTTCTGCACATAGGGCTTTACCGCGTCGCTCCAACTGCGCGTGCCGCCGGCCAATTCCGTCATGATCCGTGATGCCCCCGATGATGCGATCCGGGCGCCACCATATGAGCAAATGCGGCAGAGGCAAGCGGCACCGCCGCTGCCATGGCCCGGTTCAGGCGATCTCGGCGAACAGCTTCATGCCGCGTGGCTTGCGCGGTGGCGCGCGCCCGGCCAGCACCGCGTCGACCACCGCGATCGCCGCCAGCAGATCGCGCGGCGCGAAAGGTTTGGCCAGGCAACCGACCGCCAGCGACCGGGCATCGGCCGGACAGGCACCGGTGACGAACAGCACCGGCAATTGCCTTGCATGGGCATGACGCGCGACCTCTATGCCGCAACGCCCCCCACGCAGATTGATGTCGGTGACGACAAGGTCGACCGAACCAGCATCGATTACGCGGGCGGCATGGGCATGGCTGTCGACCGTGGCAGCAATGCGATAGCCGGCCTGTAGCAGGATATGTTCATGGTCGAAGGCGACCAGCGGCTCATCCTCCACCACCAGCACGCTGCGAATGGCGCTGCGCACCGTGGCGCCGGCATCTCCGGCAGCATCTTCCCCTCTGATTCGCCCGAAAAACATTTGCTGTCCTGCCCCGTTTCCGCCATGCAACCGACCAACGCCGCGCCCCGGCGCCGGGTTGCGCCCGGCCGGGGCTCCGCCGTTCGCATGGGCGGCGGTATGGCACCGTTCATCATATTGCACGTGCCGCCCTCATATGGGGATGGCCACCCGTCACGAAAAGGAATGCTCAAAGTGGAACCGCCAAAAAAATCTGGTCCGCCGCGCCGGTCAGGTCCGGGCGGTCCCAAGCGTCCTTCCGGCCCCGGATCGCGCGGCGGCACTGAGCGCGGCACTGGCCGTGGCCCGGCCCGATCGGAAGGTCGTAACGAAGGTCGCTATGACGCACGGGGCGAAGGTCGTTCGGAACGCCCCGCCCTGCGGGGAGAGCGCCCGGCACGCGGCCCGCGCCCTGATCGCAATGGCCCCGGTGAAGCCCGTGGCAACCGCTTCGGCGAAAGCCGAGGCGAGCGCGGGGAAGGTCGTGGCCCGCGCCCCGATCGCAATAATGCGGACGAAGCCCCTGGCGGTCGCTTCGGCGAACGCCAGGGCGAGAGCCGGGGCGAAAGGCCGGCGCGTGGCGCCCGTCCGGATCGCAATGTTGCCGGCGACGGCCGTGGCGGCCGTTTCGACGAGCGCGGCGAGGGGCGTACCGAACGCCCGCCCCGTGGCCAACGCCCCGATCGCACCGCCCCGCAGGATCGTGCAGAGCGTCCTGCCCGCAGCGGCCGTCCGACCGAAGGCAAGCGGCCCGAACGCATAGCTGGTGACCGCCCTGCCCGCGCCGCCTTTGGCGAGCGCCCCGCGCGTCCCGCTTTTGGTGACCGCTCGGCCCGTCCGCGCCCCGAAGGCCGCACCCCCGGCACTTCCTATCCGCCGCGCCGTCCTGGTCCGAAGAAACCGGCCGCCGCCCATATTGCCAACCCGCACCCGGCCCACGCCGCAGCGGAGGCCGGTGGCAAGGGCGAGCCGCAGCGCATCGCCAAGCTGCTCGCCCGTGCCGGCATTGCCTCGCGCCGCGAGATCGAGCGGATGATCGAGGAAGGCCGCATCGCCAGGGACGGCGTCGCGATCGACACGCCGGCGACGTTGCTGACCTCGCTGCACGGCGTGACCGTCGACGGCAACGCCGTCGCCGCGCCCGCGCCCACGCGCCTGTTCCTGTTCCACAAGCCGACCGGCTTCCTCACCACCGAGCGGGATCCCGCCGGCCGTCCGACCATCTACGACATATTGCCCGACGACCTGCCGCGCCTGATGCCGATCGGTCGGCTCGACATGAATACCGAAGGGCTGTTGCTGCTCACCACCGACGGCGAGTTCAAGCGCGAGATGGAATTGCCCGCCACCGGCGTGCCGCGCACCTATCGCGCCCGCGCCTTTGGCGAGGTCAGCCAGCAGCAGCTGGAGGATCTGTTCGACGGCATCGAGATCGAGGGCATCCAATATGGCCGGATCGAGGCCAATCTGGAACGGCGCACCGGCCGCAACCAGTGGGTCGAAATGACCCTGACCGAAGGCAAGAACCGCGAAGTCCGCCGCGTGCTCGAACATTTCGATCTCAAGGTCAATCGCCTGATCCGCACCAGCTATGGCCCGTTCGAGCTGGGCGAACTGGCCAGCGGCGCGGTCGAGGAAGTGCGCCAGCATGACCTGATCGTCTTCCGCAACAGCCTGAAGAAGGGGGCCGAATGAGGATCATTTCGGGTCAATGGCGCGGCCGTCCGCTGGTCGCGCCCAAGGGTGATGCCACCCGTCCTACCGGCGACCGCACGCGTGAGACGCTCTTTTCGATGCTGGCGAGCCGCCTCGGCTCATTCGAGGGGCTGGCCGTAGGCGATTTCTTCGCCGGCTCGGGCGCGCTGGGGTTCGAGGCGCTGTCGCGCGGCGCCGGCTCCTGCCTGTTCGTCGAGCAGGACAAGGCGGCGATCGACGCGATCCGCGCCAATGGCGACAAGCTCGGCCTGCGCCCGGACATCCGCCAGACCAGCGTACTAGCGCTCGGCCCGACGCAAAAGCCGCTCGACCTCATCTTCATGGACCCGCCCTATGACACCGGCGCGGGCCAGGTCGCGCTCGACAAGCTCGCACGCCTCGGCTGGACCAGCCTGTCCACCTGGATCAGCATCGAAACCGACCGGCGCGAGGATGTGACGGTCAAGGGCTTCACCGTCGACGCCGTGCGCGACGTCGGCAAGGCGCGCCTCACCCTGCTCCGCGCAGAGGATAGCGCACCCGCCGCGTAACGATCAGGCGGAATATCAGGCGGCCTCTGCGTAGGCCGCCTGTTCCTTGCCGATCAGGATATCGGCCAGGAAGCCATAGGCCTCGGCCCAGGCGGCCAGCACTTCATCCGTCGCCACCGCTTCACCCAGCACCTCGCGGATCGCCGGCAGCAGCGCGGCCGCCACCTTGGGATAATGGTCCGGCTGCACCCCGGTATCGACATGGCGCTGCACCATGCGCGCGATCGCACCGTCCAGCGCCTGCAACTTGTCGACATTTTCCGCAAAGCCCAGGATCGCCGCCGCCAGCCGGCGCGGTTGCTCTCCACTGGCCTGCGCCGCCTGGTCGAACATGTCCTTGATCGACGCATCCTCGAACAGCCGCGCATACATGCGGGTAGTGATCTCGACGCCATGGCGGCGCAGCGCCGGGCCAGTCGCCTTCACGATGGCGATGGTTTCGGGGGACAGAATTTCGCGCATGACAGGCTCCTCATCGGGGGACTCGATAAGGTTCGTTTAATATACATCTTTTAAGATGTAAATTGAATATATGTTTATGACGGTCTGCCCGCAGGATAGGAGGGCGCGATGCAATTGACCCGCCATACCGATTATGCGCTGCGCGTGCTGATCCATCTTGCCGCCGTGCCGGGCGGACGGGCGACGATCCCGGAGATTGCCGGCGCCTATGGCCTGTCGCGCAATCATCTGATGAAGGTGGTGCATGGCCTGGGCCAAGGTGGTTTCATCCATACCCAGCGCGGCCGGGGTGGCGGCTTTGCCCTCGCCGCCGATCCTGCCGATATCCGCATCGGCGCAGTGGTGCGCCATAGCGAACCGGACATGGCGATGGCCGATTGCGCGTCCTGCGCGATCCGTCCGGCCTGCGGCCTGTCAAGCATATTGGCACAGGCGGTCGGCGCCTTCCTGACGGTGCTGGACGGTTATAGCCTGGCCGATGCGGCGCGCGACAGAACCGGCCTCGCCGCGCTCATCGCCGCCCTGCCCGGCCCTTCAACCGGCGACCCCAAGCCGGATTTCAGCCCGGCCTGCGCATCTTCCTCTTCGCCTCGCCCGGATTGACGCAACTGTCCTGCACGTTCTTGCCGCAGACCGGATAAGCCTTCGCCTCGGTCGGCGGCGGCGTCATATTGCCGCCCACAGTCACGGGATTGGACGAGGACCCCACCGGTGCCGCCGGATCGCGCGGCACATTGGCGGGCGCAGGCGCCATGCCCGTTTCGGCCGGAACCGTGCCAGCCGGCTGCGCCGCATTGGGATCCTGATTCTGGGCGGGCGGTGACATTGCCTGTGCGCCGGCCTGACTGGGTAGCGCCGCCAGCGACAGAGCGGCGAAACCGGCGATCATGACGATCTTCATCGGGTTGGTCCTTCTGCTCCTTGCCCCGAGCAAGGGAGAAACCGGCCACCCACTGCTCCGTTCCCCGCGTCAGCGACGAGCCGTGCCGTCGCTGACGCGGGTCGCGCTCAGTCCGCCGGGTAACGCTCGAACCGGGGCAGGTCGTGCGCCGCCGCCATCCACGGTGCCGCCTCGGCATATTGGACATGGATCGCCGGCGGGAAGGCCGACTGGTCATCCAGCGTCGCGGTCTGGATGTCGATCATGCCGGGAAACACCGTGGGATTGGTGTAGAACAGCCCGGTGCCACAAGTGCCGCAGAAATGGCGAGTCGCATTGTCGGACGACTGATAGGCGACCGGATCGCCCTCTATCGTCACCTTGTCATGCGGGAACAAAGCCCAACCGACCATCGGCGCACCCGCGCTCATCCGACAATCGCTGCAATGGCAGAGCGCGCTATAAACCGGCTCATCCACCGCCGCATAATGGATCGCCCCGCACTGGCACCGCCCCGTCACCATCATCTTGCTCCATTCGCATCTTGCGTGATTCTCTTTTTGTTCTCATAGATTACGTCCCGCTGCAAGGCCATCCGCCCTTGCCCCCACAACCGCCCATCCCTAGTTGATCGCCCATGACCGTGCCTGCTCCCTCGCCCAATGACCCGCCCTATCTGAAGGGTCTCAACGAACCGCAGCGTCAGGCTGTGCTGACCACGGAGGGGCCGGTGCTGGTGCTGGCCGGCGCGGGGACGGGCAAGACCGCAGCACTGACCGCCCGCCTCGCCCATCTGGTCGCGACCCAGCGCGCCTGGCCCTCGGAAATCCTGGCCGTCACCTTCACCAACAAGGCGGCGCGGGAAATGCGCGAGCGCGTCGGCCGGATGATCGGCCCGGCGGTTGAGGGCATGCCCTGGCTCGGCACCTTCCATGCGATCGCGGCTAAGATGCTGCGTCGCCATGCCGAACTGGTCGGGCTCCAGTCCAATTTCACCATCCTCGACACCGACGACCAGTTGCGCCTGATGAAGCAGCTGATCCAGGCCGAGGGGATCGACGAAAAGCGCTGGCCCGCGCGCCAGCTCGCCGGCCTGATCGACCAGTGGAAGAACAAGGGCCTCACTCCGGAGGAAGTCGGCGCCGGCGAGGCGGAGGGCTATGCCCATGGCAAGGGGCAGAAGCTCTATGCCGCCTACCAGGCCCGACTGCGCGAGGTGAATGCCTGCGATTTCGGTGACTTGCTTCTACATGTTTTGACCATATTGAAGCGTCACCGCGACGTGCTGGAGCAATATCAACAGCGCTTCAAATATATCATGGTGGACGAATATCAGGACACCAATAGCAGCCAGTATCTCTGGCTCCGCCTGCTCGCCCAGACCCGCAAGAATATCTGCTGCGTCGGCGACGACGACCAGTCCATCTATTCATGGCGTGGCGCAGAAGTCGCCAATATCCTGCGCTTTGAAAAGGATTTTCCGGGCGCCGTAATCGTCCGGCTGGAACAAAACTACCGCTCCACCCCGCACATATTGGGCGCCGCATCCGGGGTGATCGCGGAAAATGGCAATCGCCTGGGCAAGACATTGTGGACCGACATCGACGTCGGCGAAAAGGTGCGCGTGCTCGGCGTGTGGGACGGGCCGGAGGAAGCCCGCCGCGTCGGCGACGAGATCGAGGCGATCACCCGCGCCGGCGGATCGCTGGACGAGGTGGCGATCCTCGTCCGCGCCCAGCACCAGACCCGCGAGTTTGAAGACCGCTTCATCCAGATCGGCCTGCCCTATCGCATCGTCGGCGGCTTCCGCTTCTATGAGCGCGCCGAAATCCGCGATGCGCTCGCCTATCTGCGCCTGGTCAACCAGCCGGCGGACGATCTCGCCTTCGAGCGCATCGTCAACGTTCCCAAGCGCGGCCTGGGCGACAAGGCGGTCGAAAAGCTGCACCGTCTGGCGCGCGCGGAGGGCATCCCGCTCGCCCTTGCCGCCGCCCGCATCCTCGACACCGACGAACTGACGCCCCAGGCACGCCGCGCGCTCGGGGCCTTCATCGGCGACCTCGCCCGCTGGCGCGATCGCGCCGCACAACTGCCCCATGCCGAACTGGCCCGCCAGATCCTGGACGAAAGCGGCTATACCGCCACGCTCCAGGCCGAACGCTCGACCGAGAGCGCCGGCCGCCTCGAAAACCTGAGCGAACTCACGCGCGCGATGGAGGAATATGAGACGCTGGGCGCCTTCCTCGAACATGTCAGTCTGGTCATGGACAATGAGGCGCAGCAGGATGAGCGCAAGCTCACCATCATGACCATCCACGCCGCCAAGGGGCTGGAGTTCGACAATGTCTTCCTCGCCGGCTGGGAGGAAGGCATCTTCCCCTCGCAGCGTGCGCTGGACGAGGGCGGGCTCAACAGCCTGGAGGAGGAACGGCGCCTCGCCTATGTCGCGATCACCCGCGCGCGCAAGCGCTGCACCATCCTCCATGCCGCCAACCGCCGCATCTATGGCCAATGGACTAGCTCCATCCCCTCCCGCTTCGTCGGCGAATTGCCGCCCGAACATGTGGATGAGGAAAGCAGCATGTCCGGCGGCGCCTCGCTCTGGCGCGCCAACTGGTCGGAACGGGACGATCCCTTCGCCAATGTCGCACGCGGTTCCGCCCGCGGCCCCGGCTGGCAGCGCGCCCAGACCAGCGGTCAGTTCAACCGCGAGCCGGCGCGAATCGTCGAGGCGCGGACTTCGGCGGTGTCGATCGGCAACAAGGGACGCGACGATGTGGCGCTCGGCCAGCGCGTCTTCCACCAGAAATTCGGCTATGGCACGATCGCCGCGATCGAGGGCAACAAGCTGGAAATCGATTTCGAGACCGCCGGCCGCAAGCGGGTGATGGACAGCTTCGTCTCGTTGGCCTGACCGGCTCAAGACCGCAAGATCAGTCGAGCACCCGCCGCCCGAAAGCGCCTAACTGGCCTCGCCACGGAGGACGAAAATGAAGGCGATGCTGGATCAATATCAGGACCGGATGCAGCGGGTGCTCGATCATATCGATCGGCATCTGGACGATCATCTGGATCTGGATGCGATCAGCAGCGTCGCGGCCTTTTCCAAATATCATTTCCATCGCCAATTCAGCGCGATATTCGGCCTGTCGGTCCATCGCTATGTCCAGTTGGCCCGCATGAAGCGCGCCGCCTATCGGCTGGCCTATCGCCATGGGCAGATGATCACCGCCATTGCGCTGGATGCCGGCTATGACGCGCCCGATGCCTTTGCCCGCGCCTTTCGCAGGAATTTCGGGCAATCACCGTCTTCCTTCCGCTCCTCTCCCGCCTGAGAACCGTGGCTTGCCGCCCTTGGGCCATTTGACGAAGTGAGGAGCAAGCATATGCAGACGAAATTCACCCGGGACGCCGTCGTCATTCGCGATGTGACCGAAACGCCGGTCGCGATCATGCAGCATCGCGGCGATCCCGCAACGATCGGCGATACGATCCGGCGCTTCATCGCCTGGCGCAAGGCGGCGGGGTTGCCGCCGTCGAGCAGCGCGACCTTCAACATCTTTCATGATGACCCGCGCACCACGCCATCGCTCGACTATCGACTCGATCTGTGCGCGGGCACCAGCCGCCCCTTCGACGCCCATGGCGTGCCGATAGAAGTCGGCATCATTCCGGGCGGCCGCTGCGCCGTGCTGCGAGTGACGGGAAACAGCGACAATCTGGAGCCTGCCGCCCTCTATCTCTACCGTGACTGGCTACCGGCCAGTGGGGAGGAAACGCGCGATTTCCCGCTCTATTGCCAGCGCCTCGCCTTCTTTCCCGAAGTTGCGGAACATGCAGCGGTCACGGACCTGTTTCTGCCGCTGAAATGACGCACAGATGATGGCTCGCACCGCAAGGATGCGGGCAGGTCATCGACGATGTGAGGTAATATCCGGGCTATCTTTTCCGGAAATGGTGGAGCCTAGCGGGATCGAACCGCTGACCTCCTGCATGCCATGCAGGCGCTCTCCCAGCTGAGCTAAGGCCCCATCCTGATACGGCACTGGCCGCGTCCCGATGGATCAGACCATGTCCGGCAATGCCGTCGGTCATATGTCCAAACCCGCGCTTGCGCTTGGGTATTTTTCGGGAAAATGCCCGAGGGACATTTTCTGGTTCCGAAAAATTGGTGGAGCCTAGCGGGATCGAACCGCTGACCTCCTGCATGCCATGCAGGCGCTCTCCCAGCTGAGCTAAGGCCCCTTACCATCATGAAGCGCCGTTGGGTCCGGCGCCTCGGAGGTCGCTGCCTCTAGGAGGAGGCGACCCCGTTGGCAAGCACAATTTTCAATTAATTATCGTCGTCATTATCGTCGCTGCCGGCGTCAACGCCCAGGTCGTCATCACCACCCAGATCGACGTCATTGTCCGGCGAATCTTCATCGTCATCGACGTCGATATCGATGTCCAGATCGTCGTCGGCCGTCTCGACCTCACCGTCTGCGGTCTCGATGACCTTCTTGGGCGCGACCTCTTCATAAGGCAGCGGCTGCTTCGACTTCAGCACCGGTTCGGGCTCCCAAGCGGCGCCGCAATTGATGCAGGTCACCGGGTCATCCTTGCCCAGGTCGTAGAAGCGAGTCGCGCATTTCGGGCAGGTCCGCTTCGTGCCCCATTCAGCCTTCACCATGTCCGGCCTGTTCCTTCTTCGATGCTCAAACAGAAATCACGCGGTACGACGGAAGTCGTCCACGAAACGTCGGGCGCCTTGCCATAGCGAAACCGCGCTGTCAAAAGCCGGGCGCATTTTTTCGGTTCCAAGATGATGGATACCCCGTGACCAGCCATAATGACCAACCCAGTCCGATGACCTTCACCGCCGCCCCCGCGCTTTCGGGCAGCGTCGCGGTTCCGGGCGACAAGAGCATTTCCCACCGCTCGCTCATGCTGTCCGCCCTGGCCGTCGGCGAAAGCCGGGTCGAAGGCCTGCTGGAGGGGGAGGATGTCCTCGCCACGGCCGCCGCGATGCGAGCCATGGGTGCCGACATCCAACGCGATGAAGACGGCGTATGGCATATCCACGGCGTCGGTGTCGGCGGCCTGCTCCAGCCGCAGGAAGCGCTCGACATGGGCAATAGCGGCACCTCGACCCGCCTGCTGATGGGCCTGGTCGCCAGCCACGCCATCACCGCCACCTTCGTGGGCGACGCGTCCCTCAGCAAGCGCCCGATGGCGCGCGTCACCGAACCGCTCTCCCGCGTCGGCGCCAGCTTCACCACCAGCCCGGGCGATCGCCTGCCGCTGACCATGACCGGCGCCTGCCCGGCCGTGCCGCTCGACTATACCCTCCCGGTCGCCTCGGCCCAGGTGAAGTCGGCGATACTGCTCGCCGGCCTCAACACGCCCGGCATCACCCGCGTGGTCGAGCCGATCCCGACCCGCGACCATAGCGAACGCATGCTCAAGGGCTTCGGCGCGGACCTTGATGTCGAGGTCCAGGCCGACGGCACCCGCATCATCACGCTGAAGGGCGAAGCCGAACTCAAGCCGCAGAATATCGTCGTGCCCGGTGACCCCTCGTCGGCCGCCTTCCCGATGGTCGCCGCGCTGCTGGTGCCGGGATCGCAGGTGACGATCGCAAATGTCGGCCTCAACGCCACCCGCGCCGGCCTGATCGACCTGCTGCGCGAAATGGGCGGATCGATCGAGATCATCAACGCCCGCGACGTCGGCGGCGAGCCGGTCGGCGACCTGGTCGTCACCGCCTCCGCCCTGAACGGCGTCGAACCCGATCCTGCCCGCGCGCCCAGCATGATCGACGAATATCCCGTCGCCTTCGTCGCGGCGGCGTTCGCACATGGCCGCAGCATCTTCCGCGGCCTCGACGAACTGCGGGTCAAGGAATCGGACCGCATCGCCACCATGGCCACCGGCCTGCGCGCGATCGGCGTCACGGTCGAGGAACTGGAAGACGGCATCATCATCGAAGGGAGCGCCGGCCAGCCCCTGCCCGGCGGCGGCCCGATCGCCACCAAGCTCGATCACCGCATCGCCATGAGCTTCGCGGTCGCCGGCCTCGTCTCGCGCGACGGCGTCACCATCGACGACATGCGCCCGGTCGCGACCAGCTTCCCGACCTTCACCACGCTCCTCCAGACACTCGGAGCCATCGCATGATCATCGCCGTCGACGGCCCCGCCGCATCGGGCAAGGGCACGATCGCCAAGGCGCTGGGGCGCCATTATGGCCTGCCGGTGCTCGACACCGGCCTGCTCTATCGCGCCGTGGGTCTTTCCGTACTGAAAAATGGGGGCGATCCGGATCATCAGGCCGATGCACTCGCCGCCTGCGGTTTCGACGACGCCATCCTGGCCGATCCGGCGCTGCGCAGCGAAGCGGTCGGCAGCCTCGCCTCGCGCGTGTCGGTGCATCAGAGCGTACGCGACGCGCTGGTCCAGCGCCAGCGCGACTTCGCCACCCAGCCAGGCGGCGCCATCCTCGACGGACGCGACATTGGGACCGTCATCGCGCCGGACGCCGATGCCAAAATCTTCGTCACCGCCAGCGTCCATGTCCGCGCCGAACGCCGCTTCAAGGATGCCCTCGCCCATGGCGGCGAACCCGACATGGACAGCCTGATTGCCGACATCCAGGCCCGCGACACCCGCGACATGAGCCGCGATCATGCCCCGCTCAAGATCGCCGATGGCGCCGACTTGCTAGATACCAGCAATTTGACTATAGACGCCGCCGTCCAGCGGGCCATCGCGCTTGTGGACGCCCAGCTTGAAGGTCGCCCGTAAGCGTGTGACCCGATAAGGCGCTCGGACATTTCCGGGCGCCCTTTCGCTTTTCCAGCCTGAGCGTTCTACAGCCTAACCCCTTGGATATGCAGGCGGTATTCGGCCGCATGCGTGGTTTGGCCAAAGACCATCGGACACAACCGATTGGCCAGCAATGATGAGTGAAGGACCAACCATGGCCTCTACGGCATTCCCCTCGCGCGACGATTTCGCCGCGCTTCTCAATGATTCTCTCGGTGGCGAAGACGGCGGCTTTGAAGGCCGCGTCGTAAAGGGCACCGTTACCGGCATCGAAAACGACATGGCGCTGATCGACGTCGGCCTGAAGTCGGAAGGCCGCGTGCCGCTGCGCGAATTCGCCGCACCCGGCCAGAAGGCTGACCTCAAGGTCGGCGACGAAGTCGAAGTCTATGTCGACCGCGTCGAAAACGCCCATGGCGAAGCCATGCTGTCGCGCGACCGCGCGCGCCGCGAAGCCGCCTGGGACAAGCTCGAAGCCGAGTTCACCGAAAGCGCCCGCGTCGAAGGCGTCATCTTCGGCCGCGTCAAGGGTGGCTTCACCGTCGACCTCGACGGCGCCGTGGCCTTCCTGCCCGGTTCGCAGGTCGACATTCGCCCGGTTCGCGACGTCACCCCGCTCATGGACATTCCGCAGCCCTTCCAGATCCTCAAGATGGATCGCCGTCGTGGCAACATCGTCGTGTCGCGTCGCGCCATCCTGGAAGAAACCCGCGCCGAACAGCGCAGCGGCCTGATCCAGACCCTGGCCGAAGGTCAGATCATCGAAGGCGTCGTCAAGAACATCACCGACTATGGTGCGTTCGTTGATCTGGGCGGCATCGATGGCCTGCTGCACGTCACCGACCTGTCGTACAAGCGCATCAACCACCCGAACGAGATGATCAACATCGGCGACACCGTCCGTGTCCAGATCATCCGCATCAACCGCGAAACCCAGCGCATCAGCCTCGGCATGAAGCAGCTGGAAAGCGATCCGTGGGAAGGCGCAGCCGCCAAGTACCCGGTCGGTGCGAAGCTGTCGGGCCGCGTCACGAACATCACCGAATATGGTGCGTTCGTCGAACTGGAGCCGGGCATCGAAGGCCTGGTCCATGTTTCGGAAATGTCCTGGACCAAGAAGAACGTCCACCCCGGCAAGATCGTTTCGACCAGCCAGGAAGTGGAAGTCATCGTTCTCGAAGTCGATCCCGAGAAGCGCCGCATCTCGCTCGGCCTCAAGCAGGCCCAGAGCAATCCGTGGGATTCGTTCGCAGAACGTCACCCGATCGGTTCGACCGTCGAGGGCGAAGTCAAGAACGCGACCGAGTTCGGCCTGTTCATCGGCCTGGACGGCGACGTCGACGGCATGGTCCACATGTCGGACATCGCCTGGGGCATTTCGGGCGAAGACGCGCTGGCGCTGCACCGCAAGGGCGAGACGGTTTCGGCTGTCGTTCTCGACATCGACGTCGAGAAGGAGCGCATCAGCCTCGGCATGAAGCAGCTTGAGCGTGGTGGTCCGGCCGCTGGCGGCACCTCGGCTGCTGCTGCTGGCCTGAACAAGAACGCGATCGTCACCGTGACCGTTCTGGAAGTCCGCGACGGCGGTCTGGAAGTCCAGGCTGGCGACGATGGCGCCACCGGCTTCATCAAGCGCAGCGACCTGGGTCGCGACCGCGACGAGCAGCGTTCGGAACGCTTCCAGATCGGCCAGAAGTTCGACGCCATGGTGATCGGCTTCGACCGCGCCAAGAAGCCGACCTTCTCGGTCAAGGCGATGCAGATCGCCGAAGAGAAGCAGGCCGTGGCTCAGTATGGCTCGTCGGACAGCGGCGCGTCGCTCGGCGACATCCTGGGCGAAGCGCTCAAGGCCAAGAACGAAGGCTAAGCCTTCCCACCTGTCACCAGGTATAAAAAAGCCCGCCGGAACCCTGTTCCGGCGGGCTTTTTGCCGTCCTTCCACCATCGAAACGATTTGATTGCGCCCCGATTGTCAACGGCTTGACAATAGATTATGGATTGGCGGGGCAATGTTGGGGAGTTGGAGGAGCTATGATCCGTTCGGAACTGATCCAGAAACTCGCCGAAGAGAATCCAGAGCTCAGCTTGCCGGAAGTGGAAAAGATCGTCGACCTCTTCTTCAAGGAGATCGTCGAGCGGCTTTCCAGCGGCGGCCGAGTGGAGCTTCGCGGCTTTGGCGCCTTTACCACCCGGGCGCGCGACGCCCGGACAGGACGAAACCCTCGTACCGGCGAACAGGTACCGGTTTCTGCCAAACGGGTACCCTATTTCAAGCCGGGCAAGGAAATGCGAGAAAGGCTCAACGGCAAGCCGCATAGCTGACCGCCGCTCTTGACCTGCGCCGCGCGAGCCTTCAGGGGAAGGCCCAGCGCGGACGTGGCGAAATCGGTAGACGCAGCGGACTTAAAATCCGCCTCCCCCTGGGAATATGGGTTCAAGTCCCATCGTCCGCACCATATTGTAAAGCATGGCTTTTCCATGCGTTGCCGCTCGCCAGCGCTTTTTGCATTCCGACATTATTCCGACAAAATCAGGATGTTTCCATCCTGCCCTAGTGCCGCAACAGCATCGATTCCTGGCCATCCCGCCATGCCCGTTCCTAGGCTGGCTTCCATTCGCTATGCGATGATGAACCTGTTCGAGATATTTTCGGCCATATAAAAAGGGCCACCCAATAAGGGCGGCCCTCATTTACGCCAAGCGGCGCACTTGATCAGCGCTGCTCGCGATTCTGGTCCTCGCGACGGTCCTGCTGGCCACCGCCCTGCTGACGCCGCTGATCATCCTGTTGGTTCTGCTGATCGGGCTTGCCGGGCTGACCGCCTTGCTGGCCGGGATTCTGGTTCTGGTTTGCCATTTCATTCTCTCCTGCTGTGCCAGATGGCACGTCCACTCAACCGGGAGCATCTGGTCTCGTTCCAGGAAATCATACTGATCGAAATCAAACGATCGCTAAGCGGTTGGCAGATGAGCATTGTTTCGCTGCCTTTGCGCCCCGCCGCTTTCAAGACACGCCTTTCAAGCCACTATCCGGCCACGCTGATTCGGTCCGCGCGGTCATGCGCCACCGCCTCTTCATAGGTCGGGCATGCCAGGTCGCGTACGCCCGCAATGTCCGCCTGTCGCCTGTGCATGGCGGCGGAAAATCCAATCCCGAACTGCCGCTTGCCAGCCAATGCCCGTTCCACGCGAGCCCAGGCTTCAATATCCGCGGCTGTTATCGGCGCGTCGCTCTGGGGCGCCTGTGTCGTTCCCATCATCGTCAATCCGTCAAAAATAGCCGCTCCCTTTTAGACCGCGCAATTTTGCAGCGGGATTTCCGGAAAATTACAGCGGGGTAACAAAACGCACCACGATCGCCGCATGCGATTGCCGCCGCGTCGCATCGCTTCACAAAGTTTTTTCAAGGGAATGGGTGGATATTCCCGCAACCTACCGCGATGATACGGCATGGCCGATGCGATCAACCCCCAAAGCTTCAGCGACTCCCTGGTCATCCTGGGCGCCGCCGGACTAGTCATCCCAGGCTTTGCCCGGTTCCGGATCAGTCCCGTCATCGGCTTCATTCTGGTGGGTCTTGCCGTCGGCCCTGCCGGACTGGGTGCGCTTGTCGGCCAATATCCCTGGCTTTACCATGTCACCATCTCGAACCGGGAGGCGATAGAACCCTTCGCCGAACTGGGCGTCATATTATTGCTCTTTTCGATCGGACTGGAGCTCAGCTTTCGCCGCCTCTGGAGCATGCGCGCGCAGGTCTTCGGCGTGGGTGCGGCAGAACTGATCGGAAGTGCCGCGCTGATTGCCATCGGCCTCTTTCTGCTGGGCCAGCCTACCGCCGGCGCCATTGGACTGGGATTGGCGCTCGCGCTTTCCTCGACTGCCGTCGTCTTGCCGATGGTCGGGACACAGAGCGCGGTCGGTCGATCCGCCTTTTCAATGCTGCTGTTCGAAGACCTGGCACTTGTTCCCATCATCTTCATGCTGGGCGCGCTAGCCCCATCGATCGCGACCAGCCCTGACGCTGCCTGGAACGAACTCGCGGCGACCTTGCTGAAAGGGGGGATCACGATCGCGCTGATGTTGGTGTTCGGACGCTTTTTCCTGCCCCATATCTTCCGCCAGGCGGCTCGCACCAAAAGTCCTGAAGTCTTCCTGGCCGCGAGCCTGCTGGTCGTCATCGTTTCCAGCATGGCGACATCGATCGCAGGCCTATCGCCGATCGTCGGCGCGTTGCTGGCAGGCCTACTGATCGCGGAAACAGACTATCATGGCGAAGTCGAAGTCATGACCGCGCCGTTCAAGGGACTGGCACTCGGCGTTTTCCTGATTACCGTGGGCATGAGCCTCGACATCCGGGTCATCCTTGCCAACTGGCCGAGCCTGTTGCTGGCCGTGGTCGGTGTGGTTCTGGCCAAGACGCTGGTGACTGGCCTGCTCCTCTATTTTTCGGGCGTGCGAAAAGGTGTCGCGCTGGAGGTCGGCGTGCTGATGTCGAGTCCGTCCGAAACGACACTGATCGTGCTCTCCGCCGCTGCGGCCGCAAAGCTGATCCTGCCGTCTACCGCAGCCTTCTGGCAGATCGTGACGGCCATCGGCCTCACCATCACCCCCCTTCTCGCCCGGTTCGGTCATGACATCGCCCAAAGGCTGGAGACCGCGATCGGCGAAGAACGGGTGGAGACCGAACCAGACCAGACCGTCGCAGCGGCAGTCGTCATCGGCTTTGGTCGCGTCGGCCAGATGGTCTGCGACTTGCTCAAGACCCACAACCAGCGTTTCATCGTGGTCGAATCCGATCCCGATGTCGTCGCCGAAGCCCGACGCATGGGCTATCCCATATTGTTCGGTGACGTCGCGCGTGCGGAAATGCTGGACCGGCTACGCCTTGGTCATGCCCGCGCACTCATCCTGACGATGGACGATCCGGTACTGTCGGTTCGCGTCACCAAGCGTGTACGCGGATGGGTTCCAGACCTGCCCATTATCGCCCGCGCACGCGATGTGAACCATGCAGCACAACTCTACAAGGCCGGCGCCAGCGATGCCGTTCCCGAGACGCTGGAAAGCTCATTGCAGTTGGCCGAAACCGCTCTGGTCGACCTGGGGGTCGCGATGGGGCCGGTGATTGCCTCCATCCATCAGGCACGCGAAGACTTGCGCGTTGGCATCAAAAATGCGGCTCAGATGGAAGCGACGCCGAAATTGCGCCGGCTGCGCCAGGACGAGGTGCCCTAACCGACGCTTTCGGGCGGGCTGAAAACCGACCAGCCCGTGCGGCGAGCCAGTGTTTCGAGCGCAATTGTGCCGAGTTGGCTATTACCGCTGGCATTCAGCCCTGGCGACCAGACCGCAATCGACGCGCGGCCAGGCACGATCGCCAATATTCCCCCGCCTACGCCCGACTTGCCGGGAATGCCGACGCGATAGGCGAAATCGCCCGAAGCATCATAATGGCCGCAGGTGAGCATGAGTGCGTTGATGCGCCGAGCCCGGCTGGGCGATACCACCCGGCCGCCGTCGGGATGACGGCCATCAAGCATCAAATAACGACCGGCCAGAGCCAGTTGGCGACAGCTCATTTCGATCGCGCATTGGTGGAAATAGGTGCCCAGCACCAGGTCGACCGGATGGCGGACATTGTCAAACGCCCGCATGTAATTGGCCAGTGCCATGTTGCGATAGCCGGTTGCGGTCTCCGAAGCGGCGACCTCTTCATTGATACGGATGGCATCGTCGCCGGCGAGATAGCGCACAAAGCGCAACATTTCGCCGATCGCGACGCGGGTTGATGTCCGCCCAGATTGATGTCCGCCACGACGATCGCCCCGGCATTGATGAAGGGATTGCGTGGAATCCCCTGT
This sequence comes from Sphingobium sp. AP49, assembly GCF_000281715.2. Classification (NCBI taxonomy): domain Bacteria; kingdom Pseudomonadati; phylum Pseudomonadota; class Alphaproteobacteria; order Sphingomonadales; family Sphingobiaceae; genus Sphingobium; species Sphingobium sp. AP49. The sequence goes on along the minus strand of NZ_CP124576.1, from coordinate 2,048,947 downwards.
TCCTGTTCCAACTGGACGATCGAGTTGAAGGCATTGCCCGATGGCTCGCGTCCGACCCGATCCCACAACTGATCCCCCACCTTGCCAAGCGCCTGGGTCAGCGCAAACACCTTGGAAACGGACTGGATCGAAAAGGCCATGTCCGCATCCCCGCCGCAGATCATCCGGCCATCCACCGTGGCAATCGCTATACCGAACCGGGCGGAATCAATCTTGGCCAGTTCGGGAATATAGCTGGCGACGGTGCCCCGTTCGGTTTCCCTGGCCATGGCGGCCACGATGTCATCGATCAGTACAGCAATATCCATCCCCGCCTCTTAAGCCGCGCTCACGCAAACAGCCAGTGGCCCAGCAGCCGATCGAACGGGAAGGTGAAGAAGCCCGCAATCAGTAGCGCCCCCGTCACCATGCCGCGTACCGATCGGCGATGACGCTTGAGGTCGTGGCGCCGCGCAGACAGCACGATGATCGGCACCTGGACCAGGGTGAAGATCGACAGGATATGGATGATGCTGAACCGGCCGCCTGGCCCGTGCAGCAGGAAACTGTCGAGCGCGGTCAGGAACAGCGCCGCGCTCCAGACCCAGCCCATCCAGCGATGCCGCCCGTCGCCGCGCCGCCGCAACAGCATCACCGGGGTCAGCGCCAGCGCGACCAGGATCGTCAGCAGATGGAACCGGACGAGGCCCGGCACCTGCCCCCACTGCCCATGCCCCCGCCCGATCGCAGTCAGCACGACGGCGAGCAGGATGACCGACGCCGCCGCCAGAAACCGCTCATAGCGATCCGGCGCGAGACTCCGTGGCTGCGTCGATCTGCTTGCAATGCTCGCCATAAATCCCCCTGCCCCGCAACCTGTCAGCCGTGCAGGGCCGGGTCAACGCTGCAGCACGACCCGAAAGCCGCCGTCTCCTTCCACCGTCACCGTTCCGGACGGCAGGGTCAGCATCTGTTCGACCGACACCTGGCGCGATCCGGTCGGGCACAGACCGTCCTGCGCTGGCCGGCTGTAACGGGCGCTGAGAGTGAAGCTGTCCCTGTTGCGAAAATTCTGACGCCCCAGCGTCACTTCGATCGCACGACTATTGGCGCGAAAGCTGGGCTGATCGCAATCAGGCTGCACGTTCGCTGCCTCGTTGATCGACAGGCGTGCGGGCGCACTGCCCACCGACAAAGTGCCCGTCCACAGCGTCTCACGGCCGAAATAGAGGCTGACCCTGACCGGCACCGGTGGCACCTGATCGGTCTCACTGGCAACCGGCACCGGATTGAAAACCGGCGGTGGCACCCTGACCGCCTGGATCGGCGGTGATGCTGGCTGCGGAACGGTCGCGAGCAAGATGGCGATCAATGGCATGACACTCTCCCCCAAGGAACGGAAAGAGGCTAGGCCATGGTCTTTAAGACAATGTTACGTTAGCGGCCCGATCCACCCAGGCGGTGATTGGCCTCGGCGATGCGCCGGCGGACCACGCTCGTCAATTCTTCGATCGTCGACACCTGTTCCACGCCATAGCGGGCGGCGGTGATGTCGACATTGCCCTTGCGCCAGAAGCCGTCGGGACAGAGCACGACCAGTTTCCCGCCGCGTGCATGAAGGCCCATTTCCAGCAGGCTGACCGGGCTTTGCGTGCCCGGCGCCAGATAGACGATGATGATGTCGGCGCTGTCCAGCGCGGCCAGTTCCCATTCCACCTGCTGGCGAAAATGGGGATCGCTCGCTTCGGGCTTCCAGGCCGGGTTCCAGTCGGCCCGGCGCGGGTTGAGGATCGTCACCTTCTCGTCAGCCAGCGCGGCGATCATGTCGCGCTGCCAGTCGCTCGCCTTGCCCATGTCGATGCTGCCGCCCAGGAACAGGCGCGCGCGATCATGCGCGGCCGGCAAGGGATCAGGCGAGGTGATGGTCACCGCCTCCCCCGCCCGCGCCGTCATCGGCAGGGCGAGCAGACAGGAGGCCAGGATCAGGCGCAGCATAGGGACGGAAGGCGCACCGGCGGTGCGCCTGCCCATCGTGTCAGGCCGGAACGCTGGCGAGCGCGGCCTTGACCGCGTCGATCGCGGCCTGCGCCTTGTCGCCATCGGGGCCGCCGCCCTGGGCCATGTCGGCACGGCCGCCGCCGCCCTTGCCGCCCAGCGCCTCGACGCCCGCACGGACCAGATCGACCGCGCTGAAGCTGCCGGTCAGATCGTCGGTCACGCCCACCGCGATGGTCGCGCGGCCATCGACCACGGCCAGCACCGCCGACACGCCGCTGCCGAGCGTCTTCTTGTTGCCGTCGACAATGCCGCGCAGTTCCTTGGGGTCGAGGCCGTCGATCACCTGGCCCAGGAAGTCGACGCTGCCGACCTTCTCGGGACCGGCCGGCTTGGCCGAACCGCCACCGCCCAGCGCCAGCGCCTTCTTGGCCTCGGCCAGTTCCCGCTCCAGCTTGCGGCTCTGCTCGACCAGCGCGGCGATGCGCGCGGGCACCTCTTCCGGCGTGGTCTTGAGCGCGGCTGCGGTCTGGCGCAGCTTCTCGTCACGCTCGACCAGCCACAGGCGCGCCGCCTCGCCGGTCAGCGCCTCGATCCGGCGCACGCCCGAGGACACGGCGCTTTCCGACACGATCTTGAACAGGGCGATGTCGCCCAGCGCGCGGACATGGGTGCCGCCGCACAGTTCGACCGAATAGCTGTAGTCGTCACCCTTACCCATGGAAAGGACGCGGACTTCATCGCCATATTTCTCGCCGAACAGCGCCATCGCGCCGGCGGCGATCGCGTCGTCCGGGGTCATCAGCCGGGTCATGACCTCGTCATTATGACGGATCTGCGCGTTCACATCGGCCTCTACCTTGGCGATCTGGGCGTGGGTCAGCGCCTCGGGATGCGAGAAGTCGAAGCGCAGGCGGTCGGCCGCAACCATGCTGCCCTTCTGGGTGACATGGCCGCCCAGTTCCTTGCGCAGCGCGGCATGGAGCAGGTGGGTGGCGCTGTGATTGGCGCGAATGCGATCGCGACGCTCGACATCCACCGTCAGGTTGACGGTATCGCCGACCTTGACGCTGCCCGCGCTGATCACGGCCTGATGCGCATGCAGGCGGCCGAGCGGCTTGGACGTGTCGGCAACCTCGGCCACCAGGCCGCCCAGCGTGGTGATCGTGCCGGCGTCGCCATTCTGGCCGCCGCTCTCGCCATAGAAGGACGTCTGGTTGGTGATGATCGTCACCTTGTCGCCGGCCGACGCCGCATCGACGCGCGCGCCATCCTTGAGGAGGGCCAGCACTTCGCCCTCGCCCTTGGTCGAGGCATAGCCGATGAACTCGGTGCTGCCGAGCGTTTCGGCGATGTCGTACCAGATCTCGTCCGACGCCTTCTCGCCCGATCCCTTCCAGGCGGCGCGCGCGGCGGCCTTCTGCTCGGCCATGGCGGCGTCGAAGCCGGCCCGGTCGACCGACAGGCCCTGGGTGCGCAGCGCATCCTCGGTCAGGTCATAGGGGAAGCCATAGGTGTCATAGAGCTTGAACGCGGTCTCGCCCGGCAGGGTCGCGCCCTCGGCCAGATCGGCGGTCGCCTCGTCCAGCAGCTTGAGGCCGTTTTCCAGCGTTTTGCGGAAGCGGGTTTCCTCGCGCAGCAGGGTTTCCTCGATCAGCGGCTGGGCGCGGACCAGTTCGGGATAGGCGCCGCCCATTTCCGACACCAGGCTCGACACCAGGCGATACATCAGCGGATCCTTGGCACCGATGATGTGCGCATGGCGCATGGCGCGGCGCATGATCCGGCGCAGCACATAGCCACGGCCTTCGTTCGCCGGCAGCACGCCGTCGGCGATCAGGAAGCTGGTCGAACGCAGATGGTCGGCGATGACGCGGTGGCTGGCCTGGAACTCGCCGTCGGTCGCGGTGCGGGTCAGCGCCCCGCTCTCGGCGATCAGCGCCTTGAACGTGTCGATATCATAATTGTTATGGACGCCCTGCATGACGGCCGCGATGCGCTCCAGCCCCATGCCGGTGTCGATCGAGGGCTTGGGCAGTTCCGAAACAATCTCGTTGGCTTCCTGCTCATATTGCATGAAGACCAGGTTCCAGATTTCGACGAAGCGGTCGCCATCCTCTTCCGGCGATCCGGGCGGGCCACCCCAGATATGGTCGCCATGGTCGTAGAAGATTTCCGAGCAGGGACCGCACGGGCCGCTGTCGCCCATCGCCCAGAAATTATCCTTGGTCGGGATGCGGATGATCTTGTGATCGGGCAGGCCGGCGATCTTCTTCCACAGGTCGAACGCCTCGTCGTCCGTGTGATAGACCGTCGTGGTCAGCTTTTCCGCGGGCAGGCCCCATTCCTTGGTGAGGAGGGTCCAGGCATGATGGATCGCCTGTTCCTTGAAATAGTCGCCGAAGCTGAAATTGCCCAGCATTTCAAAGAAGGTGTGATGGCGCGCGGTATAGCCGACATTGTCCAGATCGTTATGCTTGCCGCCGGCGCGGACCGACTTCTGGCTCGACGTAGCGGTCTTGTAGGGGCGCGTTTCCAGACCGGTGAAGACATTCTTGAACGGCACCATGCCGGCGTTCACGAACATCAGCGTCGGGTCGTTGTGCGGCACCAGCGGCGCGGACGGAACGATGGTGTGGCCATTGGCCCCGAAATAATCGAGGAAGCTGCGGCGAATGTCGTTGGTCGAGGTCATGCGCGCGATTTAGTGGGAAGCGGCCCGCCGCACAAGCGGGGGATTTGGTCGTGAGCTACTTGCCCTCGAACGAAGGCAAACTCTCCACTCCGAAGATAGTAACCTCACGAGCATCATCCCCCACAGAAGACGCCCAGTCTTGAATAGCGACCGCCTCACAGTTCAATTGCACATCGTCGCTATCAACGATGTTGAGAGGCAACCGCTGCCCGGCCTCATTGAGATCGACGCCGTCCAAAATCGTAGCGTGGAGATGCGGCGCATAAGCCTCGTGAGGATAGAATGGACCTCCGGCTACGCCCATGAATTGATCCCAGTGATCCAGCGCGACCGATCCGATAACCACGTCTCCAGCGCGAACCTTGTATATTAGTTTGACGTCCATTGGTGAAACATAGCCCATCCTCCCCTGTAAGGGGAGGTGGCAGGGCGTAGCCCTGACGGAGGGGTGTAAAACCCTCGCGAGATAGGGCTGACACCCCTCCACCACCGCCTTCGGCGACGGTCCCCCTCCCCTTTCAGGGGAGGATCAATTGATCGGCGCCTCGATCGACACCGGCGGCTTGGAGAACCATTGCGGCCCCTGCGCGGTCATGTGGAAGCAATCTTCCATGCGCACGCCCATCGCGCCGGGCAGGTAGAGGCCCGGTTCGTTGGAGAAGCACATGCCGACATCCAGCTTCGTCGTCTCGCCATGGACGAGGTTGACCGGCTCATGCCCCTCCATGCCGATGCCATGGCCGGTGCGGTGGGACAGGCCGGGCAGCTTGTAGCCGGGGCCGTAGCCCAGTTTCTCATAATAAGCGCGAACCGCATCATCGACCGTGCCCGCCGCCACGCCCAGCTTCGCTGCCCGGATCGCGACCTGCTGGCCCTGCGCCACTTCGTCCCACACCTTGCGCTGCTGGGCGCTGGGGGCCGCGCCATAGACGAAGGTGCGGCTGATATCAGACTGATAATCCTCGACCGTGCAGCCGCAATCCATCAGCACCACCTCGCCGGCTCGCACCGACTGCGGTTTGCCGGAGCCATGCGGATAGGCGGCCGCTTCACCGAGCAGGATCAGGTTGAACTCGCCCTTGCCGCCCAGCGCGCTGGTCGCGGCCGTCATCAGCGCGCCGATATCGGCCGGGGTCATGCCCGCCTTCACCTGAGGATAGGTCCAGCGATAGGCGCCCATGGTGACGTCCGCCGCCTTATGCATCAGCGCGATCTCGGCCGCCGTCTTGCGCATGCGGATCGCGCGGGTGACGGGGTCTTTCACCAGGGTCGCAGCGGGCAACGCGGCCTTCAGCCCATCGACCGCGAAATAGCGGACCGTTTCCTCGATGCCGATCCGGCCCTTGGCCAGGCCGCGCGCCGTCAGGAAGTCGGCGATCGGCGCATAGGGGCTTTCATGCTCCTGCCAGACCCGGACCTCGGCCGGGATGGCGAGCGATTCGTCGATCGAGGGCTTCTCGAAAAAGGGACAGACGACAAGCGGCGTGCCGCTGGCCGGAATGACCAGCGCGGTCAGCCGCTCGGAACGCCACCAGCGGATGCCGCTATAATAGATGAGGCTCGCGCCCGGCTCGACCAGCAGCGCGTCGATGCCCTGCGCCTGCATCAGCTTCTGCGCCCGCGCCAGCCGGTCGGCGCGCTCGGTCTTGCCGATCGGGGCGACGTCGCGGGTGATCGACTGGAGCGCCTCGACCGCCTTTTCCTGAGCGAACAGGCGCGGACTGACCAGCGAGGTAGCGACCCCGGCAGCGGCATAGCGAAGCAAGGTGCGGCGATCAGGCGTAAGCATAATGTCCCCCGGTGCGCAGCGCAGCCTGATAGGCGGGCCGCGCCTGTATTCTCTCCAGCCACCCGATCAGATGCGGACGCGATTCGTCAAGCCCGCCGCGCGCCCGCGACGCCTCGATCGGAAAGCTCATCATCATGTCAGCGGCGGAAAAGTCCGGCCCGGCGAAATAAGGCCGGTTCGCCAGCTCGCTTTCCAGCCAGTCGAGATGATCGTCCAGCATCCCCTGCACCGTCGGCCGCGCCGGCCGGCCGAGCAGGCCCAGCTTGCCGACCACCAGCAGGGCCAGCAGCGGCGGCATCATCGATCCTTCGGCATAATGGAGAAACTGGCGCCAGCGGATCGCGCCCTCCGCATCGGCCGGCGCGCCGAAGCGACCACCGGCCCGCGCGACCAGAAATTCCATGATCGCCCCGGTCTCGATCAACCTGTGGCCATCCACCTCCACCACCGGCGACCGGCCGAGCGGATGGACGGCGCGAAGCGCGGCGGGCGCGCGCATCGTCTTGCGGTCCCGCTCATAGCGGCGCACTTCGTAAGGCTCGCCCAGTTCCTCCAGCAGCCAAAGGATGCGCTGCGAACGGCTGTTATTCAGATGATGGACGATGATGGTCATGGCGCCTCTCCCATGCTGCGACCCGATCAGGGCTAACGCAGCATGGGAAAGAGTGACAGCGAAGTTTACGCTATCTCGAGGGCTTCCTCCGCCTTGGCACGGGCGCGATAGGCGTGCAGCAGCGGCTCGGTATAGCCATTGGGCTGCTCGACGCCCTCGAACACCAGAGCGCGCGCCGCCTGGAAGGCGAGGCTGTCCCCTTCCCGCCCGGCCATCGGCTGGTAGAGCGGATCGCCTTCATTCTGCGCATCGACCTTGGCCGCCATGCGGATCAGCGCGGCATCGACTTGGCTCCCCGTGCAGACGCCGTGCAGCAGCCAGTTGGCCATATGCTGCGAGGAAATGCGCAAGGTCGCCCGGTCCTCCATCAGGCCGATATCGTGGATGTCGGGCACCTTGGAACAGCCGACGCCCTGGTCGATCCAGCGGACGACATAGCCCAATATGCCCTGCGCGTTATTGTCCAGTTCCTGGGCGATCTCGTCTTCGGAGAAGTTGCGGCCGACCGCGACGGGAATGGTCAGCAGCCGGTCGAGCGACGCGATGCCCTCGGCCTTGCGTTCTTCCTGACGGGCGAAGACGTCGATGCGGTGATAATGGGTCGCGTGCAGCGTCGCCGCCGTCGGGGACGGAACCCATGCGGTGTTGGCGCCACTTCGGGGGTGGCCGATCTTCTGCTCCAGCATGTCGGCCATGCGATCGGGCGCAGCCCACATGCCCTTGCCGATCTGCGCCCGGCCCGACAGGCCGCAGGCAAGGCCGATCTGGACATTGCGGTCTTCATAGGCCGTGATCCAGTCGCTCGCCTTCATCTCACCCTTGCGGATCATCGGCCCGGCCTGCATCGACGTGTGCATCTCGTCCCCGGTGCGGTCGAGGAAGCCGGTATTGATGAAGACGATCCGGTCGCGGACGGCATGGATGCAGGCCGCCAGATTGGCCGATGTGCGCCGTTCCTCGTCCATCACGCCGACCTTGATCGTGTGGCGCGCCATGCCCAGCATATCCTCGATCGCGTCGAACAGGCGGTTGGTGAAGGCGGCTTCCTGCGGCCCGTGCATCTTGGGCTTGACGATATAGACGCTGCCCGCGCGGCTGTTGCCATCCGCCTTCGCCAGATCATGCAGCGCGATCAGGCTGGTGACGATGCCGTCGATGATCCCCTCGGGCGCGTCCTGCCCATCGGGCAGCGCGATCGCCGGCGTGGTCATCAGATGACCGACATTGCGGACGAACAACAGGCTGCGTCCCGGCAGCGTGAAGGCGCTTCCATCGGGCGCAGCATAAGCGCGATCAGGATTGAGCGACCGGGTCATCGGCTGCCCGCCCTTCTCGAACGTCTCGGTCAGGTCGCCCTGCATCAGCCCCAGCCAATTGGCATAGGCGGTGACCTTGTCCGCCGCATCGACCGCCGCGACCGAATCCTCCAGATCGCAGATGGTGGTCAGCGCGGATTCCAGGATGACGTCGGCGATGCCGGCCGGGTCGGTCGCACCGATCGGATGCGTGGAATCGAAGACGACCTCGATATGCAGGCCATGATGGCGGAACAGCTTGCCCTTCGCGCTCGTGCCGACGAACTGCGCCGGATCGGCCAGGACGACTTTCTCTCCCGCCAGATCGGCCCAGCGCCCCGTCGCCAGCGGAACGGCATCGTCCAGAAACGCCTTGGCCCAGGCGATGACCTGCGCCCCGCGCGCCGCATCATAGCCCTTGCCCGAAGCCGCGCCCGGAATGGCATCCGTGCCATAGAGCGCGTCATACAGGCTGCCCCAGCGCGCATTGGCGGCGTTCAGCAGGAAACGGGCATTGAGGATCGGAACGACCAGCTGCGGCCCGGCCATGCGGGCGACTTCGGCATCGACATTCCCGCTGCCGATCTCGAACGGCGCGGGTTCCTCGACCAGATAGCCGATCTCGCGCAGGAAGGCCTGATAGGCGGCGGCGTTATGCGCCTGCCCCCGACGCACCTGATGCCAGGCATCGATCTGCGTCTGCAGGTCGTCGCGCACGCGCAGAAGCGCCGCATTATCGGGGGTGAAGCGCGCCAATATGTCGGCGGTGCCCGCCCAGAAGGCGTCGGCATCAATGCCCGTGCCCGGCAGCGCGCGCTGCTCGATGAAGTCGGCCAGCGTTTCGGCAACCTTCAGGCCGGCGCGGTCGGTCATGCGGTCGGTCATGCGGTCGGTCATGCAATCCACTCCTTGCTATGCCGTGCTTTTACGCCTTTCCAATTATGCCGTGTAGACGCTATTATTCGAATAGAGAATTTCCTGTGGTGAACGAATATGATGGACCCGGACCATGAATTGTTCGTGAGTATCGTCGATGAAGGCGGGCTGGCGGCTGCCGGGCGGCGGCTCCACATATCGCCAGCGATGATGTCCAAACGGCTGGCCCGGCTGGAGGACAGGCTGGGCGCCCGGCTGATCCACCGCACCACCCGCCGGCTGGCGCTGACCCCGGCCGGCGAGCGGCTCCATGGCGACCTGCGCGCGATCCTGGCCACCCTCGACGAGGCCGAACGGCGGGTGTCGGGCGTGTCGGCGATCGCATCCGGCCCGCTGCGAATCACCGCGCCGACCTCCTTTGGCCGCATGCACCTGGCGCCCTATCTCCAGCCTTTTCTGGACGACCATCCCCGCGTCGATCTGCGGCTCGACCTGTCGGACGACTATGTCGACCTGATCGAAAGCCGGGCGGACCTGGCCATCCGCATCGCCGCCGATCCGGGCGCCGGCCTCACCGCCCGGCGGCTGGCGCCCAATCGCCGCATCCTGTGCGCTGCGCCCGCCTATCTCGACCGCTTCGGCACGCCGCGCCGCATCGCCGACCTCAAACATCATCGCCTGCTCGCCGCCGACGGCCAACTGCCCTGGCGCCTGATCGGTCCCAAAGGCCCGGTCGCGATCGACGGCCACAGCCATATCCGCACCAACAGCAGCGAAGTCGTTCGCGAACTGGCGCTGTCGGGCAGCGGCATAGCGCTGCGCTCGCTTTGGGACATCAGCGACGCGCTGGCACGCGGCGAGGTGCGCCAGATATTAGCCGATCACGAAGGGTCGAGCGACGTCGCCCTCTATGCCGTACAACTGCCACAGGCCAATCCGCCACTGGCCATCACTGCCTTCGTCGACTTTCTTGCTGCGCAATATGGTGTTGCACCACCCTGGGAGCGCACTGGCTTGCCCTAGCGGAACACAGCCTCTAAGGCGCATCGCATGGACGATAACACCCGCCGCGCCGCCCTAGACTATCACCGCTTTCCCCAGCCCGGTAAGCTCGCGATCGAGCCGACCAAGCGCATGGTGAACCAGCGCGATCTGGCGCTGGCCTATTCGCCGGGGGTCGCCGCCCCTTGCGAGGAGATCGCCGCCGATCCCGCCAAGGCGCTGGACTATACCGCGCGCGGCAATCTGGTCGCGGTCATCTCCAACGGCACCGCGGTCCTCGGTCTCGGCGCGATCGGCGCGCTGGCCTCGAAGCCGGTGATGGAGGGCAAGGCCGTCCTCTTCAAGAAATTCGCCGACATCGACGTGTTCGACATCGAAGTCGATACCACCGACCCGGACAAGTTCGTCGAAGCCGTCGCCCTGCTGGAGCCGACCTTTGGCGGCATCAATCTGGAAGACATCAAGGCGCCCGAATGTTTCGAGATCGAAGCGCGCCTGAAGGCCCGGATGAACATTCCGGTCTTCCATGACGACCAGCATGGCACCGCCATCGTCGTCGCCGCCGCCGTGCGCAACGCGCTGGTGCTGCAAGGCAAGACGCTGGCCGATGCAAAGCTCGTCACGTCGGGCGCCGGCGCCGCCGCGCTCGCCTGCGTCGACCTGCTCGTCTCGATGGGCCTGCCGATCGAAAATGTGACGATGACGGACAAGGACGGCGTCATCCATTCGGGCCGCGAAGGCATGCTGCCCAACATGGCGCGCTATGCCCGCGACACCAACGCCCGCACCCTGCCCGACGTGCTGCCGGGCGCCAACCTGTTCCTTGGCCTGTCGGCACCGGGCGTGCTGAAACCGGAATGGCTGCCGCTGATGGCGCCCAATCCGCTGATCTTCGCGCTCGCCAATCCGGAACCGGAAATCCGCCCGGAAGCCGCGCGCGAAGTGCGCCCGGATGCGATCATCGCCACCGGCCGGTCGGACTATCCCAACCAGGTCAACAACGTCCTGTGCTTCCCCTATATCTTCCGCGGCGCGCTGGATTGCGGGGCGACCCAGATCAACGAGGCGATGAAGGTCGCCGCCGCCGATGCGATCGCCGCCCTCGCCCGCATGCCCGCCCATGACAGCGTCGCTCAGGCCTATGGCGGCCGCAAGCTGGTATTCGGACCCGACTACATCATTCCTACCCCCTTCGATCCGCGCCTGATCGGCGAGATCGCGGTGGCCGTCGCCAAGGCGGCGATGGACAGTGGCGTCGCCACCAAGACTCTGGACCTGGAGGACTATCGCCGCACATTGTCGCGCCAGAACACCCGTTCAGGCCAGTTGATGCTGCCGGTGTTCCATTCGGCACGCGGAACCAATTGCCGTATCGTCTATGGCGAAGGCGAGGATGAGCGCGTGCTGCGCGCGATCCAGGACGGCCTGGACGAAGGCATCGTCAAACCCACCATCGTTGCGCGCCGCCGTATCCTGGAACAGAAGCTGCCGGATCTGGGCCTTGGCTTCCAACTCGATCGCGATGTCGCCGTAGTCGATCCCGAGACCGATCATGAGGTCATGTCCGACCTGGTTGCAGCCTATCGCGCGATCGCCGCACGCAAGGGCGTCCCAACCGACGAGATATTGCGCCACGTCTACCGCCGTCCCACGGTGACGGCGGCGATGCTGCTGCGCACTGGCCGGGTAGACGCCGCGCTGGTTGGCGGCCGCTCCGAATATTGGGGCCAGGTCGAACATGTGCTGCGCATCATCGACCGGGCGCCCGGCCACAGCCGCATCTATGCGCTGTCAGGCCTGATCCTGGATGCAGGCGCACTGTTCATCACCGATACCCATATGGTGCCGGACCCGACGCCGGATCAGATCGCGGAAATGACGCTGCTGGCGTCGACCGAGCTGCAGCATTTCGGACTGAAGCCGCGCGTCGCGCTGCTGTCGCATTCCAATTTCGGTGCATCCAACAGCCCCAGCGCCCGCAAGATGCGCGCCGCGCTCGACCTGGTGCGCCAGGCCGCGCCGGACCTGGCCGTCGATGGCGAAATGCACGCCGACGCCGCGCTCAGCCAGGCGCTGCGCGAACGGTTGATCCCCGACTCCCGGTTCGAGGGGCCGGCCAACCTGCTGGTGATGCCAAACCTTGACGCCGCGAACATCACGCTGACGGCACTGTCCGCCTCGTCCAGTTCGCCCACTGTCGGGCCGATGCTGATCGGCGCGGCTCAGCCCATCCACGTGCTGACGCCCGGCGTCACCGCGCGGGGCATCCTCAACCTGACGGCCATCGCCGCCGCAGAAGTGGCACGCGAAGGCTGACCTTAACCTTTGCCGGCTAAGCCGCTAGGCTGAACCGGCAAGGGACTAGGCGAGAGACGACATGGCGGGTGTGATCGGCACGCTGGTAAAGAATCTAGGCCCAAAACTGCTGGTCGGTGCGGGCCTGGGTGTCGGCGCCTTTCTGCTGACGGACAAGCTCAATCACGATGCCGCCGACGCCACGGCGACCAAAGCCCCGCCGGCCGTAGCCGCACCCAAATCCATTCCGCTGGTCGAACGGCGCAGCGACCAGGGGATGAAGATCGATCCCCATGCGCTGGCGGTGAAACGCGTGCTCAAGATCGAAGGCCCGTTCGAGCATGGTGACTATGCCTGGGACGAGGAAGGCGCGCCCGCCAAGGGGCCGGTCATCATCACCGTCGACCTCAAGGCACAGACCCTCTCCGTCTTCCGCGACGGCTACGAGATCGGCGCCGCCGTCATCCTCTATGGCGCGACCGACAAGCAGAGCCCCCTGGGCGCTTTCCCGATCATGCAGAAGGACGCTGACCATTATTCCAGCACCTACAACAACGCGCCCATGCCCTATATGCAGCGGCTGACCAGCGACGGCGTCGCCATTCATGGCAGCGACGTCAAATGGGGCTATGCCACCCATGGCTGCATCGGCGTACCTAGGGAATTTGCGCAGAAGCTGTTCGGCGTCACCAAGGTCGGCGACATGGTCATCATCACGAACGGCAAGATGCTGGATACCAGCAAGGCCGTCGTCAGCGGCTGACCGGCCCTATTGTGGCGCATCCTCGATCGCGGGCGCATGACGCACCGTCAGCGCACTGCCGCCTGATGCGGCGATAATGCAGAATATCGCCACGCCCTGCAGCGCCGTCAGCCGCTCGCCCAGCACGACGAAGCCCGCCAGCGCGCCAATCGCAGGCGCCGCGCTCAGCAACAGGCCAAACACCGGCGCGGGCAGACGCCGCATCGCTTCCATCTCCAGCGAATAGGGCAAGGCGCTCGACAGCAGGGCGATGGCCAGCCCGACCATCTGCACCCAGGGCGAAAAGAGCGACGCGCCGGCATGGGTCAGCCCGACCGGCAGCACCAGGATCGCCGCCGCCAGCATACCCCAGGCGACCGCATCGCCGCGCAGCGCGCCCGACACCCGCTTGCCGGTCAGGATATAAAGTGCCCAGCAGGCCGCAGCCCCGACAGCGAAGATGACACCCAAAGGATCAAGCGCGGCGTCGCTGCGCAACGGCAAGAGCAGCAGCAAACCGATCACCGCAGCCCCCAGCCACAGGAAATCGCGCGGCCGGCGCGACCCGAACAGGACGATCGCCAGCGGCCCCGTCACCTCGATGGCCATGGCGATACCCAGCGGAATACGGGCAAAGGCCTGGTAGATGAGCAGGTTCATCAGCGCGAGGGTCGCGCCATAGATCAGCAGCGGCCAGCGCACATCGGCCGGGATCGGCCGGCGCCACGGCCGGCGGAACAGCATCAGCAGGATCGCGGCCAGGAAGATGCGCAGCGCCGCGATGCCATAGGCGCCGACGATCGGGAACAATGTCTTGGCAAAGGCCGCGCCCATGTTCATCGACAAGAGCGACGCCAGCACGGCGCCGGCTCCCGCCAGCACCGCTCCTTGCCCGTTCATTCCGTTCCTGTTCATGCTCGATGAATACCATATACGATAAACGGGAAAAGCGACATTCGATGCCGCGTTGCACCAGATGCGTGGCCAGTTGCAAGAATCTCATACATATGCGGCCTTGACCAACGCTGTCACTCGGCCCATCTGGCGGACTTCCGTCATTTTGCATTGCAGCATGGAGCTTGTCATGGGCAGCCAGTCCCACAAGGCGCACCCCGCGCTTGTTCTTTTCGCGCTGTCCGTGGGCGCCTTTGCGATCGGCACCACCGAATTCGCCTCCATGAGCCTGCTGCCCTTTTTCGCGCGCGACCTACATATCGACCTGCCGACCGCGGGCCATGCGATCAGCGCCTATGCGCTGGGCGTGGTGGTCGGCGCGCCGCTGATCGCCGCTTTTGGCGCGCGCCTGCCGCGCCGCACGCTGCTGATAGCGCTGATGGCGATGTTCGCGGTCGGCAACGGCCTGTCCGCCCTGTCGCCCAGCTATCACTGGATGCTGCTGTTCCGTTTCCTCTCGGGCCTGCCCCATGGCGCCTATTTCGGCGTCGCCGCCTTGGTCGCGGCCAGTCTGGTGCCCATCGAGAAGCGCACCCTGGCGATCGCCAAGGTAATGTCGGGCCTGACCATCGCCACGGTGCTGGGCGTGCCGGTCGCCAATTGGATGGGCCAGATACTGGGCTGGCGCTCTGGCTTCTTCGTGGTCTGCGCGCTCGCCGTGCTGACCATGAGCCTGGTCGCGCTCTATGCTCCGCGCGACGCCGGCGACCCGAAGGCCAGCCCGATGCGCGAACTGGGCGCGCTCGGCAAGTCGCAGGTCTGGCTGACCCTGCTCACCGGCGCGATCGGCTTTGGCGGCCTGTTCGCGGTCTACACCTATGTCGCCTCGACCATGATCGAGGTGACCCATGTGTCCGAAACCCTGGTGCCGCTGATTCTGATCGTCTTCGGCCTGGGCATGACGGTCGGCAATCTCGCCGTCGCCTGGCTCGCCGACCGCGCGCTCAACCGCACCGTCATCGGCATCCTCGTGTGGAGCGCCGTGGCGCTGGCCCTCTTCCCCTTCATGGCCGGCAATATCTGGACCCTCAGCCTCATCGTCTTCCTGATTGGCATTGGCGGCGGCATGGGTACACCGTTGCAGGCGCGCCTGATGGATGTCGCGGGTGACGCCCAGACGCTGGCGGCCGCGCTGCACCACAGCGCCTTCAACATCGCCAATGCGCTCGGCCCCTGGCTTGGCGGCATGTCGATCGCGGCGGGCTATGGCCTGGTGTCGACCGGCTGGATCGGCTGCGCCCTGTCGCTGGGCGGCCTGGCCATCTTCCTGCTCGCCATCGCCACCGCACGACGCAGCGCCCAGCCCGCCCTTGTCGCCTGCGAATAAGCCGCTTCCTTCCGCCCGTTCCGCTGGTTAAGGCGGGCGGATGACGGATCGGGCACGCGAACAGACTTTGCAGGACGCGGCGATCGCCGCATTGCGCCGCGGCGACGCGGCAGTGGCCCGTGCCACGCTTGATGAAATGGCCGATCCGCCGGCGATGCTGCTGGCCCAGGCCTGCAATCGGCTGGGTGATCTGGACGGCGAACAGGCGGCACTCCACCGCATCCTGCAACAGGATATGCGCAACCTGCCCGCCATGCTGGCGATGGGCCAGAACCTGATCCGGCGCGGCGACGAGCGCGGCGCATCGATCTGGTTCCGCGGCGCCCTGGCCCAGGCGGCGGCAACCGGCGCGCCCCCCGCGCTGCAACCGCTGCTGCAACAGGCGCAGGCCAGCATCGCGCAGTCCGGTCGCAAGTTCGAGGATCATCTGAGCGCCGCGATCGCAGATCTGCCCGCCCTGCCCCGGATCACCCAGGCGACCGACCTGCTGCTGGGCAAGAGCGAGCTCTATCTGCAACAGCCCAGCATGTTCTATTTCCCCGGCCTGCCGCAGCGTGCCTTTTACGAGCGCAGCGAATTTGCGTGGGTCCCGGCTGTCGAGGCTGCAACCGACGCCATCATCGTGGAACTGGCCGACGTCCGCGCCGGTGCGTCCGATTTCGCGCCCTATGTCCAGACCTCGGCCGATCGGCCGGCACCCAACAACCCGCTGCGTGACGACCCGTCCTGGGGCGCCTATTATTTCTGGCAGGAAGGCGAGATCGTCACCGATCATGCGGCTCGTTGCCCCGCCGTCATGGCCGCGCTCGACCATGCAGATCGCCCGGTGATCGCCGGCCGCTCCCCCATGGCGCTCTGGTCGCTGCTCAAGCCCGGCACCCATATCCAGCCGCACCATGGCATGCTCAACACCCGGCTGATCTGCCACCTGCCGCTGATCGTGGCCGACAATTGCGCGCTGCGGGTCGGTGCAGAGACCCGCGCCTGGGCGCCGGGCGAAATGCTGATCTTCGACGACAGCATCGAACATGAGGCCTGGAACCGGGGCAATGACACCCGCGTCATCCTGCTGTTCGAAGTCTGGCGCCCGGAAATCCACGCGGAGGAACGGATCGCGCTCACACGCCTGTTCGAGGCGATCGATCGCTTCGGCCCGAAACAGGTGGATGCCGGCTAACCCGCCTCTTTCCAGAACGCCCATCTGCGACTATGGGCGCGGACAAAGACGACAAGAGAGGATGGCACGGGGCGCTCACGCTTTTCGGACATGCCATGACCTCGATCGACCCGACGCCCCCGGCGCCGTCTCCTGCCCTGCCCGTTCCGTCCGCCCATGTCGCGCGGCCGCATAGTCCTGCCGAGGATTTCTATGCGATCGCCATTGGCTGCGCCTTCATCGCCATGGGGCTGATGCTGCTGAAACAGGCAAAGCTGGTAACGGGGGGCATGGCCGGCATCGCGCTGCTGCTGTCCTATCTGATCCATCTGTCGCCCGCGACCCTGTTCCTGCTGATCAACATCCCCTTCTTCCTGTTCGCCGGGCGGGCGATGGGCATGGCCTTTGGTCTGAAAACCCTGTTCGCCAACATCGCGATCATGGGCGTTGGCCTCGCCATGCCCTATGCGATTGAGATCGCCCGGATCAGCCCCTTCTTCGCTGCGCTGTTCGGCGGATCGATCATCGGCTTCGGCATCCTGGCCATCGCCCGCCATGGCGCGGGCGTCGGCGGCGTCGGGGTGATCGCGCTGATCCTGCAGAAATCGCGCGGCTGGAATGCCGGCCGCACCCAGATGGCCTGCGACGTGCTGATCCTGCTCGCCTCGCTGCCGATCCTCAATGCCGAGCGCTTCGGCCTGTCCGTCCTGTCGGCCGCCGCGATCAACGCCGTGCTGTTCGTCAACCACCGCCCCGGCCGCTATATCGGCCATTGATGCAGAGCTGCCTCCCCGGCTAGAGGGACCCCGGCGTGCATGCAGGTGCGCACAGCATAAAAGGGGTCCAGAATGAAGCGGTTGGCGCTCAGCGCATTATTGGCCTGTACGGTCCTGTCGGTTCCGGCCGGTGCCGCCACTCCTACCAGCGCGCCCGCATCGGCCGACGCCCGCGCCATCGCCGCGATCCGCGCGCGCCCGGCGGTCAAGGCCGCCTTCGCCGCGCTGGAGGCCGAGCATGATCAGTGGGTCGAGAACATCGTCACCCTGACGCAGATTCCGGCGCCGCCGTTCAAGGAACAGGCGCGGGCCAAGGCCTATGCCGACATGTTCCGCGCCGCCGGCCTTAGTGATGTGGAGATTGACGAGGGCGGCAATGTACTGGGCCTGCGCCGTGGCAGCGGCAAGCCGGGCGGCAAGCTGATCGTCGTGTCCGCCCATCTCGACACCGTCTTTCCCGAAGGCACGCCGGTCACGGTCCGTCGCGAAGGCAGTAAACTGCACGCGCCCGGCGTGGGCGACGATGTTGCCGGCCTCGCCACCCAATTGAGCCTGATCAAGGCGATCGTCGGCGCCAACATCACCGCACCGATGGACATCCTGTTCGTCGGCGATGTCGGCGAAGAGGGATTGGGCGATTTGCGCGGCATGAAGCAATTGTTCCTCAAAGGAAAATATAAGGACCGCATCGCCGGCTTCTTCTCGATCGACGATGGATCGGTCGATGGCCTGACCAATGGCGGCGTCGGATCGAAGCGCTATCGCCTGACCTTCACCGGCCCCGGTGGCCACAGCTTCGGCGCCTTTGGCCTGGTCAATCCGATGACAGCGATGAGCCAGGCAATCGTCGACCTCTACAAGATCCCGGTCCCCAAGTCGCCCAAGACGACCTACAGCGCCAGCGTGGTCGGCGGCGGCTCCTCGGTCAACGCCATCCCGCAGGAAGTCTGGCTGCAGGTCGACATGCGATCGGAAAGCGCCGCCGAACTGGCCAAGCTGGAACAGGCGTTCCTCGCCACCGTCGACCGCGCCGTCGCGACCGAAAATGGCACCCGTTCGACCAAGGAAGGCGCGATCAGCGTCGACAAGAAGGTGGTGGGCGATCGCCCGGCCGGCAGCACCGCCGCCGACGCGGCGCTGGTCCGGCAGACCGCCGCCGCCTATGCGGCCGAAGGCGTCACCGCGCGGCTGAGCTTCAGCTCGACCGACGCCAATGTACCGATGAGCCTGGGCATCCCGGCCATCACCATCCCGCGCGCGGCCACCGGCGGCCGGGGCCATTCACCCGATGAATGGATCGACGTATCGGCGCCGGAATCGCTGAGGGTCAAGCGGATGGACCTGGTCGCCCTGCTGGCGGCAGCGGGCTATCGTTAAAGGCTGTGGCGGGGCTGGAGATTTTCCGGCCCCGTTCAGTCAGCCTCGCACAGCGGCTCGTTCGCCCGGTCGGTAGCCCGTAGAGCAGTGCCTGCATCATTGGCAATACGCGGGAAGGTCACCCCCTCCAGATTGCCCCGCCCATCACATAGCCGGTCACAGGCCATGTCGACCACGCCGGGCAGCGCCACCTGATCGCCATCATATTGGGCGACGATGATGCACTTCTGGCCCCCGGAAAAGCTCAGGATCAGTTTGTCGCCGGCGCGCCGCGCCGTACCCGCGCCATGGCAGCTCTGCTCCGTGCCGAAGATCGCCTCCAGCCCGAAGCGATAGTCGCCCGACTTTGCGGGAATGACGCAGAGCGAATCGCGCCCCGCCTCATGGCGCCGCTGGAACAACCCGATCGGCGCGACCTTGGACGTATCCGCAATCGCCCCCGTCGCGATCGCCGCGCGCTCCAGCCCTGAGGCCGCCGCCGCATCGCGATCGGGCGCGGAAGCCCCCGGCGTCGCCGCTTGCTGACATCCCGCCAGAAGAAACAGGAGGAAAAGGCTAGTGCGCCGCATCGACGCCCGGTTCATCGACCGCGCTCAGGCCATCGGGTCCGATCCGGCGAAAGAAACAGGATCGCGCGCCGGTATGGCAGGTTGGCCCCGCCGGCTCCGCCAGCACCCAGACGGCATCCTGGTCGCAATCGATCCGGATGTCGTACACTGCAAGCATATGGCCAGAGCTTTCACCCTTCTTCCACAGCGCCTGACGACTGCGCGACCAGAAATGGGCAAGGCCGGTCTCGATCGTCAGCGCCAGCGCCTGCGCATTCATATGCGCCACCATCAGCACTTCACCCGAGGTGACATGACTCACCACCGCAGTAATAAGACCATTGTCATCATATTTGGGATTGAGGGTCAGGCCCCGGTCGCGTGCATTATCCATGCCCGCGCTATAATCACCAATCCGGCCCGTGCGAAGTCCCTTCGACAATCGGCATCCCCACAATGCGGCTGGAACAGACTGTCGCATTTTGGCAAATCTGTTGCGCGGATGCTACAGAATGGCGACAGTCACGCTTGCCCCTAACGGAAAGCGGGAATAGCGTCGCGCGCGATCCGCAACAGCGGACACAGACAGGGAATTGGATGCCAGGCCAATCAAGGGGGCCAAATATGACATCTTCGCATATCTTCACCAGCATTTCGCGCGGCGCGCTCGCCGTTGCACTCATCGCTCTGGCGCCGATCGGCGCCGCCCATGCCCAGACCGAAGCGCCCGCCGCATCGGGTGAAGGCCTGGGTGAAATCGTCGTCACCGCCTCGCGCCGGGCTGAAAATGCCAAGGACGTGCCAGTCGCCGTGACCGCTATCGGCGGCGAGAAGCTCGACGCGCTCAACAGCAGCGGGCTCGACATCCGCTTCCTGTCTGCGCGCACGCCCAGCCTTCAGGTCGAAAGCTCGTTCGGCCGCACCTTCCCGCGTTTCTACATCCGCGGCCTTGGCAACACCGATTTCGATCCCAACGCCGCCCAGCCGGTCTCGGTCGTGCTTGACGATGTCGCGCTTGAAAATCCGATGCTCAAGAGCTTCCCGGTGTTCGACCTTGCCAGCGTTGAAGTGCTGCGCGGGCCACAGGGCACGCTGTTCGGCCGCAACACCCCGGCGGGCGTCGTCAAGATGACCTCGGCCGCGCCGACCGATCATTTCACCGGCTATGCCAGCGCCTCCTGGGCGACCTATAACACGGTCAATGCCGAAGCCGCGATCGGTGGCCCGATCGCCGAAGGCCTGACCTTCCGCGTATCCGGCCTGCTGCAGCGCCGTGACGACTGGGTCAAGAACGACAATGTCGGTGGTCATGCCGCCAGCGAGCTGGAAGGCTATCGCGACATGGCCGGCCGCGTGCAGCTGGCCTATGAAGCTGGCGACTTCAAGGCGGTGCTGAGCGGTCATTATCGCGACCTCGACGGCAGCCCGCGCGTTTTCCGCGCCAACATCTTCCAGCCGGGCAGCAACCATTTCGTCGCCGGTTTCGACAAGGATCATGTGAACCTGGATGGCTATACCAGCCAGTCGATGAAGCAGGGCGGCGGCAATCTGCGCATGCAGCTGCATGTCGATGGCCTGGGCACCTTCTTCTCGACCACCGGTTATGAGAAGGCCAGCGTGGAAAGCACCGGCGACATCGATGGCGGCGGCTGCTACCCCTATACCGGTTGTACCTTCGGCGATCTGGGCGTCGGAACGTTCGATTCCAACACCGGCGGCGTCACCAAGCCGGAGGAATTCAGCCAGGAATTCCGCTTCGCAACGGACGACATGAACGGCATCCGCCTGCAGGCAGGCACCTACTTCTTCCATCAGCGTCTTAAGTATAACGAATATGCCTATGATCTTACAGGCAGCCGGGTGAGTGCGATCCTGCACAATAACACCAACGAAAATATCGGCCTGTTCGCCTCGGGCGAAGCCAAGGTGACCTCGGCCCTGACGCTGCGTGCCGGCGTGCGTTATTCGCACGACGACAAGCGCGACACGATCACGCTCGATCCGGCGCTCGCCGCCAGCAGCATCTCTTCGCAGCTGATCGGCGTCGACCTGCCGCTCAGCAACACCGCGCAGGGCAGCAACCTGTCCTGGGACGTCAGCGCCACCTATGCGCTCAGTCCCGACGTCAACCTCTATGCCCGCGTCGCCACCGGCTATCAGGGTCCGGCGATCCAGGACCGCGTCACCTTCTTCAGCGTCCCCTCGGTCGCCAAGAAGCAGACCACCATCTCCTATGAAGGCGGCATCAAGGGCGCGATCGCCAACATGGTGCGCTTCGACCTGTCGGCCTATTACTGGAACACCGACGATCTGCAGCTGACGGCTGTCGGTGGCGTCGGCAACTCGGCCCGCCTGATCAATGTGAACAAGGCGGTCGGCTATGGTCTGGAAGGCAATCTGGAGGCACAGCCGATCGATCACCTGAACCTGACCGTGGGCGGCAGCTACAATTTCACCGAAATCCGCGACAAGAACGCCTTCGTGGCGGTCTGCGGCTCGGGCATGTGTACGCCCACCGGCAACACCTTCGTCGATGGCGGCACCACCTACAGCTATCTGGATGGCAATGACCTGCCCCAGGCGCCGCGCTACATCGCCAATGCGACCCTGCGCTATGGCATCCCGGTCGGCGACGCGGGCGAAGTCTTCGCCTATACCGACTGGGCCTATCGTAGCAAAATCAACTATTTCCTCTACTCGGCAGCCGAATTCCGCGGCCGTTCGTCGCTGGAGGGCGGCCTCAAGGTCGGTTACAAGTCGAACCATGGTTATGAGATCGCGGCCTTCGCCCGCAACATCACCAACCAGATCCGCGCCGTCAGCGCGATCGACTTCAACAACCTGACCGGCATGATCAACGAACCGCGCATCATCGGCGGCATGATCAAGGCGAGCTTCTAAACCCGCGCACAAAGCCGGATGGCAGAGGAAGGGCGTCCCGCCAGGGGCGCCCTTTCTTGTTGGTCTCGGGGCATTGGAGCATTGCCTGAGAAAGTCAGTCAGTGGAGGCGGACAAACAAGCGAAAGCCCCACCCTGCCTGAGCAGGATGGGGCTTTTATTTCGCGTTTTTCCGAAGAAAATGGGGCGATCGACGGGATCCGAACCCGCGACCTCCGGTACCACAAACCGGCGCTCTAACCAACTGAGCTACGATCGCCACAGGGGCATTTGCCCCGCGAGAAGGGCCACATATGCGGCCCACCCCTGCCCGTCAAGCAGCTTATGCACGATCGGAAAAGAATAAGATGTCGGCAGCGTCCAGATGCCGGCAGGCATCACATGCCTGCGGTCTTCAGCCGGGTGCGCAGGGTCGACAGATCCGCTTCGGACATACGAGGGCGATCGCCTGCCGGCTTCCCCCTGCGCAGCTTCTTTCGATCTTTTTCCGGAGGGTCTACTGCCCGTACCCACACCGCCGCGTGCCCCGTGGCGCGAATTCCCAATTCTTCGGCAGCGCCGCGCGACAGATCGATGATCCTTCCACGTCCCGAAAATGGTCCACGGTCGTTGATGCGCACCAGGATCGTGCGCCCCGTATCCAGAGCCGTCACTTCGACATAGGCTGGTAATGGCAGGGTTGTATGGGCAGCCGTGATCCAGCCTGGATGAAAACGTTCACCACTGGCGGTACGATTGCCCGATTCCGATCCATACCAGCTCGCATAACCGACCAGATCATAGCCTGGCTGTGCCGCTGGCACATAGGTCGTGCCACGGACGCTATAAGGCTTTCCTATCCTGACCGGCATATCACTGACCGGGCGAAAATTTCCGCCGCCACAGGCTGATAACAGTCCCAGCAGCAAGGCTGTAGCAATGCTCCGCTCGATCACTCTCATGTCCCCTCCTACCGCCACGAGCCGGCAAGGTCGAGACAGTCGAACCGGTCGCACCGGCCATCCATCGCGCAACGCCATGAAAAAAGGGGCAGAGACCCCCGGCCCCTACCCCTTCCTTTCGACATGCTCGCGCGCAACGGGTTGTCCCTATTGCCGCGCTACTCTCCCTCACACCTACTTCCGACCGCGACGCCGGTAAATCGTCAGACGAAAATGCGCCCGACCGGGCGCATCAACATCATTAGTTGACCGAATCCTTCAAGCCCTTGCCGGCCTTGAACTTCGGCTGCGACGACGCCTTGATCGTCATCGTTTCACCGGTGCGCGGATTACGGCCGGTCGAAGCCTTGCGCTGCGAGACGGAGAAAGTACCAAAACCAACCAGGCGCACTTCGTCGCCCTTCTTCAGCGCGCCGGTGATGGCGTCGAACACGCCCTCGACCGCCTTGCTGGCGTCGCTCTTGCTGAGACCGCTGCTTTCAGCGACGGCGCTGATAAGATCCTGCTTGTTCATGCCTTGGGAACCCCCTTTTTAGCTGTTTGATAGTCAAGGAATCGCGGCGTAGGCGGGGCAATAAGGCGCAGCTTTCAAGCGGTGTCAAAGGGAAAGCGATAAATGCGGCGGGTTCGGCGTGTTTTTACCCGAAGGGGCCAAAACACGCCGAAAACCGGGCATTAATGACGCATGGCAGGATCGCCGTCCCGACCCTGTCCGGGACTCGGCTGGGCGGCAAGATCATCCTCTTCGGTCCAGGCGATCGCCTCTGGCACCGACAACAGTGCGCGTGCCAACACCTCGTCGACATGCGACACCGGCACGATTTCCAGTTCCTCCAAAATATTGGCTGGAATTTCCGCTAGGTCTTTCTCGTTTTCCTGCGGGATCAGCACCGTCTTGATACCACCGCGCAGCGCCGCGAGAAGCTTTTCCTTGAGGCCGCCGATCGGCAATACGCGCCCGCGCAGCGTGACCTCGCCAGTCATCGCAACATCCTTGTGGACGGGAATGCCGGTCAGTGTCGACACGATCGTCGTGACCATGCCGATGCCCGCCGAGGGGCCATCCTTGGGCACGGCGCCCTCGGGCAGATGGATATGAATGTCTTTGCGGTTGAACAGGCTCGGCTTGATCCCATAGCCGGGCGAGCGGGCTTTGACGTAGGAAAAAGCCGCCTGCACCGATTCGTTCATCACTTCACCGAGCTTGCCGGTGGTCTTGATCAGCCCCTTGCCCGGCACGGTGACCGCCTCGATCGTCAGCAACTCGCCGCCGACCTCTGTCCAGGCCAGGCCAGTGACGGCACCGATCTGATGCTCATCCTCGCCCACGCCATGGCGGAATTTCCGCACGCCGGCATAATCGGCCAGATTGTCGGGCGTGATCACGACCTTGTCGAATGCGCCTTCCAGAATCTTGCGCAGCGCCTTGCGGGCGAGACGCGCGACTTCACGCTCCAACGTGCGGACGCCGGCTTCGCGCGTATAGTAGCGAATGAGGTCGCGAATGGCGTCCTCCGTCACTTCAAACTCGCCATCCTTGAGGCCATGGGCATCGATCTGCTTGGGCACCAGATGGCGCTGGGCGATCTCGACCTTCTCGTCCTCGGTATAGCCTTCGAGCCGGATGATCTCCATACGGTCGAGCAAAGGCTGCGGCAGGTTCAGCGAGTTGGCCGTCGTCACGAACATCACATCCGAAAGGTCGACGTCGATTTCCAGATAATGGTCCTGGAACTTGCTGTTCTGTTCCGGGTCCAGCACCTCAAGCAGGGCGGAGGCCGGGTCGCCACGGAAATCCTGGCCCAGCTTGTCGATCTCGTCGAGCAGGAAGAGCGGGTTCATCGTCCCCGCCTTCTTGAGGTTCGACACGACCTTGCCCGGCAACGAGCCGATATAGGTGCGGCGGTGGCCACGGATTTCGGCCTCGTCACGCACGCCGCCCAACGACTGACGCACGAACTCACGCCCGGTCGCCTTGGCGATCGAGCGGCCGAGCGAGGTCTTGCCCACGCCCGGCGGTCCGACGAGGCACAGGATCGGCCCCTTCAGCTTGTTGGTGCGCGCCTGTACCGCCAAATATTCGATGATCCGGTCCTTGACCTTCTCCAGGGCGAAATGATCCTCGTCCAGGATCGCCTGCGCCTTCTTGAGATCGGTCTTGACCTTGCCCTTCTTGCCCCAGGGCAGGCCGAGCAGCACATCGAGATAATTGCGCACGACCGTGGCTTCGGCCGACATGGGCTGCATGCCCTTGAGCTTCTTCAGCTCCGCCGTCGCCTTGGCCCGGGCTTCCTTACTGAGCTTGGTCTTGGCAATCTTCTCGGTCAGTTCGGCAAGTTCGTCGCCTTCCTCGCCCTCGCCATTGCCCAGCTCACGCTGAATCGCCTTCAACTGCTCGTTGAGATAATATTCGCGCTGGGTCTTTTCCATCTGGCGCTTCACGCGGCCACGGATCTTCTTTTCGACCTGCAGCACGCCCAGCTCGCCTTCCATGAAGGCGAACACCATCTCCAGGCGCTTGACCGGATCGGCCTCGACCAGAAGCGACTGCTTGTCAGCGACCTTGACGTTGATATTGGCTGCGACCGCATCGGCGAGGCGCCCTGCCTCCTCGATCTCGCGCAACTGAACCGGCGTTTCCGCTGGCAGCTTCTTGTTGAGCTTGGCGTAATTTTCAAACTGTTCGGCGACCGAGCGCATCAGCGCCGCCGCCTCCGGTCCTTCGGCCGCCGCTTCTTCCACCGGATCGACCTGCGCGATCAGATAACCGGTTTCGGCTACCGACATATCGGCGAGCTGGGCGCGATGCTTGCCCTCGACCAGGACGCGTACCGTGCCATCAGGCAATTTCAACAGCTGGAGCACGACCGACACGACGCCGGTATCATACAGCGCGTCCTTGCCCGGATCATCCTCGGCCGGATCGAGCTGGGACACCAGGAAAATTTCCTTGTTGCCCTCCATTGCAGCTTCGAGCGCGCCCACGCTCTTGTCGCGACCAACGAACAGCGGGACAATCATCTGCGGGAAAACGACGATGTCGCGCAGGGGCAAAAGGGGATATTGCGTAGTCATTCACTCTCCAGGGCCAAAGCAACGGCCCGTCATACGGTTCCCCCTCTTTATGGGGACGACCGCAGCGCCAATCAATCGACCAGCATCATATTGCCGCAACGATGAACAAGGCCTTATCCGCCATCTTACCCAGATGGCACCGATAAGCGCCTGAAATCAGAACGGCAGCTTAAAGCCGGGAGGCAGTGGCAGACCAGCGGTCATCTTGCCCATTTCTGCATTGCTGACCTCATCCGCTTTCTTGCGCGCATCGTTGAAGGCGGCAGCGACCAGATCTTCGAGCATCTGCTTTTCCGACGGCGCGAGCAGGCTGTCGTCGATCGACACGCCGACAATCCGCCCCTTGGCCGAGGCGCGTACCTTGACCAGGCCGCCGCCAGCCGCACCTTCGACCTCGATCTTGTCCAGATTGTCCTGCGCGCGCTGCAATTCTTCCTGCACGCGGCTGGCCATGCCCAATATCTCGTTCAAATCCTTCATGCTTCCGCACTCCATTGTTCGAGCTGGTCATCCAGCTCGGCATCGGGGAAGGCTGCCATCGCCGCCTTGACCACCGGGGTTTCCAATATTTCAGCGCGCGTATCGGCGCGTTGCTGCTGTTCCTTTTCCAGCAAAGTCGGCGCGCCAGTCGCATCACTCTGCGCCACCTTCCAGGCGACACCGGTCACTTCCCGCAAAGCCGGCGTGATGCGGCCAAGAAAGTCCGACGACAGGCTGGGCGTCACGCGATAATCCAGTTCGGGCGGAGCATAGCGGACCAGGCTGACGGAATCATGCAATTCCTGCGCGAGCTGCCCCTTGCCCTTTTGCCAGAACGCCTCGATCAGGTCTTCAAAGGTGACCGGCAACTGTGATCCCGGCGTGGCTGCGGGCACCGGGGCGGCAGACGCGGTGGCAGGTGCAGCAAGCGCCATCGGCGCACCGCCCTGCAGCATCCGGGCAAGATCGCTCGGGTCGGGCATAGTCGCGGCATACATCACGCGCAGCAACGCCATCTCGCACGCCTCGATCGGCAGTGCCGCGCTCGCCACCTCATCATGCCCCTTGAGCATCAACTGCCACAGGCGATGCAGCGGACCAAAGCCGATCTGCGACGCCCAATCGGCCAGCGCCTCCCGCTCCTCCAGCGATTGCCCCGGACTGGCGATATCCCGACCGGCCTTTATCAGCGTCACTGCGTGAACCAATTCCAGCAGGCCCCGCATCAGCGCCAGCGGCTCGACTCCCAGCGCATATTGGTCGCGGACCGCGCCCAGCAATATGGCCGTGTCGCCTTCGAGCAGCAGGCCCAGCAGGCGCCGCACCGATCCGCGATCCGACAGGCCCAGCATGTCGCGCACCTGGGCAGCAGTCACCATCGGCTCGCCCTCGCCCATTTCGGCATGGGCAATCGCCTGGTCCAGGATCGACAGACCATCGCGCGCGGACCCTTCGGCCGCCTGGGCGATCAGCGACAGCGCATCAGGCTCGGCCGCGACCTGTTCCGCCTCCACCACATGGGCGAAATGGCCGGCCAGCATCTCAGCCGGAATGCGACGCAGGTCGAACCGCTGGCAGCGCGACAGCACCGTCACCGGCACCTTGTTCACTTCCGTGGTTGCGAACAGGAATTTCACATGGGCCGGCGGCTCCTCCAGCGTCTTGAGAAGCGCGTTGAACGCATTCTTTGAGAGCATATGGACTTCGTCGATGATGTAGATCTTGTAGCGCGCCGACACGGCGGCATAGCGCACCGCCTCGATGATCTCTCGCACATCGTCGACGCCGGTATGGCTGGCGGCGTCCATCTCGACCACGTCGATATGCCGCCCCTCGGCAATCGCCACACAGGGTTCGCACACGCCGCAAGGGTCGATCGTCGGCCCGCCCTGTCCATCCGGGCCGATGCAGTTCAGCGCCTTGGCGATCAACCGCGCGGTCGACGTCTTGCCGACGCCGCGCACGCCGGTCATCAGGAAGGCATGAGCGAGGCGGCCACGCCGGATCGCATTGCCCAGCGTCTGGACCATCGCGTCCTGCCCGATCAGCTCGCGAAAGTTACGCGGACGATATTTGCGCGCAAGCACGCGATAGGGCTGAGGGGAATCGGACATGCCTGTTTCCTAACCGTTCGGGTGCGGCTTGTCGAAGCCCGTTGGGCCATCGTGAAAGATCATGCTGTGCGGAGAGGTGGGAGCCGGAACGACCCGCAGAAAAATCGTTGTGGCTGCTTCCGTCAGGATCTGACCAGGTTGGCGACGACTGCGTCCGCCCGACTCCCGGGCGGGCATATGGCGAAGTCATGACAGGATGGCAAGGCCCCTGTCGCCTCACCGTTCAGTCCAGTCCGCTCTTCTTCGCCTTGCTGACAAATTCGAGCGCCGAATGGGCCGCTTCGGCGATCGCGGCCTCTGCTGCCTTCTGGTCGACGGTCGGGCGATCGAGATAGATCGCCAATATATATTCCTCGCCGCTCGGCGCCTTTACCAGCGCGACGTCATTATAGGCCGTGCCGCAACTGCCGGTCTTGCTGCCCGAGGTCCAGCCTTCGGGCAGGCCCGCCTTGATCCGCTTGTCACCGGTGGTGCTGGCATTGAGCCAGCCGCGCAGCCTGTCAGCGTCGGCCGCCTGCATGTCCCGGAACAGCAGCCGGCTCATCAGCCCGGCCATGGCGGCGGGACTGGTCGTATCGCGCCCATCACCCTCGATATTCTCGTTAAGGGCCGGTTCGTTGCGATCGAGCCGGGTAATCTTGTCGCCATGGGCACGCATGAAGGCAGTCAGCCCTTCCGGACCGCCCAGCATCGGCAGCAGCAGGTTGGCGGCGCTGTTGTCGCTCACTTCGACTGCGGCCTGCGCCAACTCGGCCATCGACATGCGTCCGCGCTTCCTGTTCTTCTTCACTACAGGCGCGTAATCGAGAATATCGTCCTTGGTGAAAGGGATCTCTCCATCCAGACCAAATTTGCCGCCCTCCGCGCCGATCAGCACGGCGGCGGCAAGCGGCGCCTTGAAGGTCGAGCACATGGCAAAGCGATCGTCGCGATTGAAGCCAAGGATGAGTGCGCCGTCGCGGTCGACCAGCGCAATGCCCATGCGCCCGCCCGTCTCCTCCTCGATTTCCTTTGGATTGCGGACCGAGGTCAGGGCCGATTGCGGCACCAGATATCGGGGCGCCGGGGGTAACTGTGTCGGCAGGACCGGCACATCCTCAGCCTTCTTGGCGGGAGCCTTCTTCTTGGGTGCGGCGGACAGCGGCATGGCGACAAGCAGGCAGGCGGTCAGCGCCGCGAAGGACAGGGACTTGCGGACGGCCATGCTCACATACCTTGCATATTATAGAATTCACCCGGGATACGGACGGTCAGCGTCTCCATGTCCTGGGTCAGCACGATCTGGCAGGACAGGCGGCTGGTGCGGGTCGCGGCGGCGGCCAGATCCAGCATATCCTCCTCATCCTCGCTCGCCCGCGGCAATTTCGCGAAATCGGCGGCGTCGACGATGACATGGCAGGTCGAACAGGCCATCTGCCCTTCGCACGTTCCTTCCAGCGGCTGGCCCGCCGCCTGTGCAACCTCCAGCAGGACGGCCCCGGCAGGCGCATCGACCTCCAGTCGATTTTCGCCGTCGGCGCTGATGAAGGTGACCATGGTCATGCTATGCGACGCTCCCTGCTCACGACGCCGCTTGTGCGGTCGCCGCCCCGTTAATCACCTTCGCAGCCTCCTCTAGTTCGGCCGATGTCGTGTACCGGCCAAAGCCGATCCGCACCGATCCGCGCGCCTGGCTGTCTGTAAGCCCCAGGGCGCGCAGCACATGGCTAGGCCTCCCGGACCCGCTCGCGCAAGCGCTGCCGAGCGAAAAAGAAACATTGCGGCAATCGGACAACAATCGCGCGCCGTCGATGCCGGGGCGCCGAAGATTGAGATTGCCGGGATAACGCGCATCCGCGCTGCCGTTCAGCGTCCAATCGGCGAACAGCACGCGCGCCTGCGCAGACAGCGCGGCGACATGGGCGCGGTCGGCCTCCGCCCGCTCCCGCATCAGCCGCGCCGCCACGCCAAAGCCCGCGCACAAGGCGGGCGACAGCGTGCCCGAGCGCAGCCCGCCTTCCTGCCCGCCGCCATGGATCAGCGGATCAATCTTCACTCCGTCACGCAGCCACAGCGCGCCAATCCCCTTCGGGCCGTGGATCTTGTGCGCGCTGATCGCCACCATGTCGCACGGATCGGGGATCGGCACCCGGCCATAGCCCTGCACCGCATCGCACAGAAACATAGCGCCCGCGCCATGGGCCAGGTCGGCGAGCGCGGCAACCGGCTGGATCACGCCGATCTCGTTATTGACCAGCATGGCGACGACCAGCGCCACCCCCGGCACGATCGCCCGCTCCGCCGCGTCCAGATCGACCAGCCCGTCGCCATCCACCGGCAGGACCGTCACCGCCCGACCCGTCCGCCGCATCGCCGCCACCGTATCCAGCACGGCGGCATGTTCGGTCGCAATGGTGACGATGCCGCCCGCCGGCGCGCCCTGGATCGCGATGTTGAGCGCTTCGGTCGCCCCCGATGTGAAGAGCAGCCGGCCGCCCGGCGGCAGCAATTGGCCGATCATGTCGCGCGCCAGTTCCACCTGCGCCGCGGCCATACGCCCGGCGCGATGCGCGCTGTGGGGATTGGCGAACTGGTCGCGCAGCAGCGGTACCATCGCGTCAAAGACTTCGGGCGCCAGCGGCGTCGTCGCCTGATAATCGAGATAGATCACCGGCCCGCCCGCTCCGCCATGGCGGTCCATGTGGCAAGGAAGCGATCGACATCCGCCGCGCTCGTCTGCGGACCGAAACTCACCCGCACCACCTCGCCTGCCGCCGCCGCGTCCCAGCCCATGGCGCCCAGCACATGGCTGGTCTTGAGCGATCCGGACGAACAGGCGCTGCCCGCCGACACGGAAATGCCGGCAAGGTCGAACTGGATCAGTTGCGCCCGCGCCGACAGGCCGGGCATGCGATAGCTGGCGATCACCGGCAGGCGCGGCGCATCGCGCGCAACGATTTCGCCGCCCGCCGCCTCGATCCCGGCGTCCAGCCGCGCCCGCAGCGCGGCGGCCACCGGCATCCACTCGCCCCGCGCATCCAGCGCCGCCGCCATCGCCATGATCGCGGGCAGATTTTCGGTCCCGGCGCGATAGCCCTGCTCCTGCCCGCCGCTCGGTTCGACCAGCGCCAGATCGCGGATCAGCAGCGCGCCGATCCCCGGCGGCCCGCCGAATTTATGCGCGCTGATCGCAATCATGTCGGCGTCGGGCAATGCCAGCTTGCCCGCGCTCTGGGCGCAGTCGGCAAACAGCAGCAGTCCCGCGCGCCGGAAATCCGCCAGCGGCTGGATCACGCCCGTCTCATTATTCACATGCTGGATCGCGACGAGGCTGCCGGGCGCCAGCTCCGGCAACAGCACCCGGCCATTGCCATCCACCGCCAGCCGCTGTGCATCCCGGGTCACGCGCAGCACGGCGTCATGTTCGACCGGCGAGGTGATGATTCGCGCCGCCTTTGCGCGGGTCAGGGCGATGGCAATCGCCTCGCTCGCGCCGGACGTAAAGAGGATATGGCCATCCCAGTCCAGCGCCGCCGCGATCCGACGCCGCGCATCCTCCAGCATGGCCCGCGCCGCGCGCCCGTCGCTGTGCGGGCTGGAGGGGTTGGCCCAGCCGGCCATAGCGGCGACCATCGCCGCCTGCGCCTGCGGCAACATCGGGGTGGTCGCGGCATGATCGAGATAAAGACGGTCGGCGGCCAAGCGGGGATTACTCATTGATTGCGGAAATGGCGGCGGCATCTATATAGGCGGATTGCCGCGCTGCGCCAGCGTGAAGGCCCCATGGCCAAGCCCCGGCGCGCGCACAGACCTTTATCCCCGCTGCCCCTGTGGCGGCCCAGACCATAACAGGTGCCATGCCCGACGTCATTTTCCCCGGTCCCGAAGGTCGCCTCGAAGGCCGCTTCAGCCCCCCGCCCCGCCCGCGCGCGCCGGTCGCCATGATCCTGCACCCGCACCCGCAGGGCGGCGGCACGATGAACGACCGCATCACCCAGGCGCTCTACAAGACCTTCGTGAAGCGCGGCTTTGCCGTGCTGCGCTTCAACTTCCGTGGCGTCGGCCGCAGCCAGGGCACGTTCGACAATGGCATCGGCGAACTCAGCGATGCCGCAGCGGCGCTCGACTGGGTGCAGAGCTTCCACCCCGAAGCGCAGACCACCTGGATCGCCGGCTTCTCCTTCGGCGCCTGGATCGGCATGCAGCTGCTGATGCGCCGTCCGGAAATCCGCGGCTTCATTTCGGTCGCGCCGCCGGCCAACATGTATGATTTCTCCTTCCTGGCACCCTGCCCCTCGTCGGGCATCATCGTCCAGGGCACGGCCGACGAAGTGGTGACCGCCAGCGCGGTGCAGAAGCTGGTCGACAAGCTGCGCACCCAGAAGGGCATCACCATCCACCATGACGAGATCAAGGGTGCCAACCACTTCTTCGAGCATGAGCTGGACCAGTTGATGAAGTCGGTCGACAATTATCTCGACATGCGCCTGTCGCCGGACTCGCCGATCCGCTGAGGACCGACCCGATCGGAACGATATGAGGGGCAGCCGCAGGGCGGCCCCTTTTTCTTTGCCTCCCGTCAGCGCGGCAGCCGCGTTTCCACGGTCGGGGCCGGATTGCCGCGATAGCGGAAGTCGCGCAGTATGACCTCGCCGCTGCCGGCCGCATAAATGCCCAGCCGCAGGCTCAGGAAGCCGCCGAACACATTATGATGCATGCCCGACACTTCCATGCGGCTGTCATGGCGGGTCCAGCTCTGCCCCTCATCCTGCGAATAGAAAAGGGTGACGACATTCTCCTCATTGCGCAGCCGCAGTCGCAACGAACGCCCGTTCAGCGGCTTGCGCGCCCAGCCCAGCTCCTCCGAATATTCGAATAGCTTGAGCGTGTCGGGCGTGAACCCCAGCCCGACAAAGGCCTTGTGATTATAGAAGAGCAGCAGCCCCGCCTCGGCATCGCCGACAAGGTCGAAGGACAGTTCCGCCTCATAGGATCGATCCCCGACGATGCAGGTCAGCGGCGCGGAATCGGCTGGCGACGCGCCCCGACCCGTCAGTACCAGCCGCCTGTCGCCATAGCGCGCCCGCGCCGCCTCATCTGCGGCCGGCTGATGGAAACTCCACTGCACGCCCATCCGGTCTGTCGAAAAATCGTCGCTCAGCCCCGGCGCCGCCAGCGCCGGCCGGGCGGTACGCGGCTTGCGCAGCGGGCGGGACAAGTCGCCGCCCAGCGCCCGGAACCAGCCATCCTGCGTCCACTCGATCGGCTCCAGCAGGGTCTGTCGGCCCAGCGTACGGAAATCCCTCTCATAGCCATGATAGACCATCCACCAGTCGCCCGCCGGCCCCTCCACCAGCGTTGCATGGCCGCGCGACCACCAGGGTTCATCGGTCGACCGGGTCCGCACGATCGGATTGTGCGGGCAATGTTCCCAGGGGCCATGGACCGATCGGGACCGCGCCGCGATCACCATATGGCCGGTGGCCGGCCCCGCCGTCCCGCCGACCGCCGTCACCAGATAGAACCAGCCATTGCGGCGCAGCAGCTTGGGGCCTTCCGGCGCAAAATTCTCGACCACCCAGTCATCGGGATAGCGCCAGGGCGCATAGGCCGGCTCCAACACGCCGTCGGTCGCCAGCCCATCGTCGCTCAGCCGGATCTTGCGGATGCCGTTGGTGAACAGATAGCGGCGCCCGTCCTCGCCGACTACATGGCCCGGGTCGATACAGCCGTCGATCTTGAGGTCGATGGGCGCACTCCATGGCCCCTCGATCCGGTCTGCCCAAATCACATAGATGGACCAGCCCTTTCCGGTCGGATCGGCCGGGATATAGATGAAATAGCGGCCCTCATGCTTGACCAGATCGACCGCCCAGATCGCACCCAGCGGCTGGTGCAGCGCCGGTCCGACCGGCTGCCAGTTGATCAGGTCTGTCGACCGCCAGATCACCAGCGCCGGATAGGAATAGAAGGAGGAGAAGGTCATATAATAGACCTCTCCATCCTTCAGGATCGTGGGATCGGGATGATCGCCCGCGACGATCGGGTTCTGGTATGTACCGTTGCCAAGATCGGCCCGGCGCTGGCCATCGGCGCCACGCGGTGCCGGGGCGGCCGGCAATATCGTCCGGCCGGGCGCGGAGGCGGCAACGCCTGCGCCGATCAGCGCCGACTTGACCAGATTGCGCCGCGAAACCGTCATTCATCCTCTCCCATCCGTATCGGACGGAATTGGTAGCGCTAACCAAGCCGCTGGTCGAGGGCGCTGTTAGAGCGCCCGCATCCAGAATTGCATCGGATGGCTGATCTTTTCGCTGCCGCCGATTTCCTTCCAGCTCATGTCGCACAGCGCGCCCTCGATCGGGGCATAGCCGCGCTTGCGCCAGAAGGGGGCGAGATCACGGGCGTCGGCCGGGCGGCGCGGATCATCCTCTTTGCGGACCACGCCGCAGAAGATCGCATAATCGGCGCCGGCCTCCCGCGCCGCCGCCTCGCGCGCGTCGAAGAAGAGATGGCCGATACCGCGGCCATGATAGGCCGGCAGCAGCACGGACTCGCCGAAATAGAAGCTGCGCGCGACATCGATGCCGGCCGCGACCAGCGGCGCGACCAGGCTGTCGGGCTGGCCCGCCAGCGGCGAGGCTGTGGCGATGCCGACCGGCTCCTCGCCGATCCGCGCCCGCACCAGCGTTGCGCGCTCGCTCGCCAGGAAATCGCGCAGATACTCCTCCTCATGCGCGGCGTCGCCCTCATAGAGATAGGGCCACTCGCGGAAGATCCGGATGCGCAGCGTCGCCAGCGCCTCCAGCCCTTCCGCATCACTGGTCACGCGGTCGACGATGATCGACGGCTCGGTCATTCTGCAATCTCCTGATCTTCGATTTGCGGCACGGCCGGCGCATCGTCGCGCGCGGCATCGCTGGCCATCTGCGCGATCACGTCCGATCCCGCGCCATTCTGGATGATGTGGAAGGGCACATGCTGTTCGGGCCAGTGGCGGAAGGGCAGCACCGTGCCGTCGGCGCGCAGCGCGTCGACCATGGCCAGGTCGATATCCGCCACCACCCAGGCCGGGCCGTTCGCCTGCCCCAGCGCGATCACGCCGTCGTCGGGCATTGTGCCGTCGGGCGGACCAAAGGCACCGGCGGCGCCAAAATTCTCGTCCATGCAGGGTAACCAGGGGGCCATGCCGACGCTGGGCGACTGGACGACGAAGCATTGATTTTCCATCGCCCGCGCCTGCGCGCCGATCCGCACCCGCCAATAGCCCTGCATCGTGTCGGTGGCCGATGGCGTCAGGATCAGCTTGGCGCCGGCTTCTGCCTGCGCCCGCGCGATCATCGGAAATTCGACATCGTAGCAGATGGAGATGCCGACCGGACCGATCGGCGTGTGGATGAGGTTGATGCTGTCGCCGCCGCTGATGCCCCAGCGCTCGCGCTCGAACCGGGTCATCATGATCTTGTCCTGATGGCCGGTGGTGCCGTCGGGACAGAAGAGCCAGGCGCGATTGACGATCCGCCCGTCGCTGGTCCGCACCGGCCGGCTGCCCGCCAGGATCATGATGTCGAGCCGCGCCGCAAGCTCGGCATGGACGCGGTCATAGGCCTCGCCAAACTGCATCACCAGGTCGAGCGAGGCAGTGAGGTCGGCCGCCCGCTCGGGATCGATCCCGGCCAGTTCCATCGCCGCATATTCGGGGAAGATCGCCAGGGTCGCGCCCAGCGCGGCGGCTTCCTCCACCCAGCGGGTCAGCTTTTCCTGCCAGGCGGCAAAGCTCGGCACCTGCTCGATCGGATATTGGGCGGCGGCAACGCGGATTTGGGTCAAGGATACCTCGGGATGGGATGGCGACAGGTCAGGCGGCGGCTTTAGCGCCCTTCGACCTGCGCGATCCAGTCGGCGAGATTATAATGGTTGGAAATGCGGGCGATGCGGCCCTCCACGATATCGAAGAAGGCGCCGACGCGCAGATGATAGGTCTGGCCGGCGGCCGGCGGCAGCCTCTCGTCGGTCACCAGATAGCGGCCATCCAGCAGGAACTCGGCCGCCGCCCGTGTGCCCTCCGCATTGGCCAGCACGATCGGGTCGATCACCGTCTCCGCATAGCAAAGGTTCATATGGGCGAGAAAATCGGCGAAGGCCGCCTTGCCGATGCGGACCATGCCCTGGCTCGGCTCGTGCCGCACATCGTCGGCCAGCAGCGCCAGCATTCCCTCGGCATCCTGCCGGTTAAACGCGTCATAATAAGCATGGACCAGGGCCAGGGCCGCTTCGGACATGGGACACTCCTTGAAGGGATCAACGGGCGGATGGCGGCGGAGATGCAGGGATCGCACTGATCGCGACATTGCCGAACATGACCAGCCCCGCGACGATCATCAACGTGCCGCGCTTGCGGTCGCCGCGCTTCACGATCGCATAAATGCCGCCGCCGGTCAGGAGGATGCCCGCGAGCATCAATATCGAAAGGATCATGCTTGCCATCGGGCAGTCCATAGGAGGCCAGCTGGACTGTGGCAATTACCGGCCCATGCCCCTATGAGGCGCGCAGAAACGAATCACCCCAAGCCGCAGGGGAAGACCCCATGAAAATCGCCATCGCTTCCGATCATGCCGCCGTCGACCTGAAGGCCGAACTTGCGCAATGGTTGCGCGACGAGGGTCATGAGGTCGCCGACCTCGGCCCGGCCACCGCCGACCGCGTCGATTATCCCGATTATGGTTACAAGCTCGCGACGGCGGTCGCGTCGGGCGAAGCGGAACGCGGCATCGCGCTCTGCGGTTCGGGCATCGGCATCTCGATCGCCGTCAATCGCAACCCGGCCTGCCGCTGCGCCCTTGTCGGCGAACCGCTGTCGGCCGCGCTGTCGCGCGAGCATAATGACGCCAATGTGCTGGCCATGGGGGCGCGCCTGACCGGCGTCGACATGGCCAAGGCCTGCGTCACCGCCTTCCTCACCACCGAGTTCGGCGGTGGCCGCCATGCCGGCCGCGTCGAGAAACTGTCCCAGCCCGCGCTCTGAAAGGACTTGAGATGAGCACCGAAACAAGCTTCGCCACCTTGGCCCAGCCCAGCCTGTCCGACATTCGTCCGGAAGGCTATTTCACCGCAGGCCTGGCCGCTGCCGATCCGGCCGTGTTCGCCGGCGTCGCCCAGGAACTGAAGCGCGAGCAGACCCAGATCGAGCTGATCGCGTCGGAAAATATCGTGTCGCAGGCCGTGCTCGAAGCGCAGGGCAGCGTCTTCACCAACAAGTACGCCGAAGGCTATCCGGGCAAGCGCTATTATCAGGGCTGCGCCCCGTCGGACGTGGTAGAACAGCTCGCCATCGACCGCGCGAAGCAGTTGTTCGGTTGCCAGTTCGCCAACGTCCAGCCCCATTCGGGCGCACAGGCCAATGGCGGCGTCATGCTGGCGCTGGTCAAGCCGGGCGAAACCATCATGGGCCTGTCGCTCGATGCCGGTGGTCACCTGACACACGGTTCCAAGCCCAGCATGTCGGGCAAGTGGTTCAACGCCGTGCAATACGGCGTGCGCGAAGACACCCATGTCATCGACTATGACGCGGTCGAGGCCCAGGCGATCGAATGCAGCCCCAAGCTGATCATCGCGGGCGGCAGCGCCTATCCGCGCCAGATCGACTTCGCCCGCTTCCGCGCGATCGCGGACAAGGTCGGCGCGCTGCTGATGGTCGACATGGCCCACTTCGCCGGCCTCGTCGCCGGTGGCGCCCACCCCTCGCCCTTCGGCCATGCCCATGTCGTGACCACCACCACGCACAAGACGCTGCGCGGTCCGCGTGGCGGCATGATCATGACCGATGACGAGGCGATCGCCAAGAAGATCAATTCGGCGATCTTCCCCGGCCTTCAGGGCGGCCCGCTGATGCATGTCATCGCCGCCAAGGCTGTCGCCTTCGGCGAAGCGCTGCAGCCCGAATTCAAGACCTATGCCCAGGCGATCGTCACCAATGCCAAGGCGCTGGCCGGCAAGCTGGAGCAACGCGGCCTGGCCGTGGTCTCGGGCGGCACCGACACCCACCTCGCACTCATCGACCTGCGCCCCTATGGCATTTCGGGCAAGGATGCGGACGAGGCGCTGGAGCGCAGCTTCATCACCTGCAACAAGAATGGCGTGCCGGGCGACCCGCTGCCGCCGACCAAGACCAGCGGCATCCGCGTCGGTTCGCCGGCCGGCACCACCCGCGGTTTCGGCGTCGCCGAGTTCGAGGATATCGGCGACATGATCGCCGACGTTCTGGAAGGCCTGCGCGATAAGGGCGAAGCCGGCGATGCCGCCGTCGAAGCCAGCGTCCGCGAGCGTGTCGCTACGCTCTGCGCCCGCTTCCCCATCTACGAAGGGTAAGCCCGCTTGCGCTGCCCTTTCTGTGCCCATGAGGACAGCCAGGTAAAGGACAGCCGGCCGACGGAGGATGGCAATGCCATTCGCCGTCGCCGGCAGTGCGAAGCCTGCGGCGCGCGCTTCACCACCTTCGAGCGCATCCAGTTGCGCGACATCTGGGTGGTGAAGAGCGAGGGCCGCAAGGAAGCGTTCGAGCGCGACAAGCTCGCCCGCTCCATCGGCATCGCCTGCCGCAAGCGGCCGATCGAACCCAGCCGGATCGAGAAGCTGATTTCGGGCATCCAGCGCCAGCTGGAAACCAGCGGCGAAAGCGAGGTGCCGGCCCGTTCGATCGGCGAGATGGTGATGGAAGGGCTCAAACGCCTCGACAGCGTCGCCTATATCCGCTTCGCCAGCGTCTATAAGGATTTCACCGACGCCCGCGACTTCGAGGATTTCGCCAGCACGGTGAAGGAGGTCGGGAGTGAGTAAAATCACTCTCGCCCGTAGGACCAAGGTCCGTTCGGTTCGAGCCTGTCGAGAACCGCGCGCGCAATGAGCTTCTGGGTCTATATCCTGCGCTGCTCCGACGGGAGCTATTATACCGGTCACACCGATGACCTGGAGCGCCGGATAGCCCAGCATCAAAGCGGCGCCATTGCCGGCTACACGCACGACCGACGTCCGGTCGAATTGGTTTTCAGCGAGACATTTCCTGATCGGATTGACGCCCTGGAGCGCGAACATCAGATCAAGGACTGGTCCCGCAAGAAGAAGGAAGCCCTGATAAGGGGAGATTGGAAAGCGGTCTCGGATGCTGCGCGTTCTCGACCACGGGTCTCGGCTTCGCTCGACCCTGGCTCGAACCGAACGGAAGCGGAGGCGGCTCAGCCCCTACTCAGGACGAACGGAAATATGACTGACACCTCCCCCCTCCCTCCCGTCATCGTCCTGGTCCGTCCGCAGCTGGGCGAGAATATTGGCAAGGCGGCGCGCGCAATGCTGAATTTCGGGCTGACCGAGATGCGCCTCGTCAGCCCGCGCGACGGCTGGCCCAATCCCGATGCCGGTCCGGCGGCGGCCGGCGCGGACTTCATCCTGGACAAGGCCCAGGTCTATGAGACGCTGGCCGACGCGGTCGCCGACTGCGCCCATGTCTATGCCACCACCGTGCGCAAGCGCGGCGTCACCAAGCCGGTGGTCACGCCCGAGGAGGCGGCACAGGAAATCCATGCCGCACAGGGCCGCTGCGCCTATGTGTTCGGGCCGGAACGATCGGGGCTGGAGACCGAGGATGTCGCGCTCGCCCGCAAGATCCTGACCGTGCCGATCAACCCGGAATTCGGCTCGCTGAACCTCGCCCAGGCGGTGATCCTGTG
Source organism: Sphingobium sp. AP49 (assembly GCF_000281715.2). Lineage (NCBI taxonomy): Bacteria > Pseudomonadati > Pseudomonadota > Alphaproteobacteria > Sphingomonadales > Sphingobiaceae > Sphingobium > Sphingobium sp. AP49. Next base: position 2,008,817 of record NZ_CP124576.1, on the reverse strand, counting down.
CGCCTATGAATGGTCCAAGCAGGCCAATCTGGCGCAGCCGACCGTCACCGAGCTGGGCGAACCCGCGCCGCAGGAGGAACTGGAAGGCATGATCCTGCAGCTCAACACGCTGCTGGAAAAGGTCGGCTATTTCTTCCCGCCCGACCGCGCGCCCGCGACCAAGCTGACGCTACGCAACTTGCTTACCAAGCCGGGCTGGAACCATCTGGAGGTGCGCACGCTCCGCGGCGTGCTGTCCCACCTCAACCGGCCGCGCGAGCGTTAACCCCGAGTACGGTCATATTCGGCCATTTCATAGGCGATCGAGGCTTCGACCAGTTGCTCCCACAAGTCCGCGATCACTTCGCCGGGCGCGCCCAGTCGCTCGGCCTCGGCACGAGCATTGTCGATCACCTGGCGCTTGCGCGCCTCGTCCCGCACGGCGCTGCGATCCGGCTTGATCCGGGCGGCGGCGCGCATATGGGCGAAACGCTGGTCGAGCAGGGCGACGAGCTGGCGGTCGAGGGCGTCGACACCGGCGCGCACCTCGATCATGCTGGTATAGTCTTCGGGCTTCATGGCCGCCGGATTAAGGCCCGCCCCCCGGCCTGTCGAGGCCCCAGTCGCGACAGATGTCCGGGCTTGACATAATATCCGACCTTCTCCATAGGCGCGCCTTCGCGATTGGCCCCGCATCCCGGTGAAGCGGCGGCCCTGTCCCTGAAACATGGAAACAGGCGATGACCGGGAAGCCTTCGCCCTCCGCCATTCGCGGACCCCCGGTTTTCGGATCAGGAGGGCGGATAACGTAGTATGCAGTTGTAAGGAAGTTACCATGACGAAGCGCACCAGCGCCAAGTACAAGCTCGACCGTCGCATGGGCGAGAACATCTGGGGTCGTCCGAAGAGCCCGGTGAACAAGCGCGAATACGGCCCCGGCCAGCACGGTCAGCGCCGCAAGGGCAAGATGTCGGACTACGGCATCCAGCTGCGCGCCAAGCAGAAGCTGAAGGGCTATTACGGCGACATCACCGAAAAGCAGTTCAAGAAGAACTACTTTGAAGCCAGCCGCATGAAGGGCGACACCGGCCAGAACCTGATCGGTCTGCTGGAGCGTCGTCTGGACGCCGTCGTGTACCGCGCCAAGTTCGCGCCGACCATCTTCTCGGCTCGCCAGATCGTCTCGCACGGCCACATCTATGTGAACGGCGTGAAGTGCAACATCGCCTCGCGTCTGGTGAAGCCGGGCGACGAAATCACCCTGGGCAAGAAGGCGCAGGAAATGGCGCTGGTTCTCGAAGCGCAGAGCCTGCCCGAGCGTGACATCCCCGACTATGTCGCCCCCGACGGCGCCACCAAGGTCACCTATATCCGCGTTCCGACGCTGGACGAAGTGCCCTACCCGGTGAAGATGGAACCGAATCTGGTCGTCGAATTCTATTCGCGCTAATCGGTTTACCGAGCAGAGTTACAAGGAAGGGCGGTCCCGCAAGGGACCGCCCTTTTTCTTTGGCTGTACCATCGGACCAAAAAAGGGAGGCCGAAGCCCCCCTTTCCCATTTCACCTACTTCCCCACGGCAAGCAGGAAGTCCGCACTCTGCTGCAACATGTCGGCCCGCACATCACTGTCGTTCAGGCTGTGCGCCAACCCGTCATAAACGACCAGCCGACTATGCTTTCCTGCCCCTTCCAGTTTGGACTGCATGATCCTCGCCTGAGTGATGTCGACATTATTGTCGTCCGTGCCATGGAACATCAGCACAGGCGCCTGGAATTCGGCGGCATGATTGGCCGGCGAGGCCATTGCAGCATCAGACCCCGTACCCAAATAATCCTTATTCTGCAGATAGCTGGCGCTGAACCTGCTCCGTCGGAGCATATCGCTGATGTCCGTGACCGGCGCGATCGCAACAATGGCCTTGAACAATTTCGGGTCCAATGCCTGAGCCTGCAGCGCGGCATAGCCGCCATAGGACCATCCCAGGATCGTCAGCCGTGTCGGGTCGGCGCCCTGTGCCAGCAACCAGTGCCCCGCATCCACGACATCACCGATCGCGGTGCGCCAGGAACGAAAGCCGTTGCCCGCCAGCCAAGCGTCGCCAAACCCGCCCGAACCACGAAATTGCGGCTGGACCACCGCAAATCCGCGCGCGGCATAATATTGCGCCAGCCAGTCGAAACCCCAACTATCCCGCGATTGTGGGCCGCCATGCGGCATGACGATGGCCGGAAGCCCCTTTGCATCGGACTTGCCGGGCGGCAAGGTGAGGTAGGCGGGGATAAGCGTACCATCCTTAGCCTTATATTGGATCGCCTTCATCTCGGCCAACTGGCGACCGGCCAATTCCGGCCGGTCCGGCATCACCGGCGACAATTTGCGGGCGCGCTTGTCATAGAGATAATATTGCCCCGGATCGGTATCCGAGCCGCCCCAGATCAGAAGCCGCTGCCCGTCCACGCTCATGTCGCCGATATGGACCGATTTCCCACCCAGCGCCTTGCCGAGCGCCGTCGCCATCTTGTCCACTTCGGGATCGAAATAGATCGCCTCGCCATATTCGTCGATATAGCTCGCGCCCACGATCCGGCGGTCGCGTCCCACTTGAACGACGCCCGACACATCGACGCGGGGATTGGCATAGATCAGCGTCTTTTCCAGCCCGGCATCCAGCTGAACCGTCATCAGGGCATCGCGACCGTCCTTTTTCTCCAGGCCATAAGCGACATTCTTGTCCGGATCGACGGCGATAGGATAAAATCCCGTATTGGTCGGCCCATCATATAGCGATAGCGTCGACCAGTCGGATTCATTCTGCTTGCGATACAGAAACTTGTACCGACCCGTGAAATAGCCGCTGTCCTTGCGCTCCCACAGCCCCATGACACGCACATTGCCGTGCCCGTCGGTGATATAGGCATAGGCGTTCTTATTGGGCACTTCGACGCGCCGGATCGCACCGGTCCGCGTATCGACCCGATCGACGCCCAATCCGTCGGTCTTTTTCTCGATCAGACTGCCGGCCTTGGCTTCGGGCACATAGGAACGGGCCATCAGCACCGCGCCATCCTCGTTCGGCAGGAAGTCCAGCATCGCACCACCGCGCAGATCGTAGCCCAGCGCGTTTTCGCCGCGCTTCTGGCTCAGGCCCTTCACATTGCCGCCGGCGGAATCGACCGCCACGATGTTGCTGCTGCTATATACATCGTCGCCCAGTCGCTGCGTGCTGAAGATGTTGCAGCTCAATCGCGCCGCGCCGACCCAGTCGCAGTTCGTCAGATATTCCGGCTTGCCACTGCCCGAAAGGATCACCTTGGGTTCTCCCCCTTCCTTGGCATCCAGCGCATAGACCCGGGTCGTGCGGCCCGGACCGGCAGCGACCAGCGCGATCTTCTCGCCATCGGCGGACAGGCTGGCCGAAATCACCGTTTCCCGGGCACCAAAGGCCTTTGCCAGCGCGTCAGGTTCAGCATGCGCCATGGCTGACAGAGACGAAACACCGAGCAGCGCACCCAGACGCGCTGCATTCCACACTTTAGTCATGCTGGAAAAACACTCCCCCAAAATCCCCGAAACCGGTTGCTAGCGGCATCCGTGAAATGTGACAATCGCCCTTTCTTGCCCTGGCCGCGTGGCGGTGGCATCAGGCGCATTCCATAAAGACAAGGGTAACTTCCATGCGTAGCTCCGTCGCGGCGATCGCCGCCGTCCTCGCCCTTTCCGCCCCTGCCCTGACGCCCGTCGTCGCGCTGGCCTCACCTGCCGCCAAGGCGGATACCGCCCCCTCGATCGACACGATGAAGCGGCTGGTGAAGGAGCTGTCGTCCGACGCCTATGAAGGGCGCGCGCCCGGCACCGTGGGCGAGGAAAAGACGCTGGCGCTGCTGACCGCCGAGTTCGAGAAGCTGGGCCTCAAGCCCGGCAACAAGGGCAGCTGGTTCCAGGACGTGCCGCTGGTCGAGATCACCGCCAAGAATGTCTCACCGCTGAACTTCACCGGCGGCAAGGCCCCTGTCACCGCCGCCTATGGCCCGGAAATGGTGATCGGCACCTATCGCACCACCCAGCCCAGGATCGAGGTCAAGGACAGCCCGGTCGTGTTCGTGGGCTATGGCATCAATGCCCCGGAAAAGGGCTGGAACGACTATGCCGGCCTGGATGTGAAGGGCAAGACGGTGCTGATCCTGGTCAATGACCCGGATTATCAGACGCCGGGCCTCACCGGTCCATTCAACGGCCGCGCCATGACCTATTATGGCCGCTGGACCTACAAGTTCGAGGAAGCCGCGCGCCAGGGCGCCGCCGCCGCGATCATCATCCACGACACCGAACCGGCCGCCTATGGCTGGAACGTCGTCCAGTCGAGCTGGACCGGGTCGCAGCATGTCGCCGACAATCCGGGCGGCAATGCCGACCAGTCGGCGGCGATCGGCTGGATCCAGAAGGACAAGGCGGCAGCCCTGTTCGCCGACGCCGGCCTCAACCTCGACCAGCAGATGGCCGCCGCCAAGCAGAAGGGCTTCAAGGCCGTGCCGCTGGGCGCGATCAAGGCCAATGTCTCGTTCGACAATGACCTGCGCAAGCATGCGTCGAAAAATGTCGTCGCCCTGCTGCCGGGCAAGGCCCGACCCGATGAATATGTGCTCTACAGCGCCCATTGGGACCATCTGGGCCATTGCCAGGCGGCGCCCGACGGCGATGATATCTGCAACGGCGCGGTCGACAATGCCACCGGCACCGCCGCGCTGGTCGCCCTGGCCCAGGCCAATGTGAAGGCCGGCCCGTCCGACCGCAGCCAGGTGTTCCTGGCCGTCACCGGCGAGGAATCCGGCCTGCTGGGTTCGGCCTATTATGGCAACAACCCGGTCTTCCCGTTCAGCAAGACCGTCGGCGGCGTCAACATGGACGCGCTGAGCGTCGCGGGCCTCGCCAAGAATGTCGTCGTCATCGGCAAGGGCAAGTCGCAGCTCGACGCCTATCTCGACCGCGCACTGGGTGCGCAAAGCCGCGTCGCGACGCTCGAACCGACCCCGGAAAAGGGCTATTATTACCGCTCCGACCATTTCAGCTTCGCCAAGCACGGCCTGCCGATGCTCTATTTCGAGGGCGGCGAGGATCTGGTGAAGGGCGGCACCGCCGCCGGCATGGCCGCGGCCGAGGATTATACCGAGCATCGCTATCACGGCCCCAAGGACGAATATGATCCCAACTGGGACTGGACCGGCATCGCTGCCGACCTAAAGCTCTATTATGATGTCGGCCGGGCGCTCGCCAACACGACCGACTGGCCCAACTGGGTCGATGGCGACGAATTCCGCGCCATCCGCGACAAGGACCGTGCGGGCAAATAAGCATCGTCAAGGCTGGCGGCGGCGTGGGGATGCCGTCGCCGGCCTTTCATCTTCGGGGCTATAAGGGGGATCATGACCCAGAAATTCGACCGGCGCATGTTGCCGATCACATCGGCCGTGGCCGCGGCCCTGCTCGCCACCGGCTGCTCGCGCAGTCCCGACACCGCCGACAGCGACGTACGCGTCTGCCGCGACACGCAGGGGCGCCGGGTCGAGGATCATAATTGCCGCTCAGGCGGCAGCGGCGCGCATGGCTGGTATTATCTCGGCCGAGGCAGCGCGGTCGCGCGCGTGGGTGAACGGGTGAGCGGCGGATCGATTGCGCCATCCTATGGCCATAGCTACAGCCCTGCTTCCTCCGCCAATGTAACACGCGGCGGGCTTGGCCTGTCGGGGCGCAGCGGCCACAGCTGATGGAACGGATCGCCTGTACGCCGCGTCCGCACTGGCAGGCCCGGGTCGAGCATCTGGGCCTGGTTTGGCATGGCGCCGATGCCCAGCCCTATTGGGACGAAAGCGCCTGTTATCGCTTCAGCCCGGACGAGATCGCGGAAATCGAGCAGGCGAGCACCGAACTCTATCGCCTGTTCCTCGCCGCTGGCCAGCATGTGCTGGACCAGGATCTGCTCGGCAGCTTCGGCATTCCCGATTTCTGTCACCGGGCGATCCGCGAGGCATGGGACGGAGAGCCGGCCGCGCTCAACTATGGCCGGTTCGACCTCGGCTATGACGGCGCCGGTCCGCCCAAATTGTTCGAATTCAACTGCGACACGCCAACCAGCCTGCTGGAAGCATCGGTGATCCAGTGGGACTGGAAGGAGGCCGTCTTTCCCGCCGCCGACCAGTTTAACAGCCTGCACGAACGGCTGGTCGACCGCTGGCGCGCCATCGCGCCACCGCGGGGCACGTCGATGCTGCACCTCACCTATGTCGACGGCAATATGGGCGAGGATGCGGTGACCGTCGCCTATATGGCCGACACGGCGCGCGAAGCGGGGATCGACACCCAGTTGATCCAGACCCAGCAACTGGGCTGGGACCATCAGCGCCGCCGCTTCGTCGATCTCGACAATCGGCCGATCGACGCCCTCTTCCACCTCTATCCCTGGGAATGGATCATCCACGAACCCTTTGGCCGGGAAGTGGTGGAAAGCCTGTCCTCCACCCTGTGGATCGAGCCGATCTGGAAGATGATCTGGAGCAACAAGGCGATATTGCCGATCCTGTGGGATCTGTTCCCCGGCCACCCCAATTTGCTGGAGGCCAGCCGCACGCAGATGATCGCAGACCATGTGGTAAAGCCGCTGCTGTCGCGCGAGGGCGCCAATATCCGCATCGTCCGCGATGGCGAAACGGTTGCCCAGAGCGGCGGCGACTATGGCGAGGAGGGCTTCATCTACCAGCGGCTCTATACCCTGCCCGGCGCAGGCGACCGGCGGCCGGTGCTGGGCAGCTGGGTGGTGGATGGCGACCCGGCCGGCATGGGCATTCGCGAGGATGGCCCGATCACCGGCAATGCCGCGCGCTTCGTGCCGCACATCATCGGCTGAAGGTTCAGCGCGGGTTCAGCGCTTGGGGCTGACCTTGCCCCGTCCCGTAGGAGCAACGCCATGCGCATCCCCCTTGCCCTGCCCAGCCTGTTTCTGATCGCCCTCGCCCTGCCGGCCACGCTCCCCGCGCAAATCGCGCCCAAGGAGAAGCCGACCGCCACGCCCGGCCCGGTCAATGTCCGGGTTGAGCCTCGACCGTCCGGCGACTATGAACTGGACCGGGCGCGCGAAGACATACGCGACGGGCGCAAGAGCGGCGCACTCAGCAAGAAACAGGCGCGCGCGCTCCGCCGCGAGGCCGACCGCGCCGACGCCCAGGCCGATCGCAGCGCCCGCGATGGCCTCAGCTATTCAGAGCAGCGCGAAATCGACATGCAAGGCCGCGCCCTCCAGAGCCTGACCGAAGCCCAGCGCAGCCATCCGGGCGGAAAACGGCCGTAGGGCTTGGATGGGTGGGGAGCGGACAGTCGGATTTCAGCGTTCCCAAGTTCTTAAATGTGTTACTGCTTCATCATAAAGAGCAGCCAGATGCTCTACCCTGTTGTCCGTCATATGCACTGTGAGGGCCAGATCATGATATGGCAGAACTGACGCACACAAACCCTTCCTGACCGCACTGGAGGATTGAGTGCATCGAACCACGACAGTTGCGCCTGAAATCTCTCCGCCTGATAGGCGATATTGCCAGAATACAGCGTCGCCTGTTTTGGCGAAGCGTGCATCACGCCAAAGAAACGGTTTTGATGAGCAAAGCCCTGAATTAACATCGGCCTGAGTGCCCTCCGCTCTGCGGCACACTTCCTTTTTGCTGGCCACATGTATCAATATGCGATCCGGAAGCGCAGCCTGCGGATTTAACGTGAAAGAAAATCCATCACTCCCGCTCGGAGACGGTAGAAAGAATGGTCTATCACTGTCTTTCACATTGTTGGCGTCGGGCACCTTAAAGGTATGCCCTTCCACCTTCCTTGTGACCGGACCAGAACAAGACACCAACAGCGCTGATGCCAAAGACATAGCGAAGAGGGAGTAAGAGCCGATGGTCTGCATTGGGGGACGATAGAAACTCCGTCTAAGGTCTGCAAATGGTCGAAGACGGTCGTCTCTAATTGAGGAGAAACTTCGTGGCGTCCCGACAAAGGCCGGGTTCCCACCATTTCCCACCCATGTCCAGACAAGTGTCTATGGCAATCTCTCCTTTGAGGAACCAACCAGCCGCGAAGCCAACGATTAAAGCCAAGGCAATGGGCAGAACGCGTTTCCACATCGTCTTACGCTACAGCCATTTTGAATGGCAGCAAACAGGGTAGAGCGGAGCGTGCTTATAAGGCAATTTCTGGTCGCAACCTGCCCCCTCACTGCCCCGCCGGGGCATAGGTCCAGTTCTGGGCGTTGCTGCCGTCCATCATCGCTGTTTCGGCCATCAGCAGCCGGCCTTCGCGCCAGTAACGGATGCGCTGGGGATAATCATGGTCGGGATTGGCGAAGCTGATGTCGCGCACGCCCTGTTCCAGCACGGGGAAGACCGTTTCCTTGCCGCCCTCCGGCGCCGCATGCAGCGTCAGCGTTCCGTCCGCCGCGCGCACGATCCGCATCACCTCCCAGCTTTGCAGGCTTTCGCCCCGCCCGCTGCGCCCCATGCCGATCATCACCCCGCCGCGCGGCAGCGACCAGAGTTCCTCGGTCCAGCGATCGCCCCGTTCCTGCTGCCATTCGCCGGTCAGCCATTCGGGCAGGTCGGCCGCCTGCGCCAGCGGAGCCCCGCCCAGCAACAGCGCCGCCAGCATGATCGATACGCTCTTCTTCACCCGCTACACCCTCTGTCCAGACCCGCGACCCTGCGCTATGGAGCGCGCAACATCTCTCCCGCTATCTCGGACCGGCCAGCGCGCCGGGCAAGGACAAATCTATGACTTTTCGCATGCCTGCCGAATGGGCGCCGCACGACTGGACCTGGATCGGCTTCCCGACCAACCCGGACGAATGGCCCGGCGCCTTTGACGGCGCCCGCCGCCAGATCACCGATTTCGCGAGCGCGCTCCATGCCGATGGCAAGGGCGAAGATGTGCGTCTGGTCGTCGCCAATGAGGCGGATGCCGACGCTGCGCGTGCGCTGGTCGCGCCGGGCGTCACCATCGCCGTCCACAGGCTGGGCGACGTATGGCTGCGCGACACCGCGCCGATCGCCGTGCTGAACGGCGTGACCGGTGCCGGGGAACATGGGCGCGCATTGGTCGATTTCGGTTTCAACGGCTGGGGCGGCAAATATCAGATGCCCGGTGACGAGGATATCGGCGCGCGTCTGGCCGCGACCACCGGCATGGCGACCTCCACCCAGAATTGGGTGTTCGAGGGCGGCGCGATCGACACCGACGGCACCGGCCTGTTCGTGACGACCGAACAGTGCCTGCTCAACCCCAATCGCAACCCGGACCTCGATCGCGGCAAGATCGAGACGCTGCTGGCCGGCGCGCTCGGCCTGTCCGACATGCTGTGGCTGGGCGATGGCCTGCTCAACGACCATACGGACGGCCATGTCGACAATCTCGCCCGCTTCGTCGCGCCGGGCAAGCTGGCGCTGCCGATCGCGACGACCCCGGATGATCCCAATAGCGCCATCTATGCCGACGCCCGAGCCCGCGCCAAGGCGCATGGCGTGGAGGTGGTCGACATCCCCTCGCCCGGCCTGGTGCTGGTGGATGGCGAAGCGATCCCGGCCAGCTACATGAATTTCTATGTCGGTAATGCCGCCGTGATCGTGCCCATCTATGGCCAGCCCAATGACCAGGCGGCGCTCGACGCCTTTGCCCCCTTCTTCCTGGGGCGTCAGATCATCGGCCTACGCAGCGATGCGATCCTGTCGGGCGGCGGCAGCTTCCATTGCTGCAGCCAGCAAATGCCCTCGCTGGTCTAAGAGTCTGTTTGGAAAATGCGCGGAAGATCGCATTTTCGATGCGGCACCGGCCTTCAAACGAGGCACGTGACTCGTTTGAAGGCCGGTGCGGATGCGCCATAGGCGCATTTCCAAACAGGCTCTAAGGGTTTCCCCGGTTTGTGCCGCCGGGCGGACGGGCGCAGGGTGCGGGCCTGCCGGGCGGGAGTCGCCCGGATGGCAGGAGGATGCTCATGACCCGCACGCCCCTTTATCTCGTCGCGATCGGCCTGGCGCTTGGCAGCGCGGCCGCCGTCGCACAATTGCCAGGCCTCGGCTCATCCGTGCCCGGCCTGCCCAGCCTGGGCGGCATGGGGGCGGGCAATGCCGCAGGCGTGCTGAGCTATTGCGTCAAGAACAAGCTGGTCAACGCGACCAGCGGCGAGGCCGTGCTGGGCCAGTTGACCAAGAAGCCCGGCGTCAAGGACTCGGACGGCTTCAAGGTCGGCCAGGGTGGGACGATCAAGACCGACAAGAACAGCCTGTCGCTCGACAATCTGACCGGCCAGGCCAAAACCAAGATGTGCGACGCGGTGCTCAAACAGTCCAAGTCGCTGCTATAGGTAGCGCGACGGTCACATAGTGCCTATATCGCGCGGCGAACCCATCATGGAGTGATGAATGACCCGCGTGACCGTCGCCGCGCTGCAACTCGCCTTTTCGGACGACATGGCCGACAATATCGCCCTGGTCGCCGATCATGTGACCAAGGCGGCGGTGCGCGGCGCGAAGATCATCCTGCCGCCCGAGCTGTTCGAGGGCTATTATTTCTGCCGGAACGAAGATGAGGCGCTGTTCGACCGTGCCCTGCCGACCGACAGCCATCCGGCCGTGCAGGAAATGCGCAAGCTGGCCAAGGATCTGGGCGTCTATATCCCGACCAGCTATTTCGAGCGCGACGGCCATCATTATTACAATTCGCTGGCCATGATCGACGATCAGGGCGAGATCATGGGCGTCTATCGCAAGAGCCACATCCCCGATGGGCCGGGCTATGAGGAAAAATATTATTTCCGCCCCGGCAATAGCGGCTTCAAGGTGTGGCCGACCAAATATGGCACGGTGGGGGTCGGCATCTGCTGGGATCAATGGTATCCCGAAACCGCCCGCTGCATGGCGCTGATGGGCGCGGACATGCTGTTCTACCCCACCGCGATCGGCTCCGAACCCTATGATGCGGAGCTGGATACCAGCCGCATGTGGCGCCGCGCGATGATCGGCCATGCGGTCAGCAACTGCATGCCGGTGATCGCCGCCAACCGCATCGGCGAGGAAGAGGGCCAGACATTCTACGGCCACAGCTTCATCAGCGACGAATGGGGCGATTATCTGGCCGAGGCCGATGCCCGCGACAGCGGCGCGCTGGTCGCCACGCTGGACCTTGCCAAGGCAAAGATCCACCGCGCCGGCATGGGCTTCTTCCGCGATCGTCGCCCCGAGCTTTACGGCCGCATCGCGCAGGATATCTGATGGCGCCCGCCGCCCGGACCCGGATCGGCTGATGCCGTCGATCCTGGTCTATATCGCCGCCGCCCTGACCGAGATCGCCGGCTGCTTCGCCTTCTGGGCGTGGCTGCGCATGGACAAGTCGATGCTGTGGCTGATCCCGGGCACGGCTTCGCTGCTGCTCTTCGCCTGGCTGCTGACCCTGGTCGACGCAGCCGCCGCCGGCCGCGCCTATGCAGCCTATGGCGGCGTCTATATCAGTTCGGCCCTGCTCTGGCTCTGGCTGGTGGAGGGCGTGCGGCCGGACCGCTGGGACCTGGCCGGCGTGGCGCTCAGCCTGGTCGGCGCCGGCGTCATCCTGTTCGGCCCGCACCGGGCCTAGTTCGGCAGCGTCAGCCCGGCCAGTTCCACCGCCCGCGCAAACACCGCCTCGAACATCTCCGCCGTCAGCCGGTTGGTATTCTGGTTGTAGCGCGAACAATGATAGCTATCGATCAGCATCCGCCCGTCGGGCATGCGATGCTCCGCGCCATGGGCGAAGCGCGCCTTGGGCAGCTTGCCGCCAAGCACCTTCACCGCCGACTGATGGGCGATCTCGCCCAGCGCCACGAAGGTCCGCGCGCGCGGCAGTTGCGCCACGCCATCAGCCAGGAAAGGCCGGCACGCATGCACCTCGGCCGGCACCGGTTTGTTCTGCGGCGGCAGGCAGCGGACCGAATTGATGATGATCGCGTCGCGCAGTTCCAGCCCGTCATCGACCCGCGCCTCATAGGTGCCTTCAGCCAGGCCGAATTTCTTGAGCGTCGCGAAGAACAGGTCGCCCGCGACATCGCCGGTGAAGGGCCGCCCGGTGCGGTTCGCGCCCTGCTTGCCCGGCGCCAGGCCGATGATGCCGATCCGCGCCATCGGATCGCCAAAGGCGGGCACCGGCGCGTTCCACCAGTCGGGATGTTCCGTCCGGCATTCCGCGCGCAGCGCGACCAGGCGCGGGCAGAGCGGACAGTCGCGGGGCGGTTCGCTAGACGCGAGGGGGCTTTGCAGGATCATGGCGCTCAGATAGGCGCTGCACCATGCCGGACACAAGCCGCCACCTCTATGCACTCTCGATCGGATCGAACCGGCCGCTCTCGGCCCGGCTGACGCCGCCGCGCCTGCTGGCCGAGGCGGTGCGCCAGATCGGTGCGCTGGGCACGGTGCGCGCGCTGTCCCCGACGATCGAGACGCCGCCGATCGGCCCCTCGCGCCGGCGCTTCGCCAATGCCGCGCTGCTGGTCGACAGCGCCCTGCCCCCGCCGGCGATGCTGGCCGCACTGCAGGGAATCGAGACCGGCCTCGGCCGCCGCCGCTTCCAGCGCTGGGGCGCGCGCCGGCTCGACATCGACATCATCCTCTGGTCGGGCGGCCGCTGGCGCAGCCGCGACCTCTCCATCCCCCATCCCGCCTTCGCCCAGCGCGACTTCGTCCTGCGCCCGTTGCTCGCCATCGCGGGCGACTGGAAATGCCCGCGTTCGGGGCATAGCATCCGCCACCTGCACGCGCTTTTGCGAAAAGCGGCGCATCATCGTACCGCAAGAGGTTGACCCGCCGCCCGCCCGTCACTAGTGGGGGCGGTCTCGACAGGGGGTCCATAGCTCAGTCGGTAGAGCAACTGACTTTTAATCAGTAGGTCGCTGGTTCGAACCCAGCTGGACTCACCATTCGAACCCTTGTTTTACTTGGGTTTTCTGGCGCGCTCCGCGAATCATTCCGACAGGTTTTCCGACCGTCATTCCGACAAAATCGGGATGTTCACGGCCTGTTCTTGCGTCCCAAACGGCCGGCCGTCGCCCCAGTTCGGCACCCATTTCGTGAGTCGTGTGGCGTTGGTGATCGCGAATTTCCCGCGCGCCAAAGGGTGGAGCGGAGCGCCTTCCGGCGTCACGCCAAGGCACATCGCCTCATGTTCCTGCTGGATCGGTGGATAGTGCCAGAGGAACGCTTGTAGCGCCCGCCGCACCAGATCAGGATGGCGGCGAAAGCCATCGGGTCCGCATGCAACCACGCGGATCGATGCTGCCCGGCCGGCCCGCTCCACCGCCAGGCCATTCACGCGCTGCCAGTGCTCACGCTTCTGCCACCACTCTTCCCCACCGCCCGCCAGCATCTTCCACAGGTCGGCCGGATCGGTCGCGATCAGCGGGCACCAGTTGACCAGCCAGACAGATCCGCAGCCGTGCGTGTGGGCGAAGTGGATAGTCCGCTTGGCCGTCGGATCGAACGGGCTGCCATCGCCACCCGCGATCGAAGGGTTGTTCATCAGGAATGCGGCGGCCGGCATATCCTCATCCCAGACATAGCGCAGCCACAGCCGAGCCCGGCCGACCAATCCGAATTCGACCTCCATGCGGATGTCGGACGCGCGGCGCGATCGGCTGGCCGAATAGGTCGCGAGGCATGCCTATGCCTCCCGCGCTTCGGAGAGATCGGCGGCCTGATATTCACCGCACCATTCGCCCTTCGCGGTCATCGGCCACAGCGATACATCACCAGTTTCTTCGCTCCATGTGGCGATCCCTTGGTAATGGTCCTTCCGGAAAGTCCGGCTCTCGACGACTACGGCCACGGTCGGCGGATAGCGGTGGCAAGCGAAAATACCGCGCTTCCTGGCGCTTTCATTGCCGATGAACCGGCATGACGCGCATGATTGCCCGACCATCACCTCGCCCTCCGCGGCATAGAGGCTTCGCAGTGGAAGCAATTATTTGGCCCGCTCTCCATGCTGGTATCCACCTGATGCCGGCCGTCCGGCGATGATGGGCATTCTGCAATCGGTAGCGCAGATCCGGTTGGCTTGGCTGCCTGCTTTGCCCTGATCTTCTCCACAATGTGCGGCAGGTTGATCCGCGCCAGTTCGGTTTCGCCAGCGTCATGCATGTCCTCGCCCGCTGCCAGACACAGGGCTGCCAACGTCACCATCACGCCGCCAACTTCCTGTCGGCGCTCGCCAACCGGGCGAGCAAACACATAATCGACCAGCGCGTGGGCGCGATCGGCGGAGAATTCCGGCATGGTCTGCGCGAGCTCCAATGCCTCCTCGACAAACCGGTCGGCGCGCTCCAGCATGTCAGCTGCGATCGCTGCGTCAAAACATTCAAGCATCCAAGGATGCACACGCTGCTGGAATGAGACTGTCTCTCGGTGAGACTGCATGACCGATATAGCCGCCCATGCTTTATCGGTATCAGTCGCAGCTTGGCGGATCGCAATTTCCACTCGCTGGCATAACGTCATCTCCGTCACCGATCATCCTCCTTATCCCGCGAGCCCGGCCGGCTGGCTTTGCCACCCTCCCGCTCGCCCAGTTGGTCGATATGCTCGCGCCGCTTGAGCGCGATCCGGCGCCCCTTCTCGGCGGTCGCCTTGTTGTAGGTGCGCGTCTGCGCGAGCGTCTTGTGGCCGGAGATCGGCCGCACATCCGCCTCGCCGCTGTCGCCGATCTCGGTGATGCCGCCGTGCCTGAAGCCGGTGAAGGTCATCTCCCTAGGCAGGCCCGCCTTGTCGCAGATCTTGCGATGGACCTTGGCCATCCAGCCCGGCTCATACGGCTGGCCCGTCGTCTCCATCAAGATGATCTGCCCTACCGGGCGCCCGAAGCGGTCGCGCTCCGCCACCTTCATCGACAGCTGCAGTTCGCGCTCCAGCTCGGGATATAGCTGCACCGTCTCGCCATCGATGTCGTCGGTCAGTTCCAGCCACACCGGGTTGCCGGTCTTCCGCTGCGTCAGCGCGATCGCGACAGCCGGCTTGTAGATCGACCATTGCAGTCCGGCCGGCTTGACCTTGCCCTTCTGGTCCTTCTCATCTTCGCCCCAGAAACCGAACACCTGGCTGACGCGCTGGCACCCCTCGAAACAGATCGCCGCGGCCGTGGCCATGCTCTGCCAGCCCATCTCCCGCGCGGTCTGGCGGTAAAGGTCATACTCGGCGCGCGTCGTCTCCCGCGTCTCGCCGGCGGCGATACTCTTTATGCCCATGCCCGCGAAGGGGTTGTCCTTCACGCCCGTGGTGCGCTTGTGCCGCGCCGCCCAGCGCCAGACCAGGCGCGACACCTGCATCGCATAGGATGCCTCGCGCTCGCCCTTTGTCTCGCGCAGCTTCTTGTAGAGCGCGTCGGCGGATTCCCCGTCCATCGCGGCGGCCAGGCGCCCGCCGAGCGGCCCGAACTTGCTCGGGAACTCGCACAGCATGTCCATCAGCCGGCGATAATCCTTCTGCGTCTTGGGCTTGTTGCGGGTGTAGCGCTCCTGTCCACGGTACCACTGGAACAGCCATGCGATGGTGCCGGGCTTCAGTTCCTTGCCCACGGCGCCCTTGCGCCACTGGGCCAGCGCCTCGTTCAACGCCTCCGCCTTTTCCACCGCCAGATTATGATCGGTGCCCAGCGCGGTCGACACGACCGGGCACGGCTTCTCATGCCGCACGGCCGGCACCGATCGGCCGGTACGAGGATCCTTCGTCGGCCGGGCCCAGGCGGGCAGTTCCCAATAATAGGCATGGCCGCCCTTCACCGCGACGCGGCGAGTATAAGAGGGCAGCTTGACGATCGTCTTTGCCATCAGAATACGATGCCCCCGCCGACGGTGTCGCCGAACAGTTCATTGAGCGCGGCGTCCAGGTCGCTCTGGAGCGCAATCATCTGCCCGCGCGGCCCGCGCGGCCGGAAGCGCACGCGCCCCTCCTTCTCCCAATCACGCATCTGCTGCTCGCTGACGCCGGTATAGGCGAGCGCCAGCGCCCGGTTCATGCCGGCTGGCCAGTCGGGCAGCTTTTCAAGCGCCAGGCCCATCAGTTCGCCTCCTTCTGCATGGCCGCGCGCAGTTCGATGCCGAGCGGCGTGAGTTGCACCCAGCCGTCGCGTCGGCGCGCGAAGGCGGACGGCCCATTCGTGTCGGGGTTGGTCGCGACATATCCGCGACGCCAGAGCGCCCAGGCCGACACCAGCCCGTCGCCGCGGATATGCTGGCGCGGGATGTAGCGCGCCCATCCGTCGGCAAGCGGCAATTCCAGAGCGCGCAACAGGCGCTTCTGTGGTGGCGTGAGGCGAGGGATGATCATCGTGCATCCTCATCGGTGACGAGGGCGGCGCGCACAGCCAGCCCCATCGTATTGTTCCAATACATGCCTGGCAGAAACCCGCCCGGTCCTTCGCGATGGCCCAGCTTGCGGCGCTCCAGCGCCTTGGCGACGGCATAATCTGCGCCGGTACGCAGCTCGATGCCGACGCCCGCGCGGCCGGTCAGATCGTCAGGCTCGCTCTCGATGAGCATGGCGCGCTGGCGCGGGGTAAGGCTGGGCCAAGTCAATCCGGCCTCCCGATCATCTCATTGTGGACCGCGCAGATGGCGCTGATCGCGCCCATGTCCGCCTCTCCGACAATTCCAACCAATATAACTGGGCGCTTGGCTTCGTGCTGCGCCTCCCCCGGCCATAAGGAGCGCCACAGATGAGCTTCGCCATTTCGATCACCGGTGAGCCGGGGGTTCAGACAAATCTTGTCGACATATGCACCCAGCGCCAACGCCGCATTTTCAACGCTGCGCCCTCTCTTTACCTGACACCGGAAACATCTTTCATCGACAGTTATGGGGGTAAGCTGCGGGGTTGGAATGACTTCTGCGGACAGGGCCGCTTCGACCCCGACAGCGTGCAGCCCAACGTCATTGACGAAGGCGCCGGTCTGTCCTCGATCGAGTTCACCGGTGTTGCGGGCCAGGCGCTGATCGACCTCGCCAATATCGACCGCCTGCCGCTCAGCGGGACGCCGGGTGCGATCGTCTACCTGATCCGCCATGCGAACGGCGCGGGCAATTTCGGCGGTGCGGTCCTCGGGAACCGGGCTGCTGCAGGGCTGGCCGTGGGGCCGACCTCGATCCTCTACACCGATGGCACGGGTGGCACACCCAGCTTCTTCTCGCAATATTCAACGCCGAACAAGGATCTCTTCTCTACCGCCTCGGCGGTCGATACCACCTTCCACCTCGTCATCATGACCTGGCTCGGCTCCGGCCCCGGCGCTCGCGTCATCCAGGACGGCACCGGCCAGATCGTGGCGAGCAACACGCTCGACTTCGCCGATGTGGCGAACGTGCGGAAGATCCTGATCGGGGATTGCTCGCAGCCGGGCGTGTTCCCGCTCAAGGGCCGTCTCGCGGGGCTGGCGATCTTCCCGAAATATCTGGTCGATCCGGCGAACGCCTCCCTGCTCGCGGACATCAACGCAGAGTTCGGGGCCTATCGCACGTCGCTGAATAGCTGAACGGAGGGGCAAGATGGTAACGATCAACCCTCACAATATCGGCTCCCTGACGGCATCATTCACGATGCCGCCGCTCGGGTCGCCTGGCATCACTCCTCTCTTGACGGCCAACGGCAAGGTGCTGTTGTGGTCGGACGGTGACCGCATCCAGGGCGGCAATCTGGCCGACAAAGATTATGTCGATGATGCGGTTGCGGGTGCTTCGGGGCGCTATCTGGGCAACTGGAACGCCAGCACGAACAGCCCGGCGATCACGGTCGGCGTTGGTAATGGCGGGGACACCTATACCGTATCGGTTGCAGGCACTCAGAGCATCACCGGCAGCCCAATTGCGTTCGCTGTGGGCGATCAGGTGCGGTTTTCATCGGTCACCAATAGCTGGTCGCGCGTGCCGAATGTCCAGGCGGTCACGTCGGTCAACGATCAGACCGGTTCTGTCGTCATCGAGCCGGTGCCCGACCTCACTCTGAGCGTAAACGGGAATCTCTATGTCGCAGCGTTCGGCGATGATCTGAACTTCAACGGATCGCGCCCGGCCGGCATCTACGTGTCGTCGGATGATGGCAAGACCTGGCGCATCCTGACCGAATTCAATTTCGACGTAGACGGCACCGTATACAAGCTGGGCGACCCTTCGCTCTACTATAAGGACGGCTGGTTCTATTGCGCCTTCACCAATTCGAAGGTGAACGAATGGGACACTCTCGTTGGCCGATCGCGCACCCTTCTCCCCAACGATTGGGAGATGGTGAAGTGCAAGCTCGGCTCGACCCTGGTAAAGACGAGTGGCGCCGCCGCGCCTGGCTGGACCTATTCGTTCGCGGATGGGCCGCGCATCTGGGCGCCCGAGTGGTTTGAGGACACAGACGGGAAGCTTTACCTCTTCACATCGATCAGTTGCGCGATGACGGGTGAGAGCCTGACCGGCGCCAATCCCGAACTGTTCCGCACCTTCGTCTCGGAATGCACCTCGCTGGAGGATATGACCTTCACAGCTCCGGTCGAGCTGCGGATGAATGGGCGCAAAGGTGTGTCGGAAGTGCTGAACACCGAAGGCATGATCGACGCATCCGTCATCCGCCATCCCGATGGTCGCTACATCATGGTGATCAAGCACGATTACGACATGACGTTGAACACATATTCGGCGACGAGCCTGACCGGCAACTTCTCGCTGATCGCGTCCAACATTATGCCGATCGCGCACTATCCCGGCCGCCTCGACCATACCGAAGCGCCATGCATCGTTCCCTTCTACCGGGATGGTGACTTGTTGTGGTTCATCCTGGGCGATCGCAATCAGACCGACAACACATATCGCAACGAGACGACCGACTTCCTGTTCTATACCGATCCGGTTTCGATCGAGGCGGACAGCTTCACACGGCATGGCACGGTAATCAATCTGGGCCTGCTACCGGAAGCCGAATATCTCGCAGCCGCCGGCAAAGTGGCTAGGCTGAACGCGTTCGCTGCGGTGCGCCAGATCGCCGGCATCACGGCGCAATATGATCTGGTCGACCATCCCGGCTATCCGAACATTCCTAAGCTAAAAGTCCAAAACGGTACGCTATATTTTGCCAGCAACACGACCATTTTGGGCGGCGGTAGTGTTGCAAAGGAGATCGTGATCAGCGGCATTGATGGTGACGCTGATATCCCCGAAGGGGCATGCTGGTGGCTTCAAGTTAACTACAGCAACTATTATGCGAACGGCGAGCCGGTTCGGATCAAATTCCCGGCCGGCTGCACGAACCTCTATGACAATGCGCAGACGACTTGGTTCGGGCAGCATGTCGGGACCGGCAGCGCGCTGATCAAGTTCGTCAAATATAACGGGTCATGGAAGGTTGAGAGCGTCGGCGGCGCTGATGTTGGCAACGGTCGTTCGGGAGTCCGTCTTGATCTAGGTTCAATCACGGATGCGCCTAATATCAACGCAGCAGTCGATCCCGATACCGAGCGACTGAGGTTCTGGCCGATCTCCAATGCCGTCTATGTGACGCGGGAATCATCGGCCTATGATGCGCCGATCGTGATCAATTCGCTTCCGACAGACTACCCCCCTGGCAAGAGCTTCTTTTTCCAGTGCCTCGCCACCAGCGACCCGCGCGGGAAAATAACGCTTAAGGCAGGCGCGCACGCAGCGTGGCCTGCTGATGTGACGATCGGAAGCGAGAGCGTCGGCCGTCTGATCGAGGTGCGTTTTCAGGACGGCAAGTGGGCACTTGTGGGCCGCGGATATGGCGGCGACTTCCTGCCGACGGTAAAAGGCGAGCGCCTCGGCGGCCCAGCGCGCCCGTGGGGGCGACTTTACGCGCAGGACATGGTGCGCCTCAATGCAGCCGCCGGAACTGCACGTAGCTTGAGCATCCAAACTGATGATGTGACCGTTTGGGAGCTTGTCTTCACCACTACCGATGATCTGGAGCTTCGGCGCTATGTCAGCGGAGCCTTGGCTGGAACCCCGATCAGAATCGCGCGAACCACAGGTATTATTCGCCTCTACGACCTGCCTGTTTTTGCGGACAACACGGCAGCAGCAGCGCATCCGACCAATGGCTTGTATCGGACGTCGACCGGCCAAATGATGGTCAAATATTGAGCCATGCACACACAACAGGGAGCAGCGATATGCTGAGCCATGTGATCGACGCGGCGGGTAGCGTCGTCGCCAAAGCGATTGCCGATGGGCCGGTCACGGCCGTCCCACCCAGCTTCGACAATGGCGCTTCGCTCTACCTCTTCAACCTGTTCGTCATGACGGCCACGACCTTTCTTGGCACGATGATGGTAGGCAAGCAGGCCAGCCGGATCTGGGGCCAGCGCTACTGGGATCATCCGCTTGATCCGGTTACGCTCTACCGAGCTATCACCCTGCTTGCCGGCGTCGGCATCACCCTGCGATGCGGCGCGGAGGCGATGTTCCTATGGGGCTGGAATCCGGCCGATGTCGTGACATCCGCCCGGGTCAGCATGGCCAAGCGGTGGATAGACCCGATCGCGGTGGGGTGCGGCTTGATGTGGATGGCGATCGTGGTCCTTGGGGAGCCGGGGATCGAGCACCAGTTGAGAAAGGCTCCCCTCCCCGTCGACATGTGGTCCCGCTGGCCTGTTCTGGTCCGCGCCCTCGCCGTCATCATTTTGAGCTTTGTGGCCGCCCTGGCCGCCGTATGTCTGCGGTGAGATTGGGTGCGGCGCTGGGGGCCGCCGCAATGACCTCGATAGTTTCGCGTGAACCAGTCGTCTGGTGGATTTTCGGCGAGCCTTTTCATGCCGGCCCCACCGTCGTCTGCATCTGTGCCGTCATCATCACCCGCGTGATTATCGGCCTCCAGGCTAAGGGCAAGGCGCAGTGGGCGCTGGATATCGCGATCACCGCACTCTGCCTGCTCGTCGCCACCCTATGGGTGCAGGCGCAGGAGTTGGAACTGCTGGCCGCCGGGATTACCGGCATAGGCGTGGGCAGCCTGGGGGCGGGCATTATCGGCCTCGCGAAGAGTGTTGCTGGCGCAAAGGTTCGCGCTGGCATCAGCGCATTTTGGGACGCCTTCAGCGGACCGACAACGCCGCGCTAAGCGGTCAATCCAACAGGAGCATCTATGGACACGAAACCGGTGCAAAACCGGCTGCAGGCGGCTGGCCATTATTCCGGCAAGATCGACGGCGACTTCGGGCCGCTGAGCTATGGCGGCCTTTTCTCCTACACCGGCGGCGCGGCCAGCGTTCTTACCCGCGATCTGGGCAAGGTCGCCGCCGAAATATTCCCGCGCTATGCCATCGTCACCCCGCTGCGCCTGGCACACGCGCTGGCCCGATGGGCGGTCGAGACGCGCGGGTTTCGTGTCATGGAAGAGGATCTGAACTATTCGGCAAAGCGCATTGTCCAGGTCTGGACCAGCAGGTTCCCGACGATCGCGGCGGCGCAGCCCTATGCCGGCAAGCCGCAGGCTCTGGCCAACAAGGTCTATGGCGGCCGATATGGCAATGACAACGTCAATGACGGCTGGCTCCATCGTGGGCGTGGTCCGACCCAGCTGACCTTCGAAGACAATTACCGTGAAGCCAAAGCGCTGACCGGCATCGATGTCGTCACGAAGCCGGATCTGGTGTCCGAGCCTCACACCGGGCTCCTGGTCGCCTGCGCCTACTGGGGCGCTCGGAAGATCAATGCCGTCGCCGATCGCGATGACGTCGTGGCGGTGTGTCGGCTGGTCCAGGGCGGCACCGGGGCGCTGGCCGAACAGAAGGCCTATCTCGCCAAGCTTAAGAAGGTGCTGATCTGATGGGTGCCCTATCTCCGATCCTGCGCGGCGCCGAGGATGGAGGCCTGCTGTTCTTCTGTCCTGGCTGTCGCGCGGTCCACGGCGTGAAAGTGGGCGACGGACCGGGATTGCGATGGGGTTACAATGGGAATCCCGACGCGCCGACGTTCACCCCATCGGTGCTGGTTACGACCGGCCGCGCCGTCGACCCAAATTTCAAGCCTGAGCCTGGCGATCCGCCGGAGGTCTGCCATTCATTCGTGACGGCCGGGAAAATCCAGTTCCTGACCGACAGCACGCACGGGCTTGCCGGGCAGACCGTCGACTTGCCGGCGTTCAAATGGGGAGATGATTGATGGGACTGGGCAAGATCGCGCGCGGGCTGGGGAAAGTCGGGCTGGCATTCGAGGCGCTAGGGTATGTCGTCACGGCATCGAAGGGCCTCAGGACGACAGTATGGCGGCGCTCGAACTCAAGCGGCGATAGCGGTGATTTCCACCAGTCCCCGGACGCAGATAGCGCCCGGGATAACCACAGCTGCCGCGATCTTACCCTTTCAGCACCTTCTCAGGCACGTATCGCAGATACGCTGAATCCGTCGCGATCTTCGGATAATGATCGAAGCAGCCAATGAATGCGGCTGGTGTGAAGTTTCCATAGGAGCGCCGCACTCTCGATAGAAATTCACTGCGGAGCGGGGATCCGAGGCGCGCGTTGATCCATTTCAGCAAATCGAGCTTGAAGCGGCAGAATTGATGGAAATACTTGCCGGAAAGATCCGGATTTGACCGGAGCAAATCCTCAACGTCGGCCAGCGCGCGAAAAGCATCAAATCGCCGCTCATCAAAAATATTGGTGATCTGCTGCCGCCCCTCAAATACGCGATGAGATATAAGCGTTTTATTGTAGAGGGTGACCTTCGATGACATCATATATAGATGCCAATGGGCATAAATATCATTGTTTACTTTTGTTGACGAAAAATACAATCCAGTATCCCGAGCAAAACTTGATCTGACAAGCTTATTCCAAGGATAGTTAACCGTCAGAAGAAGGTTGCTATGCTTTGCTACCGTCACATCCATATGTTCCGCGGATTTGATAATCCCATCCCATATTTCGATGTCGCCCTTGAGCATGCCTTTATATGACCCTGTTTCAGATGTCATATAATTATATTTGAAACAAATAAGATCAGCACTGGTCTTGTCGATAATTTTAACGATATCGTCGAGAGCATTATCAACAAGGATATCATCAGCATCCAGGAAATACAGATATTCCCCGGTAGCTATCTTCATGCCGACATTTCGCGCAACGCCAGCACCCAAATTGCCATGGTTCTTTACTACGGTGATCCCAGGATACTGCTTCGCGTAGGAGCACGCGATATCGAATGTGCCGTCTGTCGAAAAATCATCGACCACGATAATTTCTACATCGATGGAATTTTTCAGCACCGACTGGATAGTCGCGCCTATATAATCCTCGACGTTATATGAAGGAACAATAACGCTTACTTTTGGCATAACACCCTCGATCCTTAATGGAGCGCTCATTTACCGCGCATCCAGAAAATGCTTTGCATACACCGAGCACAGCGCTTTCCAGTCCAGTCCATGCGCCGGACGAAACACCGCGAGTGTCTCGGCAGACCTGACTTCATCGACAAAGGGCAGGACAGCATGATAATGCTCCCTCGGCCAAAAATCGTGGATGACTAAAACTGACGCTTCGGGACAGTGCATCAACGCGGCCAGAAGGGTGGCAACCCTGAATCGTCCATCGATAAATATCATGTCGGGCCGGATCTGGATCCTATCCCAAATATGCACATGATAGTTTGGCCACTTAATCGCGTCAGCGTCCGATACCGGGAAACCCCATTCCCCCGTTTCCCCAATATCCACGTGAAATTTGGTGGCCGGGGCACCGATCAGCTCCTGCGCTCCAGCAACCTTTTCAAGCCAGGCACCATCCGTTTCAACAGTCGAGATACTTTTGATTCCCGGGCACATGGCCGCCAGCAAAGTGCTGCCGCCGCACCCGAATTCCAAGTAGTTCGAAGCCCGCCCAAGGCACTCCCATAAGAGGGCGGCCTCGGCCGGTTCCATGCGCGGCGCCAGCGTGAGACTTTCTGGATAGGGGGCGTGCGGAGACATGGGGAAAACCGATCTTAGACCTATTGAACGAGAATTTTTCGGATTTCGACCGAAAACGGAGTCAGTGGGAAATAGAAAATCAAGACCGGATCACGAAATTCCTCTTGGAGATCAAACTTGTCCAGGTCCATTATCAGGACATCGGCGATCCTCGGATATTCGGGGCCGATAATTTGCGAACGAAGCTTCGTATCAATCCAGCCACCCTTCTCCGGATGCACCCGGAGAACCGCTGTGATTACCATGCGCTTTTCGGCATGCATTTCGAGCATATAGGAAAAGAATTTCCTCGACAGGAGGAGGTCCTTGTCGAGCGAAATGTTCAAAGTTGCCCAACCCATCTCGTTGCCAATGGCCCCGAATTGAACGGATCCGTTTCCTTGGTGGTCGCGATCGATCCGAAGCGAGGCCTCCGAATGCTTTTCCGGCCTAGTCGAGAACCGAAGGTATGGAATATCGAATTCATCGAACCTGATCGGCGCATCACCGTCGACATAGGTTAGCGCGTGCGCCAGATCGAAATGACCGGCGACACTGGGCCACGAAGATGGCGGCGGTACATCGGATGATGATTTTGGCGCCTCGGATACTTCGGGTGGAACCGTAATAACTCCAGCAAAAGGCGCCTCGCTTGCAGGCGCCTTTGCCTTGCGGGTGCCGCCAGCGGCGCGCGGATTCCTCCTGGTCACCATGACCCAACCTTTCTCTTTTGTTAGCGACCGAAGCCGAATTTGCGAAAAATGCTATCGCCCTGATGGCTGCTGGACTGTTTGGCCGGCAATTTTGCTATTGGGTCATCCTCAAGGTGGTCCTCACCGCTGAACAGGATCCCTCCTTTGGTTAGCAGTTCCAACGACGTCATTTTGGATTGCAGTTTCTCGACTTTGGCCGACAGTGCATTGATCACATCGAGCAATTGGCTGTGAGCTTCTTGTGCCCGCACGGCGCGGCCCGCGATTTCCTCAAACTGCTTCTTTGTCCGATCGTTGGCGCTGTGCAGCCCATTGTAATTTTTGGGGCCGAACAACAGCGTCTCGATGAATGCGCCAACGTCGTTGCGTTGCGCTGCAAAGACCAGGCTCCATCCACGGTTGCCGACGTTGTTGCGCGCAAGAGCTTCACATATCCTGGCAGGTAAATGGTTAGACATCACTGCCGCGACTTCACCAAACAGATCGTACCAGCAGCTCCGGTCGATTTTCTGCGAAGTCCATTCGATCTGGGAAACGATCCAGCAAATCAGCTCTATCTCATATTCGTCATGAATATCGTTTTCGATCAGCCAGGAGCGAATCAATTCATAATGGCGGTAAAAATAAAGAAGCTCTTTCCCGCTGGAGCGCATCGTCTGACCAGGCCGATTGACCCGATGGTGGCAGATAACCGAATTGAGGATCGAGAGTTTGCTTGCCTTGATGGTCGCAAACCAGTGAAGAGGATTGTCTTCAAAAAAGAAATCACCCTCAGGAAATTTCAGATCGTGCTTAAGCAAGAAGTCGTGTCGGTATAGCTTGCGCCATGGCACGGGTGTGAATTTGAGAATGTGTCGCTTAATTACATCAACATCTTCGCCATGCTTGAACTGCTGAGAAAGCAAATCCCATCGCGCGGCGTCGGCGGGCTTAACTTCTTTACGTGAGCTTTCATCATAATTGAGATAGTTGGCCATTACGGTTTCGGAGCCATCCCGGGCCGCAACTTCGACCAAATCAGCGATCATGGTAGGGTGGTACCAGTCATCACCGTCCGCGAAAGCTATGTATTCGCCTGTGCACGCCATTAGGCCGATGTTCGCGGGAATACCGACCCCGCCAGGCGTGTTGCTGGGGAGGGCTATGATCTGGTGGTCCGGAAACTCCTTTAGGACACCTTCGGCAACCGCCAGCGTCTCATCGGTCGAAGCATCATCGACAAAAATGATCTCGATATTCTTGTATGATTGCTCAAGGATCGATCGCAGGCATTTTTCGATGTAGGGGGCGACATTATAGGTCGTTACAATGACGGAAACCTTAGACATCTTCGCCCCTTCGCACTCTACCGCTATCTCGCTCCGACAGCATCAAAATTGCAATGCCTAACGGCCGATTCATCGTCTAGCTATCGCAACAGCGAAACTGCATCAATAATCTGCATCTCTTGATTCGCTCCATCTTGATACGACCTTCGGCATAGGTGGCCACCAATTAATGATCGGGACTGCGATTTTCTTCGCAAACGCACAAATCCCGCGTAATCAGCATTCTGACGATTCGTACAAAATGGCCTGTTGTTTCTAAAGCTTGCAATGTTTCGGGAATATTTCGGAAAGAGGTTCTATGCGCATAACGATGATTGGAACTGGTTATGTCGGCCTGGTCTCTGGCGCCTGCTTCGCCGATTTCGGCCATGACGTCGTGTGCGTCGACAAGGATGCGGGCAAGATCGCCGCGATCGAGGCCGGCACCATGCCGATCTACGAGCCCGGTCTCGACCAACTGGTCGGCACCAATGCCGCCGCCGGCCGCCTGACCTTCACCACGGATCTGCCCGCAGGGGCCAAGGGTGCCGACGCCATCTTCATTGCCGTTGGCACCCCCTCTCGCCGTGGCGACGGCCATGCGGATCTGTCCTATGTCTATGCCGCCGCCAAGGAAATCGTCGAGGCGCTCGACGGCCCGGCTGTCATCGTCACCAAGTCGACCGTCCCCGTCGGTACCGGCGACGAGGTCGAGCGGATCGCGCGCGAGCTGCGCCCCGACCTCGACATCCAGGTCGTGTCCAACCCGGAATTCCTGCGCGAGGGCGCGGCGATCGGCGATTTCAAGCGGCCCGACCGCGTCGTCGTCGGCACCACCGGCGATGACCGCGCGATCGCGGTGATGAGCCAGGTCTACCGCCCGCTCAACCTCAACCAGGCACCGTTGATGTTCACCGGCCGACGCACCGCCGAGTTGATCAAATATGCCGCCAACGCCTTCCTGGCGACCAAGATCACCTTCATCAACGAGATGGCGGACCTGTGCGAGGCGGTCGGCGCCGAGGTGCAGGACGTGTCGCGCGGCATCGGCCTCGACAAGCGCATCGGCGCCAAGTTCCTGCATGCCGGCCCGGGCTATGGCGGGTCCTGCTTCCCCAAGGATACGCTGGCGCTGGTCAAGACCGGCCAGGATTATGATGCCCCGATCCGCATCGTCGAGACGGTCGTGCAGGTCAATGATCTGCGCAAGCGGGCCATGGGGCGCAAGATCGTCAAGGCACTGGGCGGCGAGGCGCGCGGCAAGACGGTCGCGCTGCTGGGCGTCACCTTCAAGCCCAATACCGACGACATGCGCGACGCGCCCAGCCTGGCGATCGTCCAGGCGCTGGAGGATGCCGGAGCCAAGGTCGTCGCCTACGACCCTGAGGGCATGGAAGTCGCCGCACCGATGATGCCGGGCGTGACCATGACCGGTTCCGCCTATGAGGCGGCAGCCGGCGCCGACGCGCTGGTACTCGTGACCGAATGGGACGCCTTCCGCGCGCTCGATCTCAAGCGCCTGGCCGGGTCAATGACGGCCCCCGTGCTGGTCGACCTGCGCAACATCTATCCGGTCGCCGAGGCGGAAGCCGCCGGCTTCACCGTCACCCGCGTCGGCGGAAAGTCCTAATTTTCGAAATCCGGCAGCCGTCTCGTATGGGCAGCACTCGAGAGCGCAACTCGATCAATCGTGTGTGACACGCGAAATTTTCCAGCTGTAGCCTTGGTGCCCCACCACACGAGACGGCATACCCAAGTCGGCAAACGTGACCGGAATGCCAGAATATCCAGTGAAAGGATATTCGTCGAAATCGGCAAGAAGGTCGTGCGAATTAAGGTAGATGCGAACTGGCGTCTGCCCGGTGGCCGTGACGCGCGCGATCGCAATGTCCACTTCCAACTTAGAAATCATGCCACTTCCTTATCGGGCGTCAGCGGATCGGCCGGCAACTGTTTTCCATCACCGAGGCCAAAGTGTCCATCCTCCCCGCCAAATTTCGCGATTTCATCTCGCCGGCGCTGGAAGGATTGCCTTGCTCAATTGCATCCCACAGGTTCAGCCAATGCTGCGTCCCGACATGGATTTGCTTGATGCCAGTTATCTGATCCACTTGGCGCTTTCCGGAGATTTCCCCGCGAACAACCGTCAGTAATTTTTCAAGGCGGGGATCTTCGGTGTCGCCGGAGGCAGCGCAATGTTCAATCATTATCTCATGCAGCGCCAAGGGCTGGGCCGCGAAGGCGTGGTACAATGCAGCTCGATTACCTCGCCTGAGTTCTGCTGGCAGCATTCCTGAAGCCTGAATATCCCTTAGCGCCACCTGATACATGCGCTGGGATCGCGCCCACAGATCTGGGTCGTCAGCTGCCAAACCGATAGCCCCTATGCCGAGCATGGCCCAGTAATAATGATTGTTTCGCTTGGCTCCGCCGTCGCCCTTTTGGAAGGAATCGACGCTCTCAGCGATCTCACGCAGCCATTTGCGCACAATCGCATCCTGTTGCGGAGATTCCAGCTTCCCCAATTTCATCCGGGCAATGCCCAGCGTGGATGCCGCCCATTCCTGAATAAAACGCGGTTGCGCGCCCATCTTCACATCGAGCAGCGCTCCAGACTTAGCCCAGTTGTAGAACAAGCCGTCGGCGCATTTTTTGACCTGTGGCGATTTTTGAAGGACGTACTGGTCAGAGAGGTCCGCGATAGCATCAAGAAATCCAGTCACGGGCCGCGACAGTTTCTGGTTCTCCTGGAACTTCGCGTCGTCAATTTTTGAACGCGTCGCGTCATCTTGATCATAGTAAGTGTTGGCTTGGATCGCGACCACCGGCGGCCCCAAGGTAGGGCAGGAAAATGTGCTCTGCGCCTTTGCTGTGGCGGGGAGCAAGGCCAGGCAAGCTGAGCCGAAGAGAATTTTCCTGTACCCAGCCGACATATCGTTGCCTCCTATCGCAAGCTTCGCCTTGGCTTTCCGCTGGACTAAACTTTTGGGCGGGCCTTTGGCTCCGCCTCTTCCTTTGGGTCGGAACCAGGACGTCCCCATAGGCCTGGATTGCGCCTATGCTTCAGATCCACGATGTGCCCAGAAATCATTGCGAATTGCATGTCTGGATCTTCGGAGCAGGCCTTGAACAACCACATGAATATGTCTGCTTCTACCCAAGTTTTATAACGCCCATACACGCTTTTCCATCGACCAAAGTTTGACGGTAGTTGGCTCCAAGACAGGCCTGTGCGGACGATCCAAAGCACCGCTTCGATGAATAGGCGATTCTTATCGATCTCGTTGCTTGCCGCTGCACGAGGATGGGGACAGAGCGGCTGCATCTTAGCCCACTGGTCATTCGTTAGAAGGAACGACGTGGGCGTCTCCAGAGATT
This sequence comes from Sphingobium sp. AP49, assembly GCF_000281715.2. Lineage (NCBI taxonomy): Bacteria > Pseudomonadati > Pseudomonadota > Alphaproteobacteria > Sphingomonadales > Sphingobiaceae > Sphingobium > Sphingobium sp. AP49. The sequence continues at coordinate 1,979,461 of NZ_CP124576.1, read as the reverse complement.
GGCTTTTCTTTACCTTACTCGGGCGATCAGTTTCTATGAATTGGTCGGGTGCCTGCTCTACTGCATCGCGGAGGGCGCCGCTGGGTCGAAAAATGACCACACGTCGCGCTGGCAACGGCACCGGCGCCATTGTTGAAATGTTGCGCGCCATTCTCGGCTTCTGTTCATGGGAGTGGAACGCGCCGAAATTCTTGATTTTAAGCGGTTCTCCGGTCGCAATCGCACAGACCATATGCTCGATGATGGAATCGACCATGCGGCGCGAAAGCACAGGATCGTGCCCTAGTTCAGACTGGATGCCCTGGGCGATATCTGAGCGTTTAAGCGTGCCTTCCATGGCTTAATGAACACTTACAGCCGGATCGACTAAACTCGTCGCGCCGCATTGGCATTCCAACAGCACCCGCCCCTTCGACTTTAGATTGCGCGCGATCTCGGCAGTAGTGCATCCAGTTGCCAGCACCGACTTACAGGACCCACAAGCCAGATTTGTGTCGCCTTCTCCGCGAATTATGGGTCCGGGCTTGCGAATATAAAGGATCGTGTCGCTGGGGTCGATCTCTGTGATCATTGGGAGATATAATTTACGCGACATCGGCCATCCTTAGCTTCATGGGCAGATTCTCACCGCCATGATACCTGCGAACCGATGCGCCGCAAATTCACTGGCCTGACATCCTGGCCGATGTGGTCAGGCGGCGGTCATCTGGTGACGATGTTGGCAATCCCCATCGCGACCCCAGCGACCGACAATGCGACGATCAGCCATAACTCAAGGGTGAGCAGTAGGTGCTTCATCAGTCCCCTTCGCGATGCTTCGGCTTGGCATGCGTCCAGCCCGATATCGTGTCTGGTTTTGGCGGCTCAGTGATGTGCTTGATCGCCCATGCTGACAGTATATCCAGCACGCCTTGTTCGGTGTTTATACCGTTCGTTCCGACATCATATAGCGTTTCCTCGCCACGCTTGACCGTGATGTGAGCACGCGCCCGGTTGCCATCCATCCGCGTGCGCCAGAGGAATGACAGGCGGTTCTCCCGGCAGAAGTCGCGGATCAGGGTATCGTCAGGCCTGGTCGACATTGGCAAGCGGCCTCACGCGCTCATCGTTCATCCTGTCTGCGGCAAAGAACTCCAGCGTCTCATGCGCCGCTTCGATCATTGCGTTGCGGTCCTCCACCGGGAGATCGTTCGCGATGGCAAACGCAATCGCCGCATCGGCTGCCTCGATGTGATTGGCATAGCCCGGCTCCACCCGGTCGTGGGTGAACTGACCATCCGGCGCGGCCTTTGGCTTGGCCACGAACCAGAGGCCATCACCATATTCAAGACATACGGTCATCGGTTTTCTCCATCCGAGTCGTGCCCGCATATTAGAACAGAATGAGAACAAACGGGAGTCCGGTTGACTCTCGGTTGGCCGCGAACCACCCTGCCCACATGTGCAATCGGGCAGAACGCGGCGACACGCAGAAGGTGCTGAGGCTGTTCGACGCGAAGCCCGGTGCGCGCTTCAATGAAGGGCCGCTGGAGACGCATCCTGCCCAGCCCGGGACGATCATCCGACTGGAGGATGGTGAACGGGTGCTGGAACAAATGACCTGGGGCTTTCCGCTCGCGCAGAAGAGCAAGAAGACCGGGAAGCCGCTCAAGCCGAAACCGGTGAACAATGCTCGTTTCGACAAGCTCGGCAGCTATTGGAAGCGCTGGGCCATCGATCCGCGAAACCGCTGCCTGATCCCGACGGCGCGCTATGCCGAAGCCGTGGGAGAGCCTGGCCACATGACCGAGACGTGGCTATCGGTGAAGGATCAGCCCATTTTCGCCTGGGCAGGCCTTTGGACGAACAGCGATGAATGGGGCGGCGTCTATACCGGCGTCATGACCGACAACACGCCAGAGCTGATCGACATTCACGATCGATCGCCGGTGATCCTCGATCCGGCCGATTGGGATACCTGGCTGCATGCGCCGCTGGAGGAGCTATATCGCTTTGACCGGCCCTATCCGGCTGAGCGCATGGTGGTCGAGCATACCGCCGCGCCGTGGTTCAGGAAGAAGGGTAGCGCGCCTGCGGGGCCGGCGCTGCTTTAGAAGTCGATCTGGCGTCGTTCCATTTCGGCGATCACGGCCTGCTCATATTCGGTCGGGTTCTCCGGGTCCGCTGCTGCGTTCCAGAGATCAATCAGCGTCTTGTCGTCAAGATCCTCAAGGCCTGGCATATCGGCACTCCTTAGCTAATCGATGGCCATTGTCCCACTTCTCGACATAAACCGCCCTGCCCGCGCGAAGTTGCTCGCATGCCAGGTTCTTATCTCCGGCATAGACCTGGGCAACCGTGCGCCCATAGCGATCGCGCGTGACCGGGCTGATCGTCACCCCGCGCGCTGCCAGCTTCTCCAGAGCCTTCTTGCTGGCCACTGGATCGCCCGGGGCGCAAACCCGGCCCTTGCGGCAGTGCCCGGGCATCTCAGGAGCATCGATGCCCAGCAGGCGCACGCGGCCGATCTCGTCGCATCTGAGGGTGTCGCCATCAACGGCCGTGCAGGTGGTGGGCGGCGTCCAAATGGAGAGGATGAGGATGGGGAGGATCATGGTTCGCCGATAGCAGGTTGTCATCACGGTCAAAATTCAGAATTTTGGTCTGCGCTGCGCCCCATCTTTGCACCGAGCGTCCCACCATCCATCGAGCATGATCAAGGCTTCCAACGGGCCTTTGTTCGCATTATGTTCTCACTATGAGAATCGCCGCTGGTAATGACCGGCCGGCCGTCGCTCCGTCGATCGGGCTGGCGGTCATAGGGGCCAACTTCCGCACCGACTGCGCGTCACGACGCCAGGCGGAGATCGATCGGTGCACCGCTGGCGAGCGGGTGAGCCTGCGCCCGCTCAAACGGATGGTCGAAGGCGCGCCGGCCGTGTCGGTCTATTCGCAGCGTGGTCGGCAGATCGGATATGTCACCGGCGCCCAGGCTGATTGGGCGCGGAATTTCCTGCCCAGCATGAAGGCGATATTCCACAAGGCGGATAGCTTCGGCGCAGTCATCCGGGTTGCCCTGGACGGGGCCACGCCCACCCTGCCCCGGCCGACCAGGCGCGACGAGATGATGCGCCGGCCGCATGAGGGGTGTCCCGAGCCGAAGGACGAATTCTGCGACATCAATTTCGACCGTCGGAGGCGCGCCTGATGGCCCGCGCAACTGACATTGGTTCATTCCGACAAATCGCGCGACGCGGCAGGATAGCGTCCGTGAACAGATCGTGTATATAGCGGAATAAGCGTTGAAATGATTGAATATTGCACTGACTTTTAATCAGTAGGTCGCTGGTTCGAACCCAGCTGGACTCACCACAAATGACCGTCGACATGATGGTCCGGCCCGTCCCCGGCCCCTTCTGCTCCACCGCAGCATCACCACGTTTCGTCGGAAACATGAGCTTCGCTGTCGCAGCATGGAACAGAACCGGCTAATCGATCAGCCGGATCGGACGATGCCATATTCCCGCAACGATCAATTGCCATTCGTTCGGGAAGAAAGCGCGGACAAGGCTCCATTGACCGGCACAATATGCATTTGGCGAAATCAGAGATAGCAATCGAACCGCACTCGCGGCTATCCGGCCTATGGCCGCCGCGCATGGCGCACAATTATTCGCCATTCTTCGTATATGAGAGGGAATATACTTGAAACGGATAACATTGACCCGCTTCCTGATCGAGCAGCAGCGCAATGAAAAAGTTTTGCCCGGCGAGCTTCGCCTGCTGATCGAGATCGTGGCGCGCGCCTGCAAGACCATCAGCCATGCGGTCAGCAAGGGTGCGCTGGGTGAGGTGCTCGGCAGCCTCGATAGCGAGAATGTCCAGGGCGAGGTGCAGAAAAAACTAGATGTGATCGCCAATGAGCTGCTGCTCGAGGCGAATGAATGGGGTGGCCATCTGGCCGCGCTGGCATCCGAGGAGATGGCGACCATCCACCGCATTCCCAACCGTTACCCCAAGGGCGAATATCTGCTGCTCTATGATCCGATCGACGGATCGAGCAATATTGATGTGGACCTGTCCGTCGGCACGATTTTCTCCGTACTCAAGGCGCCCGAAGGCGTTCCCGGTCGCGAAGTGATGGAGGAGGATTTTCTTCAGAAGGGGCGCCAGCAGGTTGCCGCAGGCTATGCCATCTACGGTCCCCAGACCATCCTGGTGCTGACGGTCGGAACCGGCGTCTATGAGTTCACGCTCGACCGGGAGGTCGGATCCTGGATCATGACCGACGCGAACATGACGATGCCGCAGGGCAAATGCGAATTTGCGATCAACATGTCCAACCGCCGCCAATGGTCGCCGGCCGTCGTCCGCTATATCGAGGAACGGGTCGAAGGCACGGCCGGACCATGCGGCAAGGACTATAATATGCGCTGGACCGCCAGCATGGTCGCCGACGTCCACCGCATCCTGAAGCGGGGTGGGATTTTCATGTATCCCTATGATCATCGCACCCCCGGCAAGGCGCGACTGCGCCTGATGTACGAGGCCAATCCGATGAGCTTCCTGGTCGAACAGGCCGGTGGCGCCGCCACCGACGGGTTCATTCCGATCATGGATGTCGAGCCGACCGGCCTGCACCAGCGGGTCGGCGTCGTGCTCGGCGACAAGGCCGAGGTAGAAACGCTGACGGCCTATGGCAACGCGCACTGACGCATGATTATTCCGCGCGTCGCCCGGTTTTCATCGGCCGGGCGACGCGCGACCTTGGCGGTGCAGTTCCCCCGATCAGGGTGCGCGCATGTCCTTGTAAGCGGGCAGGCCCAGGCCCCGGTGGATCGCCAGCGCCCGCAGGCCAAAACCAAGCAACGCCGCGATGACGCCGGCGACCGGGACATCCAGACCGACGAGACGCAGCAGCACGAACAGCCCAGATGCGAAGGCTGCGGCCGTCACATAAAGTTCGGGCCGCAGCAGGATCGAGGGTTCCCCCGCCAGCGTATCGCGCATGATGCCGCCGACGCAGTCGGTGACCACGCCCATCATGCCGGCGACAAAAGGGGGAACGCCAAAGCTCATCGCCTTGGCCGCACCGAACACCGCAAAGGCGGCAAGGCCGATGGCATCGAGCCAGTCCAGCGCATGATCGCTCCACCAGCGCCGCGGCGTGACCCAGACGGTGACCGCCGCCGCCATGCAGACGATCGACGGCGCTGGGTCATGGATCCAGAAGACCGGCGCATCGATCAACAGGTCGCGCACAGTGCCGCCCCCTACTCCGGTCAGCAGGGCAAAAAAGGCGAAAGTGACCAATGTCTGGCGCAGATGCGCGGCCGCCAGCGCACCGGAGGCCGCAAACACGAATGTGCCGATCAGGCTGAGCGTTTCCAGCACCGGGCCGATATGGGTGACGAGCAAAGGCGGGGCAGGCAACATATGTCCTTCCTAGCCTCCCCCGCCTTGAAAAGTCGAGCGGTGGCGGCGAGACTGCCGGAACAGGCCAGACACAGCCGCCACCCTTTCACATCCATGCCAGGCGGATCGTTTCAGAGGCGCGCTTGCGCTTATTTGCGGCCCTTTTCCCCCGACAGCCGGGTCATCAGGATAGCGGCGCGCTTGGCCTGGCGCGGCATGGTCGACAGATCCGCCCTTTCCGCCGGACTATGGTCGCCGGTCGAGGCGAGGCCAAGGCCCACCAGCCCGTCGACATCCTGCGCCACGAAGCTGATATCGCCCGCACCGCGCTTGAGCGGATCGAGTTCGGGCATTTCGGGCAGGCCAAGATCCTTGTTGATGCCGTTGAGCTTACCCAGCAGCGCACGGTTACCCGCCGTCGGCGCCATGGACGGATAGCCCAGGTCGAAAATAATGTTGGCACCGGTGCCCGGCAGATGGCCATTATCGACGATCGCCTGCATCCTGGCGCGGACCCGCTCGGTCTGGTCCTGGCTCAAGGTACGGAAATCGCCCTTGGCGACCGCAACCGGCGGAATGATGTTGGTCTTGCCGGTGACGGCGATCCGCACGCCATCCTTGTCGACATCGGCGCTCTGGCCGCCACCGATCAGCCCGACATTGAAGGTCAGGTTCGGCTCAGGCAATTCCTTGCGAAAGGCGGTGATGATGCGCGCCATTTCGTAAATCGCGCCGTCACCGGCCGCAGCCGAGAAGATGCCCGAACTGTGCGCCGATTTGCCGCTGGTGGTCAGGGTCCAGCTGTTGGAGGACCGGCGTGCGATCGAGCCCATGTCCTTGCCGTCTTCCCGGCTCAGCCCCTCGAAATCGAGGGCGACGTCGGCCCGCTTGCCGGCTGCGATCAGGTCGGCGCGGGAAATCGAGACCGGATCGCCCGAATCCTCCTCGTCCCCGGTCAACACGATCTCGATATTGGCGTTCTTCAACGTGCCGGCCGTCTGCATCGCCTTGAGCGCCAGCAGCATCGTCACCACGCCGCCCTTGTCGTCGCCCACACCCGGTCCGGCAGCCCAGTCGCCGTCGCGCTTGAAGGTCTGGAACGGCGAATCCGGCTCGAACACCGTGTCGAGATGACCGATCAGCAGCATCTTCGTCGTACCCGCACGCCCCTTGTGGACGGCGATGAAATGGCCGGCGCGCTTCACCTGGTCCATCGGCTTCCAGGTCACGGTGAAGCCCAGCGCCTCGAATTCGGGACGCAACATGTCAGCCACCGCCTTGACGCCGGCAATATTCATCGACCCGCTATTCTGGTTCACCAGCTTTTCCAGCAGTCCGATCGCCGGCGCATGGCCGGCATCGACGCTGGCGCCGATTTTCTGTTCGGCCGGGCTCAGCGCCGCCTGTGCCGTGGTCGCCAGCAGCATCGCACCGCAGAGCGCGGCCTTCACAATCTTATTTCGCATCAGCCAGTATCTTCACCAAATCATAGAGAAAGTCGCGCTGCACATAGAGCGACTGCACAGCAGAACGTTCGTCGAGCCCATGAGCACCATTGCCATCGGGATCATACCAGCCACCGGGCACGCCATAGGTTGGAATACCGATCGCCTCCAGGAAGATGCCGTCGGTCGCCCCGGTCGACATCACCGGTACGAGGGGAACACCGGGAAAATATTTGGCGACCAGCTTTTCCGATGGTTCCATGATGCGCGGGTCGAGCGTCGGGGGCACGGCGACCGGGCGGATCGGCGGCACCGGGGTGATCGTCACGCCCGGATCGTTGATCGCCTTGGCCAGATCGGCCTGCGTCTGTTCGATGCTGTTGCCGGGAAACATGCGGCAATTGATGTTCGCGCCCGCCCGCTGCGGCAACGCATTATTGGCATGACCGCCATCGAGCAGCGTCGCGACACAGGTCGTGCGCAACATCGAATGATAGCTGCGGTCGGTGGATACGATCTTCTCGGCCGCTGCATCAGCCGGGTTTTTCGCCAGCGCGACCATCGCCCGGCCCATGTCATCGCCCATTGCCGCGCCCGATTTGCTGAAAAAGGCGCGGGTCGTATCGGTCATCTGCACGGGGAATTCATGATCACGGACCCGGCCGAGTGCATCGGCCAGCTGGTAGATCGCATTGTCGCGCACCGGGATCGAGCTGTGCCCACCCGGATTGGTGGTTTCGATGCGGAAATTCTGTACCGCCTTCTCCCCCACCTGCATGGTCTGCAAGACGACCTTGCCCTTGCCGTCCGTGCGGCCACCGCCGCCTTCGTTGAGGGCGAACTCGGCGGCGATCAGATCCGGCTTGTTCTGGGACAGCCACTGTGCGCCGTTGAAGGCATAGGTGGTCTCCTCACCACAGGTCAGTGCCAGCTTGATCGTGCGCTGTCCCTTGTAGCCCTGTTTCTTGAGCGCGGCGAGAATATCGACCCAGGCCGCATCCATATCCTTCATATCGGCGGTGCCACGGCCGTAGAAATAGCCATTTTCCTCGACCATCACGAAGGGATCGCGCTTCCAGTCTGCGCGCTTGGCCTCCACCACGTCGAGATGGCCGAGCAGCAGCATGGGCTTGAGCGTCTTCGACACGCCCGGAAGCACAGCGACCATGCCGCCTTCCTGGGGATGTTCGGGCACGGAAAAGAGGGTGATATCGCGATCGGGGAAGCCGGCAGCCTTGAGATGAGCCGCCATCTTCTGCGCCGCTACCGTGCAACTGCCCGAGGACAGGGTCGTGTTGGTCTCGACCAGTTCCTTGTAGAGCGCCCGCAGTGCCGCGCGGTCGGCCGTCGTTTCGGCGGCCTGCGTCATCGGCGCGGTGAGCATTGTCGCCGCAGCCAAAGCCGCCATCATCCCCTTGTGCATATCGCCCCCTTCTCCGATTGCCTTATCTCGCCAATTCAGCCTCGATCACCGCAAGCAGCGCCGGATCGTCCGGCGCCGTCGTCGGCGCGAAACGCGCTGCGACGCTGCCGTCCTTGGCAATCACGAACTTCTCGAAATTCCACAGGATTTCCGGCACCGGATTGGGGGTCAGGCCATAGCCCTTGAGCCGGTCACGGAATGTATCGCCATCGCCCTGCGCGTCTGGCACGGCGCTGGTCAGGGCAGCATAGAGCGGGTGCTTGTCTGGCCCGCTGACCACGATCTTCTCGAACATCGGGAAATCCACACCGAAATTGGTGGTGCAGAACGTCGCGATCTCGTCATTGGTACCCGGCTCCTGCGCGCCGAAATCATTGGCAGGAAAGCCGGCGACGACCAATCCCTTGTCCCGGTAATCGGCATAGAGCTTCTCCAGCCCCTCATATTGCGGCGTCAGCCCGCATTTGGAGGCGACGTTGACGGCCAGCACCACCTTGCCGGCATAGTCGGCCAGGCTCGTATCGGCCCCCTTGATCGTCTTGAGCGGTATCTGCTGGATCGCGGTCATGCATCGTCTCCCTTGGATATCAGGCGATGGACCTTGCCATCATATCGCGGCGCCGAAAAGACGGCCCGCCACCGCCGTCACCGCCATCGCCAGGGCGCCCCAGAAAAGCGTGCGCAGCATCGAGCGCCCCGGATGGGCGCCCCCCAGCCAGGCGCCGACATAGCCCAGGATCAGCAGGCAGAGCAGCGATACCGGCACCACGCTGATCCCGGCGAAGGGTGGCGCGATGGCTGCGGCCAGCACCGGGGGGCCGCCCCGCAGGCAAAGCTGGCCGCAGAGGCGAGGCCCGCCTGCACCGGACGCGGCTTGCTCATATCGGAAATGCCCAGTTCGTCGCGCGCATGGGCACCCAACGGATCGGCATCCATCAACTGGGTCGCAACCTGCCCGGCCAATTCCACGGTCAGCCCACGCTCGACATAAATATCGCGCAACTCCTCCCACTCCGCATGCGGTTGCGTCGCCAAGGCTTTCTTTTCCTTGGCAAGGTCGGCCCGTTCGGTATCCGATTGCGCGCTAACCGAAACATATTCGCCCGCCGCCATCGACATCGCCCCCGCAACCAGCGCGGCGATGCCTGATAGCAGGATGGATTCGCCCGTGGCACCCGATGCGGCAATGCCGGTCATCAGGCTGGCGGTCGACACGATGCCGTCATTCGCGCCCAGCACCGCCGCACGCAACCAGCCAACCCGATTGACATAATGGACGGCATGATGCGGCCGGGGCGGCTCGATGCGTGGCGCGGTCATGGCACCTGCTCCGTCGGGCTGATCCGCCGCGCGGCAATGTGCATGGTGAGGAAACGGCCATGCCGCTCCACATCGACCAAGGCCTGACCGAAACCACGCAGGTGCATCATCGAGAAGATGGCCGAGACCGGATATTCGTTCATCTGCATCATCGGCTCGCTCGCCTTCTTGCCGCGCAGCCGGTGGACCAGCCGCTGCAGCCCCGGAATATGGGTCCGGGCACGGTAAAAGGCTGCCCGGCCCGGGCTATCCCCGCGCCGGATCGCCACATGGATATTGGCCATACCGCCGACCGCGACATGATCGAGCAGACGCGCAATCAGCGGCAGCCCGCGTTCCACCGCGATATGCTGGAAGACGATATAGCTGTGAACGAAGTCGAACTCGCCCACCGCCATGCTCAGCCGATCGTCGGACAGGCGAAAATGCGCATTGCCGATGCCGCGCTCCAACCGCAGCCTTTCCGCTTCCTTGAGCATCCCAGGCGCAACGTCGAGGCCGACCACCTCATCGAACAGCGCGGCCAACGGCAGGGCAACACGACCGACCCCGCAGCCGAAATCGAGCGCCCGGCGGCGGGGTATCACCCCCAATTGCCGTTCCAGCCGGGCCAGCCGGTCCTGGATATAGGAGTCACCAGTCAGAAAAAATTCGTCGATGTCGATCTGCTCGCGACGAAACTGCGGCGACGAAACGACGCCATAATAGGGATCGGTTTCGCCCCATATCCGCCAGTCCCTGTCGGTATCGATCATGCGGTCATCCTGCAGATTGGGATCAACTGGCTATCAGATGGCGGCATGGAAGCAAGGGGCTCAGCCCAACCCTTCCGACTTCTCCGCCAATTCCAGCCAGCGCTCCTCGGCCGCATCTTTTTCAGATCGAGCCTTCTCGATCGCCTTAGTCAGTGCTGCGAACCGTGCCGGATCGCGGGTATAGAGGGCGGGATCGGCCAGTGCCTCCTCGTCACGGAGGATCGCCGCCTCCAGCTCCTCGATCTTCTTGGGCAGCAGGTCCAGGTCGCGCTGATCCTTGTAGGTCAACTTGGCCGACACCGGCTTGGGCGGCGGCGGGGCCGCAGCCTCCTTCTTCTCCGCCTTGGGCGCGCGACGGGGATCGCGCTTGGCGATCCAGTCGGCATAGCCGCCGACGATCACATCGACCTTGCCCGATCCGTCGAGGCCCAGCGTGACGGTGACGGTGCGGTCGAGGAAATCGCGGTCATGGCTGACGATCAGCACCGTGCCGTCATAGTCCGCAATCACTTCCTGGAGCAGATCGAGCGTTTCGAGGTCGAGGTCGTTGGTCGGTTCGTCCAGCACCAGAAGGTTGGATTCGCGGGCGAATTCGCGCGCGAACAGCAGGCGGGAACGCTCGCCGCCCGACAATGTGCCGACTTTTGCCTCCGCCAGCGAGGGATCGAAGAGGAAGTCCTTCAAATAGCCATGGACATGTTTGCGGGTGCCGCGCACGTCGATCCAGTCGCCGCCCTCGGCCAGCACGTCGCGTACGCTCTTGTCACCCTGCATCAAGCTGCGCTGCTGGTCGATGAAGATCATGTCCAGCGTCCGCGCCAGCGTCACATCGCCGCTGTCGGGCGCCAGTTCGCCGGTCAGCAGCTTGAGCAAGGTCGACTTGCCCGCGCCATTGCCGCCAACGATGCCGATCCGGTCGCCACGCTGCACGCGCAACGAAAAATCATTGATGATGGTCCGGTCGCCGAACATCTTGGTGACATGCTCGGCCTTGATGACGCTCTTGGTCTTGCTGTCGTCGCTCGCAACCGCAATCTTGGCCGTTCCCTGCGGCCCGACCATGGCGGCGCGTTCCGCACGCATTTCCCACAGCTTGGCCAGCCGACCCTGGTTGCGCTTGCGGCGAGCGGTAACGCCGCGCTCCAGCCAGTGCGCCTCGATCTTGAGTTTGGCATCAAGCTTGTCGGCCGCGCGTGCCTCCTCGGCATAGACAGCCTCCATCCACTGCTCGAAGCCGCCAAAGCCGACTTCATTGCGGCGCATCTGGCCGCGGTCGAGCCACAAAGTCTGGCGCGTCAGCCGGGTCAGGAAGGCGCGGTCGTGGCTGATGACGATGAACGCGCCATTGTAGCGCGCCAACCAGTTTTCGATCCAGTCGATCGCCGCGATGTCGAGATGGTTGGTCGGCTCGTCCAACAGCAGCAGGTCGGGTTCACTCGCCAGCGCGCGGGCGATCGCGGCGCGGCGGCGCTCGCCGCCGCTGGCGGTGGCGGCCTCGCGACTAAGGTCAATGCCGAGCTGGTCGGCAATCGCCTCTACCTCGTGCGCGGGCGGCGCCCACTGTCCCGCCAGCGCGAAATCGTGCAGCGTCTTGAACGCGCTGACGTCGGGATCCTGCTCCAGCGTGATGACGCGCATGCCAGGCTGGACCGACCGCGTGCCTTCATCCGGCTCGATCTGACCACCGAGCAGCTTCAGCAGAGTCGTCTTGCCCGCACCGTTGCGGCCGATCAGTGCCAGCCGATCGCGCTGGCCGACATGGATGTCGATATGCCGGAACAGCCAGTGACTGCCCTGCGAGAGGCCGAGATTTTCGAATGAGAGAATGGGAGCTGCCATGGCCGTGCAGCTAGGAGGTAAGAGGATCAAGAGCAAGAGTGGAACCGGAAAGCTGTCGGACGGCTTTCAACGCATGTCAGCGTCCATTCATCGCACCAAGGCCAAAACTGGTGCAGGACTTACAGAGGAGACATGTCCATGAAATCCGCTCTCGCCCTGATGGCGCTCGGCGCCGCCGCCCTTCCCGTGGCGGCCGTGGCGCAGACCAGCGTCACCATCGCCGAGACTGCGCCGGTGGTGACATTGAACGTCACTGAAAGCGTCGAAGCTGCGCCCAATGTCGCGACCATCGGCACGGGCGTGCAGACCCGATCGCCCACCGCCGCGCAGGCCATGAAGGATAATGCCGCCAAGATGGACGGACTGATCGCTGCGTTGGCCAAGGCCGGCGTCGCCAAGGACGATATACAGACCAGCGGCATCAACCTCAACGCACAATATGACTATAGCAACCGCGACGGCCAGCAGGCCGTGCCGCGCTTCCTGGGTTATGAGGCGTCGAACCAGCTGAACGTCAAGGTGCGCGACGTCAAGAAGGTCGGTGCGCTGCTCGACACGCTGGTCCAGGCTGGCGCGACCAATATCAATGGCCCCAGCTTCTCGATCGAGGACCCCAGCCCGCTGCAGGCCCAGGCCCGCGCAACGGCGCTCAAGACCGCGAAGGTCCAGGCCGATTTCTATGCGCAGGCAGCGGGCTATCGCTCGGCGCGACTGGTTTCGATCGCGGAAAGCAATAGTGGCGGCAATGCCCCCATGCCGATGCTGGCCAGCGCCCGCTTCAAGGCGGACGCCGCGCCGACCCCGGTCGAACCGGGCCAGGTCAGCGCATCGGTCACGCTGACGGTCCAGTACGCATTGGAACGCTAAAGCCATGACACCGGGCGTCGACAAGCTCTTGCCCGTTGACGCCCGGCCGTTCATGATGCCGCCATTCACCACCTGTTCAATGCCTTTCACCTAGTATGACGCCCATGATGAAGATGCGTAAAAGCCTGACCGCTCCATTGCTGGCCGGACTCTGTGCGGTGTTGGCCGTGATGGCACTCAGCCCGGCAACGGCCGGTGGCCGTCGCGACGAGCAGGATGCAGCGCGCCGCGCGATGCTGGACGGCCAGGTCATGCCCTTTTCCATGATCAAGCGCCGGGTCGACGCCCAGGTCGGCGGCGCCACCTATGTCGGCAGTGAATTCAACCCCTCCACCAACCGCTATCGCCTGAAATATGTGAAGGACGGCAAGGTGATGTGGGTTGATGCCGACGGCCGGACAGGCGATATCATCGGCTGGGCGCGCTGACCGCGCGCCGGCTGACAGACATGCACCCAAAACAAGAAACGGAACCCTATGCGCCTGCTGATCGTCGAGGATGAACCGAGTCTGGGCCAGCAGCTCAGGAACACGCTGGAAGGGGCCGGCTATGCCGTGGATCTCGCCACCGATGGCGAGGACGGCCACTTTCTGGGCTCGACCGAAAATTATGACGCGGTGGTGCTGGACCTGGGCCTGCCGACCATCGATGGGCTGACCGTGCTCGACCGTTGGCGCAAAGAAGGCCGTGCCTTCCCGGTACTGGTTTTGACCGCGCGCGACAGCTGGTCCGACAAGGTTGCCGGGCTGGATGCGGGCGCCGACGATTATCTGGCCAAGCCGTTCCAGAGCGAGGAACTGATCGCCCGCCTGCGTGCACTCATCCGCCGTGCCAGCGGTAATGCGTCGAGCGAGCTGATCGCAGGTGACGTCCGCCTCGACACCCGTTCGGGCAAGGTCACGCTGAAGGGCGATCCGGTGAAGCTCACCGCACAGGAATATAAGCTGCTGTCCTATCTGCTCCATCACAAGGGCAAGGTGGTCAGCCGCACCGAGCTGATCGAGCATATTTACGACCAGGATTTCGATCGCGATTCCAACACGATCGAAGTGTTCGTGACGCGTATCCGCAAGAAGCTGGGTGCCGACGTCATCACGACCATCCGGGGCCTTGGCTACAGCCTGGACGAGCCGGGACGCTGAGCCCGTCCATTCTCCCCGGCAGGCGATAATGGACGGCCAATCCCCACCCCCCGTCCGTTCCACCGGATCGATAAGCCGCCGCATGATCGGCATCGCGGCGCTGTGGATCAGCGTCCTGCTGCTGGGCGGCGGCGTGGCGCTGGACCGGGTTTTGTCGGACGCGATCACGCGCAATTTCGACGACGGCATGAATTATGTGCTGACGGCGATGATCGCGGCGGCCGAAATCGGCCCCGATGGCGAGGTGCTGTTCAACCGACCGCTCGCCGACCAACGCTTCCTGGAGCCCAATAGCGGCCTTTACTATCAGATCAGCGCCAAGGGGCATGAGGATTGGCGCTCCCGATCGCTGTGGGATCGCGCGCTCAAAGTCCAGGGCGACCATGCCGATCGCAATTTCCACGTCTATGACAGCAAACAGTTTCCAGGTGAGGACCTGCGCGTGATGGAACGCACCGTCATCCTACCCGGATCCGAAGCGCGCTGGATGTTCATGGTGGGACAGGCGCGCCAGGGGCTGGACGCCCAGATCAAGACGCTGCGATCCACTTTGTTCAAGAGCTTTGCGCTGCTGGCGCTGGGCCTGATCGTGCTGGCTACGTTGCAGACCATCTATGGCCTGCGCCCGCTGCGCAAGGTGCGACTGGAGATCATCCGGATGCGAACCGGGGGCAAGAGCCGGATCACCGAGCCGATGCCGGCCGAAGTATTGCCGATGGTTGAAGAGCTGAACGCGCTGCTTGCCCATAATGAGCGGCAAGCGGAGGAAGCGCGCACCCATGCAGGCAACCTTGCCCATGCCCTCAAGACGCCGCTCACCGTCATCATGAACGCGGCCACGGCACACGCGCCGGACCTGGGGGAGACGGTGATTCGCGAGGCGACGACGATGCGGCGGCAGGTCGACCATCATCTCGCCCGCGCCCGCGCAGTGGGACGACGGGGCGCAGCGCAAAGCCGGGCCGAGGTGTGGGCCAGCCTGGAAGCGGTCGAACGGGCCGTGCGCCACCTCTATCAGGAGGCCCGCGTCGACATGGATGGCGACAAGAGCGCGGCGGTACGGGTGGAGCGCCAGGATCTGGACGAGATGCTGGGCAACCTGATCGAAAACGCCGCCAAATATGGTGGTGGAAGCGTGTTCGCCACGGTCCAGCGGGCCGGCGACATGGTCGAGATATTGGTCGAGGATGACGGCATGGGCATTCCCGAAGCCGATCGGGTGCGCATCTTCGACCGGGGTGTGCGGCTCGACTCAGGGAAACCCGGCACGGGCCTTGGCCTTGCCATCGTCCGCGACGTTGCCGAAATCTATGGCGGGTCGGTGGCGCTGGAGGAGAGCGAGGACCTGGGCGGGCTGCTGGTGCGGCTGCGCCTGCCTGCTGCCTGACGAAAGCGCTTTGCGTTCCTGCAAATCAATAGCATAGACAGAAGCGGGGCCGATTTGACCCCTTCCAGACAGGATCGACGGGTGCGGCGCCATCTTTATCTCATCGCCGGCTTCCTCTCGATCGGGCTCGGCACGCTGGGCGCCTTCCTGCCGCTGTTGCCGACCGTGCCGTTCATGATCCTGGCCGCCTATTGCTTCGCGCGGTCAAGCCCGGAACTGGAGGCCAAGCTACTCGACCACAAGCATTTCGGCCCGCACATCCGTCGCTGGCGCGAGCGGGGCGCGATCAGCCCCAAGGGCAAGAAGGCCGCTCTGGCCGCCTTCGCCTTCAGCGCGATCCTGGCGCTGATCTTCTCCCCTTTCCCCTGGTATCTGATCCCGCTGGCAGCCGCGCTGATCGGCGGTAGCTGGATCTGGAGCCGGCCCGAAGGCTGAGCCGCCTGGCGGGGATCAAAATCAGTCCCCTGCCCTACGCCTTTGCATAATCACGCAGCGCCCGCAGATCGCGGGTGATCCACTTGGCGTCGCGCGCAAAATCCTCGTCGCTCATGCCTGGCTGGCGAAAAAGCGTCAGCATCACTTCCGCCCCGTCGCCATTCTGGATGACGCGTAGCGGAACATGAACCTGCCGGCCATCACCGGTCTCAACGAAATGGTCCATCACGCCAAATTCATTGTGCGGGGTGAAGCGAACGACGATCGGCCCATCGGGACCGTCGGCGATCCAGCCGGTGCCGCCCCTGCGCAGGTCAGCCTCGGTCAGGCCCGATGCCCATTTCGGAAATATCTCCGGCTGCCAGATCGCTTCGTAAAGTTCGCGCCAGTTGCGCGCTATCGTGACACTGTAGGTTCGCGCGGTAAGCATGCGGAGCTCTCTTATAGAAGTGGAACCGCGCTGTACCGCCGCCATGCCATTTTGTCACCGCGACGAGTGTGTTTTGGTTAGATGCCCCCCGGCACCGCCGGCCAGCCCCCCGCCGCCAACGCGGCAGTCAAATCCGCCACACAGGCGTCCAACACCGCCTGATCGGTCGAACGGACGACAAAATTGGCGCCGGTGCGGCCTTCGCGGAAGAAGGGATAGCTGCCGATCTGAACGCCGTCATGAGCGCGCTCGGTAGCACCGAGCAGGTCGGCGATCTCGCTTTCGGCAACCCAGCAGCCGATCGTTGCCGACAGCACGGGCAAGCCCCCTTCCAGTGTACCGGTCAGGCGGTCGAGCATGCCGGCGGTGATGTGCGGCACGCCCGCCATGATGAAGATATTGCCATGGCGGATGCCCGGCGCGCCCGACATGCGGTTTTCGATCAGGTCGGCGCCCGCCGGCACCCGCGCCATGCGCAGCCGCGCGTCGGTGAGGCCGCCGCGGGTGACATAATAGCGCTCCAATATCGCCCGCGCCTCGGGATGGATTTCGACCCCCACGCCCAGCGCCGCCGCGATCGCGTCCACCGTGATGTCGTCATGAGTCGGGCCGATGCCGCCGGTGGTGAAGAGATAGTCGTTGCGAACACGCAATGTGTTGACCGCCTCGACAATGGCATCCTGATCGTCGGCAACCACGCGCACCTCGCGCAGACGAATGCCCTGGACATTGAGCCAGGTGGCGATCTGCGCGACATTCTTATCCTGAATGCGGCCGGACAGGATTTCATCGCCGATCACGACCAAGGCGGCGGTCCAGATGCGTTCGCTCATGCCTGCGCCTCCGCACGGGCGGCAAGTGCCATCAGGCGGGCCAGCCGATCGGGCGGCAATATCTCCGCCGGCCTGTAGCTGGCTTCGAAGACCGGCACGTCGGCGGGCAAGGCGGTCCAGTCCGACCGGTCCGCCACGAAGATCGCGGCATCGGGCCGGATCGCCGCGCGATCGTCGAGCGTGCCGACGCGGATCGCCGCGCCCAGCCGGCCGAGGCGCGGATAGAAGCTCCAGACCGCCGTGCCGCATGTGGCGCAGCGGACGATCGCCTGGGTCTTGCCGCTGCCGGTCGGCACGACATGTTCACTAAGGTCGCCAGACAGGAGGTGGAGATGATCGACCTCGACAAAGGCGTTGACTGCCGACGCCGCGCCGCTCTGTCGCTGGCACAGGCCGCAATGGCAATTGTTGATGAAGATGGGGTCGGCATCGACCCGGTAGCGCACCTCACCACAGGCGCATCCGCCTTCCATCACCATGTCCGTTTCTCTTTTCCATATAGCGGCTAAGGGTCTGAGCGAAGACACTCGCAATGCCGGATCACAGGGTCTATATCAACCATATGACCGAATATATGACGATGACGGCCGATGCGCCGGTTTCCCGCTCGACCGCGATCAAGCTCTACGACGCGGCCGGTTTCGACGGCATGCGCAAGGCCGGCCGGCTGGCGGCCGAGATCCTCGACGCGCTGGTGCCCCATGTGGTGCCGGGCGTGACCACCGGCGAACTGGACGACATCGTCCGCCGCATGACGCTGGACGGTGGCGGCGTGCCGGCGACGCTGGGCTATCGCGGCTATACGCATAGCTGCTGCACCTCACTCAACAACGTCATCTGCCATGGCATTCCGGGCGACTATAAGCTCAAGGACGGCGATATATTGAATATCGACGTCACCCCGCTGGTTGACGGCTGGCACGGCGACACCAGCCGCATGTTCATCGCCGGCGAAGCGCCGATCAAGGCCAAGCGGCTGGTCGAGATCACCTATGAATGCCTGATGCTGGGCATCGAGCAGGCCAAGCCCGGCAATCATCTGGGCGACATTGGCCATGTCATCCAGCGCCATGCCGAAAAGCACCGTTATGGCGTGGTCCGCGATTTCTGCGGCCATGGCCTGGGCCGGGTTTTCCATGACAGCCCGGAGGTGGTCCATATCGGCCGCCCGGGCACCGGTCCGGAGTTGAAGCCCGGCATGTTCTTCACCATCGAGCCGATGATCAATATCGGCAAGCCGGGCGTGAAGATGCTGGACGATGGCTGGACGGCGGTGACGCGCGATCGCACCTTGTCAGCCCAGTTCGAACACAGCATCGGCATCACCGAAACCGGCTGCGAGATCTTCACCAAGAGCCCTGCCGGTCTCGACTGCCCGCCCTACGCGCGCTGATTTCGCCTGCCACATAGCGGTCTCAAAGGCCCGCTCCGTCCATGCCATCGGGATCATACCGACCGGTGTCGACGGGGCGGGCCTTTTGCATGATGGGCCGCTCGACCACTGCCTAAAAACCGGGCAACGTGACATGATATTGCCCGAAATCCGGGCAATATGGACAAAGATTGCTGCATCGCCGAAAGCAGGCCTAGCGATTCGCCATTTGGCACGGTAATTGATTGTTAAGGGAGACGGCACGTGCCTCGGGGGGCATGATGATCGTCACTTGAAGGTTGGAGGATGCGGGTCGCACCCGCATCCGATCTTGCGCCATGGGTTGGGATTAAGTGATGAAAAAGATCGAGGCGATCATCAAGCCGTTCAAGCTGGACGAGGTGAAGGAAGCGCTCCATGAAGTGGGCGTGTCGGGCATCACCGTCACCGAGGCCAAGGGCTTTGGCCGGCAGAAGGGCCATACCGAACTCTATCGCGGCGCCGAATATGTCGTCGACTTCCTGCCCAAGGTGAAACTGGAGGTCGTCGTTGACGACGCGCTGGCCGACCGGGTGGTCGAGGCGATCTGCGCCGCCGCGCAGACCGGCCGGATCGGCGACGGCAAGATCTTCATCACCGCCATCGAGGGTGCGGTCCGCATCCGCACCGGCGAACGCGACAGCGACGCCATCTGATTTTCAAAAAGGTTCTCGCCGTCTGACAGGGGACCGGCGGACACAGGCTTCAACTACCCCTTCGGGGGGGTATCTTTAGAGAAGGGCAATTGCACATGGCCAACACGCCAAAAGACATCCTGAAGATGATCGAAGAGAAGGAGATCGAGTGGGTCGATGTCCGTTTCACCGATCCCAAGGGCAAGTGGCAGCACCTGACCATGGTGTCGAGCGTGCTTGGCGAGGATGAGCTGACCCAGGGCCTGATGTTCGACGGTTCGTCGATCGAAGGCTGGAAGGCGATCAACGAGTCGGACATGATCCTCAAGCCCGACCTCGACGCCGTTTATGTCGATCCGTTCAGCGCCACCCCGATGCTGATCATCTTCTGCGACATCGTCGAGCCGGACACCGGCGAACTCTACAGCCGCGACCCGCGTTCGACCGCGAAGCGCGCCGAAGCCTTCGTCAAGTCGGCCGGTTTCGGCGACACCGTCTATGTCGGTCCCGAAGCCGAATTCTTCATGTTCGACGACGTGCGCTTCGAAAATGACTATTCGCAGAGCTACTTCAAGATCGACGACATCGAACTGCCGACCAACACCGGCAAGGAATATGAAGGCGGCAACCTGGGTCACCGTCCGCGTGCCAAGGGCGGCTATTTCCCCGTCGCACCGGTCGACCCCTGCACCGACATCCGCGCCGAGATGGTCACCACCATGCTCGAAATGGGCCTGCCCTGCGACAAGCATCACCATGAAGTCGCCGCCGCGCAGCACGAGCTGGGCCTGACCTTCGGTACGCTGGTCCAGACCGCCGACCGCATGCAGATCTACAAATATGTCGTGCAGATGGTCGCCCAGGCCTATGGCAAGACCGCGACCTTCATGCCCAAGCCGATCGCGCAGGACAATGGTTCGGGCATGCACACCCACATGTCGATCTGGGACGGCGGCAAGCCGCTGTTCGCGGGCGAAGGCTATGCCGGCCTGTCCGACATGTGCCTCTACTTCATCGGCGGCGTCATCAAGCATGCCAAGGCCCTGAACGCCTTCACCAACCCGACCACCAACAGCTACAAGCGTCTGGTGCCGGGCTTTGAAGCGCCGGTCCTGCTCGCCTATTCGGCGCGCAACCGCTCGGCCTCCTGCCGTATTCCCTATGGCGCGGGCGCCAAGGCAAAGCGCGTGGAATTCCGTTTCCCCGACGCGATGGCCAACCCCTATCTCTGCTACGCCGCGCTGCTGATGGCCGGTCTCGACGGCATCGAGAACAAGATCCATCCGGGCGCCGCGATGGACAAGAATCTCTATGACCTGCCGCCCGAAGAGCTGAGCCAGGTGCCGACCGTCTGCGCCTCGCTGCGCGAAGCGCTCAACAGCCTGGAAGCCGATTATGAGTTCCTGCTCAAGGGCGACGTCTTCACCAAGGATCAGATCGACGCCTATATCGAACTGAAGTGGCCCGAAGTGTATCGCTGGGAAATGGCGCCGTCGCCGGTCGAATTCGACATGTACTACAGCGCCTGAACCCTTTCACAGGCCTGTAGGACAAGAGGCCCGGTCGCGTCATGCGGCCGGGCCTTTCCTTTTTGCACCAATGCACCAACCCGCTATCATTCCATCGATTTCCATTGAGGAGGAGAGTCGTCTTGGCATTGACCGGCAAGCTGGCCCGCGCGGCGCGTGCTCTGGTGGAATGGCCGCGCGACCATGTCGCCCGCCTCGCTGGCGTTGAAGAACAGGCGCTCGCCGATTTCGAGAACGGCCGAACGGCCCTCCCCGAACCCGAAGCGCTACGCCTGCACAGCATATTGGAGGAAGGTGGCGCCCAATTTCTGCCCGAGACGGATGGCATGGGCGTTGGCGTCCGCCTGAAATTCACCGCGCGGGATGCGCGCGCCATCAACCGGATGGAAAGCGAAGGCGGCCCGGTCGGCACCGACGACCTCTGACCGGCACGCGCCCCGGTTGCACCGATGCCGTCGACAGTCCACATCCGGCCCATGGACATCATCGCCGCACTCGATCTCGCCATCCCCATCATCCAGGCACCGATGGCGGGGGTATCGACCCCCGACATGGCCGCCACCGTCTCCAACGCCGGCGGCCTGGGATCGATCGCGGTCGGCGCGACCGATGCCACCGGTGCACAGGCGATGATCGCCGCTGTCCGTGCGCAGACCGATCGCCCGTTCAACGTCAACCTGTTCGTGCATTCTCCACCGCGGGACGATATTGCCACCGAACGGGCCTGGCTCGACGCCTTGTCTCCATTGTTCGCGCAATATGGCGCCACGCCGCCCGCCCGGCTCGACACCATCTATCAAAGCTTCGCCCACGATGATGCAATGCTTGCCATGCTGGTGGCAACCGCGCCGCACGTCGTCAGCTTCCATTTCGGCCTGCCCGGCCCAGACCGGATCGCCGCATTGAAAGCTGCCGGTTGCCTGCTTCTGGCCAGCGTCACCAGCCCGGCCGAAGCCAGGGCCGCATACGCAGCGGGGATCGATGCGATCGTGGCCCAGGGATATGAGGCTGGCGGTCATCGTGGCATGTTCGATCCCGCAGCGCCCGACGACCTGCTTGGCACGTTCGCCCTAACCCGGCTGCTGGTGGCCGATGGCAAGCAACCGGTCATTGCTGCAGGCGGCATCATGGACGGTGCGGGCGTACGGGCAGCGCTGGATCTGGGGGCAGTCGCCGCACAACTCGGCACCGCCTTCATCGCCTGCCCCGAAAGCAGCGCCGATCCCGCCTATCGCGCAGCACTGGCGGGACCGGCGGCGCTGCATACGGTAATGACGCCGGCCCTTTCCGGCCGTCCCGCCCGCTGCCTCGCCAACCGCTTCACCGCCTGGGGCGAAGGGCAAACCGGGCAGGTTCCCGATTATCCACGGGCCTATCATGCAGGCAAGGCCCTGAATGCCGCCGCCAAAGCCCGGGGTGAAGGAGGCTATGGCGCGCAATGGGCCGGCCAGGGCGCGCCGCTGGCCCGCCCCCTTCCCGCCGCCGTGCTGATCGCCACCATCGCCGCCGAAATGAAAGAGGCATGAGCCGCATCGGTTACGAAGAGGCGATACATAATGTCCGGGCGCTCGACCATCTGGCGGCGTTCGACCCGCGCGTCGTGGGGACTCCACCGCTCAGACTGGACATGCCCGGCAGCGACATCGACATCATTTGCCATGCACCCGACACTGCTGTCTTTACCGCCACGCTATCGCACGCATTCGGCCATTTTGCCGATTTCACGGTCGCGCCTTCCCCTAAGGTGGACGCGATCATTGCCCGCTTTTCGGCTCAAGGCTGGCCGTTTGAAATCTTCGGTCAGCCAGTGCCCGTGGCACAGCAGCATGGCTGGCGCCATTATCGCATCGAACATCGGCTGCTGGAATTGGCGGGCTCCGCCGCGCACGCAGCCGTCATGGCGTTCCGGCGGCAAGGCATGAAGACTGAACCGGCCTTTGCGGCATGGCTAGACCTGGAAGGCGATCCCTATGCCGCGCTGCTCGACCTGGAGACGCTGGACGATGCGGAACTGTCCATGCGACTGCCTTCCCGCCACCCCGGTCAGCCCTGACCGGGGATCGATGCCCCGAACAGCAGCACGGATTCACCCGGCGGCGACAGGACGATATCGCCACCGGCGCTCTCCACCAATTGCCGGACCATCCAGGCGGCAGCCGTACGCGATGCCAGGCCGCTGGGCGGCAATGTTCCCGCCAGGGCAGCCCGCAATTCAGGATCGAGAATGACCTTCGGCCCCTCGCCGCGCACCACGATTTCAGTGATGCCCGGTCGGGTCTCGGCGCCGATGTCGAGTTGGCCACCGCGTACCAGCGCATCGCCCGCGATCAGCGCAAGGTTCAGCAGCACCTTGACCGCCAGCTTGCTGAGCAACTGTTCCTCGACCATCCAGCCCAGCTTGACCCGGCCGGAAGCGGCGAACATGCCTTCGATCGCGACTTTGGCCTCATGCGGCGGAACCGCATCGCCAAACCCGCCCGCCGACCCGAAGGCAAGGCGGAAGAATTTGAGCTTGTTGGCGGACGTCCGTGCACTGTCGCCCAGCAGGTCAAGGCAGCGCTGGCGCATTTCAGGATCGGTCTCATCCGCCATCAACTCCAGTCCGTTGTTGAGCGCGCCGACCGGGCTCAACAGATCATGGCAGAGGCGCGAGCACAATAGGCTGGCGAATTCGATGCTATCGGTCGATTGGGTCATGAAGGATAGGGTCGCCGGATTGCTGCGGGGAAAACTATACCCCGGCTAGGCTTCCACGCGGGACGATGCAAGCCCGGCTCGCCTCCTTTGCATCACCTTATGTCGAGCAACGCCTCCACGAAACCGACGCCAGCCACGCCGCCGGGTTTCGCGACCCACAGCCGGGCCTGCCCCGTCGCGATGATTAACCATAGGGTTCCATCGGGTGCGGCGCATGCTGCATCGGTCGCGGACGGAACGGCCACGCCCGACGGGTGTGAATGATAATGGCCAAGAATGGCGGGGCCACCCTGTCGGGCGGCGCGATGCGCACGCAACAAGCTTACTGGATCAAGCTCGAAATGACGGGTTGGGTCGGGCGCGACATTGGCTGCCGGCAGAACCGCCTCGATCAGTCCAGCCTCTCCCAGCAGCAGCCCGCAAACCTCCCCCGGCTCCGCAGCCGCGAAGTCCATGATTTGTTCCAGAAGTCCCCTTGAAATTTCGACCTTCATTCCTACATCCCTACGCAATGGTTCCGGGGGTTTCCATCATCGAAACAACAATAGGTGACGCGCAGGCGGGCATGCGGCTCGACCGGGCGCTGGCGGAACTGTTGCCCGACCTGTCGCGTGAGCGGATCAAATCACTGATCGTCGATGGCCAGATCTCGTCTGGCAGCCGGTCGCTCAATCCCTCGATGAAGGTCGCAGCCGGCCAGGATTTCAGCATCACCCTGCCTGCTCCCGTCGCGCTCGACGCCGTGGCGCAGGACATTCCGCTTGATATCGTGCATGAAGATGCCGACCTGATCGTGGTGGACAAGCCTGCAGGCCTCGTCGTCCATCCAGCGGCCGGCAATCTGGACGGCACGCTGGTCAACGCGCTGCTGCATCATTGCGATGGTCAGCTGTCGGGCATTGGTGGCGTCGCGCGTCCGGGTATCGTCCATCGCATCGACAAGGATACTTCGGGCCTCTTGGTCGTTGCTAAGTCGGACAAGGCCCATGAGGGCCTGGCGCGTCAGTTCAAGGATCACAGCATCGATCGGCTTTATGCCGCGATCGTCTATGGCATTCCGACGCCGGGCTCCGGCACGGTGGATGCCTGGATCGGCCGGTCCGACGCTGATCGAAAGAAGATGGCCGTTCATCGGGAAGGACGCGGTAAACATGCGGTCACCCATTACCGCGTAATGGAGCGCCTGCGCGGCGCGGCGATGGTGGAATGCCGGCTGGAAACCGGCCGCACCCATCAGGTTCGCGTGCATATGGCGCATCTGGGTCACCCCTTGATCGGCGACCCGGTTTACGGTAGAGACAGAAAAGGTTTCAAATCGATACTGGAAACGCTGAGTTTCAAAAGGCAGGCATTGCACGCGAAACGCCTGGGGTTCATACATCCTCTGACAGGAGAACCCCTAGCTTTCGACAGTCCCCTGCCTGCGGATATGCAGGAACTGTTAAGCGAGCTTCACGTATAGGTTCTGACAAGTTTGCGCCGGACGGACGCCACTCTCGGGTTCGCGCCGCGCATGTAAAGGGAAGGAATTGTGACATGGCCAACAAGAGCAATGTCCCCGCGGTTCCGGCGCTGGGCGGTGAAGCCAGCCTCAACCGCTATCTGTCGGAAATCCGCAAGTTTCCGCTGTTGACGCCCGAGCAGGAATATATGCTCGCCAAGCGCTATGAGGAACATCAGGATCCCGAGGCAGCGGCGCAGCTCGTCACCTCGCACCTGCGCCTCGTCGCCAAGATCGCGATGGGCTATCGCGGCTATGGCCTGCCGGTCAGCGAGCTGATTTCCGAAGGCAATATCGGCCTGATGCAGGGCGTGAAGAAGTTCGAGGCCGAACGCGGCTTCCGCCTGGCGACCTACGCCATGTGGTGGATCCGCGCGTCGATCCAGGAATTCATCCTGCGCAGCTGGAGCCTGGTCAAGATGGGCACCACCGCGTCGCAGAAGAAGCTGTTCTTCAACCTGCGCCGGATGAAGAACAATATCGAGGCGTTCGAGGATGGCGATCTGCGCCCCGAGGACGTGACCAAGATCGCGACCGATCTGGGCGTGTCGGAAGATGACGTCGTATCGATGAACCGTCGCATGGCGATGGGCGGCGATACCTCGCTCAATGTGCCGATGCGCGAGGATGGCGACGGCCAGTGGCAGGATTGGCTGCAGGACACCGATCCGCTGCAGGACGAGCGCGTCGCGGACGAGCAGGAAAAGACCCAGCGTCACGAGATGCTGGTCGAAGCGATGACCGATCTCAACGATCGCGAAAAGCATATCCTGGCCGAGCGTCGCCTGGCCGAGGAGCCCAAGACGCTGGAGGAACTGAGCCAGGTCTATGGCGTGTCGCGCGAGCGCGTCCGCCAGATCGAGGTGCGCGCCTTCGAGAAGCTGCAAAAGGCGATGATGCGCATCGCCGGTGGCAAGCTGGAAAAGATGGCACGCTTCGCCGCCGCCTGATGAGGCACCGGCCTTAGACAAAGAAAAGAAAAAGCCCCGGCATAATCCGGGGCTTTTTTTTCGCCTTAGAGCATCCGCACCATCGAGACGCTGTCCGCGCCATAGCTGTCGGCGACAACCGGTAAATCGACAAAGTCCTGTCGGCGCCAGAAGGCATCGGCGCCGTTGATGGCGGTCAGGGTGATGCGGTCGAACCCGGCGGTACGGGCCTGCGCCACGATCAGGTCGACGGCAGCAGCGGCCGCGCCGGTACCCCGCGCCTCGGGCAGCAGGGCGAGGTCATGGAGATAATAGCGATCCGGCGCGTCCGGTAGCCTGTCGATCAACCGGTCAAGCGCTGGCGGCCGATCGCCCGCCCAGGGATGGGTAATGAGATAGCCCAGCGCCTGGCCGTCCCGCTCCAGCAGGAAGCAACCCGCTGGATAAAGACGCAGACGATCGTCATAGATTGCCGGCTGTTCGGTATAGTCTCCATGGACCCGGTCGGAAATGGCCGCCACCGCCGCGACATCGCCTCGCCCCATCGGCCGCCAGCCAGCCAGGCTGCTCATGCCTCGACACCCAGCGCGCGGCGATTGGCCGCCAGCAATTCCTCTGACAGCGCCGGATCATCGACCGCGCGGGCCAGCACCATCGTGCCGACCAGCTGGGCCATGCGCGCCAGTGCCGCATCGCGATCAGCGATGCCGGCATTTTGCAGCGCGGCAGTCAGATCCTCAAAGCCCTCACGGAAGGCAGCCGCCAGCGGCCCGCCCTTGCGCGCGGCATCGGGGCCGAGCGCAATCAGCGCGCAACCAGTCTCGGGCGCATCGCGGTTGCGGGCACTAAGATAATCGGCGGTGATCGCGTCCGGACCATCTTCCGCCGACAAACGCCGCCATTTGGCTGCGCCCCGCGCAAGCGAAGTCGCGCAGGCTTCGGCCGCCAGCGCTTCCTTCGATTCGAACTGGTTGTAGAAGCCGCCATGGGTCAAACCGCATTCGCGCATCACTTCACCGATGCCGACGCCTTCCACACCGCGGGCGCGGAACAGCCTGGATGCAGCGTCCACCACCTTCTCGCGATTGCGCTCCGCCTGTTCGCGGCTCACCTTCATAGTTCAGTCACCTCATATCGCCCCTTGACCTTATATATGATACCCATCATTTAACGCCAGTCCGTTTTCAGCTCCGCAGGGGAAGTCGATGCTGTCCACCATGTTCGCCCGTCGCCTGGCCGCGCGCAATGTCCATTATGGCTGGGCGGTCGTGGGCACGACTTTCCTCACCATGCTGGTGGTCGCCGGCGCGGTCGGCGCGCCGGGCGTGTTCATCGTTCCGCTGCAGAAGGAGTTCGGCTGGAGCGCGGCGGATATTTCCGGTGCGCTGGCCATCCGTTTCCTGCTGTTCGGCGGGATAGGTCCCTTTGCCGCCGCCTTCATGAACCGCTTTGGCGTGCGGCGGATGATGCTGATATCGCTGTCGATCGTGATCGGCGGCATGCTCCTCTCCCTCGGGATGAAGCATCTGTGGCAGCTGGTGCTGCTCTGGGGCGTAGTGATCGGCGTCGGCACGGGGCTGACCGCCATGGTGCTGGGCGCGACCGTCGCCACCCGCTGGTTCAGTGAACGGCGCGGGCTGGTCATGGGCTTGCTGTCGGCCAGCACGGCAACGGGCCAGCTCGCCTTCCTGCCATTGCTGGCCAGCATGACCGGCAGCTATGGCTGGCGCACGGCTCTGCTACTGGTCTGCGGCGCAATCCTGGTCGCCGCCGTCGCGGTCATGCTGTTGATGCGCGACCGGCCGTCGGACCTGAACCTTGCCCCCTATGGCGAGCAGGCGATCCAGCCCGTCCCCGCCCAGCCGACCAGCCTGGGCGCGCTGCTGGCGACGCCGCTGATCGTGCTGCGCGACGTGGCGAAGGTGCCGACCTTCTGGATCCTCTTCTTCTCCTTCTATATCTGCGGCGCCAGCACCAATGGCCTGGTTCAGACCCATTTCATCTCGCTGTGCGGCGATTATGGACTGGCGGCAGTGGGCGCGGCGTCGATGCTGGCCATGATGGGCCTGTTCGACTTTGCCGGCACATTGGCATCGGGCTGGCTCAGCGATCGATATGACAATCGCTGGCTGCTCTTCTTCTATTATGGGTTGCGCGGCCTGTCCCTCCTCTACCTGCCGTTCAGCGATTTCTCGATCTACAGCCTGTCGCTCTTCGCCATCTTCTATGGCCTCGACTGGGTGGCGACGGTGCCGCCGACGGTGAAGCTGACCGCGCAGCGCTTCGGCCCGGAAAAGGCGAATATCGTATTCGGCTGGATCTTTGCCGGGCATCAGCTCGGCGCGGCCAGCGCGGCGCTGGCCGGCGGCCTGTCGCGCACCGCCTGGCAAAGCTATATGCCTGCCTTCATCGCGGCGGGCGTGCTGTGCCTGATCGGCGCGGCGCTGGTGCTGCTGATCAATCGTGGCCGTGTGCAGAGCCTGGCGACCGCCTGAAGGAATCGATGACGGCGGCGCGCAGCGGCGCTAGTTTGCGGCCATGAAGAAAGCCAAAGCCGCGCCCAAGCCCGCCTCTGCCAAAAGCCGTCGTTCCCGCTGGATCAGCATTCCCCTCAAGATCGTCGTCGGCTTCGTCGGCCTGTCGGTCGGCACGGTGGTGATCTATCGCTTCGTGCCGCCACCGGTGACGATCACCATGTTGCTCGACCCCAATGGCATCACCAAGGAATGGAAGAGCCTGGACGCAATCGATCCGGACATGCCGCGCGCCGCGATCGCGGCGGAGGATAGCCGTTTCTGCAGCCATCATGGCTTCGACGCGGTCGCCATCGCCCAGGCCATGCGCCACAATGCCAGCGGCGGGCGCATTCGCGGCGGCTCCACGATCAGTCAGCAGACGGCGAAGAATGTCTTCCTGTTCCAGGGCGGTGGCTTTGTCCGCAAGGGGTTCGAGGCCTGGTTCACCGTGCTGATCGAGGCGATCTGGGGCAAGCGGCGGATCATGGAAGTCTATCTGAACGTCGCGGAGACCGGCATCGGCACTTATGGCGTACAGGCCGGGTCGATCCGCTATTTCGGCCATGGCGCGCAGAAGTTGAGCCGGGCCGAAGCGGCACGGCTCGCGGCGGTCCTGCCATTGCCCAAGAAGCGCGAAGCCGTCGACCCGCACGGCTTCACCCGCCGCTATGGCAACAGCATCACCGCCCGCATCCCGGTGGTGCAGCGCGACGGGCTGGACGACTGTCTCAACTGAGACGGCAAAGCGCCCGGAAATAGGAAAGCGGGCGCTTAACTTCGCACATTTCCCGCACATTTCGACATTTTGTTACATTGCCGCGATCCTATCGGAAAGCCAACCCCGCACCATCATCCAGCATAATCGGGCGACGGGCAGTAGGACATGAAAAAGGGCGGGGATTGCTCCCCGCCCTTTCTTTCATTCCGTCTCTGTCCGTGCGGATCAGAAGCTGACGTGCAGCGAGCCCGAGACGGCGCGCGGCGAACCGATCTGGACGAAGCCCGGATTGGCGTAGGTGCCGGTCGACGAGCCCGTGAGGTTGACGGTCTGGTTCAGGTTGCCGCCGAAACCGCCGACATAGAATTCGTCGAACAGGTTGCTGACGTTCAGCTGGAAATAGGTGCCCGGCGCACCGAAGCGAGCCAGCGAGAAGCGGGCATCCAGATCGACCAGCGTATAGGCCGGAGCCGACGCGCCATAGATTTCGACCGGGGTCAGAGCGGCAGTGGTGTTGCGATAGGTCGGAAGGTTGGTGTCATAGACGTACCGCTTGCCGGTGCGCTTGGCCTGAATGCCCAGCGTCACGCCTTCGAAGTTCACTTCACCACGCGCACCCAGCATGTAGACGGGCGCACCCGATTCACGCTTGCCGGCGGTCGGAGCATAAACGGCGTCACCCGCCGTTACGCAGCCCGCAACCAGCGACACGTTGGTCGGGCAGACGCCGACCTGGATGTCGTCCTTGATCTTCGACTTCAGGTAGGAACCGAAGGCGTAGATGGTGAAATATTCGATCGGGGTGTAGCTGATGCTGCCGTCGAAGCCGTACTTCTCGACGGTGCCCAGGTTACGATAGACGCTGGCGTTCAGTTCCGGATCGAAGGAGGAAGCCAGGCGGTTCTTGTAGTTGGTGTACCAGAACGAGCCCTGGGCCTGGAACTTGCTGGTGGTATAGCGCGCACCCAGGTCGAAGCTGTCGGTGGTTTCCGGCGACGGATTGGCGCCTTCCGAACCACGCGTGAAGTAGAAAGCGTTGTAGAGCGAGTCCGTACCCGGCACCGACAGACCCTTGCTGTAGTTCACGAACAGGCTGGCTTCCGGCGTGACCTTGAAGTTCAGACCGACGCTCGGCAGCAGCTTGTCATATTTGTAGGTGCGCTTCTGCGGCGCAGCCCAGGCAGGGTTCAGCGTACCGATGTTGCTCGGGATATCCGCGCCGGTGCCGAAGCATTCGACGAAGCCCGAAGCGCTGCTGGTGTAGCAGTTGTTCTGCAGCTTGCGCTTGAAGAACGGCGCACGCAGGCCGGCCTGAACGGTCAGGCTTTCATCCAGGAACTCACCCATATATTCGGCCGAGAACTGGTTCAGGATGGCGTAGGACAGGCGATCACGCTTCTGCAGCACATTGCCGTTCACATCGAGCTGCGGATCATCGACCGGGAAATAGGCAAGGCCCATGCCGGTGGCGCCGACGAGACCGACTTCGCCGGTCTGGCGATGGCGGCCATGGTCGAAGGTGTAGGCGACACGAACGCGGTGATGCTCGTTGATGTCATAGCGCAGCGAGCTGATGACGGCGAAGCGATCGGTCGTGGTCTGGCTGGGCGCCAGGACGTTGACCTGGTCCAGCATGTCGCCATCGCCGTTGATGTCGCGACCGAAATAGGGGTTGCCGCCAAAATAGCCGGCCATGTTCTGGACGTTCGCAGCGCCCGAAGCCGGGTTGATGTCGTAATAGCCTTCACGGGCGGTCGCGGTGCCGCCGCCGTTCGCCTTCACATACTGGTAGCTGGGATCGACAGTCAGGACGAGGCCATCAGACAGGGTGAAGCGCGAATTGATGCGAATGTTACCGGTGTTCGACGGGTTGTAGCGATAGTCGAACACGGTGCCGCACGATCCGGCCGCATCGGCCACGCCGGCAACCGGGGTCGGCACGGTGCAGGACAGGGTATAGAAACGCTCGTCCTTGGTGATCGGGAAACGGTTCGACGAAGCCGGACCGGGGACGCGGCCCTGGTCGGTGTCGGTGCGCAGCGGCAGCGAACCAGCGAAGTTGTTGCGGTTGGCATTCCAGTGACCGGCGATCGACAAGAAGTCGCCATTGGTGCCGATCGGCTGGTAGATCTTGCCGTTATACTGCTGCTTGTCGATCACGCCGATATTGTTGTACGGCACGTCGTTGCGCGTGGTCGAGGCCGAGAACCAGGCCTTGGTGCCGAACGGCGTGAACACACCGGTTTCGACCAGACCGAACAGGCGGAAGAAGTCATAATCGCCAGCGGCGCCAGCCACGGTGACCTTGAAATCGTCCGAACCGTTGATCGAGCGATAGTTGACGGTGCCGCCCGAAGCGGCGGCGGTCGGGCTGTCGACGTCGGTCGAACCGAGGTTGACGTTGACTTCCTCGATCAGCTCGGGGTCGAGCTGCTGGTTGGAATAGATGGCGTAGTTGCCGGTGTCGTTGAGCGGCATGCCGTCGAACGTCAGCGAAACGCGGTCCGGGCCAAAGCCGCGGATGTTGAGCGTACCGCCAGCCGAACCATAGGGATCGTTATTCTGGAAGCTGACGCCCGGGATCAGGTTGATCGCGTTCAGGATGGTGTTGCCCGAACCCTGCTTCGCGATGATTTCCTGGGTCAGAACGCCCTTGGCCTTGGTCGTGTCGGGCAGGACGATGCCGTCGATGCCCTTGGCGGTCTTGGCGCCGGTGACAACGATCGTGTCCTCGAAATCCTGCGAACCGGTCGACTGCGCGAACGCGCCAGCCGGAACAGCGACGGCAAGTACCGCTGCGCTGCACATCAGAAACTGTTTCATGTGACCCTTGTCCCTTTTCAAGAGTGGCGCCCCACGGCGCCATAACCATAATTGCTCTTCGAGCCGGCGCCGCGTCTGGCGGCTACTGGCGACGCACCTGTGATGCTATGATTGCAATTATGTTACAATGCAGATGCGGGAGTGTCACAATTGGCCAGACTGTGGTGGCGAGAACGCGATCAGGCATCAAAATTCGCACATAAACACTTGTTTTTATTGTATAATATTGTGAAATTTGGCGCCTATTTAACACTGATGCAATTATGCAACGCAGCGCGAATTTTTTGTGCAGTGCGAAAGACTTGCACGAAAAAGGGGCCGGTGGATGATCCACCAGCCCCTTTTGTTCCAGCCTGAACGGCGAATGAACTAGGCGGCATCCTCGGCACGCTTGTCCTTTTCGCTGAATACGCGAATCGGCTCCTTGGTGCCCGCCACGACATCCTTGTCGACGACCACCTCACCCACGCCCTGCATCGAGGGCAGGTCGAACATGGTATCTAGCAGGATCGCCTCCAGGATCGAGCGCAGGCCGCGCGCACCGGTCTTGCGCTCGATCGCCTTCTTGGCGATCGCCGTCAGCGCGTCATCGGTGAAGCTGAGGTCGACATTCTCCATATCGAACAGCTTGCCATATTGCTTGACCAGCGCGTTCTTCGGCTCGACCAGAATCTTGACCAGGGCGGCAACGTCCAGATCTTCCAGCGTCGCGATGACAGGCAGACGGCCGACGAACTCGGGGATCAGGCCGAACTTCAGCAGATCTTCCGGCTCGCTCTGCCGCAGCAATTCGCCGGTCTTGCGCTCCTCGGGCGCCGCGACATGGGCGCCAAAGCCGATCGACTTGGCTTCCAGACGGTCACCGATGATCCGCTCCAGACCCGCGAACGCACCGCCGCAGATGAACAGGATGTTGGTCGTATCGACCTGAAGGAACTCCTGCTGCGGATGCTTGCGCCCACCCTGCGGCGGAACCGAGGCGGTCGTACCTTCCATCAGCTTGAGCAGTGCCTGCTGCACGCCCTCACCCGAAACATCGCGGGTGATCGACGGGTTCTCGGCCTTGCGGCTGATCTTGTCGATCTCGTCGATATAGACGATGCCGCGCTGCGCCTTCTCGACATTATAGTCGCTGGCCTGGAGCAGCTTGAGGATGATGTTCTCCACATCCTCGCCGACATAGCCGGCTTCGGTCAGCGTGGTGGCATCGGCCATGGTGAAGGGCACGTCGAAGGTCTTTGCCAGCGTCTGTGCCAGCAGGGTCTTGCCGCAGCCGGTCGGGCCGACGAGCAGGATGTTCGACTTGGCCAGTTCGACCTCGCCCGGCTTGGAGCCGTGGTTGAGGCGCTTGTAATGATTGTGGACCGCGACCGACAGCACGCGCTTGGCGCGGTTCTGGCCAATCACATAATCGTCGAGCACATCGCAGATTTCCTGCGGGGTCGGCACGCCGCCATCCTTCTTGCCGACGAGACCGCCCTTGGTCTCCTCGCGGATGATGTCGTTGCACAGTTCCACGCACTCGTCGCAGATGAACACGGTCGGCCCCGCGATCAGCTTACGCACCTCATGCTGCGACTTGCCGCAGAAGGAGCAATAAAGCGTGCTTTTAGAATCGGAGCCCGTAAGCTTAGTCATTCGCCAATCTTTCCTCCCCGCCGCCGACACCATGCCGGACCTGGCCAGGGAATTTCTGGTCCAAAGGTCATCCTAGACCGGGGCAAGGCGGTTTCACAAGGGGTGAAAGTAGCGTGCCCCGGTAAAGATCGCCTTTAGGCCTCGGAAGTTTCCGCCAGAGCGGGACGCCGGTCGAACACTTCATCGACCAGGCCGAACGCCTTGGCTTCTTCTGCTTCCAGGAAGGTATCGCGGTCCATCGCCCGTTCGATCTCTTCCAGCGGCTTGCCGGTATAATTCGCATAGAGGCCGTTAAGCCGCTGGCGAATCCTCAGGATTTCCTTCGCCTGGATCTCGATATCGCTGGCCATGCCCTGCGCACCGCCCGAGGGCTGGTGAATCATGATGCGCGCATTGCTGAGCGCGATGCGCTTGCCCGGTTCGCCGGCGGCCAGCAGGAAGCTGCCCATCGACGCGGCCTGGCCGATGCAGACGGTGCCGACCTGGGGACGGATATATTTCATCGTGTCGTGGATCGCCATGCCCGACGTCACCACGCCGCCCGGCGAGTTGATGTACATCCAGATGTCCTTCTTCGGATTTTCCGATTCGAGGAACAGCAGCTGGGCGACGATCAGCGAGGCCATATGGTCCTCGACCTGGCCGGTCACGAAGATGATCCGCTCGCGCAGCAGGCGCGAATAAATGTCGAAGCTGCGCTCGCCACGGTTCGATTGCTCGATGACGATGGGAACCAGCGCGGCCATGGGATCATACATGATGTTGGTCATTGTGCTCTTTCAGTCAGGTGCTTTTGCCCGATGCCCTACATCGGCACAAATAGCGACTGGTTCAAGGGGGAACCATGTGCCACTTCGGTTGCTCCACCTTCGTTTCGTTTTGCAACAGGGGGATTTAGCAATGGCTTCCAACGTCCATACCGACCTGCCACCCCATGACGATCGCGCCGGCCCCGGCCTGATCGCGGCCTTTTCCTTCGGCTGGAAGGCGCTCGCCCTGCGCGGCGCAGCGTCGATCATCCTGGGCATCATCGCCCTCTTCTACCCATTCAGCGCACTGTTTGCGCTGACGCTGATCTTTGCCGTCTATGCCCTGACCGATGGAATATTATCGGCGATCAGCGCCTTTCGCCGCATGGGTCGTGGCCGGCACTGGGGCGCGATGCTGCTGCGCGGCCTGCTGGGCATTGCCGTGGGCATCATCTTCATCGTGACACCGATCGCGATGACGATCACCTACGCACTGCTCACCGTATTTCTGATCGCAGGCTGGGCGGTCATAGCAGGCGGGCTGGAAATCATCGCCGCGATCCGCCTGCGCAAAGAGATAGAGGGGGAATGGCTGCTGGCGCTGAGCGGACTGCTGTCGCTGCTGCTGGGCCTGTTCCTGCTGTACCTTGCCCTCACCAACCCGCATGTGTCCGTGGCGATGCTGGGCTGGGGCATCGGCTTCTATGCCCTGGTGACGGGTGTCACGCTGCTGATCCTGGCGATGCGTCTGCGTCGCCGGGTTCAGTCCTTCAAGCCATAGTCGCTAGGCGCCCGGAAAGCGAGATAGGCGAGCCGCCGCACTTCGCGGCGGCCGCGTACCACCGTATCAAGGATTAGGCCGCACATCCCGCTCAGCGTCGCCAGAATCATGAGGCCGGTGACGAGGATCGCCGTCGGAACACGAGGCACCAGGCCGGTCTGGAGATAGGTGAGGATCAGCGGCGCGGCGAGGCCAAGCGCCAACGCGGCGAGCAAGGCCGCGATGATGCCAAAGAACAGGATCGGCCGCTCGATGCGGTAAAGCGTGATGATCGTGCGCAGGATGCGCCAGCCATCGCGATAGGTGGAAAGCTTGCTGACCGACCCTTCGGGACGCGCACCATAGGCGGTCAGCACCTCCGACACCGGCATCGCCAATTCGAGCGCATGGACGCTTATCTCGGTCTCGATCTCGAAACCGGCCGACAGCACCGGGAAGCTCTTGACGAAGCGGCGCGAAAAGACGCGATAGCCCGACAGGATATCGGTGAAGCTGCGGCCGAACAACTGCTTGAGCAAGCTGGTGAGCGCCCAATTGCCAAAACGATGGCCGCGCCGATAAGCTGCCTCCACCTGATCGCGGCGACAGCCCACGACCATGTCGAGATTATCCTCCAGCATGGCGGCGACCATCGCCGGCGCGGCAGCGGCCTCATAGGTCGCGTCGCCATCAGCCATGATGTAGATATCAGCGTCAACATCGGCGAACATACGGCGTACCACATGCCCCTTGCCCTGCTGGGTTACGCGGCGGACAATTGCCCCCGCCCCTGCTGCGAGTTCACGGCTGCCGTCGGTGCTGTTGTTATCGAAGACATAGATGTCGGCGTGGGGCAGCGCCCGGCGGAAATCCTGCACCGTCTGCACGATCGCGCCCGCTTCGTTATAGCAGGGCAGGATCACCGCGATATGCGGGGTTGCCATGCCCTCGCCGTTCGCCACCGCCGGAAACTCCTTCATCTGCCGCACGCTCCTGCGCCCCTCTTGCCCCTGCCATGGATCCGCCATGGTTAATATTTCGACCGCCCTGCCCGCCAAAGAATATGGGCCGGCGACACAAAGAAAAGGCGCCCGAACCTCCACGTGGAAGCCGGGCGCCTGTCTCGTCTCTGGCCTGCCGGCTTATTCAGCCTTGGCAGCGGCCTTCTTGGCGGGAGCCTTCTTCGCCTTGGGCTTGTCCTCGGCAACAGCTTCCTCGGCCACAGCCTCGTCCTTCTTGGCGGCAGCCTTCTTGGCCGGCGCCTTCTTGGGCGCGGCGTCCTCGGCTACGACTTCGGCTTCGGCGGGCTCGGCCTTCTTCTTGGCCGGGGCCTTCTTCGCCTTGGGCTTGTCGTCATGATCGTGGTCATGGCCACAGCCCGGGCCGTGGACGTGCGGCTTCAGATCGCCATCTTCGGCCTCGATCGCGGCTTCCAGATCTTCGCGGCTGACGGCACGGTCGGTGACGTCGGCCTTCTCGAACAGGAAGTCGACGACCTTGTCCTCATAGAGGGGTGCGCGCAGCTGAGCGGCGGCCATCGGGTCCTGGCGGACATATTGCACGAAACGCTCGCGGTCCTGCGGGCCGTACTGCTGGGCAGCCTGCATGATCAGACGGTTCATCTCGTTGTCCGACACGACGACATTGTTCGCCTGGCCGATTTCCGACAGCAACAGGCCCAGGCGCACGCGGCGCACGGCGATGCCGCGATAATCTTCCTTCTCGGCTTCCATTTCCGCCAAAGCGGCTTCCGGATCGGCCTCATGGCTGGCTTCGTGCTGCAGCTGCTGCCAGATCTGGTTGAATTCGGCTTCCACCATGCTCGGCGGCACATCGAAGTCGTGCGAAGCGGCGAGCTGGTCGAGCAGCTTGCGCTTCATATAGGTGCGGGTCAGGCCGTTATGCTCCTGCTCGATCTGGCCCTTGAGCAGATCCTTGAGCTGGTCCAGGCCTTCCAGGCCCAGCGACTTGGCGAAATCGTCGTCGAGCTTGGGCTTGTCGCCGTTCAGCACCGACTGCACGGTCACGTCGAAGGTCGCGGCCTTGCCGGCGAGGTGCGCGGCGCCATAATCTTCGGGGAAGCTGACCTCGATGGTCTTTTCTTCGCCCTTCTTGACGCCGCCGAGCTGCTCTTCGAAGCCGGGGATGAACTGGCCCGAGCCGAGCTTGAGCTTGACGCCCTCGGCCGAACCGCCCTCGAACGCTTCACCGTCGACCTTGCCGACGAAATCGATGACCAGCGTGTCGCCGTCCTTCGCCTTGTGGCTGGCGGCATATTCTTCTAGCGCGCCCTGCTGGGTCGCGATGCGGCCGGCCTGTTCCTCGACCTGGGCATCGCTGACCTCGGCGGTCAGACGCTCCAGCTTGAGGCCCTCGATGCTCGGCGCCTCGATCACGGGCAGAACTTCCAGCTCGACCTTGACCTGCGCGTCCTTGCCGAACTCGAAGCTCTCGTCCAGCTCGACAGAGGGCTGCATCGCGGGGCGCAGCTTCTGGTCGGCGATCAGCTTCTGGATGCTTTCCTGGATGGAGTTGTTGAGCGCGTCGCGCTGCAGGCTTTCGCCGTGCATCTTCTTGACCAGGTTGACCGGCACCTTGCCGGGGCGGAAGCCGGGCATACGCACCTGCGGTGCGATCGCCTTCACTTCCTTCTCGACGCGGGCGTCGATATCCTTCGACGTGATGGTCACGGTGTAGGCGCGCTTCAGGCCCTCGTTCAACGTCTCGACAGTCTGCATCTCTTCTCTCAAACGCTTTCTTCAGCTGAATTTCGGTGGCGCCCAATCGGCCAGGGCCTGGCGCAACTGGTGCGGGCGAAGGGACTCGAACCCCCACATCTTGCGATACCAGAACCTAAATCTGGCGCGTCTACCAATTTCGCCACGCCCGCATCGGTCGCCGGTCGGCGCGGCATAGAGAAAAGCGGGGGCGAGGGCAAGGGATATGGACAGCAGGGCCGGAACCCGCATCGCCACCCGTGCGTAGCCTCATGTTGAAGGAGAGCATAGCATGGCCACCCAGCCCGATCCAGCACCCGACGGCGTACCGCCACCCGACCGGATCGAACCCCAGTCCCCGCCGGAAACGCCGGCCCCCGCGACTCCGGATGAGACTCCCTGGCAGGAGCCGCCCGAAATCATTCCCCAGAGTCCCGATTATGATCAGCCCGATGACTCCCCGGACGAAATCCAGCTGGGATAATTACCTAGGCGCGCAACAAAAAAAGCCACTCCCAAACTTTTTTGCAACAGCGAGGAACTTTTTATGGCGGATTACGGAATATGCGTAATCCCGCGCTGGACACCCCCCGGAATCCATGATTGAAATATGACAAAGAAAAGAAATTCGGAGAGGCGCGCTGACATAAAAGGGGGTCGACGTGCAGAGGGTTCGCGCCAAATTAGAATGGTTCAAGACAGTCATTCTGCCACAGGAAGCCGCATTGCGCGGCCGCCTGCGCCGGATACTCCCCTCCACGCATGAGCTGGAGGACATGGTCGCAGAAGTCCTGGCCCGGGCCTATGCCACGGAAAACTGGGAAAATGTGACCACGGGCAGAGCCTATCTGTTCACGATCGCCCGCAATCTGGTGATCGACACGGCCCGCCGCAACAAGGTGGTGAGCTTCGAAACCATCGCCGACCTCGAACTGCTCGGTGGCGAAAACACGATCGAGGCCCAGTTGCACGCCCGTGAAGCGCTGCGCCAGGTCGAGGCCATCGTCGAATCACTGCCAGCCCAATGCCGTCGCGTCTTCATTCTTCGCCGCATCCACGAAAAATCGATGCTGGAAATAGCGGAGGAAATGTCGCTGTCCGTTTCTACAGTTGAAAAACATCTGGCCAAAGCGATCGGCATAGTTATGCGGGCCTGGGCAGAACGTGAGGAAACGGATTTCGAGCGTGCAGGCGTCGGGACCAAATTCAAACAGCGCGGACAGGGACGCGATCGAATTGGAGGCCGCGCGCCTGCTGGCCAGGCTTAACAGCGCCCCCACTGCCCAGGATGAAGACGAGATCGGCGCGTGGATCGAGGCGGACCCGCGCCACGCCGTAGCGTTCGCGCGCGCAGAAGCCGCCTGGGACGCGGCGGAAAGGCTGAAGAGCGCCGCCGCCGAGGTCAATCTGCCCCCGCTGGCGACGATCGTCAGCGAAGAACAGCAGCGCCGCCTGTCCCGCAACATCATGATCGCCGCCGCAGTGGCCGTGGCCCTCTTCATCGTTGCCGCGATCGTGACCGTCCGCACGTTCAGCGGCATTGACCGCTATGAAACCGGCGTCGGCGAAATTCGCGATATCGCCCTGATCGACGGTTCGACGCTCCACCTCAATAGCGACAGCGAGGCCGAGGTCCGCTTCACGGACATTGGCCGCAAGGTCCGCATCCTCAAGGGCGAAGCCTCGTTCGACGTCGCCCATGACAAGGGCCGGCCATTCGATGTCGAAGTCCGTTCCGCCATCATCCGCGCAGTCGGCACCGCATTCAATATTCGCATGCGACCGTCGGTGGTCGAACTGACCGTTACCCAGGGCACCGTGACCGTCCATTCGGGCAACGATGTCCAGCAGCAGGTCAGTGCCGGCAGCGGCGCCGTGATCCAGCCGCGCAACATCGCGCTCACACGACTGGGGCCAAAGCTGATCGACCAGCGTACCGCCTGGCGCGACCAGATGGTCGAACTGGACGGGGAAACGATCGAACAGGCGGCCAGCGAATTCAACCGCTATCGCCGCGCGCCGATTCTGATCGGCGACACCCGCGTTTCCTCGCTGCGCGTCGGTGGTCGTTTTCGCATCACCGATAGCCGCGAATTCCTGTCTGCGTTGCAGATGAGCCTGCCCATCCGCGCAGTGAATGGCGAGGATGGGTCCGTCATGCTGCTCTATCGCGACGAGCCCGATGCCGCCGACAATGGTTCAGGCGGCGCCTAAAGGCAGGAGCATCCCTATTCGGGCAGGCTATCGCCTCCATGTCGATTGCGCCTGAAGGCGGTTATGCCAGCAGCGTGCGGACCATGTCGGGGACCAGCAGGCTGGCGGCCCCCAGTCGGCTTTCCTCGAAATAATCGCTGCCCGCCGACGGATCGAGATTAAGCTCCAGCGTGCGCGCACCGGCATGGCGCGCCGTCTGAACGAAGCCGGCGGCGGGATAGACCGCGCCCGATGTGCCGATGGACACGAACAGGTCCGCAGCCCGCAGCGCCACATCGATCCGGTCCATCTGATATGGCATTTCACCGAAGAACACGATGTCGGGACGCAAGCGCGGCTGCCCACACGCATCACATCGCGATTCGGGCGGAAGGTCGACGGACCAGGCAACGGCGTTGCCGCAGGCCGCGCACAAAGCCGAGTTCAGTTCACCGTGCATGTGGATGAGGCGCCGCGCGCCCGCACGTTCGTGCAGATCATCGACATTCTGCGTCACGATCAGCAATTCGCCCGTCCAGGCCCTGTCCAGCGCAGCCAGCGCATCATGCGCCGCATTCGGCACGACATCCGCCAACCGCGCCCGCCGCTCGTCATAGAAGCGGTGCACCAGCGCAGGATTATGCGCCAGCGCCTCGGGCGTGCAGACATCCTCCACCCGGTGCCCCTCCCACAATCCTTCGGGACCACGGAAGGTTGCAAGTCCGCTTTCTGCGGAAATACCGGCACCGGTAAGAATAACGATATTGCGAATATCCTGCTTCATCCCGCAGCGACGCCCAGCTGGTCCAGCCAGGCCTGGGCCTGCTTGGGTTCGCCGACGGCGCTGGATGCGACCGGCCCCCGCGCCGCCAGAAACTGCTGGTGCAGGGCAAAGGGTTCGACGCCCAGCCGGTCACGCAGATCATCGATCTGCTCGGCCAGTTCCTCCAGCGCCGCGATCACCGGTGCTACGCGTGCGCGCGCCGCCCGATCCTTGTTATGATCGAACAACCCCCAGCTACCGGCCGCCGTGGCGCGCAGCGCCGCGACCAGCACCTCGCCATATTCGGTTTCCAGTTCCGCACGACGATTGTCCATGCGTTCGAGACGATCCGCTTTAGCCATGCACCCTGCTTTAGTCCCGGCCAGCGGCCCGTCAATCATGCCCGTCACCGAGGGATGACAAGGCAGCAGGAGTCTGGCATCGGCCAGACGAACCCTTTTTCAAGAACACAGGCCAGAACATGACCAGCATCGGGATTTTCGGAGCGGCGGGCCGCATGGGCCGCGCCATCGCGCAGGCGGCGGTGGATGCCGGATATGACATCGCCGGCGGGACGGATCGCAGCCAGCAGGGCGAACTGGTGCCCGGTATCGCGATCACCAGCGACCCGGAGGCTCTGGCCAAGGCCAGCGATGTGCTGATCGACTTTTCCGTGCCTGCCGCGCTGGCCGCCAATCTCGACGCCTGCATCGCTGCGAACAAGCCGATCCTGATCGGCACGACGGGGCTGGAGGCCGAGCATCATGCGCTGATCGATCAGGCAGCCGCGCATATTCCCGTGCTGCAGACGGGCAATACGTCACTGGGCGTCAACCTGCTCGCTGCCTTGGTAGAGAAGGCGGCGGCCAGCCTGGGCGA
The DNA here is from genome assembly GCF_000281715.2 of Sphingobium sp. AP49. Taxonomy (NCBI): domain Bacteria; kingdom Pseudomonadati; phylum Pseudomonadota; class Alphaproteobacteria; order Sphingomonadales; family Sphingobiaceae; genus Sphingobium; species Sphingobium sp. AP49. Next base: position 1,937,733 of record NZ_CP124576.1, on the reverse strand, counting down.
CGACTGGGATATCGAGATCGTCGAAATGCACCATCGCCACAAGGTGGACGCACCGTCGGGCACTGCGCTGCTGCTGGGCGAAGCGGCGGCGAAGGGGCGCGGCATCAACCTTGCCGACCATAGCGAGCGTGGCCGCGACGGTATCACCGGCGCGCGGGCGAAGGGCGCGATCGGCTTTGCCGCGCTGCGCGGCGGATCGGTGGCGGGCGACCATCAGCTGATCCTGGCGACCGAGGGCGAGCGGATCGAACTCGGTCACCGCGCCGAGAACCGCACCATCTTCGCGCGCGGCGCGATCAAGGGCGCCCGCTGGCTCGCGGGTCAGCCGGTCGGCCGCTACGACATGAAGGGCGTGCTGGGGCTCTGATGCCATGAACAAGGCGCAGATCTTCGACTTTTTCAGCCGCCTGGCAGAGGCCAATCCCGCCCCGGTGACAGAGCTGGAATATGGCAATGCCTATCAATTGTTGGTCGCGGTCACCCTGTCGGCCCAGGCTACCGACGTCGGCGTCAACAAGGCGACCCGCGCCCTGTTCCGCGAAGTCGAAACACCGCAACAGATGGTCGACCTGGGCGAAGAAGGGCTTAAAGCCCATATCAAGACGATCGGCCTGTTCAACACCAAGGCGAAGAATGTCATCGGCCTGTCCGAGATTTTGGTGCGCGATTTCGACGGGGAAGTGCCGCAGGATCGCGACACGCTGACCACCCTGCCCGGCGTCGGCCGCAAGACCGCCAATGTCGTGCTCAACACCGCGTTCGGGCAGGAGACCTTCGCGGTCGACACCCATATCTTCCGCGTCGGCAACCGCACCGGCCTGGCGCCGGGCAAGACGGTATTGGCGGTCGAGGACAAGCTGGAAAAGCGCGTGCCCCAGCCGTTCCGCCGCGACGCGCATCATTGGCTGATCCTGCATGGCCGCTATGTCTGCAAGGCGCGCAAGCCCGAATGCTGGCGCTGCATCGTCTCGGACCTGTGCCGCTTCAAGCCCAAGACGCCGGAACCCGGCAGCGTCGCAAAAGCCGCCTGATCCGATTCGCGGACGATGCTAGGATGAGGACTGATTTCGCCGCCGCGAATCGTCATCTCTGCAAAGGAGAGAGAAGATGCCCGTCCGCCCCGCCCCTCGCCTCATAATCCTCGGCCTGGCCCTTGCCTGCGGCCTGACGCCGGCCCTCGCCAAGACCAGCAGCAAGCCCGATCCCTATATCGCCGACGGCGCAGCGGTCGATTGCATCTCGATCAACCAGATCCGATCCAGCAACGTCCGCGACGACCGCACCATCGATTTCGAGGTCAGCGGCAAGAAGATCTACCGCAACATCCTGCCCAACAGCTGCCCCAGCCTGGGCTTCGAGCGGCGCTTCGCCTACAGGACCAGCGTCTCGCAGCTCTGTTCCGTCGACATCATCACCGTGCTGACCAGCGGCGGCCCCGGCCTGCAACGCGGCGCCAGCTGTGGCCTGGGTAAATTCCAGCCGATGGTGAAGGCACCGAAATAAGATTTGGGAACAGGCCATTTTGTGGCTGGCGTGGTCCGAAGCGCTTTGCTAAGCGCCCCTTCTGACCAGCGTCATGCACCCATAGCTCAGCTGGATAGAGCGTTGCCCTCCGAAGGCAAAGGCCAGTGGTTCGAATCCACTTGGGTGCACCAAATTTCGACAGACGAGATGTTATGGACAGGCCGTCGCCAGGCTTGCCCTGCTGTGCGCTTCGTCGCATCATGCCGTCATGACCAAATATCTCATCTCCTTCCCTAGCGAGGCGATGCAAGTCAGCGACGCGGACTTTCCCGCCGTCGCCGCAGCAGCCCATGCGGTGATCGAGGAAGCCAAGGTGGCCGGCGTCTATGTGTTTGGCGGCGGGATCGATGAGCATGTCGCGCCGGTGCAGGTCTCAGCCGACGGAACGGTATCGGACCAGATTTATCCGGGAAGCGTCATCAAGGGCGGATTCACCATATTGGAACTCCCCTCACGCGACGATGCCGTGCAATGGGCGAGCAAGATCGCCCACGCCTGCCGCTGTGCCCAGGAATTGCGCGAATTCATGTATGATCCGGCGAGCTAGGGCGAGAGCCGAGGCCGCCCACATCCAACTGCGCCGCATGGCTGGCTAGAACAGCACCGCTTGCGTCGACTGCGGTTCCCGTGCGCCTTCGAGGTCCAACAGGAATTTCTTGGTCTCGATGCCACCGGCAAAGCCGGTGAGCGCCCCATTGCTGCCCACCACCCGGTGGCACGGCGCAATGATCGATATCGGGTTGCGGCCATTGGCGGCGCCGACGGCGCGTGTGGCGGTCGGCCGGCCGATGGCCCGGGCGATGTCGGCATAGCTGCGTGTCTCGCCGAACGGGATGGCGAGCAGCGCGGCCCAGACCTGGCGCTGGAAATCGGTGCCCTGGAATTGCAACGGGACGGAGAAAAGCCGCCTTGTGCCGGCGAAATATTCGCCTAGCTGCTTTGCGGTTTCCAGCAGGACCGGATGGTCCGGCGCTTCGATCCGATCGTCCAACCGAACGCGGGCGGGATCATCATCAGGCCACAGGATCGCCATCAGCCCTTGGCTACCGGCAACCAGTGTCAATTCGCCCACGGGCGAGCCCATGTTCATGCAGGCCAGCGTCATCATCATTCTCCATGCTTCATCGCTGGAGATAGGCGATGATCCCCGCCCCTGCTTCCTGCCGCTTGCGGTCAAAGTCCGCAAGCGGCAGGCCAGCCTCAGTTCAGGCCGCCGCCCATGGCGCGGTACAGTTCCACCATGTTGGTCAGTCGCGCCAGCCGTGTCGTCACCAGCGCCTGTTCGGCGGTGGACAGGCTGCGCTGCGACACCAACGTCGGCAGGAAGCCGTCGACGCCGGCGCGGAAGCGCGCCTGTGACAGCTCATAGGCCTTGCGCGCAGCGTCACGCTGCGACGTCTGCGCCTCGACCTGTTCCGTCATCGTGCCGCGCCGGGCCAGCGCATCGGCGACTTCGCGGAAGCCGGTCTGCACGCTCTTCTCATAGGTGGCGAGCATCGCGTCATAGGTCGCCTTGGCGTAGCGCAGATTGCCCTTGTTCCGGCCGAAGTCGAAGATCGGCAGGGTCGCGCTGGGCGCCACCGACCAGGTATCGCTGCCCGACTTGAACAGGTTGGACAGGCCCGAGCTGATCGTGCCGAACGCCGCCGTCAGCGACAGCTGCGGGAAGAAGGCCGCCCGTGCCGCGCCGATATTGGCATTGGCCGCGATCAGCTGATGCTCGGCCGACGCGATGTCGGGACGGCGCAGCAGCAGGCTGGACGGCAGGTCAGCCGGCAGATCCTCCCGCGTGACCGGGCCATCGGGCAATGCAGATGGCAGATCTTCGTTGCCCAGCGTCGTGCCCGCCAGCAGGTTCAGTGCATTCTGGTCCTGCGCCACCAGCGTCGTTGCGGCCGCGATCGCGGCGCGCGCCTGGTCATAGCTGGTCTGCGCTTCGCGCACGTCCAGTTCGGACGCGATCCCCTTGTCGAACCGCGCCTGGTTGAGGTCCAGCGTCTCCTTGAAGGCGGTGGCCAGCACGCGGGCAATACGCAGCGCTTCCTGATCGGCGGCCATGGTCACCCAGGCCGTCGCCACTTCCGCCACCAGCGCGGTCTGCGCCGCATTGCGGTTTTCGACCGAAGCGAAATATTGCTCCTGCGCCGCCTTGGTCAGGTTGCGCACCCGGCCGAACAGGTCGATTTCCCAGGCCGAAATGCCGACCTGCGCCTGATAGACGTCGGTATTGAGGCGCTGGCTCTGGCCGAACTGGACCAGCGGCTGTTCCGAATAGGTCGCCGTGCCGGTGGCCCCGACGGTCGGCAACAGATCGGCCCGCTGCACCTTATATTGCGCCCGTGCCTGCTCCACATTGGCGACAGCAATGCGCAGGTCGCGATTATTGGCCAGGCTGGTCTCGATCACCCGGACCAGGCGCGGGTCGGTGAAGAAATCGCGCCAGGCGGTATCGGCCGGCACGATCGCCGCGCCGCTGTCCGCGCTATAGGCCGGCCCCTGGGGGCTGGCCTGCGGCACCGGCAGTTCGGGGCGGGCATATTTGGGCGCCATGTCGCAGGCGGCCAGCGTCAGCGCCAGCGAGGCGACCGACATTGCTTTGATAGTACGCAACATTCTTATGCCTCCTGCGGTGCGTTCGGCGTTTCGCCGTCGGCGCTACGCTGTTCTTCCCCTTCATGATGTTCGCGGAACAACCGCTTCACCACGGTGAAGAAGACCGGCACGAAGAAGATGGCGAGGACAGTGGCGGACAGCATGCCGCCGACCACGGCCCAGCCGATCGCATTCTGGCCGCCGGCGCCCGCGCCCTTGGACAGGGCGAGCGGCAGCACGCCGAAGATGAAGGCGAAGCTGGTCATCAGGATCGGCCGCAGACGCAGCTTGCCCGCTTCCAGTGCCGCCTTGGCCGGTGGCAGCCCTTCACGCATCTTCTCTTCGGCAAACTCCACGATCAGGATCGCGTTCTTCGCCGACACGCCGATGGTCGTGATCAGACCCACCTGCAGATAGATGTCGTTGTTGAGCCCCGCCAGCGTCGCCGCGATCACCGCGCCGAGCACGCCCAAGGGCACGACCAGCATGACCGCGATCGGCACCGACCAGCTTTCATAGAGCGCCGCCAGGCAGAGGAAGACGATCAGCATCGAGAGCGCATAGACATAGGGCGCCTGACCACCGGACGTCTGTTCCTCATAGGAAATGCCGTTCCAGGCAAAGCCGATACCGGCCGGCAGCTTGGCGGCAAATTCCTCCATCGCCTTCATCGCGGTACCGCTGGACACGCCAGGTGCCGGGGCGCCCTGAATGTTCATCGACGGCACGCCATTATAGCGCTCCAGACGGGCCGGACCCTGGACCCATTCCGTGGTGGAAAAGGCCGAGAGCGGTGCCATCACGCCCGTGCTGCCACGAACGTGGAAGGCATTGATGGCGTCCGGCGAGGTCCGGAACGGCGCATCGGCCTGGACGAACACGCGCTTCACGCGGTCGCGGTCGATGAAGTCGTTGACATAGGTGCCGCCCAGGTTGGTGCTGATCGTGTCGTTGACGTCCGCCTGGGCGATGCCCAGCGCACCGGCCGCCGCCTGATCGACGTTCAGTTTCAATTGCGGCGTATCTTCCAGGCCATTGGGACGGACCTGCGCCAGGCGCTTGTCCCCCATCGCCATGCCGAGCAACTGGTTACGCGCCGCCAGCAGCTTGTCATGGCCAAGATTGGCCTGATCGAGAAGCTGGAAGTCGAACCCGGACGCATTGCCCAGTTCCTGCACCGCCGGCGGCACGAAGGCGAAGGCCATGCCCGACGAAATCTTCTGGAATGCCATATTGGCGCGCAGGGCGATCGCAGGGACGCGGCTGTCCGCGCTCTTGCGCTCATGCCAGTCCTTCATGCGGGCAAAGACGATGCCGACATTCTGACCCTGGCCCACGAAGCCGAAGCCGGCGACCGTGAACACGGCCGAGACATTCTTCTTCTCGTCGACCAGATAATGGTCGCGCATCCGCGCCAGCGCACGCTCCGTTTCTTCCAGCGTCGTGCCTGCGGGCAGCGACACCTGGTTGATGATGATGCCCTGGTCCTCGTCCGGCAGGAAGCCGCTTGGCAACCGCAGGAAGATGAAGGCCATGCCGACGACGACCAGGCCATAGACCAGCATGGTCCGGACCCAGCTGCGCTCAACCTTCTCGACGCCCGCGCCATAGCGGACCACGCCCTTGTCGAAGGTGCGGTTGAACCAGTCGAAGAAGCGGCCAAGTATCGACCCGATCGGCCCGTTCCAGCTATGCCCGTGCGAGGCGGGCTTGAGGATCGTGGCACACAGCGCCGGGGTCAGGATCAACGCAACCAGCACCGACAGGATCATCGACGACACGATGGTGATCGAGAATTGCCGGAAGATGACGCCGGTCGAGCCGCCGAAGAAGGCCATCGGCAGGAACACCGCCGACAGCACCAGGCCGATGCCGATCAGCGCGCCGCTGATCTCGTCCATCGACTTCTTGGCCGCTTCCTTGGGGCTGAGGCCCTCGTCCTGGATCAGACGCTCGACATTCTCGACGACGACGATCGCGTCGTCGACCAGCAGGCCGATCGCCAGCACCATGCCGAACAGGGTCAAGGTGTTGATGGTGAAGCCCGCCGCACTCAGGATCGCCAGCGCGCCCAGCAGCACCACCGGCACCGCGATCGTGGGGATCAGGGTCGCCCGCCAGTTCTGCAGGAACAGGAACATGACGACGAAGACCAGCAGCACGGCCTCGAACAGGGTATGGATGACCTGCTCGACCGACAGCTTGACGAAGGTCGAATTGTCGACCGGGAAGTCATATTTGACCCAGCTCGGGAAATTCTTCGACAGCTGGTCGACGCGCGCCTTCACCGCTTCCACCGTGTCGAGCGCGTTCGCGCCCGGCGCCAGCTTGATGCCGAATCCCGAGGCCGGATGACCGTTGAACTTCACACCGAAGCCATAGGTTTCCGCGCCCAGTTCGACCTTGGCAACGTCCGACATCAGCACGACCGAACCGTCGGCATTGCTGCGTAGGCGGATATTGCGGAATTCTTCCGGCGTGCGCAGCCGCGACTGGGCAGTGACGGTGGCGTTGAGCGCCTGCCCCTTGGGCGAGGGCGAACCACCGATCTGGCCGGCCGACACCTGGGCATTCTGCGCGACGATCGCCGACTTCACGTCGCCGGTGGTCACGCCCAGATTGGCCATCTTATAGGGGTCGAGCCAGATGCGCATCGCATATTGCGAGCCGAACAACTGGGTGTCGCCGACGCCGGTGACGCGGCTCAGCGGGTCCTGCAGGCTGGACGCGATGAAGTCCGCCGCGTCCTCCTGGTCATGGATACCGTCGTCCGAATAGGCGGCCATGATCAGCAGGAAGCTGGACGTCGACTTGCCGACGCGCAGGCCCTGCTGCTGCACTTCCTGCGGCAACAGGGGGGTCGCCTGCGACAGCTTGTTCTGCACCTGCACCTGGGCGATGTCGGGATCGGTACCCTGCTCGAAGGTCAGGGTAATGCTCAGATTGCCCGAACCATCGCTGGTGGACGCAAAATAACGCAGATTGTCGATACCCTTGAGCTGCTGCTCGATGATCTGCGTCGTCGTGCTTTCCAGCGTCTGGGCGTTGGCGCCGGGATAGGTGGTCTGGATCGTCACCGCTGGCGGGGCGATTTCCGGGAACTGCGCGACCGGCAGCGACCGGACCGCGAGCAGACCCGCCAGCATGATGACGATGGCGATGACCCATGCGAAGATGGGCCTGTCGATAAAATAGCGGGCCATGGTTTAGTGCGCCTCGCCTGCGTTCGATGCCGCACCGGGTTGCGCGCCGCCTTCGGGCGCGGTCACCTGCTGCGGCGCGCCGGGCTTGACCACCGTGCCTGGGCGCAGATTGACCAGCCCCTCGACGATCAGCTTGTCGCCGGGCTTGAGCCCACCGGTGACGATCCACTTGTCGCCGATCGCGCGGTCGACGGTGACCTGGCGCACCTCCACCTTGTTGTCCTTGCCCACGACCATCGCCGTCGCCCGGCCCCGCGCATCGCGCGAAATGCCCTGTTGCGGCGCCAGGATCGCCTGGGTGCGCTCACCCTCGATCAGCTTGGCACGGACATACATGCCCGGCAGCAGCAGGCCGTCGGTGTTCGGGAAGATCGCGCGCAGCGTGACCGCGCCCGAACTCTGGTCGACGGTCACGTCGGAAAAGGCCAGCCGGCCCTCGACCGGATAGACGCTGCCATTGGGCAGGATCAGCTGGATGCGGGCGCCCTGCGCCTCGCTGATGCCGCCGGCCTTCATCGCCTGCTTGAGGTCGATGATCTGCGCCGCCGACTGGGTGACGTCGACATAGACGCGGTCGGTGCGCTGGATCGTGGTCAGCGCATCGGCCTGCCCTGCCTGGACCAGCGCGCCCGGCGTCAGCAGCGACCGGCTGATGCGGCCGGAAATGGGGGCACGGATGCGGGTGAAATTCTGGTTCACCTGCGCCGCCTGCACCGCACCCTGCTGCGCTGCAACATTGGCGCGCGCCTGCTGGGCGGCGGCATCGGCATCGTCATATTCCTGCTTCGACACCGCGTTGATGCCGACCAGTTCCTTGTAGCGCTGGGCCTGCAGGCTGGTCGAGCGGATCGCCGCCCGGGCATTGGCGAGCGAACCCTGCGCCTGGGCCAGGGCCGCGCGATAGGGCGCATCGTCAATCTCGTACAGCACCTGCCCGGCCTGGACATTGCCGCCTTCGGTAAACAGGCGGCGGCGGATGATGCCGCTGATCTGCGGCCGGACTTCTGCCGTTTCAAAAGCCGAAATACGGCCCGGCAGCTCGTTGAGCAACGGCGCCGTCTCGGTCTTGAGCGTCACCACGCCCACGCTGGGCGGCGGCGGCGCGGGCGGCGCCTCCTGACCGCAGGCACTCAGCGCAAGGGCCGAGGCACAAGCCAGCAATCCGATGAAGTTCCCCTTTTGCATCGACTTTCCCATTCCGATAAATATCGCTGGACCGGAATGAACGTTCATTCCGCTTGCCGCGCACCTAAGAAGCTGTCAGAGGGAATTCAAGAGAAAAACAACTTTCCGAGGGTAAAATGGTTGCAGCGCAGCATGAAAAAAGCAGTCGCGACCGTATTCTTGCGGCGGCGCGAGACCTGTTCAACAGCCATGGTTTCCACCAGACGTCCATGGCCGAACTCGCTTCCGCCGCGCAGGTATCAGTGGGGCAAATATATCGGCTTTTCAAAGGAAAGGAAGATATCATCGAGGCCATTGTCCATACCGACGCCGATCAGTGGGCGGAGGATGTCGATATTTTGCGCAAGCGACTGGACAGTGGCGAACTGAGCATCGATGCGACGTTCGAGCAATTGATGCTGCAGGTCATCGATGAAAAGGATGAGGCGCTGTCGTTCGACATCCTGGCCGAAAGCTTTCGCAATCAGACCGTTGGCGAGATGATCGGCACGATGTGCGGGCGTTTCCGCAATGATATCCGTGACTTCGCCTGCGCCGCCAATCCGGAACTATCGGGCGAGGCGCTGGATGGTGCGGAGGAAATGATCCTGGCCTGCATGTTCGGCCTCGGCCATCGCAGCCTGTCGCGCCCCAACCTCAGCGCGGAGGCCTCTGCCCGCCGCGCGGCACAGATGATCGTCGCGGGACTGAAGGCGGTGCGTTAGGCGCCCGCCACACGTCCATAGAGTGCCACAGTCTCCCGCGCGCACCGGTCCCAGCCGTAGCCGGCCGCGACGACAAGCCCTGCATTACGCGCCATATTGCGCCAATCCGTATCGACCAGTGCCTGCTCCAATCGCAGAGCGAAGGCGGGCACATCCTCCGGCTCCACCAGCATCGCCGCGCCGCCCGTCACCTCCGGCAGGCAGGAGGCATTGGCGACGACCACCGGCACTCCGCTCGCCATCGCCTCGACCGGTGGCAGACCAAAGCCTTCATAGACAGACGGATAGACGAACAGCGCAGCACCGGCATAGAGCAAGGGCAAATCCTCCTCCGGCACGAAGCCGAGATAGCGGACCCAGCCTTCACGCGCGCCCTGTGCCATCAGCGCCTGAACGTCATCGCTGAGCCAGCCCGCGCCCCCGGTCACCATCAACGGCCAGCGGTTGCGTACGGATGGCGGGAGCGCGGCCCAGGCCTGCAGCAGATGCGGGATCCGCTTGCGCGGCTCAACGGTCGATACGCACAGTGCATAGCCTTGTGGAGACAGGCCGTAGCGCGCCAGGGCAGGTAACGTTTCCGCTGCCGCGCGGGGCATGAAGGCCGGACTGGCTGCCAGCGGGATCGCGGTGACCCGGTCCGGTGCGATGGACAGGAAGTCGATCACCTCGTCCCGGGTCGTGGCGCTGTCCGTGACGATATGGGCCGCGCGCGCCAAGCTGGCCGCAAACTCCCGCTCGAAATAGCGCAGCCTTTCGGCCGGATGGGTTTCGGGATAACGGAATACCGACAGGTCATGGACGGTGATCAGCCCGCCCTCCCCGATTTCCGGCAGGAAATAATTGGGGCCGTGAAACAGATGGCCCCGCGCGATGAGGCCATCGCGCCAGCGCCGCAGCCCCTTGGTCCGGTTGCGTAGCCAGCGATGGACCTTGTGGCGACGCGGAATACCGTCCGGGATCAGCAGCCGCGACGGATCCTCGATCCAGTCGCCATTGCGATAGAAACGCACGGCGTCGACCTCGGGCGCGGCACCGATGCGCTGCGCCAGTTCCCAGCTATATCGGCCAATCCCCGACAGGCGCGGCTCCAGCGCTTCCACCGACAATATGACACGCAGGCTCATTCGACCAGCACGCCGCCCTTCACCACATCGGTCACATGCTGCAGCACCGTGACGTCCTGCAGCGGGTCACCCTTGACCGCAACAATGTCGCCATAGCGGCCGACCGCGATCGCCCCGACATCCCCCTCCTGCCCCAGCGCCTTGGCGCCGCTGACCGTCGCCGCCTGGATCGCCTGGATCGGGGTCATGCCCCATTCGACCATTTTGGCGAACTGTTTGCCGTTGTCGCCATGGGGATAGACGCCGGCATCGGTGCCGAACAGCATCGGCACGCCCGCCTTCACCGCCTTGCGGAACGTCTCGCGCTGCAGCCGCCCGATCAGCTTTTCCTTGTCCAGGCTTTCCTGCTCGGTGCCATTCGCGGTGCCGGTCGCCAGGATATAATCGTCATTATAGATATCCATGTCGAACCAGGTCTTCTTTTGCGCGGCCAATTTGATCGTTTCGTCATCGGCCAGGCTGCAATGCTCGATCGTGTCGATCCCCGCCTCGATCGCGGTACGAATACCGTCATTGCCATGGGCATGGGCCGCAACCTTCAGCCCCAGCATATGCGCTTCATCGGCGATCGCCTTCATCTCCTCGAAGCTCAACTGCTGTGCGCCAACCGAATCGCCCAGTGAAAAGACGCCCCCGGTCGCGCAGATCTTGATGACCCGCGCACCATATTTGTGCAGCCAGCGCACCTTGGCGCGCGCCTCCTGCGGGCTGTCGACCACCGACGGCTCCTTGTGGTCCATCGACGGCGGCAGGCCGCCGCCATCGCAATGCCCGCCGGTCGCGCCAATCGCATAGCCGGCGGGGATAATGCGCGGCCCCGCAATATAGCCTTCCTCGATCGCCTGCTTCAGCCCGACATCGGCGAAATCGGCCGAACCGACGTTGCGCACCGTGGTAAAGCCGGCCTTCAGCGTGGTCTTCGCATTGGCAACGCCGACGGCGGTCCAGAAACTGTCGGTATAGCGCAGCCCCTGATAGCCGCCCACCTCCGCCAGCGCCGTCAGATGGACGTGCATATCGATCAGGCCCGGAAGGACCGTTTTGCCCGACAGGTCGATATGCTTGACGTCGCTGCCCCAGCGCACGGTGCGGGCATCGGCGATGCTGGTGATGCGCCCGTCGGTGATGAAGATGGCGGGATGGTCGACCGTCCGGCCGGCCAGCACATCGACCATATGGTCGGCGGTCACCACGACCTGCTCCGCTTCTGCCGGTACCGCAGACCCCAATGCCAGCGCCATCGCGCACAATAGTCCACCGACCTTGTCGGTCGCGATAAGGGTCCTGAACGTCATAGAAGCATGCCCCCCAGCAGCAAGAATTGCAGCGCAAGTGCCTGGGCACTCCATCTGCGCCCCGGCGTAGCGGCGAAGCACCGGCAGCGGCAAGGACTATTCGCAATGCCGCCGCTCAATGGGCCGTGACCATCGACCCCGCCCAGCCCTCCGCCCGTCGCATTCAGACCATATCCATGCTGCAACGCCGCAACCATGCCCCTTCCAGTGCATTGGAATTGCAACATAATGGAGGGAATTTATGGACTTAGGCTCACCTTATGACCGTGCCTATTTCGAGATGCGGTTGGATCGCAATCGCAAGCTCGCAGCGCGATCGCGCAATCCCACGATCCGCGACCTCCATCTGGAATATGTCCGACTCTATGAGCAACTGATCGATCGGGATGCGCCCGCCGCCCCGCAAGCCTGACGACCGCCTTGCCAGGATGCCGCCGCCTATTTGGCGGCGACACCCTCCGGCAGCACCACCGCCGACCAGCTTTTGCCGGCCACCAGATATTTCCTGGCAAGCGCCTGGATGTCGGCCGGCGTGACGTTCAGCATATCCTGGCTCATCGTCTGCATGGCGGTGACATAGCGCGGATCATGCGTGGCCCCCTCCATCTGGCTCATCCAGAACGCATTGCCGGTACTCGCCCGCATCAGCAGTTGGCGCATCGGCGCAACAGCGCGCTGCAATTCGTCGGCGCTGATCGGCGTCTTGGCCAGATCCGCCGCCGTCTCTTCCACCACGCTGTAGAAATATTTGATGCGATCGGGCCGCACCTGACTGGTCACCAGAATATAGCCGCCACCGTCATAGGAGAAGGGCCAGCTATTCTGGACGCTGGGCGAATAGGCCGCCCCCTCGGTCGAACGCAGCCGGTCGAACAGCCGGTCGTTGAATATCTGGGTCAATATCTCCAGCTGACGCGCTTCCTTCGTCATGGCGAAACCGCCTGAGGTCGGCCATGCCATGACCGCCGCCGCCTGTTCCTTGTCGCCCTTGTGCCGCAGCACCACCGGTGCATCGACATGCGCCGGGAAGCGCTGCACCTTGTTGGCTGCGGGCACCGGGACATCCGGACGCGGCGGCAGCGCGCCGAAAGTGGCAGCGACCGCGTTGATCGCATCCTCTGGCTTCACCTGCCCGAAAATCTGGATCTCGATCGGGCCGGACGCCAGGATCGGCTCCCAGGTCTGGCGAAAGCTTTGCGGCGTCAGGGCTTCGATCTCCGCCTTGGACGGGGTCCGGAAACGAACATCCTTGTCATGCAGCAGCCAGTTGAGATCGCGTGCCAGCACGGAGTCGGGGGCGCGCGACATCGCATCATAAGCGACGGTCGCCCCGGTCTTCACCCGGGCGATAGGCGCGGGGTCCCAGCCCGGCTGCAGCAGTTTCGCCGCAAACAGCCGCAACTGATCCTGATAGTCGGCCGGGCGCGTGACCGCCTGCATTTCAAATGCGTCATCATCGACACCAAAACCCATGCCCATGCGGCGGCCATTGGTAAGGTCGTCCAATTCGCGCTGGCCCAGCTTGCCGATGCCGCTGGCCACCAGCGCATAGTCCGCCGCCCAGCTCGGCACCGGCTTGGTCGGCGAAAAGGCCTGCTGGCCATGACCGAAGCGCACATTGATGCGCACCTTCTCGGTCTCGGCATCATTGGCGAACAGGGTCAGCTTGACACCGTTGGAAAAGGTGACGGTTTCCATGCCCTGCAAGCCGATCGGGGTGCGCGACAGGACGGTACCCGGCGCGCCGAATTTCGGCAGGTCGTCCATGGTCACGGCCTTTTCGGCCAGCCGCGCGTTCGTCGCCGCCTTGACCGGCGCGGCCACCGCGCTGGCCAGCGCCTTGTCGACACCGGGCAGCAATTTGCCGGTAACCAGCATGGCCCTGAACACGCCGGCCGAAAACAGGCGGTTGGTCGAATCGAGAATCTTCTGCGGTGTCATCGCCGCCTTGCCCGACCGGAAGATATCGAGCGCGGCCTGCGGACTGACCGTAGTCTCGCGGATATCGACCGCGCTGACCAGATCGCCCGCCTGCTTGGCCCCCGGTTCGGTATCGGCATTTTCCACCTGGATCGCCAGCGCCGTGTCCATCTGTGCATATTCGCGATCGATTTCCTGCTGGGTCGGCGGCGCGGCCTTGGCATCCTCGATGATCGAGCGCACATCCCGCAGCGCCTTTTCCCAATCGTCACCGGTCGGAATGATCGTGACGAACGTGCCGTCGGCGGACCGGCTGACATCCTGCTGGTCGACGCCGGCCTGCAGAAAGCTGCCGCCGGCACGCGCGGCCTGCTCCAGGCGGCGGCTGACGATCTGCAGCGCCAGCATGTCGGTCAGCTTGTCCTGATTATAGACGATCGTATCGGCATGCGGCTTCCATGGGCGCAGCCAGGCCATGGTGAGGCCGGTGGGCGCCCCCGGTTCCACGACGACACGGGTGGCCGGCGCCTTGGCATCGGGGGCACCGAAATCGGGCAGTTCCGCTCCCTTGCCCTGGACCTGCCAATTCCCGAAATTGTCCCTGATCAATTGCTCCGCCATCGCCGGATCAATATCGCCGGCGATGGCGATTACCGCGTTTTCGGGTCGATACCAGCGCTGGTGGAACGCTTCCATCTTGGCCGCCGTCACGGCGTTGAGCGTCGCGACGGTACCGATCGGACTATGGTCCGCCAGCGGCTGGCCGGCGAAGAAATGCTGGCGACTGGCGTCTGAAATCCGCATCTGCGGCCCATCGCCCTCACGCCGTTCGGCCAGTACCACCGCGCGTTCGGCATTGACCGCACTGTCCACGATATTGGGGTCTGCCATCATGCCCGACAGGATCTTCAGGCTCTCGCCCAGGCTCGTTTGGGTGGCCTGCGGCAGGTCGAGGGCATAGGTCGTGCCGGTCGGCGTGGTCTGCGCATTGCTGTCGCTGCCGAATGTCACGCCCAGCCGCTGCCAGATCCGCTTCGATTCCCCGTCGGGCACATGCTGGGAGCCGCGAAAGGTCAGATGTTCCATGAAATGGGCGTAACCCAGCTCATCGGCATGTTCCATCAACGAACCGGCATCGATCCGCAAGCGTACGGACACCTGCCCCGGTGGCACACCGTTGCGCCGGATCGCATAGCGGACCCCGTTGGGCAGGATTCCGAACCGCCAGGCCGCATCGATGGGAACGTCGCTATTTTCATATAGCCAGGGCCGCACCTGCGCCTGGGTCGATCCGGGCGTTGCCGCGACAGTGGTTGCGGTTTCGGTCCTGGCTGCCAGCGAGGCAGGAAAACCCGACAGCAGCAGGGCAAGGACCGACAGCGAAGCGGCAGGACGCCGGAGAGAAAAGCTCATAGGCCCGTCAGCCTAACGGCATTTTCCTGAATGACCACTGACAAAGATGGTCAGGACCGCAAAGGCAGGCGCCCATAACATGTCGGGCCGACGCAGATGATCCGCGCCGGCCCGCAACTCATGCTTTGATCGATCAGCGCGGCGCGCCGGTGCGTTGGACCGCACCCTTGTGGGCACCTACGCCACCGCTCCGGCGGCGGCGACGGAACGGCTTCTTTTCGCCACCCTCCGAATCCGGGCGATGCGCCCGGTCGGCACCACCACGCTGCTGCTTCTGGCCATCCTGATAGCGACGCTGCCCCTCGGCCCGCTTGGCCTGCTGTTGCGGCGTCTGGCTGGGGCCTTTGCGCGGCGCGGCCGGCTTGGGCAGGCTGCGCACCGCCTCCAGGAAATTCTCCGGCAACGGCACGATTTCGGGCTTCACCTTGGTCGCCCGCTCGATCGCCTTCAGATAGGGCCGCTCGTCATCCGCCACGAAGCTGATGGCGATGCCGTCCGCGCCGGCGCGCGCCGTCCGGCCGATGCGATGGACATATTGTTCCGGCACGTTCGGAATCTCGAAATTGATGACATGGCTGACGCCCGACACATCGATACCACGCGCGGCGATGTCGGTTGCGACCAGCAGCTTGACCTTGCCCTGACGGAAGGCCTGCAGCGCGGTGGTGCGCTGGCCCTGGCTCTTGTTGCCGTGAATCGCAAAGGCATCGATGCCC
This sequence comes from Sphingobium sp. AP49, assembly GCF_000281715.2. Lineage (NCBI taxonomy): Bacteria > Pseudomonadati > Pseudomonadota > Alphaproteobacteria > Sphingomonadales > Sphingobiaceae > Sphingobium > Sphingobium sp. AP49. The sequence continues at coordinate 1,922,057 of NZ_CP124576.1, read as the reverse complement.
GCGCCCTCCAGGAAGCGCACGACCCGGTCGGCGCCATGCTTGGTCCGGGTGAAGATCAGCGCGCGGTCGATCTCCTCGGTCTTCAGCACGATATGCAGCAGCGCCTGCTTTTCCGCCTGGTTGACGAAGGTCATCTGCTGGCGGACGCGCTCGGCCGTGGTCGATTGCGGCGCAACGCTGACCTTGACCGGATCATTCAGGAACTGGGCGGCCAGCGCCTCGATCTCCTTGGGCATGGTGGCCGAAAAGAACAGGTTCTGGCGATCGCGCGGCAGCATCTTGGCGACGCGCTTCAAGGGGTGGATGAAGCCCATGTCCATCATCTGGTCGGCTTCGTCGAGGACGAAGATTTCCGTGTCCTTGATGGTGAAGGCACGCTGGTCGATCAGGTCGAGCAGGCGGCCCGGCGTGGCGACGACGATATCGACCCCCGCCGAAAGGGCGCGGATCTGCTTGCCGATGGGCACGCCGCCAAACACTGTTTCGACCGAAAGGCGCATGAAACGGCCATAATCGCGGAAGCTCTGCGCAATTTGTGCGGCCAGTTCGCGGGTTGGCGACAACACCAGCATGCGACAGCCCTTGATCGGCGTCGGCTTGGGGTTGCGGGCAAAATAATCGAGACTGGGCAGCGCGAAGGCTGCGGTCTTGCCGGTACCGGTCTGGGCGATGCCGCACAGATCACGGCCTTCCAGCAGGACGGGGATCGCCTTTTGCTGGATCGGCGTGGGGGTGGCGTAATTTTTGGCGGACAGCGCCTTCAAGATGGGCTCGGAAAGACCAAGTTCATTGAACTGCATGAAAAACTCACAAGTCGGCCTTGGCGCCAACTTGCTCTGCGGACGCAGGAAGGGCGCGAGGCGGGTTACGAAACGACCCGCGTGAAAAGGGAAGCCTCTGGGCTAGCGCAGACTGTCATTGGCCGGTCCCCTTGGCCTGTCAGGGCCGGGGACGATCACGCTACCAATCGCTATGGGGCCACCAGGGCCATGCTGCGCTGCCGCACATATGGTGCAAATGCACCGGAAAGGCAAGCGGTCATAGGGCCTTCCCCCGCGCCCGCTTGCACCGATCAAAGGCCTAAAGACGGATTTCGGCATGCTTGTCCTGCAGTTCCGCACGGACATCGCCACCGAACATCATCTTGAACACCCCCTTGATCGACAGGTCCGCCCGCCAGATCTCCGCCGCGCCAAGGTCAAACCGCAGCATCAGCAGGTTGGGATCATGCCGGCCACCCGGATACCAGGCCTCGACCTGCTTCGACCAATAGCGATCGATGATCGTCTCATCGCTTTCGGGGACCAGCACGCCTGCGATGCAGGCGAAGAGATAATGATCCTTCGCCGCGAACTGCGCCATCGCCGGCCCGCCCCGCGCAAGGCGATTGTCGCGGCTGGTATAGAACCAGAAGCAATGATTGGCGTCCTTGTCGAGTTGGGCCGTCATCGGCACGCTATGCGCGTTGCCGTCCTCCAGCCCGACCATCAGGAACGGGCTGCTCGACAGGTCGGTCCAGAACCGTTCGCGAATATCTTCCTCTGCGCTCATGATCGATCTCCTTTGGACGGGCTTTCCCGATCAATGGCTGGGCCGGTGCGAAGTTCCCCCGGCCCGTCAGGCGAAGACGTGCGCCACCATTTGGGCGTCGCCCTGCATCGCCTGGATGCGCCGCACGATCATCGCGAGCATCAGGCTGGCGCAAACGCCACAGACGGAAGCGAAGATATCGACCCAGAGGCTGGAGACATAGAGGTCCAGATGCTCCGGATCGGCGAAGCGGAACGCGACATTGCTGGCCACATTGCCGACCAGCCACAATCCCCACCAGCCGCGCAGCAGCCATTCGGGATAGAGGACGCTTTCGGGATCATGCGGATTACCGCTGACCTTCCAAATCTCGACCACCGCCTGGAATGGCTTCACCAGGCAGGCAAAGGGCACGAAATTCCAGCCGACTGCCCAGCCCGGCGTACATTCCATCGCCCCGCCGCTCAGCACATGGGCATTTTTCGACGCGCGATAGAGCCAGATGCAATAGACCAGCGCCGTGCCGAACAGCAGCAGAAGATAGAGGATTGCCAGCCCCTGGGTGCGCGCATCGTCGGCCCGCGCCTCGGCCATGTCCAGCACCTGGCCGCCCTGCACCTTCGACAGCATGAATATCGTGACGATGCGCGAAACCGCCATGGCGCCCTCGACCAGCGCCAGCACGCCCAGCACCGCCACTGTCAACTTTGCCCAACCGGAATTTCCCTGCAATTCCTGCCCCCAATCGGTCATTATTTCCCCCTCCCAACAAAGTGGGCGGTCGTGCCCGGCGAAAAGACGCCTGACAAGCCCCCTAGCCGCTTGATCTCCACCGCGCGCATCGCCACATAGCAGCCATGTTGATCGAGACCGAACTCACGCCCAATCCGGCGACCGTCAAATTCCTGCCCGGCCAGGCCGTCATGGGCGCCACGGGTACGCGCGACTTCGCTACGCCCGAGGAAGCCGAAGCCTCGCCGCTGGCCGACGCGCTGTTCGGCCTGGGCGACGTCACCGGCGTCTTTTTCGGCGGCGATTTCATTTCGGTGACGATTGCGCCGGGCGCCGAATGGCGGGATGTGAAGCCCGAAATTCTCTCGATCCTGCTCGACCATTTCTCCGCCAACATGCCGCTTTTTGCCCCCGGCAGCGCCGCCGGCATCAGCGTTCCGGCCGAAGAGGAAGGTTTTGCTGACGATCCGGAAGATGCCGAGATCGTCGATCAGATCAAGGATCTGATCGAAACCCGCGTGCGTCCCGCCGTCGCCAATGATGGCGGCGACATCATTTATCGCGGCTTCGACAAGGGCACCGTATTCCTGCGCATGCAGGGGGCCTGTGCCGGCTGCCCCTCCTCCAGTGCGACGCTGAAGAACGGCATCGAGCAGTTGCTCAAACATTATGTGCCCGAAGTGACCGAGGTGCGTGCGGTCTGACAATAGGTTCGCCGGTTTGGCAAATCGCGTCGGATCGACTAACCGCTGACAGGCCTGCAGTTTGAGCAGCGCTCTCAGGGGAGTAGTTCTTGCGCCTATTGGTCATCGACACCGCCACGCAGGCGCTGTCCGTCGCGCTGCTGGAAAACGGTCGGCCGATCGGCCATTTTCATGAAATCGTCGGTCGCGGCCATGCAGAGGCGCTGCTGCCCGCGATTGCCGGCCTGCCCGACGGCGGGCGCGCCGATGCCATCGCCGTCGATATCGGCCCAGGCAGCTTCACCGGTGTGCGCATCGGCATCGCTGCCGCCCGCGCGCTCGCGCTCGCCTGGTCGATCCCGCTACATGGCTATAGCGCTCTGTCGCTGATCGCGGCCATGGCTGTCCGCGACCATGACGGCGGACCGATCGCCGTCACCATCACCGGCGGGCATGGCGAGTTGTTCTGGCAAAGCTTCGGCCCCGACGGCCGTGTCGCGACGAGCGATCCCGCCTCCACCCCCATCACCGCCCTGGCCCAAAGGCTCGACATGGCCCGGCTGTATGGCCCCGGCGCCGAAGCGCTGGTGACGGCGCGCGGCACGGGCATGGCCATCCCCCTCTACCCCGACGCATCGGCCTATGGCCTGATCGCCGACCTGCCGCCGCTCGCCCCCACGCCCCTTTATGGCCGCGATGCGGACGCCAAGCCAATGACGGAGCGCACGCCTTCATGACCCCTGGCCTGATTCTCGATTCTTACGACGATGGCGATCGCAACGCGCTCGCGGACACGATGACGGTCATGGTCCGCGCCTTCGATCCGGTTTTCGGCGAGGCCTGGACGTTGCCGCAGCTTGCCGGCGTCATGACGATGCCCGGCACATGGCTCACACTTGCCCGAGTCGACGCCGCGCCCCTGGGATTCGCGCTGATCCGGTCGGTACTCGACGAATGCGAATTGCTGCTGCTCGCGGTCGACCCATTATGGCGTGGCCGTGGCATTGGGCGATCTTTGCTGGTGGACAGCCTCAACACGGCCCGTCGTCGGGGCATCACATCGATGAACCTGGAAGTCCGCGCTACTAACAACGCGATAAAGCTCTATGAGAATATAGGTTTCGAATATGTACATCGACGCCCCGGATACTATCGGGGCAATGATGGTAAACTTCATGATGCCCTGAGTTTCCGCATCGACATGCTTATCTAGGGCAAGTCAGCTCTTGCGAAGCACGTCCTTAAGGTCTAGCCCACGCATACCGCTCTTGAAACGACTTTCCTCGGGCGGGTCGCACAGTACAACGCCTTTGCAGGAAACAAAAAAATGGAAATCGAATCGGCGCAGAGCGAATTGCTCATCACTTTGACCTCCGACATCGTCGCAGCACATGTATCGAACAACAGCGTTGCTGTGTCGGACGTGGCGACATTGATCCAGAATGTGCATGCCGCACTGTCGGGCCTCTCGACTCCGGCAGTCGTGCCCGAAGTGAAGCCGGAACCCGCCGTGTCGGTCCGCGCGTCGATCAAGCCCGACTTCATCATCTGCCTGGAAGACGGCAAGAAGCTGAAGATGCTCAAGCGCCATCTGATGACCCATTATCAGATGACCCCCGACGACTATCGCGCCAAGTGGGGCCTGCCGGCCGACTATCCGATGGTTGCCCCCAATTACGCGGAACAGCGCCGCACGCTGGCAAAGAAGATCGGCCTTGGCACCAAGCGCCGCCGGACCCGTGGCAGCAAATAAGCATCTGCCTGCGCACTTTTAACGGGGATGGGGGCGCATCGACGATGCGCCCCTTTTCCGTTCGGGGAAAAGGCGCTAGGCTGGTCTGGATTTTCCTTCCCCATAAGTGAGCCAGCCCCCCCGCATGAACCGCAAGATCGACGTCGAAGCCCTCTGCCACGAAAAGGGCCTGCGCATCACCGAACAGCGTCGCGTCATCGCGCAAGTGCTGAGCGATGCCACGGATCATCCCGACGTGGAGGAACTGCACAAGCGCGCATCCACCATCGATCCGGGCATTTCGATCGCGACGGTCTATCGCACCGTTCGCCTGTTCGAGGAGGCCGGCATTCTCGAACGGCATGACTTTGGTGATGGTCGCGCCCGCTATGAAGCAGCCCCCGAATCCCACCATGATCATCTGATCGATGTGGAGACGGGCAATGTCATCGAGTTCGTCGATCCTGAGCTCGAACAATTGCAGAAGCAGATCGCCGAGAAGCTGGGCTTCCGCCTGGTCGACCACCGCATGGAGTTGTACGGCGTCGCCCTCGACCGCAAGAACTGACATCGGCGCCGCAGCGCGCCGTGCCGCCCGGACGGCCGCCCTCGCCGGCAGCCTTCTGCTATGCCTGCCGCCACATCTCATGTGGCGGCTCGCCCGCCGTCGTTCCCCATGGCCGCGCCGCTTCCTTGGCATGGCGGCACGCTGTGTCGGCGCTCGCGTTCGACTGGAAGGACAGCCGGCCTCCAGCGACATGTTCCTGATTGCCAATCATGTCAGCTGGGTCGACATATTGGCCCTGGCCGACGCCACCGGCGCCGCCTTCGTCGCCCATGACGGCATAGCCAGCTGGCCGGTGATCGGCTGGCTCGCCGCCCAGAACAACACATTGTTCGTCTCGCGTGAGAAACGCGGCAGCCTGTCGGGCCAGCTCGATGCGCTGCGCGCCGCGCTTGCCGGCCATCAGCCCGTCGCCCTCTTCCCCGAAGGCACGACCAGCGACGGCAGCGGCCTGTTGCCCTTCAAGCCCTCGCTGCTCGCCGTGCTGATGCCGCCGCCCCGCGCCGTGATGATCCAGCCGGTCCATATCGATTATGGCGCCGCCACGGCGGAGATTGCATGGCATGGCGATGAACCGGCTGGCGCCAACGCGAAACGGCTGCTGGCGCGCAAGGGCATCCTGCCCGTCACCATCCGGTTCCTGGAGCCGTTCGATCCCGCCAGCTGCGCCGATCGCAAGATATTGGCGGCCACTGCGCACCAGCGGATCGCCGCCAGCATCGCCGCGCACCTGCCGCCTTCCTCTTCGCGCCAAGCCCCTGTATAGCTGGACCGCATGAATCGTAACGATGCCCCCGAACATACCGCTGGCCAGGGTCCGGCCACTTTCCAGGTCAAATCCTTCGGCTGCCAGATGAACGTCTATGATGGCGAGCGCATGGCCGAAATGCTGGGCGAGCGCGGCATGACCGCCGCTGCCGATGGCGCCGAGGCCGACCTCGTCATTCTCAACACCTGCCACATCCGCGAAAAGGCGGTGGACAAGGTTTATTCCGACATTGGCCGCCTGACCCGCGAGGATGGTACCCGCCCGATGATCGCGGTCGCCGGCTGCGTTGCCCAGGCCGAGGGCGGCGAGATCCAGCGGCGCGCCCGCAATGTCGACATCGTCGTCGGCCCGCAGGCCTATCACCGCCTGCCCGACCTGATCGGCAAGGCGCAGCGCGGCGAGGAGGCGGTCGACACCGACATGCCGGCCAATTCCAAATTCGCCGCCCTGCCCGGCCGCACCAAGCAGGCCCGGCCGACCGCCTTCCTGACGATCATGGAAGGCTGCGACAAATTCTGCACCTATTGCGTCGTGCCCTATACCCGCGGCGCGGAGATCAGCCGCAGTTGGACCGCGATCCTCGACGAGGCGAAGGCGCTGGTCGATGGCGGCGTGCGCGAAATCACCCTGCTCGGCCAGAACGTCAATGCCTGGACCGGCGAGGACGATCGGGGCCGGTTGCAGGGCATGGATGGTCTTGCCCGCGAACTGGCCCGGCTCGGCGGACTGGAGCGCATCCGCTACACTACCAGCCATCCCAACGACATGAGCGACGGCCTGATCGCCGCTCATGGCGACGAGCCCAAGCTGATGCCCTTCCTGCATCTGCCGGTGCAGTCGGGCAATGACCGTATCCTCAAGGCCATGAACCGCAGCCACAGCGTCGACAGCTATCTGCGCATCATCGATCGCGTGCGCGCGGTGCGGCCGGACATCGCCCTGTCAGGCGACTTCATCGTAGGTTTCCCCGGTGAGACCGACGCGGAGTTCGAGGATACTCTGAAGATCGTCGAGCAAGTGCGCTACGCCCAATGCTATTCCTTCAAATACAGCCCCCGCCCCGGCACCCCGGCGGCGGACATGGATCATCAGATCACGGCTGCGGTGATGGACGAACGGCTGGCCCGGCTGCAGGCCGCGATCAACCGCCATCAGGTCGATTTCAACAGCGCCACGGTGGGCCGCACCACCAGCATCCTGCTCGAACGCAAGGGCCGCTATCCCGGCCAGCTGATCGGCAAGACGCCCTGGCTGCAATCCGTCCATGTCACCGCGCCCGAATATGCCATTGGCGACATGGTCGATGTCGATATCATCAGCGCTGGCCCCAATAGCCTGGCCGGCGAAATCAGCAGGAGGAAAGCCGCTTGAACCAAAGCCTCGTCATTCCCGCACCGTTGGGAAGCCATCTCCCAGACCCACGGCAATGGCCGGTCCTTACGAGATGTATGACGAGCTTGGGAGGCTTTTGAATGGGCAAGAAACCACACCATCCCCGCACCGACATCGCCGAGCGCGCGCGCCTGGAAGTCACGTTCGAGAAGCCGCACCTCCTGGGCGCCCTGTTCGGCCAATATGACCAGAATCTGGTCGCGATCGAAAATCGCCTCGGCGTCTATATCGCCGCGCGCGGCAACAAGCTGCAGATCGAGGGCGAGGCCGAAGCCGCCGCCCGCGCCCGGGACGTGATGACTGGCCTCTACAACCGCATCGTCGCCGGGCAGGAAATTGACAGCGGCGCGGTGGAAGCGGTGATCGCCATGTCGGCCGAACCGACGCTGGACGGCATCATCCGTCATGACGTCGCCGAGCCGCCCAAGGTGATGATCCGCACCCGCAAGAAGACGATCGTCCCCCGATCTGCCACCCAGGTCACCTATATGGAGGCGCTGACCCGGAACGACATCATCTTCGCGCTCGGCCCGGCCGGCACTGGCAAGACCTATCTGGCCGTCGCCCAGGCAGTCAGCCAGCTCATCACCGGCAGCGTCGACCGCCTGATCCTCTCCCGCCCGGCCGTCGAGGCTGGCGAGAAGCTCGGCTTCCTGCCCGGCGACATGAAGGAAAAGGTCGATCCCTATCTCCGCCCGATCTACGACGCGCTGCATGACACGCTGCCGGCCGAACAGGTCGAGCGGCGGATCGCCAGCGGCGAGATCGAGATCGCCCCGCTCGCCTTCATGCGCGGCCGTACGCTGGCCAATGCCTTCATCGTGCTGGACGAGGCGCAGAACACCACCATCGCCCAGATGAAGATGTTCCTGACCCGCTTCGGCGAAGGCAGCCGCATGGTCATCTGCGGCGATCCCAAGCAGGTCGACCTGCCGCAGCCGGGAATTTCGGGCCTGGCCGACGCGGTCGCGCGGCTGGACGGGGTCGAGGGTATCGCCATGGTCCCCTTCGGCATCGGCGACGTCGTCCGCCATCCGGTGGTCGGCCGCATCGTCCAGGCCTATGAGGGGCCGGATGCGTAAATCTTCACAACGGATCTAAAATATATGATCGAAGTCGCTGTCCTTCATGAAGAAGGCTGGCCCGGTACGGACTGGGAATTTCTCGCGCAACAGGCGGTTTCGGCTGCCATTGCGCACAGCCCCTATGCCGCGTTCGCGACCGACGCCACGCTCTATGAAGTCGCGGTCAAGCTGACCGACGACGATGAGGTGCATCAGCTCAACCGCGCCTATCGCGAGAAGGACAAGCCGACCAACGTCCTGTCCTTCCCGATGGTGCAGGAAGACCTGCTGGAGGTGACCGCCAATACCGACGATGGCGAGGTGCTGCTGGGCGATATCGTCCTGGCCGAGGGGGTCTGCGCCGCCGAAGCGGCGGAAAAAGGGATATCGGTCGCCGATCATGCCACGCATCTGATCGTCCACGGGACTTTTCATTTGCTTGGATATGACCATATGGACGACAATGAGGCCGAGGCGATGGAAGCGCTGGAAATCCGCGCGCTCCTGAGCCTGGGCCTTTCTGATCCCTATGGGGATCGAGATACAGGGGAATAGGAAGAACGATGGCTGAAGGCAGCCCGAAGGATAGCGCCGGTTCCAAGGAAGCGGACAGTAGTAACGAGGGCGGTTTATGGAGCGGCCTGAAGTCGCTCCTGTTCGGCGAGAATGAAGCCCCCAGCCTCCGCAAGGAACTGGAAGAGGCGCTCGACGAATATGATGAGGATGAGCAGGAAGAGGGCGCGGCCCCGCCCGCCAAGGGCGACCTGTCCGCGATCGAGCGGCAGATGGTCCGCAACCTGCTGCATTTTTCCGAACATACGGTCGACGACGTCGCCGTGCCACGTGCCGACATTATCGCAATCGAGGAAAAGGCGAGCTTCGCCGAATTGGCGGCCTTGTTCGCCGAGGCCGGCCATAGCCGCATCCCGGTCTATCGCGAGACGCTCGATACGATCATCGGCATGGTCCATATCCGCGATGCCTTCGCGATCCTCGCCGGCAGGTCACCCGCTCCCGACAGCCTGGAGCCGTTGATCCGCCAGCCACTCTATGTCCCCGAAAGCATGGGCGCGCTCGACCTGCTCGCCGAAATGCGGGCCAAGCGCACGCATCTGGCTATCGTGCTCGACGAATATTCAGGCACCGAGGGACTGTTGACGTTCGAGGATCTGGTCGAAGAGATCGTCGGTGACGTCGAGGACGAACATGATGACGCGCCCGAGGCGATGCTCGTGCCGCTGGAAGGCGGCATGTGGGACGCCGACGCCCGGGCTGAACTGGACGATGTTGCCGAAGAAATCGACGCAAAGCTGGGCGATATCGAGGAAGATGTCGACACGCTGGGCGGTCTTGCCTTCGTGCTCGCCGGCCGCGTGCCTGAACCCGGCGAGATCATCCCGCACGAGCAGAGCGGCTGGAAGCTGGAAGTCCTGGCCAGCGACGGCCGTCGCGTCACCCGCCTGCGGCTCCACCCGCCGGTGGAACAGGAACCCGCACCGGAAGACGCTTGAAGACGCCACTGCAGACCATCACGCCGCCTTTCAGCGTGCAATCGCTGGAGGGCAGCCACTGGTGGTTTGGTCGTGAAAACAGCCGTTATCTGGGCGATATCCGGCTGGATGCCGGCAATCGGATCGGCGGACGCGACCATCCCAATGAAAGATGGTGGACGGTTGTTGACGGCGCACTGCATTTTCAGCGCGCGGATGGCGCCACCACCACCATCTTCACCGATGCCGAACTGGTGCGTGGCCGCTGGACATTGACAGGCGATTATGTCGCTGGCGCCGCATCGGGGCTTGCTCGCCACATTCTGCGCCAGATATCGCCGCCAGCCCCTGCGGATGACGCGGATTTTCAACAATGGCCTGATGCGCGCGACGGGCAGAAATGGAAATTGCGCCTGTCGGATTCGGTGCTGGCGGCGTTTTCCCGCCATCGCATTTTCTTTGGTCGGCAGGAGCGCCGCCTTGACCGGGATGCCATCCTTGCCATGGCCCGTTGCGCCGCGATCGAACCCTATAGCTGCTTCGCGGCTGGCACCACCCTGTGCGCCATGGGGGCCTTCTCCTATTCGGAAAGTCCCTTACCCCTGGATATGCAGGTCGGACGCTATTGCTCCATCGCCCTTGGCCTCGACATTTTCCGCGACCGGCATCCGGTGGAATGGGCGACATCAAGTTCGTTCACCTATGATGTCGGGTCCAAAGGCTATCTGGCTTTCCGGGCGGCGCATGACGATTTCGGGCTGGATGGCTTCGTGCCCGTGCCACCACCCGATCAATTTGCGCCCGCGCCCGTCATTGAGCATGACGTCTGGATTGGGCAGCATGTCCAGTTGGCCCGTGGCATCACCATTGGGACGGGCGCGGTCATCGCCGCCGGCGCCGTGGTCACCCGCGACGTTCCGCCTTACGCGATTGTGGGAGGGGTACCGGCACGGATCATCCGGTACCGCTTCACGCCCGACATTATCGAACGGATGCTCAGATCGGCCTGGTGGCGTCATTCGCCGGCCATCTTCCGCCAGGCCGATTATCGCGACCCCGCGCAGTTTCTCGACTTTCTCGATTCGGCAACCAGCCTGCCCTTGTTTGAGCCGGCCTATATCTACCCTGAGGATATTCTTGCCGCAGCGTCTGCGCCGGATACCGCCATAGCCGACCGGACGGGATAATCCGGGGCATGATCCATCGATCTGGTCGATGTGCCATTTCCATTGTGGAATGTTAACGATAGACGTCCATACTGTAAATCGATCTGTACGACCGGTAGGGACATGAGCCGCAACTATATCGAAAATATTCTGTTCATCGCGACTTGTCTCGTAACCTTTTTCTTCGCCTTCATTACTCCTCCGTTCCAGGCACCGGACGAAAACCAGCATTATATGAAGGCCCTGGCCCTCTCCCGGGGCCATATAGTGACGGAAAGCCATGATGTGCGGATCGGCACCTATCTGCCGCGGGCGGCGCTTGATTTGCATGCGATCGATTTCCCGACAGAGCCGGACGGCAAGAATCATCGCTATGATCGGGCGATGATCGACAAGGCCTGGACCGCCGACTCCGCGCGCCCGGGCACGGGCTTTGCCGAGTTTCCCAATGTCGCCAGCTACGCACCGACCCTCTATGCGCCCGGAACGGCCGGTATCCTGATCGGCGATGCGCTTGGCCTGCCGCATCTCGGCGCCTTCTATATCGGCCGTCTCGTCAATGCCCTGACGGCCCTGCTGCTGCTCGCCGCCGCGTTGCAGTTGATCCCTTTTGGACGGATGGCGCTGCTCGCCACCGCGCTGCTCCCCACCTTCTGCTATCAGGCAGGGTCTCTGTCACCCGATGCTGTCATCAATGGGGTCGGCTTTCTTGGTCTCGCGCTGGCGTTGCGGGTTGGCTCTTTTGGGCCGGAGCGCGCCAGTTCCCTCACCATGCTGATTACGGGACCGCTACTGGCGCTGGCGAAGGGCGTGTATCTGCCGCTGATGGCGGCAGGCCTGCGCTGGCCCGCCCGCAACAGCCTGTCGCGCAATGCGCTCATCCTCGGTGCAATGCTGCTCGGGGCTGTCATCTTCGCTGTCTGGATGAAGGCGAACGGCGGAAGCCAGGCGCTCTATCACATCACCTCGCGCAAGACCGGGGACAGCGTGCTGACCGCGCCGCTTGGCCAGCAATTGGCCGTCATCCTGGCCGACCCTGCCACCTATGCCCGCACCCTGTTTTCCAGCATCGTTGAACGTGCGCCGGTCTATGCGCTGCAGATCGTCGGTCGCTTCGGCTGGAATGCGATCCTGCTGCCGCTGCTGGCCTACCCGCTCGCCCTGTTGATGCTCGGCAGCGCGGTGCTGGGCGGATCAGGGGATAGTTTCGGTATTGGCCAGCGCCTATGGTGGCTGGCGATCGCGGCCGGCACCGCTTTGCTGATCGAAACCGCCATGTACCTCACCGGCACGCCACTCGGCGCCGATTATGTGCAGGGCACGCAGGGTCGTTACTTCCTGCCACTACTGCCGCTCGTGCTGCTGGCGCTGATGCCGGCCCAGCCGCTGCGTGGCGCCCGCCTGCTCTGCGCCGGCGCGGGTCTGCTCCTGCTCATTATCGCGATGCTCAGCGCCTGGGACAGTTTCTGGGTCCATGGCTTCGTCACCGCCGACGGCATGCCGCCGCACAGCAGCATCGCCCGCGCCTTACTGCTGCCCTCGCCGCGCTGGTAGCCAGACCGCGCACAGCACAAGCCAGCCCAGCCCTTCGATCCATCCGGCCATCACGTCGCTTGGCCAATGCACGCCCAGCCACACCCGGCTGGCGCCGATCAGCGCGATCATCGCCCCGCCAGCACCATAGGCCCAGCGTCGCCCGGCCAGCATCGCCAGCGCGCCGAAGAACATCATGTTCCCCGCCGCATGGCCGCTGGGGAAACTATAGCTGTGCACGATGTCGAGATGCGGCAGCAGGTCGGGCCGCGGCGCGGCGAATATCTGCTTGAGGAGGAGGTTGAGCAGAGTGCCGCCAATCTCCACCCCGGCAAACCACAAGGCCGCCGCGCGCCGCCCGGTAAAGACCAGCGCCCCCAGCACGATCAGCGACAGGATGATGCGGATCGCCGTGCCGCCGACCGCCGAGGCGAGCCGCATGACCATCGTCACCTGCCCGCCCAGCGCCGTCTCTCGCCCCTGCCCGGCCCAGCCCATCAGGCCGATGTTCAGATCGTCGAGCAGACCATTGCGCTGCACCAGCGCGATTCCCAGCACGCAAAAAAGCGCGAGGATGAATATCCCCGCGCCTTTTTTCAGCATCTGCCGCCGATCAGATATGGAGCGCACGCCCATAAGCGGCGAGCACGCTTTCGTGCATCGATTCCGAGATGGTCGGGTGCGGGAACACCGTGTGCATCAGTTCGGCTTCGGTGGTTTCCAGCGTCTTGCCGATGGTGAAGCCCTGGATCATCTCGGTCACTTCCGCGCCGATCATATGGGCACCCAGCAGTTCGCCGGTCTTGGCGTCGAACACGGTCTTGGTGAAGCCCTCGGCCTCGCCCAGCGCGATCGCCTTGCCATTGCCGATGAAGGGGAACATGCCGACCTTCACGTCGTAGCCCGCTTCCTTGGCCTTGGCCTCGGTCAGGCCCACCGACGCGATCTGCGGGTGGCAATAGGTGCAGCCCGGGATGTTGCGCACGTCCATCGCATGCGGGTGGACATCCTTGTTGCCCAGCGCCTGCGCGATCGCCTCGACCGTGGTGACGGCTTCATGGCTCGCCTTGTGGGCCAGCCATGGCGGCGCGGTGACGTCGCCGATCGCCCAGATGCCGTCGACATTGGTGCGGCCATAGGCGTCGGTCTTGATATGATAGCGCTGGTCGGGCTCGACGCCGACATCTTCCAGGCCGATATTCTCGACATTGGGGACGATGCCGATCGCCACGATGACATGGCTATATTCGGTGGTGGTGTCCTTGCCGGCCTTGTCCTTGATCGTCGCGGTCACGCCCTTGTCGGTTGCGGCGATCTTCTCGATCTTCGCGCTGGTCAGCACGGTCATGCCCTGCTTCTTGACCGCCTTCTCCAGGAAGGCCGAGACATCGGCATCCTCGACCGGCACGATCCGGTCCATCATCTCGACCACGGTCACGTCGGCGCCCATGTCGTTGTAGAAGCTGGCGAATTCGATGCCGATCGCGCCCGATCCGATGACCAGCAGCTTGGTCGGCATTTCCGCCGGGGTCATGGCATGGCGATAGGTCCATACGCGCTTGCCGTCGGCTTTCAGCTGCGGCAGTTCGCGGGCGCGGGCGCCGGTCGCGATGATGATATGCTTGGCGGTCAGCTCTTCGCTCTTGCCGTCCTTGGTGACGGTCAGCTTGCCCTTTCCGGTCAGCTTGCCATCGCCCATGTGGACGGCGATCTTGTTCTTCTTCATCAGGTGGGTGACGCCCTGATTGAGCTGCTTGGCGACGCCGCGCGAGCGCTTCACCACCGCTTCGATGTCGGCGCTGATCTTCTCGGCAACCAGGCCATAATCCTTGGCATGCTGCATATAATGGAAGATTTCGGCCGAACGCAGCAGCGCCTTGGTCGGAATGCAGCCCCAGTTGAGGCAGATGCCGCCCAGATTTTCGCGCTCCACGATCGCGGTCTTGAGGCCCAGTTGCGCCGCCCGGATGGCGGCAACATAGCCGCCCGGGCCGGAGCCGAGGACGATCAGGTCATAGGTATCAGCCATGGTCTCTCTCGCTATTTCGATATCTTGGTCAGGCCGCGCCCTTATTGAGCAGGCAGCGGCGGCACGGAACGGGGCTGGCGATCCTCACCGATCGCCACGAAGGTGAAGGTCGCCTGGGTCACGCGATAGGACCGATCGTCATGGCGGGCACGGCGCCACGCCTCGACATCGATCTTCATCGATGTGCGGCCGACCGACTTCAGCGTCGCGAACACCGACACCTCGTCGCCGACGATGACCGGACGGTGGAAGGTCATGCCCTCCACCGCGATCGTCACCGCACGGCCGTGGCTGTAGCGCGCCGCGACCGAACCCGCAGCCGAATCCATCAGGCTCATCAGCCAGCCGCCGAAAATATCCCCATGGGGATTGGTATCGGCGGGCATGGCGATGACGCGCACCGCCGGACTATATTCCGGCGGCTGCTCGTCGACCTTCGCCATCAGGCCAGCATGCCGATCGGATTTTCGATCAGTTCGCGGAACGCCTTCATCAGGCGGGCACCATCGGCGCCATCGATCGCGCGATGGTCGAAGCTGCCGGTTGCCGACATGACGGTCGCGATCTGCAGGCTGTCATCGACCACGAAGGGCCGCTTCTCGCCCGCGCCGATCGCCATGATCATGCCCTGCGGCGGGTTGATGACGGCCTCGAACTGCTTGATGCCGAACATGCCCATGTTCGACAGCGACGCGGTGCCGCCCTGATATTCGCTCGGCTGCAGCTTGCCGGCCTTGGCGCGATCGGCCAGGTCCTTCATCTCGTTGGAGATGGCGGCCACGCCCTTGATGTCGGCACCGGTCACGATCGGGGTGATCAGGCCACCGGGGATCGATACGGCCACCGAAATGTCGGCGCGCTTGAATTGCAGCATCTGGTCGCCGGCGAACTGCACGTTGCACTCGGGCACCTGCATCAGGGCCACGCCCAGCGCCTTGATCAGCAGGTCGTTGACCGACAGCTTGACGCCACGGCCCGACAGGCCGGCGTTCAGCTCGCCGCGCAGCTTCAGCAGCTTGTCGAGCTGCACATCCACGGTCAGGTAGATATGCGGCACCTGCTGCTTGGACTCGGTCAGGCGGCGCGCGATCGTCTTGCGCATGCCGCTGAGCTTGATGACTTCGTTGGGGATGCCGAAATCCTGCGCGGCGGTGGCGACCGGCGCCGGGGCTCCGGCGGGTGCAGCAGCGGCCGGCGCGGCGGCCTTGGCAGGCGCAGCAGCGGCGCCGTCCAGATCGGCCTTGACGATGCGACCGTTCGGGCCGGAACCAGCGACAGCAGCCAGATCGACGCCCTTGGCTTCGGCCAGGCGACGGGCCAGCGGGCTCGCCTTCACGCGGCCCTCCGCCGGAGCGGCCGCAGGCGCAGCCGCCTTCGCCGGCACCGGATCGGCCTTGGCGGCGGGAGCGGCGGCTTCGGCCTTGGCGGGAACCGCATCGGCCTTGGGCGCGGGAGCGGCGCCACCGCTGGCGGCGGCTGCGGCGACATCCTCGCCCTCTTCGGCGATGATGGCGATGACGGTGCCCACCTTCACGCCCTCGGCGCCTTCCGATACCAGGATCTTGGCGACGGTACCTTCATCGACGGCCTCGAATTCCATGGTCGCCTTGTCGGTCTCGATCTCGGCGAGAAGGTCGCCGGACGACACCTTGTCCCCTTCCTTGACCAGCCATTTGGCCAGCGTCCCTTCTTCCATGGTGGGGGACAGGGCAGGCATCTGGATCGTCTTGCTCATGCGTTCGGGGCCTCTTCTTGATTATCTGGCACGCGCCGTTCGGTGCCCGTTTTCACCCTTTGGCCGGAACGGTCAAGGCCACGCCTTGCGCAAGGGGCCATAATGCCCCACATTTCACCGCGTTGGTTCGTCAGCTGCGATTTGACGGCCCGGCAAGGCCGACTTTTGTTTCTCGGGGGCATCGAACAATGCGGACATATCTGGTGGTCGTGGACGAATCGCCCGAAGCCGAAACCGCGCTGCGCTTCGCCGCGCGCCGCGCTGCCAAGACCGCCGGCGCAGTCCGCATCCTGGCCCTGATCCCGCCGTCCGAATTCGTCCAGTGGGGTGGTGTGCAGGCGACGATGGAGGATGAGGCACTGCAACGGGCCGAGGCGCTGGTGACCAGCGCCGCCGGCACATTGACGGACGAATCCGGCATTCGCCCCAGCATCACCGTGCGCCAGGGCGATCCCGTCGCGGTCGTGCGCAAGACGCTGGAGGAAATGGACGACGTCGCCGCCCTGGTGCTGGGCGCGGCCGCCAGCGGCCCGCCCGGCGCCCTCGTGTCCCACTTTACCGGATCGGACGCAGGCAAGATGCCCTGCCCGATCATGATCATCCCCGGCGGCCTGGACGCGGACGCGATCGACCTGCTGAGCTGAACGCGAAGCGGGGTGGGGAATAGGATGGGGAACAGACTGCCATTATCCCGTCATGCCGGCGCGGGCTGGCATCGCTCTGCTCTGCACAGAACCCAGAAGCCCCCGACTTTCATTTGATGACGGAGTAGGGTGGTTAGCGGACTGGCAGGTATAGAGAGCAAATTTCGGATTGCAGACGTCGCTCCAACTACCTCAAATTTTGATTTTTCATGATTTTTCGGAATGATCGAAATTGCTGATGATGACGAAGCGCGTCAAATAGTCCGCGTCGTTCAATCTCTTCCGCAGACATGCCCAGTCTGAAGGCACGATCAATATACAACTTATTGCGATAAAGTAGGAAACGATAATCGTCTTGACCGGAGCGATAATCTGACAATAATGGATTACCGCCTCGTTTGGCGCGGCGGCGCATCGCTTGCCAAATAGTAATTGATTGCCGTGCCTGAAAGATCGCTGCGGAGCCATTGCGTTTCGCTCGCAACGAAAACATGCACTGCCATCCATATTGATATTCAGGACAATTCAGACTGGAATATCTTGTCATTGTTGCTCTGCCGCCACTTGCTCGCACTGGCTTGTGCTCGAATGGCAGCTATCAAGCAAATAATCTGAACGCTTGCATGACCTAAAATGGTCGTTAGTCGCCATCCCAGATTCCCCACCATGCAGTCCGGCCTGTCCTACTCGGGCCAGGCATGATCTCCTCCGACGATGAAAAACCGTCCCGTGCGCCTCGACCTTTCCATAGCGTCGCGTTGCTGTGGCCTGGTTGTCGCGTCGATGGCGCGCAACCATGACCCTGATTTCGGCCGAACTGGCGCGTCGCAGGCGCGTGGACGGCGCGTCACCGAAGCGTCGCAGGCGCAAAAGGGGCGCTATCGCCCGACGACACTGTGAACTTCGGCGGAAATCCACTGTCGCGTCGGTCGAGCGCCTGGACGATGCCGGCCGACATTTTTCGCTGTCCTACAACGCCCGTGCCAGCCTAGGCCTTCACCGCTCTTTGACAGGCCGAAGACCCATCCACATCTTGCCGGTCAGGCGGCGAGCTTGCGCGCCCGTTCGCGCCAGGCCTCCGCCAGGACCGGCATGTCGGCCAGCGCACGGACCGCATCGGGATCGGCCTTGTGGCCACCGCCGATCAGCAGGCGGAAGACCCGCTCGATGCTCCAGTCGGGCAAGGGGCGGTCGAGCAGCGCCATCTGCGTGCAAGCCTCTGCCTCCCCTTCCCGGATGACCCGAAAATAGATGCCGCAGCGCGCCGTTTTCACGATCGTCGCCATCACATCCCGCGCGCCGAAACGATGGTCGAGCTTCCAGCAGGGCTGGCGGCCATGGCTCACCTCCACCACCGCGCTGCCCAGGCTGAACCGGTCGCCCAGGCAGATGTCGCTTTCGGTCATGCCCCGGCTCGCGATATTCTCGCCAAAGGCACCGGGCGCATCGAGCAGCGGATGGTCGGGCTTTCGCTCCCGCCACCAGCCATAATGATCCTGCGGATAGAGATGGATCGCCTTGTCCCAGCCGCCATGATGGACGGTGTCGGCCACGCCGTCGCCCTCGAACCCCAGCCAGTTGATACGGATGGGGCCGGCGACCGCCTGCTTGGCAATGGCGCTATGATCGTCGTCCCGAAAGGGTTTGGGCATGCCGATCAGCAGCGCGTCGATGGTCATGGAAATATGGGCCATGACGCACCATGCCATGACAGCCGGCAAGACGCGATGGCCAGTTGCCCTGCGGTTGCCTTCTCAAGCGGCGCTGAGTTCCGACCCGAGCTTCAGCACCACACCGCCATTGTCAGCCCGCACCAGATAGGCCGGGTCGCGCGGCGATCCATTGCGACGGACGAGCGCGCCCTCGATTGTGCGCTCGACCTGCTGTTCAAACGCCTCCGCTATGCGTCCCCGGCCAACGCCCTGCCCCCAGTTCCACCTGACCCGCGTTCCCATGCGGAATCTCTCGGTCATTCGCAGGCTTCCTCTCTCTTTGCGGGGACAATCACGTTGGCCGGTCGTTCTCACAGCATCTGGAAAATTCCCGATCGCGATTCTGGTTCCTTGGGTTTTTTGCCGGTCTGCGTTAAGGGCGCCCGATGGATGTTACCGGTCTTCGTGTCGCCCTGTTCAGCGGCAATTATAATTATGTGCGCGACGGCGCGAACCAGGCGCTCAACCGCTTCGTGGGCTATCTGTTGCGACAGGGCGCGGCGGTGCGGGTCTATGCGCCGACCACCGATACGCCGGCCTTCGCACCGACCGGCGATCTGGTCAGCACGCCATCCATCCCCGTACCCGGGCGCCCCGAATATCGCATCCCTACCCATCTGTCCCGTGCGGCGCGGCGCGACCTAAAGGCGTTCGCGCCCAACATGATCCACCTGTCCAGCCCCGATCCGCTGGGCCATCGCGCGCTGACCTGGGCGCGCGACCGCCAATTGCCGGCCGTCGCCTCGGTCCATACCCGGTTCGAGACCTATCCGCGCTATTATGGTCTCGCCTTTCTGGAGCCGGCGATCGAGGGCATTCTGCGCCGTTTCTACCGCCGCTGCGACGCGATTGTCGCACCGTCCGAATCCATGGCTCAACTGCTGCGCGAACAGCGTATGAGCTATGATGTCGGCATCTGGACGCGCGGCATAGATCGGGAAATCTTCAACCGGCAGCGCCGCGATCTCGCCTGGCGTCGTTCGCTCGGCATTGCCGATGACATGCCGGTGATCGGCTTTGTCGGCCGGCAGGTGATGGAAAAAGGGCTGGACGTGTTTTCCGACACGATCGACCAGCTGACCGCCCGGCGCGTCGCGCACAAGGTGCTGGTGGTCGGGGAAGGGCCAGCGCGCGAATGGTTCCAGAACCGCCTTCCAGATGCCGTTTTCACCGGCTTCCAGATGGGGCCAGACCTGGGCCGTGCGGTCGCCAGCATGGACATGCTGTTCAACCCGTCCGTCACCGAGACCTTCGGCAATGTGACGCTGGAAGCGATGGCCTGTGGCTTGCCCACCGTGGCCGCGCGCGCGACCGGCAGCGAAAATCTGGTGCGCGAAGGCGTGACCGGCCGCCTGATCCGCCCGGGCGCGATCGGCAAGTTCGCCGATGCCTTGCAAATCTATTGCACCGACGTAACCGCCCGTGAGAGCGCCGGTGCAGCGGCGGAGGCCCAGGCCGAACATTATGGCTGGGACCAGGTGAACCAGGCACTGGTCGATACCTATCTGCGGATCATCCGCCAGCGTGCCCATGGCGCGTTGTTGCGCTCCAGCCCGGTTCCCTGATCGGCAAAGTCGCCCTATATGGAACGCGATGGCTGATCTGTTCGCTTCCGACGATATCCCACCCTTGGCCCATGACCAGTCCCCACTCGCCGACCGCCTGCGCCCGGCAAGGCTGGGCGATGTGGTGGGACAGGACCATCTGACCGGCCCGGATGGTGCGATCGGACGCATGGTCGCTGCCGGTCGCCTGTCCTCGATCATCTTCTGGGGGCCGCCAGGTACGGGGAAGACCACCATTTCCCGCCTGCTTGCCGACGCGGTCGGCATGCGGTTCGAGCCGATATCTGCCGTATTCTCAGGCGTAGCCGACCTCAAGAAAGTGTTCGCGGCGGCCAGGGAGCATGCCCGCCATGGCGAGAAGACGCTGCTTTTCGTGGACGAAATCCATCGCTTCAACCGCGCGCAACAGGACAGTTTCCTGCCCTTCGTTGAAAATGGCACGGTCACGCTGGTCGGCGCCACGACCGAAAACCCCAGCTTCGAGCTGAACGCGGCCCTCCTCTCGCGCGCGCAGGTGCTGATCCTGCGCCGGCTCGACGCTTCGGCGCTGGAACTGCTCCTCGACCGGGCCGAAGCGCTGATGGGCCGGCCAATGCCGCTCGACGCCGCCGCGCGCGAGGCCTTGCTGGCGAGCGCGGACGGCGACGGTCGTTTCCTATTGAATCAGGTCGAGACGCTCTATTCGATCGATATTCCTGCGCCGCTTGACCCCGCAGCCCTATCCGCCCTGCTCCACCGCCGTGTCGCGGTTTACGACAAGGATCGGGAAGGCCATTATAATCTCATATCCGCCCTGCACAAATCGCTACGCGGTTCTGACCCGCAGGCTGCGCTCTATTATCTTGCGCGGATGCTGACCGCCGGTGAGGAGCCACTCTATGTGCTGCGCCGGCTGGTGCGCTTTGCGACCGAGGATATCGGCCTCGCCGATCCGCAAGCACTCGTTCAATGCCTTGCCGCCAAGGACGCCTATGATTTTCTCGGCTCGCCCGAAGGCGAATTGGCGATCGTCCAAGCCTGCCTTTACTGCGCCACCGCGCCCAAGTCGAACGCCGGCTATATGGCGATGAAGACTTCGTTCAGAACGGCACGCGATACCGGATCGCTGATGCCGCCAATGAACATCGTCAATGCGCCCACCAAGCTGATGAAGCAGGTCGGCTATGGCAAGAATTACCAATATGACCATGATGCCGAAGGCGGCTTTTCCGGCGCCAACTACTGGCCCGATGAGATGAGCCCCCAGACCTTTTACACCCCCACCGACCGCGGTTTCGAGGCGCGCATCGCCGAACGGATCGCGCATTGGAACCGGCTGCGGGCAGAGCGCGGGCCGGCGTGACGCCCCGTTTCACACGCTTCGCGGCGATCGACTGGTCAGGGGCCAAGGGCGCGCGCCACAAGGGGATAGCGGTCGCGATCTGCAACATCGGGCAGGACTCGCCCGAATTGGTGCAGGCGCCCGGCGGCATCTGGTCGCGCCAGTCGGTGGTGGACTGGCTTCTCGCCAGCGCACAGCATGCCCCTACCCTGTTCGGGTTCGACTTCAGCTTTGCGCCCCCCTTCATTGCGCGCGGCGCCTATCTGCCGGGCGACCCGACACCCTCGAACGCCCCCGCCTTCTGGGCCTATGTCAATGCGCTTTGTGACGATCCGGACCTCGGCGCCGCGAGTCTGCTGGAAACCGCCCATCGCCGCCATTTCTATTTTGGCAGGGCCGATGGGACAAAGGCCGATTTCATGCACAACCGGGCCTGCGAGATCCACTATAATGCCGGCGGCGGTGGCAAGCCCTCCACCGTCTATGACGCGATCGGCGCAGCCCAGGTTGCCAAGGCCAGCTTCGCTGGCATGCGCCTGCTCCATCATGTGCGCCCTTATGTTCCGGTCTGGCCGTTCGATCCCATGCCCACCGCCGGTTCACTGGTGGTCGAAATCTATACGAGCATTGCAGCCCGCGCCGCCGGGCGGCCCAAGGGACGCAGCAAGATGCGGGATTTGCCCGCCATCAAAGCCGCGTTGACGACATTGGGTTCGGCGCCCTATGCGGCGACGCTGCCCGACGATCACGGGGCAGACGCGCTCGTGACGGCAGCCTGGATGCGCATGGTCGCGCCCGATCCACAATTTTGGACACCCGCAGCACTGACCCCGCAAATTGCTGCAACGGAGGGCTGGACGTTCGGCGTCATCTGATAGTAAGGGCGTCCGACCCGGAATGGTGCGCCGGCTTAGCACAGCGGTAGTGCAGCGGTTTCATAGGAATCGGGAGCGAACGCATACTAGCGCCGCAAAGCCAGCAGCTTAGCGGTAGTATGGATAAGAGTATATCGTGGCTCACCGGCAAATTGACCGCCGGTTGCCAAGGACGTATGGCGAGAATGTGCCGGCTTAGCTCAGCTGGTAGAGCACCTGATTTGTAATCAGGGGGCCACGGGTTCGAATCCTGTAGCCGGCACCACGCCCTGCAATTGCTCCCAAATCGTGGATGCCAGCCAGCGCAGCAACGAGCATTGATCGCTTCGCGCACAATTCGCCTGCCTGATAAACGATATTTGCTGGTCCAAACGCACGTCACCACCTTGCCGACGGCCCTTTGATCTACGACGAACGCATGTCGTCGATTACAGTCCGGCGACGGAGCGTCGAAACCTCACGAAGGCATGTCTCGGTCATTCGGTGGCCAGGTCGCATGCGCGCATGTCCAAATTGCCGCCTTGGCGCCGGCCTTGGCGCCCTGATCATACAGGACGTCACCCCAGAAATAATTGGCATCGAGACCATTGGGATCGAGCGCGAGCGCCTGCTGGAGCAACTGTCGTGCTTTCGCATCGTCGCCAAATCCTATCGGGGAACCGGGCACCTTACAGATGATGCCAAAGTGCGCGCGTGCGTCGCCGATCCGCCGGGCGCGAACCGAGCCCCGCCCGACGTAAGGTGCCATCATTGCGCTGTCGAGCCGGATCAGCCTTCGGGCGGGGGAGACGCCTTCAGGGCGGCACGGGCCGCCGCCCCGGTAAGATCGTGGCCGGACATACCTTCGGCCACAAACTTGTCGAGTGCTGCCCACATGGCGGGCATCAGCGTGATCGCTTGCCCGCCACGCCCGGACAGCATCAAGAGGCCCATCGCCTGGGCATCGCGCAGCATCTGGCGCACGTGCGTGCGCGAGATGGCAAAGCGGCGCGAGAGGCCTTCGAACGAGGTCGGGCGCCCATCCTCGCTGTCGAGCACGAGCTGGGCCAGCACCAAAAATCCCGCGTCGCGCGTGGCGAACAGCAGGATCGCCGGATTGCCCAGTAGCACTGGGGCCGAACGCGGGATGAAGGCAAAGGCAATGCGCCGCTGCGCCAGCTGAAAAGCGCGGTCACGCGCAAGCGGGCGGCTATGGTCGTCTTGCGGATACAGCAGGGCGAGCGGCCGATAATGAGCGAGCAGCCAAGCTTCGTCATGGGCGAGCATGGCGGACGAAGGGGTTAGCAGGCGCACGCGTGCGTCGCCAGGCAAGGCGTTCTGCTCGACGAACCCCACCGAGCCCAGCCGGGCGACAAGCTGCTCGATCTTGCGGTCGCTCGACTGACCAAAGGGCTTGAGCACGCGCTTGAGGTTGGCAAGCGTGGGCCAGGTCGTGCGGTCGGCCATATTGTGCGCGGCCAGCAGGCAGATCAATGCCCCGAACACCACCTGTCGCGCCCCTTCGAGCAGCAGCTTGTTGAGAAAGGCATCATCGCCGTACAGCGCCAGGAGGCTTTCCAGATAGAGCCGGCGCGCCTGGGCAAAGTCGGGATGGGCCAGGATCGCCTGGGCGGTGCGATAGGGTACGCCGAATTCCGCATCATGACTGTGATCGAGAGCAGGCTGACGGGTCATGTATGGCTTTCTTTTCAAGACCGGAGTGTCAATTGCGGCAGTGCAGATGCACGCAATAATCTCCATTTCACCCACTGGTAAAGACGATTAGCAATATTGGGACACAAGGCGCTCGAAAATGCGCGCCTGGTGGGGGAATAGTCATGAATGTCCATGGAATAGCGCCGACCCAGGCTGGGCGGCGAATAGATACGCTCGATCTTCTGCGGGGTTTTGCCATCTGCGGCATTCTCCTGATGAACATTCCCTTCATGGGGGGAATCGGTTTCTCGCAAGGGTTGCCCAGGCCCATGCACTGGAATGCCGACTGGATTGCCCTGGTCGTCCAGTTGCTGTTCTTCGAAGGAACGATGCGTGGGCTGTTTACGGTGCTGTTTGGCGCCGCGATGCTCCTGATGCTGCGTGGTCCTGGTGGTGTGGGTTCCGACGGCATGGGGCTCGACGGTGCGGGCCCCGAGGCCGGGCGCTTCGATGTCTGGGCGCGGCGCTGCCTGGCGCTCATGCTGCTGGGCGTGGTGCAGTGGGCGGTCTTCCTCTGGCCCGGTGAGATATTGTGGAACTATGGCCTGTGCGGCCTGCTGCTACTGGGTTTCCGCACTTTGCGGCCGCGCGCGTTGCTGGTCTGGGCCGGGGTGTTCCTGGCAGGTCTGTCGCTGCTGACGGCCGTCACGCGCTATGAGCAGGCCGATCTTCAGCGGACCAGCCTGGTCGCACAGGAAGCCAAGGCCGCCGGCCATGCCCTGAGCGAAGAGCAGAGCGAAGCGATCAAACAAGTCGCGACGATGCGCGCGCAGATCCATCCCGATGCGGCAGCGGTCAAGGCCGAAGTCGTCAAGCGCACCAGCCTGCCGGGAGTGTTTCTCTGGTCGCTGAACATGTGGGCTGAACTCAATCTTTCGGCGGAAGGTTGGCAGACGGTAGCCGAAAGCCTGGGCTTCATGTTGCTGGGCATGGCCTTGTTGCGCACCGGCATCCTGAGCGGCGAGGCGCGACCGGGGCTGTACTGGCGGCTGGTGGTGATCGGCTATTCGCTGGGGCTGGGCTTGCGCGCGGTGGGACTGGTTTACTCGGCGCGTATGGGATTCGATATTGCGCCGGAGCTGGCGATTCCCCTGGCCAACGCGCTCAAGGGCGGCTGTTACGAAGTCGCGCGCCTGGCGGTGATGTTCGGGCACCTCGGGCTGATCGTGGGACTTTATCAACGCGGTATGCTGGGCCGGGCGTGGCCGGTGCGTGCGATGGGGCGCATGGCGCTTACGATTTATTCGCTCCAGTCGATTTTGACCTCGCTGCTGTTTTACGGGCTCGGGCAAGTCGGCCATTTCGGTTTTGCCGGCATGATGGGCATCGCCGTGGCAATCTGGCTGGTGACTTGCGCCTTTGCCGTGTGGTGGCTTTCATTCAGCGCCATGGGTCCAGCCGAATATGTGCTGCGCCGCCTGGCCTATGGCGCGCGGCTAGCCCGCGGGCGCCAACTGACGGGGGGAGGAACGGAACCAGTTCATGCCGCCTAAATCGGCCTGGGCCTAACAGTCCAACTAATTGCGGTGACGCTTCCCGTACGCCTCTACTGATGGCATTTTGAATTTCAAGCTCGGGATTTTACTTTCCGAGCGGCGCAAATTCTTGACCATATCACTAAATTACTGATTTAATGCCTCTCCGTCTTCTTGAGCATAGACAAACTGCCAATCTGCCCACATTAAAACAGGGAAATATTCATGCAGACCGATCGCCGAACCTTTCTGATGGCCGGTGGAGCGACCCTGGCCGTTTCGACGAGCGGCCGGTTGATGGCGATGCCGGTCGCAAACACGCCCATGGTCGCGCGCATCGAGCCGGCAATCGACGATTATTGGGGTACCAAGATCACCGACAATTATCGCTGGATGGAAAACTCCAAAGACCGCGACTGGCTGCCTTTCCTGCGAACGCAGAATGATCATACCCGCGCGATGATCGATGCCATTCCCGGCCGCAAGGCGTTGGGCGAGCGCATCTCGGCCCTGACCGGCGATGCCGCCACGACGTCGAAGGTCGTGCCAACGCGCGACTGGCTCTTCTACGAGCAGCGCCCGGTGGGTGCGGACAATTTCAAGCTGTTCCTACGGGACCCCGACGGCACCGTCCGCACTCTGATCGACCCCACCATCATGAAGATCGGCGACGCCCATGTCTCCCTCGACTGGTGGGAGCCTTCGTTCGATGGCAAACATCTGGCCTATGGCCTGTCTCCCGCCGGCTCTGAAGCGTCGGTGCTACACATCATGGAGGTAGCGACCGGCACCATCCTGCCCGAAAGGATAGAAAAGACAGACTGGGGCGTCACTGGCTGGCTGCCCGATGGCAGCGGCTTTTTCTACATCGCGTTCGTCAATGAGCGCGGCACGCCGCAATTCTACCTCAATAGCGAAAACCGGCTCCACGTTCTGGGCACCGATCCCAAGACCGACAAGCTGATGGTGAAGCGCGGTCAGTGGCCGCAAATCCCGATGGAGGAGACACAGGCCGCCTTCATTACCACAACAGAAGGCTCATCCTCCCTTCTGATCGGCGTGGTTGATGTCCGCACCGAAAAAGCATTGTGGACAGCGGACCTCGCTGATTTCGTCAGCGGGAAGGGCGTGGTGAAGCCGGTCTGCGGCTTTGATGACCTGATCGTCGCCCAGGCGATCGACAAAGACGACCTCTATTTGTTGTCGAACAAGAGCAATGACCGTGGCCGCCTGCTCCGAACCTCGGCCAAGGCACCCGACCTCACCACCGCACATGAAGTGGTACCAGAGGGCGCGGCGGTGCTGGAAGACGTCCATGTGGCGCGCGACGGGCTATTCCTGTCTTTCATGGACGGCGGTATTCAGAGCCTGTCGCGTCTATCGGGAGATAAGGTGACGCCCATCGCCATGCCCTTTGATGGGGCGATCGACGGCGTGTTCACCAGTTCCGCGTTGGACGGCGCCTATCTGCGTCTGGCTGGCTGGCTGGAACCCAGCGGCATCTGGCGCATCGACACAGCCGGCAAGGTTGCCGATACCGGTATTACGCCCCGGCCGCCCATCGACACCAGCCCTTATGAAGCAAAGCGCGCTTTCGCGACCGCAAAGGATGGGGTGCAGATTCCTTACACGCTCATCTATCGCAAGGGGATGAAGCCCAGCGGAGCCAATCCGGTGCTGGCGACCGGCTATGGCGCCTATCAATATTCGGCAACGCCACGCTTCGGGGCCAGCCTGCTGCCTTTCCTCGATGCGGGCGGCGTCTACTGCAATGCCAATGTGCGCGGTGGCGGCGAATATGGGCGGAGCTGGCATAAGGCGGGACAGAAGGCGACCAAAGCCAACACCTGGCGCGATCTGATCGCGGTGTGCGAAACGCTGATCGCCGACAAGGTCACCAGCCCAAAACATCTGGCAATCAGCGGCACGTCGGCTGGTGGCATTACTGTGGGCCGCGCGCTGACCGAACGACCGGAGCTGTTTGCAGCGGCGATTTCGGACGTGGGGTGGACCAACCCTATCCGCTATGTCGCGGAACAAAATGTTTCCGACATCGACGAGTGGGGGCCGATGGTGGACGCCACCAGCTTCAAGATCATGTACGACATGGACGCCTATCAGGCGATAAAGCCCGGCACCCCTTATCCGGCGGTGCTATGCGTAACGGGCGCCACCGACCCCCGTGTAGCCCCTTGGCACGTCGCCAAATTCGCCGCCCGTCTGCAGGCCGCAACATCCAGCCGCAACCCGGTGCTGCTGCGCGTCGATTTCGATGCCGGACATGGCGTGGGATCGACGCGCACCCAGCGCGACGCACTGGCAGCGGACATTCATTCCTTCGTGCTGTGGCGCACAGGGATCAAAGCGTTCCAGCCAGTCTGAGGCCACGGGCACGATCGCCCCAGCACGTCCACGGCTTCCAAAACTGATGACATTCCCGATTAAACGACCCTTCATGGTCGCTCGATCCTCATATTTTTGTTCGTAATTACGGACAGGCCGGTTCCCCGCTCAGGCCATGACAAGGGCTATGCGGATCTTGTTCAACAATTCACGTCAGCCAGTGCGCAGCAGGTCAAAATCGCTAAGCTAGCCTCTGTTTCCTTTGTAAACCGAAGATCCCGGGTTCGATCCCCTCAGCCGGCACCACGGATATTTCAATCATGCCCCCTGCGATGACGGGCGCTATCGAACATAGCTCCCGTCCCTTGACGCAAAATGGGGACCGGCATGCCTGCCGATCCCCACGTCCGTCTTTCCGTTCGGCCACGTCCCCTCACGGGTGCGCCTTCTGGTCCGGCGATGCGATGCGTCTCCACATCCCTGCTCGGGAGAACTGACCCGAAGGCTGGTTCACCTCTGCTGATCCTCGCTTCCGCCGCCCGACGTTCACTTTCGCGCGTACCCGGCATTGGTTGCTCTGGATCGCCTGATCGGCCATGCCGTCCTGGCGCACGACATCTTCCATCAGACCGATCGAAACATGACATTAAACTTCTGGTTTCCCAGAGTTTTTTGGCTAGAGAGATCCAGCCGCCCTGTTCCGATAAATGGGATGCTGCCATGTTCCACGAGTCGCACAAAGCGGATTCGGACGGTTTGAAGACCGTCGATCACGCAAATCTGTGGATAAGTGTGGATAAGTCTGCTCGACAACTGCCTGCTGCGATCAGGCCGGCGTCCAGCCTGGCGGCGCCAGGGTGAAACCGGCAAAATCAAATCCCGGGATTACAGTGCAACTGGCCAATACCCATCCGCTTGCGGGGACCGCCGCCTGCCAATGATGCGCGGGCACCAGTGCCTGCGGCATTTGCCCTATGCCGATATCGGCGCCCAGCACATGCTCAGTCACCTGGCCGCCTTGGGGTGCGATCGACAATGTCAGTGGCGCCCCGGCATGCCAGAACCAATGTTCCACCGCATCGACCCGATGCCAATGCGAGCTTTGATGCGCTTCCAGCAGAAACAGGATCGTGGTTCCGGCCGCCCTTTCGCCCGGCTTGGCAGCCGCGCGCCAGGTCTCGCGATACCATCCACCTTCGGGATGCGGCTGCAGGTTCAAGGCCGCTATCAGCGCCTGTGCTTCGCGTTCATCGCTCGCCATGATCATCTCATCTCAAATTTTATTACATAAGAAACAAAAGCTTATGACGTTGTCGGAGGTTCATGCAACCTAGGTCAATAAACGCGGGTTCATCGGCTAACAACGCAAATCGGAGGAGATAATATGCGTAACGCCCTCATGGCCCTGGCCGCCCTATCGCTGGCCGTCCCTGTTTCCATGGCCCTGCCCACCGACGGCGCCCAGGCCCGCAAACATTATCGTTACAAGGAATGGCGCGGTCGCGACGGTCGCACCTATTGCCGCAAGTCCAACGGCACCACTGGCCTGATCGTTGGTGGCGTCGGCGGCGCATTGGTCGGCCGCGCAATCGATACCCGTGGCGATCGCGCTACTGGCACGATCCTGGGCGCTGCCGGTGGCGCTCTGCTGGGCAAGTCGATCGATAGCAAGCGCACCTGCCGCTAATCGCCGCGCCTTACACAGAAAAAGGGCGGCTTCCCCGTCGGGAAGCCGCCCTTTTTCTGACGATGAACGCCGGGTCGCTTACTTGGAAGCGGCGCCGCGTGCGTCTTCGACATTGAAGGCGACGCTCTGGCCACCCGAAACGCCCGAGACCTTGCCATTCTTGACGGCCAGGTTGAAGGCGACGGCATCGGGATAGCGACGGCCCGAGATCACCTTGCCGGTCTTGGTATCCTTGACGTCATAGACGTAGGTATAACCTTCGTGGGTGAAGCGCTGCTTGCCGGCTTCCTGCGCGTTGGCAGGGGCGGCGATGGCAACGATGGCACTCAGGGCGCCGGCGACAACAAACTTGGACAGCATTCGCATGGGTGTGCTCCTTGTGAATGCCCTCAAACACCTCTTGGACATTCTGTTCTGTTGCCACCCATATGTTGCAGCGCAAAAACTCATACAATCGCAAAAAACGGCGTCCCAGTTGCGCGGAATGCAATCGAGAGCATCTCGTTTTTCTAAGCCTTTGACATGCCGACAATATGATCGAACTGCTGTTGGGTCAGGGGCGATACGGAAAGCCGCGATTGTCGCAACATCACCATATCGGCCAATGCCGGGTCCGCTTTCATCGCCTTCAGCGTCACCGGGCGATCCAATTTCTTGTGCGGCGCAACATGGACCGCGATCCACTTGCCGGTTTCGTCGGTGCTGTCGGGCGCCCCTTCCTCGACAATTTCCATGATGCCGACTGCCTCGACACCGATATTGCTGTGATAGAAGAAAGCGAGGTCGCCTTGACGCATCGCCTTCATATGCAGCTGGGCCGCATGGTTGCGCACGCCATCCCATTCGGCCTTCCCCTTCCTGACCAGGTCGTCATAGGAAAAGGCGTCGGGTTCCGATTTCATCAGCCAGTAGTTCATGGCATCTCCTTGCATCAGGCGCCAAGGACGATCAAGGATGGGAACCATCACGGGTGATCGCTATATTGCCCGCAATCCTTATCGATCTGGAGATTATACGTGTCGCAATCCGTGCTGGAACAGGTGCCCGTCCTGTCCATGGCAGAGATGAGCAAGGGCGATTTCGCCGCCGCCTTCGGCGGCTCCTTCCAACGCTTCGGCTTCGCCATGGTCAAGGACCATGGCATGGACCAGGCGCTGGTCGACAAGGGATGGGCGCTGGCCCGCGCATTCTTCGCTCAGCCGGTCGAGGTGAAGCGCGCCTATGACGCCAAATTCAATGGCGGCCAGCGCGGCTATACCGCCTTCGGTGTCGAGATCGCCAAGGGCGCGAGCGAGAATGACCTCAAGGAATTCTGGCATGTCGGCCGCGACCTGGCGCCCGGCGATCCGCTCGCCGCGACGATGCCGCCCAATGTCTGGCCGACCGAGATGCCGGAATTTCGCGACATATTCGCGCCGCTCTATGCCGAATTCGACCGGGTCGGTGCCGAGCTTCTGTCAGCGATCGCCCTCTATCTCGGCCTGCCCGAACGCTGGTTCGACGGCCCGATCAAGGATGGCAACTCGATCCTGCGCCTGCTACACTATCCGCCGGTATCGCCCGAGGCGCCTGGCATTCGCGCCGGTGCGCATGAGGATATCAACCTCATCACCCTGTTGCTGGGCGCCGAGGAAGGCGGGCTGGAACTGAAGGATCGCGACGGCAACTGGCTGCCGGTGGTGCCCCCGCCGGGGGCGCTGGCCATCAATGTCGGCGACATGCTGCAGCGGCTGACCAACCATGTGCTGCCCTCGACCAGCCATCGGGTCGTCAATCCGCCGCCGGAACGGCGCGGCCATTCGCGCTATTCCATGCCCTTCTTCCTGCATTTGCGCCCGGACTTCATGATCGACGCGCTGCCGCAATGCGTGACGCCGGACAATCCACGTCGCGAGGAACCGATCAGCGCGCATGACTATCTGACCGAGCGGCTGATCGAAATCGGTCTGATCAAGAAGGCATAAGATAAGGCCCGCCGCTGCATCCGGCAGCGGCGGGCCTTACTATTTGCGTCGCCAGCGGCGCTTATTTCCGGCCGCGGCCTAGGGTGATGCCGATTTCCTCGCCCCGCTCGCTCAGCGCCAGCTTGACGATCTTCACCTCGACATGGCGGACCTTGTCGTCCTGCAGGAAGATGGTCTCGATGATATGGTCGGCCACGCCCTCGATCAGGGTGAAGTGCAACCCCTCGGGCAGCGCGGTCGATGCGGCATGCTTGAGGTCCATATAGTTTTTCGACTGGCTGAGCGGCGTTTCGGGATCATAATGATCCGCGATTCTCAGCTTGGCCCGAATCGAGATTCGCAACGGCTGAGGCAGATGCGTCTCTTCCGAATAGATGCCGGTCAGTACGTCGACGTGCAGGTTGTTGACCTCCAACGTCAGATAATCGTCAAAAATGCTGTCCATAGCTCGCCATGTCCGGCGTGCCCGAAAAGGCACGGGTCCAGTTTAATCTTTCCTTTTGCGGCCTGGACGCTATAGGCCCGCCGCTTCCGGCGCGGTCCATGCGCCATTGATGGCGAATCGGCAAGACGTGTCAGTGATTGTGCCCCTCGATACCCAGCCGAAAGAGGCGATCGAAGCGCTGCTCGATGCGGCGTTCGGCCCCGATCGGCACGGCCGTACCGCCTATCTGATTCGCGATGGCATGCCCTGGCTGCCGCAATTGTCCTTTGCCGTGCTCGATGCAGGGCAATTAATCGGGTCGCTGCAAAGCTGGCCGGTCGCGCTCACCCACGAAGATGGCAGTCAGACGCCGTTGGTGATGGTCGGTCCCGTCGCAGTGGATCCCGCCCATCAGAAGGGTGGTCATGGCCGCGCGATGATGGACGCGGTGGTCGCAGCCGCCCGTGCCCAGCGTAGCGAACCACTGATGATGATCGGCGATCCGGAATATTATGGCCGCTTCTGGGGGTTTACCGCCCAAGGGACGGCCGGCTGGGCCTGCCCCGGACCATTCGAGCCGCGCCGCCTGCTCGCCCTGTCGGTCGACGACTGCCCGATCGATGGCGTCGGCATGCTGAGCCCGCGAATCGCGGTTACCGCCTGAAAGGCCTTTGCCAAGCGGCTCGGCGGCTCCTATCTGCTTCCCATGCCGATGGAGCCCCTGCCCGACCTTGCCGACCTGTCGCTGGCCGACATTGCCCGCCTTGCCACCGAAAAGCGGCTGCCGCCGGTCGAAAAATGGAATCCCGCGCATTGCGGCGACAGCGAGATGCGGATCGCCCGCGACGGCACCTGGTTCCATCAGGGATCGCCGATCGGGCGCGAGGCGATGGTCCGCCTTTTTTCCACCATATTGCGACGGGAAGCAGACGGCTCCTATGTGCTGGTCACCCCAGTCGAGAAACTCAGCATCGTCGTCGATGATGCCCCATTTGTCGCAGTCGAACTCAAAAGCGAGGGCGAAGGTCCGAAACGCAAGCTTGCCTTTCGCCTGAATACCGGCGATCTGGTGCCGGCCGGGCCGGATCATGCGCTGACCCTGCGCGCGCGCGCGGATGGCCCCCATCCCTATCTGCATGTCCGCGCCGGACTGGATGCGCTGATCCTACGCAGCGTCTATTATGAGTTGATGAACATCGCCCTCGACGAAGGCGGCGATCGGATCGGGCTGTGGAGCGAAGGCATCTTCTTCCCCCTGGACGGTGGCGCATGACGCTGGCCGATCGGCTGCGCGCCGCCCTGACCGACGGGCATAGCCGCGATATCGAATTGCTGCCCTCGGAAACCCGCGATCCCCGGATCGTCGGCGACATGGCGCTGGCACCGGCCGCCGTGCTGGTGGCGATCACCGACCGCGCCGAGCCAGGCCTGATCCTGACCCAACGCTCGGAAAAGCTCCGCAAACATGCCGGCCAGGTCGCCTTCCCGGGCGGCCGGGTCGATCCGGGCGATGCCGACGAAATTGCCGGTGCGCTGCGCGAGGCGCGCGAGGAAATCGCCCTGCCCTCCGAGCGGGTCGACATCATCGGCACATCGGATCGCTATCACACCTTCACCGGCTTCGACATCGTGCCGGTGCTGGGGGTTATTCCGCCCGACCTGCCGCTACGTGCCCAGCCCGGGGAAGTGGCCGACTGGTTTGAACTGCCGCTTGACTATGCGCTCGATCCGGCCAATCGGGTCCGCCGCAGCATGCTGTTTGAAGGCGTCGAGCGGCACTATTATGAAATCCCCTGGCAGGGGCGCCTCATATGGGGCGTGACCGCTGCCATTCTTGCCAATCTTTCCCGCAGGCTCGGCCATGACCCGCATTCTTCCTGACGCCCAATGGCGCCATCGTTCCGGCCTTTCCGGCCTGCTCGCCGCGCTCGACGCGGAACAGGGCCGTGCCCGCTATGTCGGCGGAGCGGTACGTGACGGGTTGCTGGGCCTGCCGGTGAACGATCTCGACATCGCGACCAGCCTGCTGCCGCAGGACGTGCTCGATCGGCTCAGGGCCGCCGGTATCAAGGCAGTACCGACCGGAATCGAGCATGGCACGATCACCGCGGTCCTGCCCGATGGACCGGTCGAGATCACGACGTTGCGCCGGGACGTAAGCACAGATGGCCGCCGCGCGACGATCGCCTATACAGACGACTGGCAGCAGGATGCCGCCCGCCGCGACTTCACCTTCAACGCCCTCTATGCCGATCCGCTGACTGGCGCGATCAGCGACTATTTTGGCGGCGTTGCGGATCTCGATGCACGGCACCTGCGCTTCATCGGTGACGCCAATGCCCGCATCGCCGAGGATCATTTGCGCATCCTGCGCTATTTCCGCTTCCTCGCCCGCTATGGTGACAACGAAGTTGACACGGTCGCCTATGCTGCGTGCGTCGCTGCCGCCAACAGCCTGATGGCGCTGTCGCGCGAGCGGATCGCCGATGAACTGCTCAAATTGCTGGTGGTGCGCGATCCGGTGCCGGCTCTGCGGCTGATGGTCGATGGCGGCATATGGCGCCCCGTACTGCCCGAAATCACCATCGATGGCGTTCATCGGCTGTCGGCGTTGATCGCGCGTGAAGCCACCGCCGGGATCGAACCATCCGCCCTGCGCCGGCTGGCCGCGCTGATACCGTCCAATATGGTGCAGGCCGACCAGATCGGCGCGCGCCTCAAATTGTCGAACAAGGCCCGCAAGAGGCTGATCGTCGCGCTGGAACCGGCGCCCGCACCGGAAGGGCCGCGCGCTCTCGCCCACCGTATCGGCGTGGAAGGAGCGGTCGATCGCATCCTGCTCGATCCTGCCGCTCCGCTTCCTGCCCTCGCCTCGCTGGTCGACTGGACCCCGCCCAGCCTGCCGATCGGCGGCGGTGCATTGATCGCGCGCGGCCTGCAACCTGGACCGGATGTCGCCCGCGCCTTGCAGGAAGTGCAGAAAATCTGGGTGGCGGAAGACTTCCCCGATGCGAACCGGGTCGGAGAGATTGCGGATCAGACCGTCTCGAAATTCCAGCGCGCGCGCCAATAGTCAAAGGCCTCCGCCTCGGCCATTGGCCGTGCGAAATGATAGCCCTGCCCCTGCCAACAGCCCATCTTCTGTAGCGCGTGCGCCAGTTCCTGCGTCTCGATCCCCTCGGCCGTGACGCGTAGGTTCAGCGATTCGGCCAGCGACAAGATGGTGCGTACGATCACCGCCTTGTCATGATCTTCCAGCATCGTCGATACGAAGCTGCGGTCGATCTTCAGGATGTCGATCGGCAGGCTGTGCAAGCTGGCCAGATTGGAAAAGCCGGTGCCAAAATCGTCCATCGCGATCGGCATCTGCAGATCCTTGAGCGCGAACAGCAATTTGCGCGCCTTGTCGGGGTCGGCGATGATCGCGCTTTCGGTCAGTTCTGCGGTCAGGCGATGACCGCCGATACCGGAATAGCGCAACGCCTCCTCGAACATCGATGCGACATCATCGCGCGCCATCTGGATCGGCGACAGATTGACATTGACCCCCACCGGCAGTGGTTGCCCGAATTTTGCATCCCAGCGGCTCAGCGCCTGCGCGGCTTCATAGGCCGCCCAGCGCCCGAGCGGTGTGATAAGTCCGCTTTCCTCGGCGACTGCGATGAACTCGACCGGCGACACATTGCCCAGTTCTGCATCGTTCCAGCGCGCCAGCGCCTCGAAACCGGTGATCTCGCCGGTCTGCAAATGAATCAGCGGCTGATAGGCGAGGGTCAGGCCGCCATGCGCCAATGCGTCGCGCAGGCGGCTCTCGATCGAAAAGCGCCGCTGCGCTTCCTTGAGTACGCCGTTACGATAGATTTCGACCTTGCCACTACGCTTGGCGATCTTCACCGCGGCCTGGGCCTTGCGGACGACATCGTCGGGATCATCGTCCAAATGGGCCGATAGGGCGCAGCCGATCGCGCAATCGACCCGGATTTGCAGATCGCTCAGGCGGATCGGCGAACTCAACGCCTCACGGATACGCTGCACGATCTGCAGCGTATCCGACAAGCCATTGTTCAACCGCGCAAAAATCGCGAAATCATTGCCACCGATACGGGCCAAAACATCGCCCTGGCGCAAGCAGGACTTGAGCCGTTTGGCGACGGTGATCAGCAATTCATCGCCCGCCATCGGCCCCAGCGATTCATTGACCCGGCTGAACCGGCTGAGGTCGATGGCGATGATGCCGAACTGGGCATTATCGGGCCAAGACCCATTGGTCAGGCGATCGTCGATCTCTTCGCCAAACCCGGTTCGATTGGGCAATGCGGTCAAGCTGTCGGACAGCAATTCCCGACGAAGATTCTTCTCGATCGTACGTTCGCTGGTCCGGTCGATCGCGGTGAACAGAAATTGTTCACTCCGCCCCGCGCCCGCCCGCAATCGGCCAAGGGTGCAGAGAAAATATTCCGGCCCCAGCTTGCCGTCCCGCCGGATTTCAAAGCTGTCCGAATCGCCGGTCGAGCGCATGAATGCCGTTACCCGCGCCCGCCATTCTGCACTTGCCTGGGAGGCCGATGCACCGCGTTCGCGATGATCACGGAAGGCACGCAGAAAAGCCTCATTGGCCTCTACTATGACTATCTCATTGTTTTCATGTGATAAAATTGCAGATGCTTGGGAAAGGGCCGTCAGCCAATCGGTCGTCCCGATCGCTTGTGACAGATGCGTCTCATCGCCCCCGGGCAAGGGGGAGCCACTGGTCATTTGAGAGGGCCAGTTACGCACCGACATGGATTCCATGCCCTCTCCTTATCGGACAGCGGTAAATTTTCGGGAAACGAACTTCCGCCAAAGGTGCAGAAATCGCGTCAGAAACGATTATCGCGCGGAAATCCGGTGGGCGGCATTCGGCCTGCCGCGCCCCGCGCGACACGCCAGGGGGTCATGTCCGCCTCGGTCCGAGTCCGTCCTGTCTCCCCGCCCATCGTCCAGCTCAATCCGTCGCTCAAGCGGAAAGCAATCGCATCCGACAGACCGCCGTCACGATAGCGCTGCATCTGCACGCCCTGGCCACGCGCCATCTTGGGCATTTCGATGATCGAATAGACCAGCAGCTTGCGGTTCTCGCCGATCACCGCGATGCTGTCCGCCTCCGGAGCGACCGGATGAACGACGCTCAGCTTCGCGCCGGCGCGCACATTGACCACCTGCTTGCCCTTGCGGGTTTCCGCCAAAATATCGGCCACATCGGCCAGGAATCCGCGCCCGTCGGACGACGCCAGCAGCAATTGTCCGCCCGCCTTGGCAGGCAACAGCGCGACGATCGCGCCCTGCTCGTCCATATCGACCATCATCCGCACCGGATCACCGAAACCGCGCCCGCCCGGCAGCTTGTCGGCGCCCAGCGTGTAGATACGGCCGCTCGCGGTCGCCATCAGCAGCTTGTCGGTCGTATAGGCGTGGAAGGCATATTGCGGCCCATCGCCTTCCTTGAACTTGAGCGTGTCGGCCGAGGCGAGGTCGCGATGCCCACTCATCGCGCGAATCCAGCCACGTTCGGACAGAATCACCGTCACCGGCTCACGCTCGATCATCGCCTCCAGCGGGATCTCCCGTGCTGGCCCGGCTTCCTCCACCAGGGTACGGCGGCGACCGATCGGAGTATCGGGTCCGTAGCGCTTGCGCAGGTCGGCAATGTCGCGTTTCAGCCGCGTACGCTGCCTGGTCGGACTCTCGACCAGCTTCTCCAGCTCCGCCTGTTCCTTGACCAGTTCGGCATGCTCGCGCCGCAGTTCCATCTCCTCCAGCTTGCGCAGGCTGCGCAGCCGCATGTTGAGGATCGCCTCGGCCTGACGGTCGGTCAGGCTGAACTCGGCCATCATCACCTCCTTGGGCTCATCCTCGGTGCGGATGATCTCGATCACCCGGTCGAGGTTGAGATAGGCGATGATATAACCGTCGAGCAGTTCCAGCCGCGCCGCAATCTTCTCCAGCCGGTGCTGCGCCCGGCGCACCAGCACATCGATCTGGTGCTTGAGCCATTCGACCAGCACCGCGCGCAGCCCCAGCACGCGCGGCGTGTGGGTAGCATCCAGCACGTTGAGGTTCAGCGGAAAGCGATTTTCCAGGTCAGTCAGCCGGAACAGGCTGTCCTTGAGCACATCGACCGGGACGTTGCGGCTCTTGGGAACGATGACGATGCGGATCGCCTCGTCGCTCTCGTCGCGCACATCCTCCAGGATCGGCAGCTTCTTGTCGTTGATCAGCGCCGCGATCTGCTCGATCAGCTTGGACTTCTGCACCTGATAGGGGATTTCGGAAATCACCAGCTGCCAGGTGCCCCCGGCCAGCTTCTCGATCCCTTCCGCTTCCCAGCTGCCATCTTCGTTGCGGCCGGTGGAGAAACGCGCGCGGGTGCGGAAGGAGCCTCGTCCGGTGCGATAGGCTTCGGAGATGATCGCCTGATTGTCGACCAGCACGCCGCCGGTCGGGAAGTCAGGGCCTTTCACGATCTCCATGAGCGCGGCGTCGCCCGCTTCGGGATCATCGATCAGCAGGGTCGCCGCATCCAGCAACTCGGTCACATTATGCGGCGGGATACTGGTCGCCATGCCGACCGCAATGCCGCTGGCGCCATTGGCGAGCAGATTGGGGAAGAGGCCCGGAAAAACCTCCGGCTCCTCATCCTCGCCATTATAGGTCGGACGAAAATCGACCGTCCCTTCATCCAGGCCAGCCATCAGGTCGGCCGCCGGCTGGGTCAGACGCGCCTCGGTATAGCGCATGGCCGCTGCATTATCGCCGTCGATATTGCCGAAATTGCCCTGGCCATCGACCAGCGGCGTGCGCAGCGAGAAATCCTGCGCCAAGCGCACCATCGCGTCATAGACCGATGCGTCGCCATGCGGGTGATATTTACCGATGACGTCGCCGACGACGCGGGCGCATTTCTTGTAGCTTGTGGTGTTGCGCGTTGGATTGGCGACCAGCACGTCAGGGTTCGCGCCGCCCGGCTCCATCCGCAGCAATCGCATCGCCCAGAGCAGGCGCCGATGCACCGGTTTCAGCCCGTCACGCAGGTCCGGCAATGAGCGCGCGGTGATGGTGGACAGCGCATAGACCAGATAGCGCTGCGAGAGCGCCGCGTCGAAAGGATGGTCCTTGATAGCGTCGAACGGGTCGCGGAAATCGGTCATCGGGAGGGGCTTAGCAGGACGGAACGTGAACGGAAACGAGAATTATACCCATTGATCGCCAGTTCAGCCCGATCAGAAAGTCCGGCATGTACCAAGCGAA
The DNA here is from genome assembly GCF_000281715.2 of Sphingobium sp. AP49. Taxonomy (NCBI): domain Bacteria; kingdom Pseudomonadati; phylum Pseudomonadota; class Alphaproteobacteria; order Sphingomonadales; family Sphingobiaceae; genus Sphingobium; species Sphingobium sp. AP49. Next base: position 1,882,645 of record NZ_CP124576.1, on the reverse strand, counting down.
ATTCCATGCTTTTCAGCGCGGCAAGAAACGCGCCTCCGGGTCGGCGGCGATGGCCGTGGCGAATTCCGCGCTGATCCAGTCGCGGAAGGCCTTGATCTTGGGCGTGTTGCGGGCGTGGGGTGGATAGACCAGCCAATAGCTGGCGATTTCGCGGACATAGGAGGGCACGGCCTCCACCAGTTGCCCCGCCTCCACCTCCACCTTCCACAGGAAATGGTTGAGGATCGCGATCCCCTGCCCTGCGATCGCGGCGCGCCCCTCCATCACCTGGCTGTCCAGTGCGATGCCCGGCGGCCCATCGGCGGGATCGGCCTCCACGCCCATCGCGGCGAACCATTCATGCCACCACATGTCGTCGGGCGACAGGCGCGGCAAGGCATGGAGCGCCTGCGCGTCGGCGATCGGCCCATGCCGGTCAAGCCACCCCGGACTGCACATCGGCACCAGCCGGTTATGAGTCAGCAACGTCGCCTCCAGCCCCGGCCATTCTCCCCTGCCGCCCCGCACCGCGAGATCGATGCCCTCGCGCGCCAGATCGACCACAGCATCATCGGCCATGATCCGCACTGCAAGGCCGGGATGACGCATCTGGAAAGCGCCGATCCTCGGCGCCAGCCAGAGATGTGCGAAACTGTTGGTGCAGCTTATGCTCAGCACCGCCGAATGATCCTGTGTCAGCGCGGCGAAGCCCTGCCGCATCTGGTCGAAGGCACGGGTCAGGATCGGCGCGATATCCCGCCCCTTCTCAGTCAAGGCAACCTTGCGACCGGTGCGCTGAAACAGGCTGATGCCGAGCCGTTCCTCCAGCAATTTCACCTGATAGCTGACCGCTGCCTGGGTCATGCCCAGCTCCTGTCCGGCGGCGGTGAAATTTTCCAGCCGCGCGGCAGCCTCGAACACACGGACAGCGGACAGGGGCGGCAGCTGGGACATGGCCTTCTTGATAAGTCAGGCTTATCTATACCGTCCATGCTTTTGTTGGCATGGAGGCGGTCGATCGGCGATACGGCGCTGGCAAGTCCCCGCATGGATGAAAGGAACAGGTCATGCGCGATCCCAACGCCCGGCTGTGCGACCCCAGCCATGGACACCTCCCGATTATCGCTCCGCTGCACCAGGTGATGCAGGCGTTCCATGTCCTCCACCGGATCGAATGGCGCGCGCCCTGGTCTGACGACAAGCCATGCAGCACGGCCTGTCGCTCCTGAAATCGACATCGACGGACAGGAGGGGGGGTTGCGGTTTCCAGCATAGTCGCCACCTTGCGCGCGTGCCAGAAACCACCCTTCCCCCATCCACCCTTCTCCCTCCACCAGTGACGCTGCTGAACGGGGCGGCATTGTTCCTCGATTTTGACGGAACGCTGGCGCCACTCGCCGACACGCCAGACGCGGTGGTGGTGGATGAAGACCTGATCGACACCCTTACAAGGCTGCGTACCCGGCTACAGGGGCGTCTTGCCATCGTCAGTGGCCGCTCGGTCGCGACCCTGCGCGATCTGGGTTTTGGTGATTTCCTGTTGGCGGGCACTCATGGACTGGAGTTTGCGTCGCCCGGCGAAGCGCCCGACGCACCTGCTCGCCGGCCTGCCATCGACGCGGTCGAAACGGTCTTCCATGCCTTTGCGGACGACAAACCCGGCGTGCTGGTGGAGCGCAAGACGATCAGCGTCGGCCTCCATTTTCGCGGCGCGCCGGCCTGGGCCGAGGCGGCCGGCCTGCTGGCGCACCGGCTTGCCGAAGAGCATGGCCTGGCCGTACAGGCCGGCAAGATGCTGTTTGAACTGCGCCCTGGTGGTGCCGACAAGGGCAGCGCCGTTGCCCGCCTGATGCTGCAGGCACCGATGGCTGGCGGCACGCCCATCTTTATCGGCGACGATGTCACGGATGAAGAAGGTTTCGCCGCTGCGGCCGATCTGGGGGGGACGGGCATATTGGTTGGCGCGCCGCGGGAAACGAAAGCGGGCTTTATTTTGGAACAGGTTGCCGCCGTCAGACATTACCTTACCCAAGGGGTCGCCGCGCTTAGCTGATCGGCGGCCCGTTCGCGCGAACGAAGGGGGCCGATGATCAACCAGCCAAGCGACATCCTTGCCGGAAGCGAGCGGACGCTCGACCTCTGGCCAATCGGCAATTGCCAGGCATCAGCGCTGATCGACCGTGCCGGGCGCATGGTCTGGGCCTGTGTACCCCGGGTGGACGGCGATCCGGTCTTTTCCGCCCTGCTCGACGACAAGCAATGGGATGGCAAGGACGCCAGCGGATTCTGGGCGATCGAGCTGGAGAATTGTGTCCAGGTCGACCAGCATTATATCCGCAACACTCCGGTTCTCGTCACCCGCCAGACCGATGGCCTGGGCAATGCCATCGAGATTTTCGATTTCTGCCCGCGGCACAAGCACAAGGGCCGCATGTATCGCCCGGTCGCCTTTGCCCGGGTCGTACGCCCGGTTGCGGGTAGTCCGCGCATCCGCGTCCGCCTGCGCCCCACCACATCCTGGAATGGCGAGACCGTGCCGGTCAATTACGGCTCCAACCATATCCGGATGGTCCTGTCCTACATGGCGATGCGGATTTCGACCAACGCGCCGATCGGCCTTATTTCCCAGGAAAGCTGGTTCCGCTTGGAACAAGACATGCATTTCTTCATGGGACCGGACGAGGGCTTTTCCGATGCCCTGCGCCCCGCGATCGAGCGGATGCTGGACGACACCATCCTGGAATGGCAGCTTTGGGTACGCGGCTTGGCCATTCCCGCCGAATGGCAGGAGGCAGTGATCCGTTCGGCGATCACGCTCAAACTCTGCCAGCATGAGGAAACCGGCGCGATCGTCGCCGCGCTCACCACCTCCATCCCCGAACATGCGGACAGCGGGCGCAACTGGGACTATCGCTATTGCTGGGTGCGCGACGCCTATTATACCGTCGAGGCACTCAATCGGCTCGGCGCGCTGGACGTACTCGAAACCTATCTCGTCTATCTGCGCAACATCGTCGACGGCGCCAAGGGCGGCCACATCCAGCCGCTCTATGATGTGCGGGGCAACGCCACGCTCCATGAATGGGAAGCGGACAAACTGCCCGGCTATCGCGGCATGGGTCCGGTGCGCGTGGGCAATGCCGCCTACAGCCAGATCCAGCACGACGCCTATGGCCAGATCGTCTTGTCGTCGGTTCAGGGCTTCATCGACCAGCGGCTGCTGCGCATGGCCGGCCATGCCGATTTCGAGGCATTGGAGGTGGTGGGCGAACGCGCCTGGCAGGTCTATGACCAGCCCGACGCCGGCCTGTGGGAACTGCGCACGCGCGCGCATGTACATAGCTATAGCGCCGTCATGTGCTGGGCCGCCTGCGACCGCCTCGCCCATGCCGCGACCGCGCTCGACCTGCCGCTGCGTGCCGCCCATTGGCAAAATCGCGCCGAAACAATGCGGGCGCGCATTCTCGAATCCGCCTGGCGCGAAGACAGCAAGGCAATTTCCGCCAATTTCGAGGATGATGCCCGCGACGCTTCGCTGCTGCAATTGCTCGACCTGCGCTTCCTGGCCGCCGACGACCCGATGTTCGTCGGCACGCTCGCAGCGTTGGAGGCCGACCTAAGGCGCGGCAACGACATGCTGCGCTACAGCGCACCGGACGATTTCGGCGAACCCGTCACTGCCTTCAACGTCTGTACCTTCTGGCTGATCGAGGCGCTGCACCGCACCGGCCGCACAGAAGAAGCACGCGACCTGTTCGAGGAGATGCTGTCCCGTCGCACCGCTGCGGGCCTGCTGTCCGAAGATATCGACCCCCAGAACGGTGAGCTCTGGGGCAACTACCCGCAAACCTATTCGTTGGTCGGCATCATCAACTGCGCCGTCTTGCTGAGCAAACCCTGGAGCGTGATGCGATGA